>NZ_CM002133.1:2359080-2360810 GCF_000448665.1 Streptococcus sp. HSISS2 | reverse complement strand
AAAGTGGTAGTAACCAATACAGTTACTTGTGTTGGTTTGCTGAGTGGCCACTGGGCTAACCCAACCAGTGCCTTCAGTAACCTTAATAACTGTGTTGTTAGTTCCAACTGCTTGACAGATACTTGTAAGGTCTCCCGGTTGGTAAGCTGACACGTCGATAAAGTAATTATCCTGTGTCATCCCGTCAAACGGCAATTCGAACCATCCAACCATTTGTTGACTTGGCGCACTCCAATCAATATAGCTGAAATTACCAGCGCTATCGAGGTTACGAGTTACCTTTCGAGTCCACCCGCCATTCTCCAAGCAATCAGCGTTTCCATCAATATTCTGTTCGATGGTGGTAACTGTACCGTCTGAGTTTTCTGCTGCAATAAAACCGATATGACCGAACTGGTGATATGGTAAGCAGTTAGTTACCCATACACTACCGACAGGGGGATTGTTAGAGCCGTTAAAACGTGTGACTTTAAGTCCTAGACTTTCAGCACGGCTCAACCCGTCAATGGCGTTCATGTAGCTGAAATCATAGTTAAACAAGCCAGCATATTGTAAGACATAGTCAACTAAAGCGGCACATTGCCCACCGTAAGGGTTAGTCGGCACCGTGACACGTTGATTCACAAGACTATCAAGAGTGTTTAATAACTGTGTTTTCGTTGTCATGTTTCTCCTTTCTATTTCAATGAAATCTTGTTGTTATCTGTAGATTAGACTAGTCCTCACGAGGCGCGTGATAGTTCAATGCTTGCTCGCTATCTGCCACACCCTTTGTAGTTGGGTCTGTAACGATACCGAGGATAACCAAGATCACAACGAAAGTATTTACACCCTCTTGGATATTGCTTGGAATGTGAAGTCCGAATTGCTGCAACATGAGAAATACTGCTGAGATAAGAGCAATAAGAGTGGTTTTGTTTTGCAAACGTAGTTTAAAATTAATCATTTTCTTTTTCTCCTTTTTCTTCCTCAGATTCTGAGGTCAAAATAAATTTTTCTTTATCGATGTTTTTCTTAATATACTTGTCAAAATAGGGAATTTCCACGCCCAATGCTGACAAGTTGGCTAAGATACTAGAGCCATAAGCTGCAATCATGGCAAAAATAAATGTATCTATCAAACTTCCTAAGTTCATAAAAACAGCAAACGGATAGAAGATTACTACAAAAAAGATCATAGCCGTATGACTTACTAGACCTTTACGGAATTTTGAACTTGAAAGCTCATGAAAAGCCCACGCTCTGGAAACGCCTAAGACAATATCGCAACCGATAATCACAATCAGCAAAAACACCCATAGATGTTCATCGATACCGTACTCATAAAATTCTTTGACAACATCAAAAATCCCAAAAATACCATTTGGTTTGTGCATTGATTAAGCTCCTGTTGTTGTTGATTCTGCCAAAACTTCATCTTCAATTTTGTAACGCAAATCACGCAATGCACGTTCGTCTGTACGCATTTCTTGACGATGTTTAGCGTAAAGTTCTGCATTAAGCAGATTTTCTTGAACCGTAGAAACCGCATTGGAATCTATACTGATAAATGTTTGCTTGACAAGGATTGTAGCTCCTTCTTCTTCGATATTAAATTCTGCATTGATTGTACGTTGTTTTGTAATTTTAAGTGACATATTATTTTTCCTTTCTTTATCATTTTTCAATTGGATATTCATCTTCCGTGATGTAAGTTACTGTCCCTGTGTAGACTGCGTTTTCTGAATCTT
>NZ_CM002133.1:2355774-2359068 GCF_000448665.1 Streptococcus sp. HSISS2 | reverse complement strand
TGTTCCTCTTTATAAGCATAAACGAAGCTGTCTACACTATGAACTCTGGGAGAGGCCTTCATGGCTTCTTCAAAGGCCTTTAGAAAGTGCTCAGATACCTTTTCGAGTTTGAGGTAGTCAATTCCTTGTCGCCCTTCAACGTAACGCCTTTGAGCTAGGTCAGCGAAGTAGTGGTCAAAGTAGACCTTTTTACCATTTACCTGCTTGACTTGTTTTGTCGTCCCACGCTTGATTTCATGTAAAATGGTGGAGCGACTTCTTCCCAAACGTCTAGCAATCTCAGCTGGTTTCAACCCTTCTGATAGGAAGGCCTCGATTTTTCCTCGTTCTACCTCTGAGAGGTGGCAATAGGGTTGTTTTGTGGTACAATTTGTGGTGGACATGCTTATCTCTTTCCTTATACTTTGTTTCGCAACTTTAGTATATCAGATAAGCTTGTCTTTTTTTGTTGCACCTCATTTTACAACGGGGCCAGAAAATTCTTGACAGGCTATTTAAATAATAGTACCATTTCAATATCACAAAATAGAACAAGAGGGGGCCATTATGAGCCTATTACAATTAAAAGATATCCACAAATCTTATTACCTAGGTAAAGAAGAATTTCCCGTCCTAAAAGGAATCGACCTTTCCTTTGATCAAGGAGATTTCATTAGTATCCTTGGAGAATCTGGTGGAGGAAAATCCACTCTAATGAATATTATTGGCGGCTTGGACCGAAATTATTCCGGTGATGTTATTATCAAAGGACAACCGCAAAAAATAAGGGTGAGAAGGCCATGGATGAGTATCGCCGCCAAACCATTGGTTTTATCTTTCAATCCTTCAATTTGGTGAACTACCTCAGTGTGCTAGACAATGTTCTGACTAGCCTAAAAATGACTAAGCTATCACATAAGGAACAGCTGGCTCAGGCTGAAAAACTTTTGAAACAAGTTGGTCTTTATGAGCACCGCAAGAAAAAGCCTGCCCAATTATCTGGTGGGCAAAAACAAAGAGTTGCTATTGCTCGGGCCTTGGCCAGCAATCCTGAGATTATCATCGCCGATGAACCAACCGGTGCTTTGGATTCTCAAAATACCAAAGAGGTTCTCAAAATTTTACAAGATATTGCTAGGTCAGGCAAAACTGTTATCGTAGTTACTCACTCTCAAGAAGTCGCTGAGGCAGGAACACGAATCGTCTCCCTGACCGATGGCCAAATAACTGCCGATGAGCGCATACGTGATCCATTCTCAACAGGAAACGACTTAGAAGAACTATCTTCCAGACCTTTGACCAGGGGAGCTAGTTGGAAAATGGCCTGGGCTCACTTTAAAAATGCTTGGAAGCAAAACCTCATCATTACGATTGGGATGGCTATAGGTCTCTTTTCTGTCATGTTCTTCCTGGGCCTCGGTAATGGTGCAAGAGGCTATATGAATAGCTTTATAGATGAAATCGCTAATCCAAAGGCTTTTCAAGTTACCCTTAAAAATACCGATGCACTAACTAGCACTGGCATGACTGGCAAGGATAAAGATAGAATTGGTAACATTAAGCATGTTACCAAGACAGAATATGGCTATTACGCCCCCACTTTTACCATCAGTTATAAAGATAAAACCGTACAAAATAGTATTTTACAGACAACAAATGATACTATCGTAAAGAAGAATATCTCAAATAAGGCCATGCCTAAGGGAGACCAAATTGTTGTTTCAAAAGATTATGCCAAGAAAAATATTTCTAAGGATGTTAAAAAGGCCGTTGGTAAGAAGGTGACCATCGGGCTAACCGCCTTGGGTGACGACGGGAAACCTGTTACCATTACTAAAGAATATACTATTTCAGGGACAACAGAGCAGATGAATCTGGTTTCTATGGATAGTTTACAAAAAGCTGCGACTAAGCAAGGAGCTAAGTTAAAACCTAATTTCATTACAGCTAGTGTTGATAATTTGAACAATACCAAACAGGCGCAAAACGATGCTCGAGCCTTGAAGAAAAACGGAAAGGTGCTCTATAGCATCACAGGTGTCGGCGCAATGCTAAACTCTATTGTACAAATCACCTATATCGTCGGGGTTGTTCTGGCCTTGGTTGCTGGTATTTCTCTTCTAGTAAGTATCCTCATGATTGTAGCGACTACTTACATGAGCGTTACCGAAAGAACCAAGGAAATCGGTGTTCTGCGGGCTATGGGAGCTAGACGGAAAGATATTCGTCGCCTCTTTGTCAATGAAAGTCTGCTACTAGGCGTATCTGCTAATATCTTAGCCATCATTACCGCCCTAGCCGTTCAACTTTTGGTTAATAAATTGGTTTACTCTACCATTAAATTTGACATTATCCAAGTGTCCCTAACTACGACAATCACGACCGTCATCATTGGTTTGCTGATTGCCCTGATTGCTAGCCTTGCACCATCTGGTAAGGCAGCTAGACTCAATCCAATTGATGCCCTAGCTAGTGAATAAGCAGATTTACATTAGCACTCCAGCCTTGTAATCAGGGCTGGAGTATTTTGTTATGAATCCTAACAATCCTCATTAAGAAAAGTTCTTGTTCCTAGCCCTAGACCTCTGTAAAATAAGGTTGAAAGGAGGGGCTATGAAAGTCTCTCAGGTTCTTAAGGAAATCCGTCAGAAACACGGACTAACTCAAGATGATCTAGCTCAAAAGCTCCATGTTTCTCGTTCAGCCATTGTTCGGTGGGAGTCAGAAGTCGGTTTACCTGATATTGGTAACTTGTTAACTATCAGCGAAACTTTTCATACCAGTTTAGAGAAGCTAATCAAGGAGGACAAGGCCGTCAAAGAAAAAGTTGTTCGAGATAATCAGATTAAAAATGGCACTATCTCATTCTTGCCTATCTACTGGCGACGCTTATCTATATTGCCTATTTTGCCTTGGTTCACAGAATCTTTATGCTGGGCTTCTTGAACGCAACGATTTTCACATTAGCTTACGAAATAAAATTATTTCTCCAAAGGAGATAATAAAAATAGCCCGAATTGTGTACTGACCCCAAAAAGTTAGACATTTAATTTATCCAAAGGATTTAGTTCTGTATTGCACAGGACTGAGTCCTTTTAGTTTTACCTTAATTCGTTTGTTATTGTAATAATCAATATAGTTTACAATAGCTTGTTCCAATTGATTAAGTGATTTAAACGTCTTTTCGTAACCATAAAACATTTCCGATTTCAAACTGCCAAAGAAGGACTCCATCATGCCATTGTCTGGACTATTTCCTTTACGTGACATGGATGGCTGAATTCCCTTACTCTCTAGGAACCGATGATAAGAATC
>NZ_CM002133.1:2354545-2355762 GCF_000448665.1 Streptococcus sp. HSISS2 | reverse complement strand
ATCGTCTGATTTGCAACAACGCATTGATGAAATTGCAGCAAGAGCCTTGCCATACCGTGTCGAAATCACAACTACAAACGGAACGGCATTTAAAAACGGTGTTGGTCGCTCAACAGTTCGACCAGTCTTGAAACAAGGCGACAAAACAGTTAATGCGACTTGGCGTTTCGTAATTGACGGTACCATTAAATACGTGGGTATGACCTACGACGTGGTAGCGTCAGAGATTACTCAACCAACAGCCTTGACGGTTTCCGCATGGGTTGATAATAAAGAAGTAGCTTCAGAAGAAGTTACTTTTTTAAATATCTCGGACGGTAGGAATGGCGTTAAGGGAGATAAAGGTGACCCAGGGCCAGCAGGTCCTAAAGGTGATAGAGGTTTGCAAGGACCGCAAGGGGTACAAGGTGAACGTGGTTTAACCGGTCCCGTCGGTCCTCAAGGCTTGCAAGGCCCGAAAGGTGACCAAGGCATACCCGGGGTTAAGGGTGTCGATGGTAAAACCCAGTACACCCACATAGCTTACGCTGACACGGTCTCCGGTAGCGGTTTTAGCCAAACCGACACTAATAAGGCGTTTATCGGCATGTACCAAGATTTCAATACTACGCATAGTCGGAATCCACAAGATTACCGATGGTCTAAATGGAAGGGTAGCGATGGACAGGATGGTATTCCCGGTAAGCCCGGAGCAGACGGGCGCACACCTTATGTCCATTTCGCTTATGCGGATAGTGCCGATGGACGAACAGGTTTCAGTCTGACGCAAGATGGCAATAAGCAGTATTTGGGTGTATGTACTAATTTCGACAAATCGGATAGCACTAACCCAGCTGATTATTCGTGGAATGACACGGCTGGCAGTGTATCAGTAGGTGGTGAGAATTTCATTCGCAACTCAGCGTTTCCAGAAAATCTGGATAATTGGGGCTATTGGGAAGCACCGCAACCTAACTCTAATCTGTCCATTTCAAGCCATGGGTTTTACTACAATGGCGCTAGACCGCTATTCTTGCTAAAGACATCATCATCATTAGTGCCAACGTCTACGCTACGTTTTCCAGTCAAACGAAACACTGATTATTCGTTCAATATTCAAACGTTTGCCACTGGGAACATAAAGGGTGTAGACATCTATTTCCTCGGTCGCAAGTCGAATGAAACAGATAAGACATTCTCTAAGGTTGTTAACTTTAAAACACACAATGGCTCACCGT
>NZ_CM002133.1:2342232-2354533 GCF_000448665.1 Streptococcus sp. HSISS2 | reverse complement strand
CGGAAAGTCGTAGCTCAGTGTTCTGTTTTGTTCTATTTTGACCAGTACCATATATTCCTTGTTCCAAAGTCCTCTTGGTGTTATCACAGCTTCTGCATGTAGCTACTACGTTTGAAATTTCAGTTCTAAGTTCTGGAGCTATTTCAACGGGTGTTACGTGGTCGCCTATACGTGCGTCTGGTGTGGTCACACCCAACGCTAGACAGTACTGACATAGATAGTTGTCACGTTCCAAAGCTATCCTACGAATAGATGACCAAGTCTTCGAGCGATAGAATGCGTAGCGTTCCTTGCTCTCATCATCTCGGTTCCTTACTCGTGTGTTGTATCTTGTCCGTGAGTATCTCTGTCTCTCCTCTGTGTATGCTGCTTCCATGTCCTTGTGTGTAGTACAGTAGTGTGCTGGTCTCTCTGTTAGAGCATGGCATCCATCTGCCTTGCATCGTCTGACCATCGGCATGGGTATACCTCCTCTCAGATAAATAAAAGAAGAACACTAATGTGTCCTTCTGATTCGATAATACTATATTACCATGACTAGAGTATGATGCACTATAGATTAGTATAGACTAGTGCAGATTAGTCCAAATACTTCTCAGCTTGTCTTAGCTTCACATAGTAGGTAGCTTTACTAAAGCCCATGCGGTCACATATCTGCCAGATATCCAGCTGGTCTATATATACCATCTGGAGCAGGGATCGTGCATCTATATCCCCCACCTCTGCGATTTGACGGCGGAAGTCTAGTTTCTGCTTGATAGCTTCAGCAGTAAACCGTTCTACTTCCTCCCTAGCCGTCATAAGTTCTACATAGATATCATCCTTGCCCTTACGTTTGCCCCCTTGGACCATATCAGTCTGCATAGCACTAGCCGTTACTTTTAGCGCTTGCGATTCCAGTCGTTTAATCTGTTCTATCTGACTGTCAATATATTTATCAAGCGCTTTGATTCGTTGCAGTCGTTCCACTGTTCTCATAAATACGTTCCTTTATGGTATAATAATATTATTAGCGTTTGAACAGTCCTAGGCATTAGTCTGGGTCTTTTTTATTACAAGCATAAAGAAGGATTAGGCTACCACCTCCCATACGTTGTATTTAGCCCTGCCACCAGCTATGCAAGGCTAGGGTAACAAAAATAAAAAAGGTTCCTCGATTCTAATTGTTTATTTAACTGGTAATAGCTAGTGAGGGAGTCGAACCATCACAAGCCCATTGCTAACGCTGTATACAGTGCACGTTTAACACTAGCCTTATCACGCCCTAAATTCCCTTTGGTACGATATTCAAGAGTGATACGGTCAACTTCACTATCTAGACTCTCTGGCCACTCGTAGTGATTGAATGCATATTTAGTTATCTCACTGAATAGCTCTCTGGATAGCAACCCTTCTAACTGAATCACCTTACGAGGTGTCAGATTAACATGTTCTACATAGAGTGCATTGATAGCACTGTAGATAGTCTTAGCTTCTTTCTTCGTGCAACCCTTAATTTCCATGATATGAGCCACAATGCTGTTTGGATAAGTAGCTCTTAACGCTTCTACTTCCTTGCGATAACGTTGAAACAGTTCCTCGGTAAGCCCTGCATTGGTCTTATCGACTTCTTGTCGACCTGTGCCAGGTTTGCCAGAATAGTGCTCTGACAGATAAGCTTGCAAGTCGTTTGCCAAGTTTTCTGAGATGAACTCTCGCATATCGTCTAATGTTGAAGGTGATAGTCTCGAACGCTCTTTAACTACATTGTCGAATCTCTGGAAATATTTCCTAGCTTGATGACGGTCACACTTTTTAACCTCTTGAATGTGCTTGGTAAGCGTTCTTTTGTGTTTTAATCTCAGTGTGTTAAATTCAACCACTAGTTGTTGGTGCAGTTTCTGAGTAAGGCCTGCATATTGGTAAATAGTCATGTCCTCACCTCTAATAGTTCTGGATTCTCCCATATATTCCCGATGATTGCGAATTCCACTGAATCTCCTTCTAGCAACTCTACCATCGGGACATCTTCGTTATCTTCAAAATCATGGAACATTAAAATGCCTATCTTTCTATTTTGGAAAACTTTTGCAGTTATTGGCGTTTCAAGGCCTTCCAAATTTATAGCAATAATATCCCCCTCGAAGATTTCCTTGCCATTCTTGTCTTTGAGGCCTGTTGATTGCATTAAAACGATGTCATTGAAATCGTAGCGACTTGCTCTCTCAAAAAAGAGTGTTTTTACGCAAATTTGTTTCTCTTCGAAATCGATATACACAATATCGTCAGCTTCATACATGGTTTTAAAATCCTTATCCCACGCTCTAAATCTTGGTATCATTGTCCTCTCCCTTTCTAAGCCTCTGCTACTGGAAAGTGGATTCCCCCGATAACAAGAGAGGCCACGCTGTAATAATAGCCACCATTTCCGTCATTAGCCTCACATTCAGCTAGGGCTATTGGGTTCTGGTTATGATAAATGGTAACCGTGTTCGTACTAGTAGTTTCCCCCCAATCGCTTTCCTCTTTTACTTGTTCACCAATTTCAACATCAGTAATCACGGCGTCAAGTAATACATCTTGAAACTCCCCGCCCGCATAGGCACAGCAATCACTTTCAGACATTTCAATAGTGACCCTTGTGCCATCTTCAAGTAACAGAAAATCTTTATCCCATTTCACGATACGCTTGTAGAGTAGCAACTCTTTAAGCTCTTCCAATGAGCCATATCTTGCATTTTTCCAATCGGGCTCGTAGTAGTTTGGTAGTTTAATAGTTTCTGTCATCTTAATTACCTCTTTCCTTCAAATAGCTGGGAATATCATCCCCAATGTTCACGCTGTCATATTGCTCCTTACTTACCAGAAACTTGCCATACGCCCCACAATCGAGCGTGTAGAGCTTGCCTACCATGGATTTTCCAGTGACCTTGCCATGTAGCTCCACTGCGTTGTCTGCCTTATGGATAACCACGGTGTCGATAGGTCGGTTGACTATGCTGATTGCTGTTCTAATATTAATCACCAATGATAGCACTAGCAGAATTGTGGCTACTATTAGCTGATTCTCTCGTTTTGAGGTCTTCTTCCTTAACGAATGTTCCATTTACCATTTTTCCCTTTCTGTTTTTGATTTCCTCATAAGCAACGCTTAGACACTCAGTCACATCTAGGTCTAATTGATGTACCAGCACGATAATCGTTACTAGCGTGTCACCGATAGCGTCTTTGAGTGCTGCTTGCGGTTCCGTGAATTTAGTCGGTTTCAAGAGTACATCCCGAATTTCTCCCACTTCCTCAGTGATTCGCATCCACTGAATCTTAGGGTCAGCTTGCTTTAATCCACGGCTATCTGCCCAATGGTTGATTTTATTTATTAGGTTGTTCATTTTTATATACCTTCCATAGCCATGCTACTAGCAACATTTCTGATGCAACTAGTAGCCCTAATACGATTACGAGCAATATTTGGATAATACCCTCAAACATTATTCCACCTCTTTAGCTTTCTCTATTTCGTCCGATATAAATATATATGGCTTTGCTACATGTAGAGATTTGGGGAATAAATCCTTCTCACCAAAATAGCTTAGTGGGACATCCGATAGATGTATCGATGTCACGTCCTCATCTATCTCTTGGACATAGTCGATTTTTTCAACGTTAATCAGAATTCTATGTTTCTCACCGCCGAAATTAAAAGGCGTTACTTCGAGAAATCTTGCCATTTATCATTCCCTCCCTCCAAACAGCGTGCGCCAAGCGTAAACCACAGCTACGACCATCAAAATGCATTTAATCGTTTCCATCGTCCACCTCTTTCACTTCCACGCCTTCGCAGTCGAATACCCAGCCGAAATCAGCTTCTTCTAGCTCTTTGCGAGTGTGCTTGGTTCTGTAACTTCCAGTTTCGTTATCTGATGCGAGAAACCAGTATTGATTATCTAAATTTCTATTGAGGTATCTACCGTATCCATCAACCCCTTTTACTCGAACCGTGTATCTAGGCTCTTCCTCGACCTCATATCCAAATTGGCGCATGTTGACAATGGTTATAATAGGCTCGGTTTCTTTTTTACCCAATTTTTGAAATCATCGTCTTCTTGGTCATCCCAATTAGAAAAATAATCCCATAATTCATAGTCGCAGTCATCTTTATGTTCCTCATACCAATCCGCCACGTACTTCGGAACTACTGGCTTAGGAATAATTGAATCATATAAATCCTCAGCATGGGCCATTGAAAGGTGCCCTACTGTTGCCAATTTCTGTACTGCTTCATCTCTTTTCATCATCGTTAGTTCTCCTTGTAAATAATCAGTGCTGATATATCATACGTTCTGCAAAAGCCATGCTCATAGATTGCTACCGCCACGTTAGATTGATATTTAATATCAATAATTTCTATATTTGGTTTTTTGCAAGAAAATCATTGATTAATTTATCAATTCCTAGATGGTTAAGAGTGTCAGTTTCCTCACGTAAACACTTCGTTCTAATCATCAATTTCCACCATTTCAACCTTATATTTTCGTGCGTTGCGATATTTCAATCTCAATCTGTGCAATTCATTAATAGCGTCGTTCTTATTGCTGAATACTTGCTCGCTGTCTTCCATGTTGTCGTAGTAAACTATAACTTTGTATTTCATGTCATTCCTCGCTTTTATCTATGTAGATTACTGTTGCTGTGTATTTTACATAAACGCCATCATCCTCCCAATCCACAGCCAACTTCACATCTATCAGTTCTTTATTTTGACTTTCAATCCACGTATTAATTTCTTCGTCAAGCGTGTCACAGTTATATAGTTTGCTAAAAAATTTTACTTTTCGCATAGCTCCATCATTCCTTTCAATAGTTCTTCATCCGGCAATTGCTCCAACGTTAGAATCCGGTTGAGTTTCTTATTCCCAATACCTAATTTCATTGCTACTGCGCCGTTCTTTTGATGCGTGGTATAAAACCAGAGTCTAAAAAACTCTACATATTCTAATACCGTTACCGGTTCGTATGGCCGTAGTGCGTATTTAACACCAGCCATACGGTCATTCCATCGTTTTACCATTGACTATATCCATAGCCTCCTTAACACTCCTTGCCACACCTACGAGTGCTCCTCGCTTTCGCATGGCATCCATAAATTTCTTTTGGTCGTCTCTCACTCGACCTTTTTCATTTTTCACTTCGATGAAAAATATCTGTCCGTCTGGCCTAAATCCAAATAGGTCACAAAAACCTTTCGGTGCTCCAGTATCAAACCAACGCCCGTCCGCCATTCTGACCTTACCAACGTTAATTCGAAATACCATATAGCCAGCTTTTGATAATTCCACTCGAATTTGGTTTTGAATTAGTGATTCAGTAGCCATTCCTTATAAATGCTCGCAATCTGTTTTTCAGTGTACGCTTTGCAACGCTGCTGGAATAAACAGTTACGCAAAGTGTCCAAGTAAACTACGTCACCTTTTGTATCCCATTTATCAAACGGGTCGTCAATAAACAGTTTTGTTTCTTTATCGAGGTGTTCGTCAAAGAAACCTTTCAACCATTGTTTCTTTTCGAGCGTGGCTTCTTTGTTGTCTTCGTATTTGATAAACGCAACAATATGGATGCCACAATCTTCCTCGGTCCAAAAAACCCTCCCCATGCTTTTCAAACCACACTGGAATAGCATTGCACTGGACATCGAGAACTGTTGCTGCTTCAGAGAACTCTTTGATGTAGTTGCTGATATTTTCATTAGGTTCGTTTATTTGGTTGATTTCTAAGTATTGAATTTCCATTTTTTCTCCTTTCGGTTATTTCGAGGTAATAACCAGTTACATGTACTTGTAACCACCATAAACCCTTATATATCAAGGCTTTCAGCTGTTTTAGTTACTTGGTTATGTTACTTTTTGGAGTCTCTCTCTATATATATATTTATTATTTATTTATTTATTTTAATATTAGTAAAAGTAGTAACTAAATAACTAAAGCAACCGAAAACCTTGCATTTTCAAAGGTTTTGACGGTTACTAGTAGCGATAACTAACGGTGACTAAGTAACCATTACCACTACGGCAGCTTTCTTCGCTTCGTTTTCATCCCACTTAAAGTTAAAGTCATACCAATAATCTGGCTTATCTTTAACCGGGTTGAAAAAATTAAGCGGTTTCTGTCTATCTTTAACCCACCCAACTGGCAAATTCTGTGCTAACTCTTTCTCAAAATTAGATTTCTTAGGTGCTGTGCGATTACCCTCATGACACCATGAGCGGTACACATCCCATAAGAATCTAACTGGAATACGAGTAGAAACAACATCCGACAAGTATTCATTAAGGAATTTGTAAACCGTGTTATTTTCTTCCTTAAACTCTTGCATGCGTTCTTGTGTCGCTTTTGGTTCATTGAATCGGTCGAAATCTAGGTTGATTGCTTTCCAAAGCACATACTCCAAAACTTCTTTGCGATTGATATAATTATCCTTGATTGCCCAATTATCATCATTGATACCAAATGTTTTCTTGAATGGGATAATCACGATGCGTCGATATGTCCCGTTCGATTTATTTTTAAACACCGGCATAGCGTTGGTGGATTGGATAACCGTCTTCTTAAACTGTGCTAAGTAGGGGTTCTCTCCTTTCTTTTCAATCGAAACAGGTTCACCAGTAACGACTGAGTTAAAGTTGGAAGATTCATCCACATAAATACCCGCTTGCACATCGTCCCCGATAATTACCGTCTTACCTTCGATAATGGCAAGACCGAAACGCTCTGAAAACTGGTTAAGTTTCAATGGTGCTACGTTTTTTAGACCTACCAGATTACTAATGAGTTGCTGGAAGGTACCTTTACCATCATTACCGTTACCGACCAACCAGATAGATTTACGGTAAGAGTGGTTGCCGTTAAGCGATGCTGCGATAACTTGCCAAAGTAGTTCGACAAGTTCACTGTCACCACTCATAAGGTCTAATAACCAACTATCCACATCCCAACCGTCAATGATTGGTTTTGGTGCATTCTCGACTAATTCTGTTTCAATGGTACTGAAGTTGATAAACTTATAGTCAAACGATAGCAGTTTCTTCTTACGTTTATCATAGATACCATTCTTAACGAGAATAAAACGCCTTACATCTCGATACTCTGGTTCAAAATCCATACGCATGCGGTTATATTCGTATTTCCTACTCATGTTTGATAGTAAAAATAGAACATTACGGCATTTCGTTTCATTGAATGTAGGCTCTAAAATATAGATAAGCTGGTAGGCATATCTGTAATCTTTTTGGTAATACCCACGCTCTGGATCGTATAGGGCTACTTTCCCATTTTCGAGGGTCACAACATGGTTGTATTTATTTAATCCTTTAGCTACTGCTAATTCTGGCAACGCCTTGGGTTCGTTTTTATCTGGATTTTTTCCTTAAATTTCTCGAACCACTCGTTTCGGTAGGATTTCAGCTTATTCTTAATTCCTTCCTTGCTACTAGGCTTCCCTGGAGATAGACTAGCGTTTACGAGTTGTTCTCGGTAATAATCGAAATCAATCGTTGTCAAGTCCACCCCTCCTTATTTCTTTATCTAACATGCTCTTGAATGTCCTTTCAAATTCTTTGTCATCCAAAGGCTCTTGGGTGTTGTTGTTTGCCATCTTTGCGAGATGATAAGTAATTTCTGGGTCAACACCTCGAAGGAGTAGCCCACCGACAAATTCGGCAAGGGCATTATTTCGCCCTCCTTGGTCTCCAAAACCTAACAGTATGCTTTCAAAAAGTTTAGCTGTCTTCGTGCTACCAGTGTTCCCACTAGCAAACGATGATACTTCATACTGGATAGGCTCTGGTTTCATTTTTTGCAATACCTCAATCAATTCAATGGGTGCTTCTGTGATACTTCCATCTTTTGGCGAGTGCACCATATCCCATTCATAGTAGCCTTTGGAATTGTTGGACGGTGGAACTAAAATATAATTATTGACATGGGCTTTAATATCTACCCCCTCAATCATCCCTATATTTTGAGATATAGGATGATTAGGGTCTTTTTTAAGTAGATATGCCGTCCACCGCTAGGCGTGGTAGCTTGCAAGGTTCTTGGAATCAATCTAGCATGCTCCCAATTCCTTAGATTAGCTAGGCCATCCACATCGCCGTGCATGTCAACATCAATGACGAAGAAGGTATCAGTCCTTAGTGCTATGTTAGCGTCTGGATTGTCTCGCCAAATTCTGCGAATGTCATTTTCAGTTAGCTTTGGTTTGTCTGCGAATGCTATGAGTGGTGTTTTGCCACTCTTTGAAATAGGTATTACAGAATAGCCCATTTTTTGATAGTTGATTGCGTAATCAACCATCTCCATAGTTAGAATGGGAGATCAGCGTCTGAAATCTCAGTGCTTGCTGCTGCGATAGGTAGCTCGGTAACTTCCATACGCTTAACGTTTAAATTTTCGTAGGTTTTGCCTTGCCATTCAGATTTTTCATTCTTAACAGTAACCTTAAGAGCTTTGCCTTCGAGTTGGTTGAGGTAGTCTTCCAAACTTGTGAATTTAGTACCGTCTGGGATGCCAGCAGCTTTAGCAAGGTTCATGATAGAGCCGACTGGATATTTTCCATCTTCTTTTTTGCAAAGATGCGATGGAAAATAATGTTGTTTTGGAAGTCCTGTTGAAAGTCCTTGCGAATACGGAAACGGATGTCTAGGAAGTCTGCACCACCTTGGGTAGCGTCTTGTTTTGCTAGATCGATAGTAACCTCGTAAGTACCATCTTTGATAGTTCCAAATTCTTTGGCTTGTGAATAGTCAATTGTAAACATAGTTTTTTATCTCCAAATATTTCTATTTTTTTGTTGATGATAAACCCAGCCGGGCTTATATCCGTGTTGTTTAGCGAACTCTTTGAGTTCTTCTACTGTTTGGCATTGGTCACTAGTAACGAATGTTTCAACCTTACTAGCAACCTCTTGCCGTCGTTCTTCGAGTTCTATTTCTCGAAGGATTTCAATTTCTTCTTTGGTAGGCTGATTCTCATGGCCACATAGTGGGCAGATACGTTCAGCGCTCCAAAATGTTGCGTAACATTCACCACACGTTCGTGTAGTAGGCTCACCTAGTTTAGCTTTCTGTTTCTTCTTGCTCACGCCGCTCAACGACCACTCTCGGTCATCGTTTGGCAATCCGTGCCTATCAACATTCCCAACGTGGTCGATGATGATGGCTGTTTTCCCATCTCTAGGATTTAAAGCCCTCATGGCAAACTGCAAATACAACGATAGCGATTGAGTTGGTCTTAGCATGATACAAACATCCACGTTTGGAAGGTCAATCCCTTCAGTGAATAGCTCGCAATTTACCATAATTGTAAGTTCACCATCTTTAAAGGCTCTCATTGCCACCTCTCGCACCTCTGGTGGCGTTTTGCCACTGATTGCGATAGAAGTATAACCTTGCTCGTTAAACGTGTTAGAAACACTCTCAGACGCTTCTATGCTATGTGTGTATACTATGGCTTGTTTGCCTTTGGCTAACTTTTCATAGTGAGCTATGACATCTCCATAGATCACACGCTTCATTGTGTCGTCTACGGATTTCTTAGTAAATTCTCCACCACGGTTTTTTAGGTTTGTGGTGTCGATTAAAGAAGGGGCATAATATTTAAACGGTGCGATATTCCCATTCTCTTGCAGCCATTTCACCGACTTACCGAGAACGATGTCGTCTGCGATATCATCAAACCCACTACCATCTAGTCGGGCTGGTGTGCCAGTAAACATGAGAACAACGCTGTTAGTGTAGTATTCGATAATTTTGAGGTAGGTCTTAGCTTTAACATGGTGTGCTTCGTCAATTAAGATAATTGATGGCTCTGATATTCTATCTAGGTTGCGTGCTATCTTAGTCACGCTATCAATGGTTACAAGTTCCATGTCAACGCCATTTTTTTGAAAGTATTAACGACTTGCTCGTTAATCTCCTTCCTATGACTAAAGAATAGAACAGTATTACCTTTATCTGTGGCACCTTTGGCGATATGAGCCATGACCACGGTTTTACCGCTCCGTGGTGGTGACTGCACCATGATGTGCTTATTACCCTTTAGGATCGATTGCTTGATACCATTAACAAGCTCACTCTGGTAGTTCCTTAGTTCCATCTAAGTCACCAAATTTAAAGAGATCTTCAATCTTGCAAGCCGTTCGATTATCAAGACGATTCTTAGCATAAGTCCCTTCACTACCTTCCAAGATAAGCCCACGGGCACCAGTTTTAGCATTAACCACGATACGACCAACGACATCGGTAAGCCCTAGCAATTGGTTTAGCACGCTTGCTCTAATCTGTGGCACGTACTGGGTTAAAATCTGACCAGTTTCCAAGTTGAGTTCGTGAGTGTCTTCCCACGCTGTCACATAAATATTGATAGGCTTGGTATAGATTGCAGTCAACACTCGAAGGAAGTAGTTGGTCCATTGCGAGTAGTGTTGTAGCTCGTTACTGATACCATTCTTTGATTTTCGACCTTGCTCAATAAACCAATCTGATTGAAAACTTGAAATATTATCGATAACAAGGTTGTCATAGTCTTTAATCAAGTTATCTGCTTGAGTTAAAAACTCATTGATGAATTCTGTTGGATGCTCACGGTCAAAATCAATGATATCCACGTTTTAGTTCCGGCTAGCACCTTGGAAGAATTATCCAACGATAGCACCAAGGTTTTGCCTTGCATATTTTTGATAAGGGTTGTTTTTCCTAGACCAGCTTTCCCGTAGATCAGTATGCGCCAATTCTTAGTACGCTGGATATCTGTTGCTTTAGTAATTTTCATCGAATACTTAAATTACTCCTTTCTTCAATGTGAGCACCTCGAATGGTTGAGCCACTCTCCAAGAGTTTTTTAATTTCTTTCTTATCCGGTTTGTAGCTAACGATTTGATATTTTTTAGGCAATTTATCTTCATCGACTACTACTGCTTTGGATTTGCGGAAACCGACTTTAAATAACGTGGTTTCTAATTTATCGTGTTGAGTTAAACGCATAGCGTCTGAGACACTGCTTTTAATTCTTTCAACCGATTTTTCTTCGCTTGATTTCAAGGCTTGCAGTCGCTTGATTTCAGCCTTATAGGCCTCAATCCTAGCATCTTTATTTCGAATAACCTTGATACAGTTTTCAATTTTTTCTGAGAAATCATGTTCCCAATCAATCGAATCCAAGGTGTCAAGTTTTGTTTCATCATCGACATCCATTTCATCGATTTCTAGGAAAATTCCCGTTAATTCGTATAGTTTTGCCATGTTTTTTATGCCTGCCCTTCCACTACTTCTGTCTTGTTACTTCGCAAATATTTCTAGGAGTGTTTTGATATCATCTTTCTTGAGTCCTTCACGCTCCGTGCGTTCGAAGTCCGAGCCGTCAAGTTTAGTTACATTGTATTCGACTTCTACGATAAGCACTTCACAGTCAAACGCTTCAGCGAGCTTGTCGAGATTGTTTTTTGTTTTTCGTAAAACTCAATCGGTAACTGTAGTGCTTTCCAAAGACAGTCGTCAAAAACTGCTTCAAACACTATGCTTCCTTTGTCCTTGTAACTTTTAAGAAATCCATCTTTTTTAGCGCTGTAAAATACGACTTGTTTTTCTGTTTGTTTCATGATATATTCTCCTTGTAAATGTTATTTCTTGCACAGGCCCTTACCTGTGCTTTTTTTAGTGCTCTCAACGTGCACCCATCGCCCCACCGCTTCATGTTTTTTTAAAAGATAAGTGTGTGGAAAAGTAAATTATAATTTGGGGTATTAAAGTATATGCTACACTCCACGGCAAGGCTATGGCTACACGCTGAAAGATTGATGTCATTTGCTATATTTCTGTTTAAGCCGATCTTGTTTTTCCTCTGGAGTCTCTACGACTTCAAAGAAGTAGTCTTTTTTTGGGGGCTTCTTTTTGCCAAATAGGAATTTTAATAGATGTTTCATATTATCCTTTCACTTGATCTAATGGTAGTCCATGAGTCTTGTTGTATGAATGGATTTTGTCATCAATCATACGATAAGGGCGGTGTACGATTGATTCTGCTTGCTTGTTTGACCAAATCCAATTGATAAGTTTTTCATGTTTAATTCCTTTCCATTCCCTAACCGCACTAGAGAACTAGTGAGGATTTTTCATAGATTTTTAATATATAAGGAGACAGTCATGAATATCGAATCGTTGTTTATAGTTTTTAATAAGTTCTGTTTCCTCACTAGCTAACTGCTACGGCTAGGGGTGTTAAGCTAGGCAATCTCTTGCCAGTGTGCGTTAAACCAATCTCTGACGGGATC
>NZ_CM002133.1:2338765-2340191 GCF_000448665.1 Streptococcus sp. HSISS2 | reverse complement strand
CCTCAATATCTCATCGATGGCTATTCTTTCTAGTTCGTTCATCTGTTATCCTTTCTAATTTTGATATAATTGACTTATCTTTGATGAAAGGAGAGACAAGTCATGATTGAAAATTTTGATGATTTCTTAGAAGCTAAGTATCCAGAAATTCGAAGCGGTATCAACGAATCTGTTAGCGAATCTTTGAAATCACTTGTTGACAACGGTATTGAGCTTGATAGTGAAGTTGTTGCTATTTCAAGCGCTATCGCATTCAATACAACTTGTGAGATTCTAAGAGCTTACGATTCATATGTGCAAAAGCACAAGAATCAATAGTATCCATTACAATCTCTAAAGCTTCATTAGCGTTTACCACTTTTGGTAGGCGCTTTTTTTGTCCAATATATGGATATCGTTTTGGTTTCATGTTTGCTCCTTCCTACTCCTCAAATTTTTCCCAAGGCTCTCGGATACCGAGCAACTTGGAGACCTTTAGTTTTAGCTCGACACTTCCCTTGCCCTTTTTGAGCAAGTCAGAAATCGTTCCTGGACTATCCAAACCAACTGCTTGAGCTAAGTCAGATTGTGTCCATTTCTTTTCTGCCAGTCGTTCCTTGACTAGGTTGGCCCACTTTTGATGCTGTGCGCTCATTCACTCACCTCCTTTTTTTGCGAACTTTTTAGCGAATATTTTTATAAAATCTGTTGACATTTTTAAATAAATAATTTAAAATCAGAGTATACAAAAACTATCAACAGAAACGCTTGATTAAACTAATTCCAAAGTCGCCAAACTTATTTTTTTAGGTTTAATCTTCGCTTTTTGTTTCGTTTATTTGTTCGCCTTACAAATTATATTTTAGATTATTTATTTAATTTAGTCAACACTTTTTATATAAATAATTTAAATATTTTTTGTCAATCTCTCAGAAAGGTTGATGTATCAATGTTTCCCACGTTTGAAAAAGTTAGGGAATTAGCAAAAAAACAGGGCTTATCACTAAACCAAGTTGAAGAAAAGCTCGGTTTTAGCAAAAATACCCTGTATTCTCTTAAAAGACAAAAGGTTAGTTCTGACCGCCTACAACAAATCGCCGACTACTTCGGCGTGTCTACCGACTACCTTCTGGGCAGAACCGACAACCCACGGATAGCCACCGAGGCAGACCAAGGTCCAGACGACATCGACGAAATCATAGCTAACGCCATGATGTTCGACGGCAAACCACTGACTGATGATGATAAGCGGGCTATCCGTGGCATCATTGCGGGTTATATGAGCAGCAAGGGAGATTGAGGATGAAAGAAATAATCTATCTGGACACAAATTTAGTTAACTCTCTACTCGCTCAGAAAAATGCGGGGTTGGTCACAAAATTGGTTAATGAAAACAGTGAATCAGACTCTAATGCAGAGGGCGGTTTTGATCAAACTGCAACTTCTG
>NZ_CM002133.1:2337102-2338753 GCF_000448665.1 Streptococcus sp. HSISS2 | reverse complement strand
TAGGAAGGAACTACAATCCTTGTCAAGCAAACATTTATCAGTATAGATTCCAATGCGGTTTCTACGGTTCAAGAAAATCTGCTTAATGCAGAACTTTACGCTAAACATCGTCAAGAAATGCGTACAGACGAACGCGCATTGCGTGATTTGCGTTACAAAATTGAAGATGAAGTTTTGGCAGATACTACACAGGCGTAATGCGTTAAAAATGGGGGGTAAAAAATAAAAGATGAATATTTCTGATTTGATTGACCACCTTGCCCCTACTATCGGAGTCATAGCAACGGGCTGGTTTGGTATGAGAGCTAGCAAGTCCGCTAATTTAAACAAATCACAATTCGGAGATTTAAAAGGCGATTTAAACAATATCCACGATTCAGTTGAAGCTATTCAACAAATCGGTGAATCAAACAGCGGAAAAATCAACGAATTAAATGATAAGCTGGTAGTGCATGATGAAGCTCACCTTGTTACCATGTACCTAAGGTTAGAGCGTGATATCAACAAAGAGTTAGAACGTGGGTATACCACCGTGCATAATTCGGATGTGATTCACAAAATGCACTCTAGTTACAAGAAACTAGGTGGCAACGGGTACATAGACGCTTTATATAAGAAATACATTAATTTAGAAGTGAGGAATTAACATGAAAATTAACTGGTCTATTCGTTTTAAAAACCGTACATTCGTAACACGCTTTGCACTCGCTTTGGTGTTGCCAATTTTGGCTTACTTTGGTATCAAGTTTGAAGATATCACAAGTTGGGGAGCATTGTTTGGATTGTTTGGCAGATTCTTGTCAAATCCATACTTGGTAGGTTTGACAGTGGTCAACGCCTTGAATATGTTCCCAGACCCCACTACAAAAGGGCTTAGCGATAGCGAACGAGCACTATCATATACTAAACCTTATGAGGGCTAGCTTATGGCTAAACTCATGACCTCTATCAACCAAATTGAAGCATGCAACAGGTAATAATAATATTTTATTAAATAAGAAAGGAGACCTATGACATCAAAAACACAGTTATTAAACATGCTTGAAAGCCTAGTCAATCAACGTGTCACTGTTCCGACCAACCCATATGGTGGGCAGTGCGTAGCTTTGATTGACAATGTGCTACAGTACCAAGGCTTGTTTAACCTTAATTTCAGCTACTTAAACGCTATCGATGCGTTAGGTAGGGCAGAAAGTCTAGGTTTGAAAGTCACTTATTTCAACGGTGCGAACAATCCACCCGTTGGGAGTGTTTGGGTGACTAATTGCTTGCCTTATCACCAATTCGGTCATATCGGTTTCGTGGTCGGAGAAAACCCAGACGGTACAGTTACCACAGTCGAACAGAATATTGATGGAAATGCTGATTGCTTGTCTAATGGTGGATGGGTGCGCAAGGTAACTCGTAACCTTGATAGTGCTGGTAATTTCAGCTATATTGATTGGAGTGCGCCAAGTCAACAAATGGTTGGATGGTTCGAATTGCCGTTTGACGGGATGACACAGGATAATTACTTTATCGACGTGTCAGCTTACCAACCGGGAGACCTTACAAGTATCTGTCAAGCAGTTGGAACTAACAACACAGTTATTAAGGTTACTGAAGGCACTGGTTGGGTTAGCCCAGTGGCCACTCAGCAAACCAACACAAG
>NZ_CM002133.1:2290930-2337090 GCF_000448665.1 Streptococcus sp. HSISS2 | reverse complement strand
TTTCAAATGTTCCAATGCTTACCCCTCCGCTAATTGTGACGGATTGTATTGGATTTGTTTTAATCCTAAAAAGCTCATCTTTTATCTTTAATGGGGTTTCAGGATATTCGTCTAAAAATTTACCATAACCGAGTTTTCTAAGATAAAGTTCAATGTATTCTTCTAGTTCTCCATAGTAAAACCAACCTACAGGTTTCCCATAGATTTTTGATACTTTCTCTAAAACTTCAAGAGGAGCTAAGTTATCTCCTCTAACATATGCATTAATGGTTGATTTTTTGAGTCCTAGACGATTTCCAAAATCTGTAAAGGATAAATTCAATTCATCCTTGACTTGTCTAAGTCTTCGCCCCACAGACTTTTTATCAGGTTTAAGTATTTCAAACATAAGTTACCTCTTAGACCATTATAACACAGGAGTTTATAAAATCGTACATTTTTTGGAGATAACACTTGACGCCGTGTATGATATCGTATATAATTATTGGTGAGCATTAGGATTGCTCAAAAAATTTTACACCATTCGTACATAAAAACGTATATGTTCGATAGAAAGGAGCTAACCTAACAATCAAAAAAGAAAGGAAGGTACAAAAAATCCTTGAACAACCTAGTACATCGTTCAAGGACAGTAAATCTAATTATTGTAATTATACCATCTATTTCGGATAAATGCTAGTTATCCAAAATCAGAAAAGGGGGTAATTATGAATTTAACAGGTATGGGACTACAAATAATAGAGTGGGTAGTCTACTTACAAGAGACAAAAGAGATAGTCTTAATCAAACCAGAGTATTGTAATGATTTGGATGCCAGATAACTCTATCACCTTATCAAGGGTACGGGATCTGAGCGATTAATTGAATCTAGAGCTTTGCAGATTGCGACTGACTTTCTCAATCAGAAAACACAGGTAAGCTAATGAATGAATACGATTATCAAGAAGTTGTGGACAGGGTTGACGGTCTTAACTCAGTTTCAACACTGAAAAAGTGGCGATTAAAAATTGAAAGCCTGACCGATACTCAATTTAAAGAAAGTAGGGTGAGAACGGGTCGAAACTCATATTCTAAAGTTTATCTTTTTACAGAAGATGACCTAAACCATTTTCAAGCGATTGCTGATAAGAAGTCTTCGTTGGGGCTAGAAAGTGCAATTCTAAGCGCTTATGAGTTTTCTAAAGAAAATGATTCTCAAAAGCCTATTAGAGAACTTGTTGATGAGCTAGAGGTCTCCTTTAAGGAAATCCAAGAAGATTATCGAAGGAACCTAGCAAAGTTGAAACAGGAGTTAGAAGTGCTTCTGGCTAGAATCCAGACCTTGGAGAAAGAGACGGAAGAGAAATCATCTAAGAGACTTGGATTCTTTCATCGATGAAGACGGTTCGCCACCCCACCGCTGGGCGAGTGGTCAACACGGTAGCCCAGAGCAGGTGGGGAAGGTGGCAAACGGCTGAACTCGATTTGACATTTGCACCCCAGCCCCTATTAGGGGGTGCACACATACATGAAATGTGGTCAAATCCCTTGATACGCAAGGAATTTAGTGATTTGAAGCAAAATTCACGAAAGAACCTTTATAAAGCCCATGATATCAATGGTTTACGACAGATTTCATGTAGGCGTAGTTTTTATGAACAGGAGAAAAATACATGACAAAATTTAACTTAACAGACGAAACTGTAAAAGTAGGCGATTTGAAATTGGATAAATCACAATTTGACATTCCAAAGAAAGTGACTATCCTTTCTTCACGGGTTGCTCCAGTCTATAAAAATATCAATGGCGAAAGCATTGCGACAGATGAAGTGGCTAAAATTACTTGTTCTGTACAAGATACAGACAAAATTCAGGCCTTGAAAGACTTGGGTTATTCCCCTGATGACCTTAAGAGCATTCGTTTGGAGATTGTAGATAATCTTGACAAGTTAGTTAAATCCGTTGAGAAGGATGAGCTGAATTCTCTCGTAGTAGAACTTGTAAATCCAGAAGTCCACCTTGGTTGGCGAGCTAACAGTAATGGTGGTGGAAATTGGGGTGGCTTAAAGCTAGTGGCAACCGATATTAAATTTATTGGAGCCTAAACATGGATAACTCAGTGATGTTAGACTATTTAGCTGTAACGATTAAAGGCTTAGCCCCAGATGATGTCATTGAGAAAATCCTCATTCTTCCTAAAGACAAGTTTGTCCTCAATGAATGGGGTATAAACAAGTACCAACGGCATTATGCCTTCTCAGAGATAAAGGTTTATTTCAATAAGGATTGGGAATCGAAAATGGGGGTCTTTATCGAACTGAGAGGGCAGGGGTGCCGTCAATATGAAGAATACATGGAAAGCAATGTCAATAATTGGGTAACATTAATGAAGCGTATTTCTGAATATCATAGTAACGTCACAAGGCTAGATATCGCCAATGATATCTTTGACGACAGCCTATCCGTCCCACTTATTTACAGTTACTGTAAAAGGCAACTCTGCATATCAACTGCTAAAACCTTTGATTACCATGAAAAGAGTATTCTTGAAAATGGTGAAAAGGTTGGTAAGATGGTAACGCTTGGTGTTAGAGGTACTCAGCAATGGTGTATCTATAACAAGCTGTTAGAGAAAAAACTAGACAAAGATTTACCAGAAACGCCATCATCATGGACAAGAGCAGAGCTTAGATGTTGGCAAGAAAAGGCAAATTTATTAGCTAAACAGATAAAAGATGGGCGACCGCTCAAAGAGATTTACTTTGAGGCAATTAACGGACATTATCGTTTTGTCAGTCCGAGAGACAAGGATTCTAACCGTTGGCGAAGAAAAAATGTAAAGTGGTGGAATGACTACCTAGAGACAAAAGAAAAGACTGTCTTGAGTGTTAAGCGAACGAAGCCAACTCTAAAACAGTCTGAGCTATGGACAGAAAAACAAGTCTCACGAACACTCGGGAAACTCTATGTGGCAAAAGCAGAATCACATGGACAAGAAAAGGCAGATAATTATATTCAGCACCTACTTGAGCTTGGTATATCTAAGCTAACGAAAGTAGACGAAACAGACATTCAGCAGTACAAACAAGAGCAATTAAGCTCAGCCTATTGGGGCATAAGAAAAGACGACTTGTAAAACGCTACAATCCGCCTTTCTAAAAATAACTATCTTGACTATAACTAGAATAGAAGGAGAATTCAATGGCAATATTAAAAACAGAACATGATTTTGACTTGACCCGTAACTGGTACCGAAAATCCGTCTTTTTAGATGAACTCTGGCATGGCATGACAGTTGCAACACTTAATAGCTATATTCGTCAGATGAAAGACAGTCCATACGCCTTCGGCATCAAAGGAACGCATGGCAACGTCTTTATCCACTCAGAAGTCTTTGTAGTATGGTTTGACTACAAAATTACTAACCAGTATGTTGCAAAGATAGTGTAGGGGGTACCTATGAGAGATAATGGTTCAAGAGTACTCATCATCAGTTCTTGGCGACCAGACCCTAATAAGGCGGGTAACGTCTTGGTGAAATTCGCTATGCGATTTACCCACCCTATTACTAAAAAATCTCACAAGAAATACCTTTCTACAGGTGCTAGTAAAGGGTGGTTTACTACTAAGGCAAGACCAAGTAAGAAAACATCATCTGGGAAAGAGCGTCTCTTGGTCAGTGATATAAAAAACTCGCAACTGATTACACAGGTCACGCAAGAACTAAATAAATTAGTTGATGACTATATTGCTGAGGTAACAGGCGTAACACCCAAGAAAGCAAAGAGGATTTTAACCCTAGAAGAAATCGCCAAGCCCTTTGATGAAGATGGAAATCTTTATGGTAAAGCCTTTAGAGCATGGCATGAGAGGGTCAAGCCAGCCAATAATACCCTTAAAACAAGAGTTACTATCTACAACCGTTATATTGAGCCTAACTTTGATACAAGAATATCTATCACAAAATTTGCCTCTATGACAGATGAAATTCAAAATCTTATCAATGTTTCTTCTATGACATGGCAAGAAACCTGCATATCTACCTTAAGATGATTTTTGACTGGTCAGTGGAAAATGGACAAATTACTCTTACACAAGACCCGATTACTAATAACAAGGTTAAAAGGCGAGTTCTGACAAAGAGTGAGGAGCAGAATAAGAAACGTGAAGACATTGCGGAAAAATACTTAGAAGCAAGCGAAGTTAACTATGTTCTCCGCCTGATAGAAAGCTGGACAGATAGGTCTGATAATCAACTTATTGCAGACGTGTTGAGAATGATTTTCCTAACAGGCATGAGACCAAGTGAGGTTTTGGGTTTGAATGAAGATATGCTTGATTTTGAGGGAAAGTGGATAAAGGTTCATTGGCAGAGGGCAAGTAAAAATAAATCAGATGAGGTTATGGAAGCTCTTAATCTTGATGAAAAGGAACGTTACCGAGCAGACCTTAAGACTAAGGAAAGTGTCCGTACGATTCCAATGAGTTCTGAGGTAGAGAAAATCTTGCGACACTACATTGACAGAAATAAGTTTCAAGCTCAATTCAATCCGACTTACCAAGACTTGGGCTATCTCTTTACTAGAACCTATATCAGGGCAGGTAATAGGCAAGGTTCTCCGCTTTATCACAACGAGCTATCACAATTCCTGAGAGGTGGTTCTAGTCAGTCAGTAAAGTATAATAAGAAGGCAGGTAAGTCCTATAAGGATATTGATAATTTCCTAGACTTTGGGAGACCGATTCATGTCATTCCTCATATGTTTCGCCATAGCTTTATTTCCATTATGGCAAGTGAAGGCATTGATCTCCCAACCATTCGAGAATTTGTCGGACACTCGGAGGATTCTAAGGAGATTGAACGTGTCTATCTCCACGTGATTAAGAAACAAAAAGACACCATGAGAGGAGCGGTTGAAAAGCTAGAGAAGTTGATTGAGTAACAAAAGTTAAACTTTAATCAGATAAAAACTAGATGAAATAGAATTTTGAACATTAGAAAAAAGCCTAGAAACATGCGTTTCATAGGCTTCTTTCTTAAAATGTTTGTTTCTTAATATGGCTTACTTTAGTGATGAAAGTCAAAAGAAAGAGTAGTGTAGATAGGATGATAGCTGGAAGGAAAAGACCTGTCCAATTAGTCATTCCCATTTTCAACAATCTGAGTGAATGGTTCATCAGACCAATCATTGCAAGGTTAATCACTAGGGAAATAAAGAACGCTAGTCCCGTTATAATAAGACTTTCCCAAAGTTTTGTATGCAACAGTTGAGCAGGGGAAACTCCTAATGTGGCTAACTGTTCCTGCTCTTTGGCCTCCTGGCGGACAGACAATAATGTCATGGAGACTACGTTTGCTAATATTAATAGTACAGGAGCTAGGAAAAAGGCAATAAAGGAAACTAATAATTCTAATTCACCGTCTTCTTGAAAGAAAGAAAAGATATTTTGCGAGAGTAGTTGAAAACTCCCAACCAATGTAATTCCAGCAACAACCGAAGCATTAATGGCTTTAAGATAAGATTTTTGACTTAGAATTTGCCATTTTGCAAGGATTGGGGCATACCTGTGGCTAAGTAGTACGGGTGATAAAAGTTTGATAATACCAATTTGAAGATAGGGAGATAGAGCATAGATAGCAAAACATTGACTAGCATGAGATAAAGCAAGGAACCAGTACCCAATAGTGGTTCTGAATGATAAAACATAAATAAAAGGGAAGCATATAGGGCAACTAAAATAGCCCATGGGACTGCTTTCTTAACAATTATCCAAAATTTAAAAGTTTTTCGTTCGACTTTCTGTTTAAGGAGTTTACTGGTATAGAAGTACCCACTAACAAAAGCGAGACTAGAAATTAAAGCTACGGTAGCAAGCAGTGCCAACGGTTGAGAACCAAAGTTTAAATCTGGCATCATACCTTTGCCAAAATACTTCTGTAAATAATAATAGTAGTAACGGCTTATCGGTGTTGCAATGAGAGCACCAGGTATACTGGAAATAAATGCCATTAAACTAATTTGTCCAGCAACTAAAATTGACAACTGCCAGCGGTTAGCACCTAAAATTTCCCAAAGTTGATAATCCGATTTGAAATAATTTAAAAGACTAGCAATGAGACTGGAAATAATAAGAAAAAGAGTTAGCCCGCCAAAGAAAATGGGCATAAGGAATACTGGGCTTGGGTCTGTTTGAACACTGAGTAGTACGTCCTTGTTTGCTATAATATTAAAGTCGCCTGAAAGGGATATCCCTGAAATGAGACTTGCCATAAAAAAGACAGGTACAGTTGCGGTCCATTCTTTCCAACTATATCTCCATTGGTAATAAATGAGTTTTAACATGATTTATCTCTCCCTTACATCAGTCTCTATACCTAAAGCCTTAGTTAATTCTTCAGACTTAGGTTTTATAATTTCTTGGGAAATCAAACCATCCTTAAGGATGAGTGCTCGGTCAGTTTTTGAAGCTAGCTCAATATCGTGAGTAACCATGAGGATACATTTCCCCTGATTAGCTAGTGTTCTTAAAATATCAAAAACAATTTGACGAGAGGTACTATCAAGCGCACCAGTAGGCTCATCTGCAAAAATAATCTGACTATCTGCTAAAATAGCTCGTGCAATAGCTATTTTTTGTTGTTCACCACCAGATAAGGTTGAAGGGAAGGCTTTGCTATCTGCCTTGAATTGCAATTTTTCCAGTAATTCAAGTATCTCTTGGTTGTTGACCTTTTTGCCTGATAATCTTAAAGGTAAGGCGATATTTTCAATAATAGGTAGTGCAGGTACCAAATTATAGGATTGGAAGATAAACGCTAAGGACTCACGTCTTAGTTTAGCAAGTTTATTAGGACTAGTTTGATAGGGATCTAAACCTTGAATCTCAACCTTTCCTTGACTTGGTTGCAATAGACCTGACATACATTTTAATAGTGTTGATTTTCCAGAACCACTGACACCTAATATAGATATAAATTCACCATAGTTAGCTGATAAACTGAGACCGTTTAAAATCTGAACAGTCTTACCCTTGCTTAATTCAAACGACTTAGCAAGGTTTGTTACTTCGATTGCCTGTGTTTTCATAGTCATTCTCCTATAAGTTGACTTTTTTCTATTGTATCATTTTTAATAAGCTGTTGTAAGTGAATAAATAATAGTTTGGTAAATAAAAGTTAGAAATAATTCAATCAGATAAAAATCAGACAAAACCGCAATTTAAGCACGAAAAAAGCCTAGAAACATGAGTTTCATAGGCTTTTCTTATCTTAATTATTTTACTTCAGTAAAGATTACGTGTTTACGCAATTTTGGTGAGTATTTTTTCAATTGAAGACGGTCTGGAGTGTTACGTTTGTTTTTTGAAGTAAGGTACAAGCGTTCACCAGATTCTTTGTGTTCAAGTGTAATATTTACGCGCATGGTATCTCCCTTCTATTATTTAGCTGCGTTAGCTTTAGCGATTTTACGTCCTTTGTAGTATCCTTTAAGTGATACACGGTGTGAACGTGAGTAATCTCCAGTTGTTTCGTCAAATTGTACTGATGGAGCAGTCAATTTGTAGTGTGTACGACGTTTGTTTTTCTTCGCTTTTGAAGTGTGACGTGCAGGTACTGCCATTTCTTTATTTCCTCCGAATTAATATTTATGTTCTTGATTTTAAATCAACTATAACAGAATAACATATCTTTTTTGTAAAGTAAAGTTACTTGACAAAAAACTTTTTAGGAAGTCTCATAGTTAATAGCTATATCAATGGATAATATTTATATATTTCACAGCTATAACTGTAAGTGCTAGAATAGGATTATTATAGTAAGAGAATCAAAAGGAGTAAATAGATATGAGTAAAGTACATTATCATTTTGACCATGTTGGGTCTTACCTTCGTCCGCAAGCTTTAAAAGAAGCACGTGAAAAATTTGCAGATGGGGACATTTCTCAAGATGAATTGTTGAAAGTACAAGATGAGTTGGTTAAAGATTTGGTACACCATGAGGTGGAAAATGGTCTTCAAGTGGTCTCTGATGGTGAATTTGGTCGTTCTTGGTGGCATCTTGACTTCCTTTGGAATTTGACTGGTTTTGAAGCCTATCAACAAGAAGATTCATATAAATTCCATGGAGCTAAGACACGTACAACCAACGTTCGTATCAATGGTAAGATTGCTGAAAACCCTAATCATCCTTTCTATCGCGACTTTGAATATCTTAAATCAGTGACTCCTGAAGGAATTACTCCAAAAGTAACTATTCCAAGTCCATCACTCATCATTAATCGTGACCACCGTAGTGATCTTTATGCTGATTACTATGATTCATGGACAGATTTCCTTGATGATTTGGCTAAAGCTTACCATGATACCATCCAACATTTTTACGATTTGGGTGCACGTTATGTACAGTTGGATGATATGACTTGGGGTTATTTGATTCAACAGTTTGAGAATGAAAAAATAATCCTGAAAAAACAGCTGAGTTGGCAAAAATTGCTGAAGACGATGTGTATACTATCAACAAAGCCTTAGAAGGTCTTCCAGAAGATTTGACTTTGGCTACACATATTTGCCGTGGAAACTTTAAATCTACATACCTTTTTGAAGGCGGCTATGATTCAGTGGCTAAATATCTTGGTCAATTAAACTATGATATCTTCTTTTTGGAATACGACGATGCGCGTTCAGGTAGCTTCGCTCCACTTCCAACAATTTGGAATAATCGTGATCATGTTGAATTGGTCCTTGGTGTGATTACTTCTAAGGATCCTGCTTTGGAAGATGTAGATGCTGTTATTGCTCGTATCCATGAAGCAGCAAATCTTGTACCACTTAAGAACCTCGGTATTTCAACTCAATGTGGCTTTGCATCGACTGAAGAAGGTAATATTTTGACAGAGCAAGATGAGTGGAATAAGTTGCAACTGATTAAATCAATTACTGATAAAGTTTGGTCATAATAGAACAAGTGTATAGGATGGGGTTAGCCTGTCCTATTTTTAATAGCAAGAAAGGCATCATGGAAGACAAAGAGATAAAACAAAGAATTCTATAGGTTTTTGGAAAAAGGAGAGCCCCTCATAATTTCACTACTTATTTGTTGATGAGTAAGATTAACCATTATACATACCGGGAGTTTTGTTTCTTCTTTCAAAAATCCTCGACCATTTCCCAAATGCCATGCAATTTATGTTAGAATAGAGTGATTATATCTGTAATAACGGAAAAGGAGGGCAGGCCCATTTGAGGTCTGTATCATTATTATGAAACTTCAAAAACCTAAGGGCACGCAAGATATTTTGCCTGCTGATAGTGCCAAATGGCAGTACGTGGAAAATGTTGCACGTGAAACATTTAAAAAATACAATTATGGTGAGATTCGTACACCTATGTTTGAACATTATGAGGTTATTTCACGTTCAGTAGGTGATACAACTGATATTGTGACTAAGGAAATGTACGATTTTCATGATAAGGGAGATCGTCACATCACTCTGCGTCCGGAAGGAACAGCGCCCGTTGTACGTTCTTATGTAGAAAATAAACTTTTTGCGCCAGAGGTTCAAAAACCTGTTAAAGTATATTATATTGGTTCAATGTTCCGTTATGAACGTCCTCAGGCAGGTCGTTTGCGTGAGTTCCACCAATTGGGGGTAGAGTGCTTTGGATCAAAAAATCCAGCAACAGATGTTGAAACCATTGCTATGACCTATCAACTCTTTAATACGCTTGGAATTAAGGATGTTACCCTTCATTTGAATAGTCTTGGAAATACTGAAAGTCGTCTGGCTTATCGTCAGGCCTTGATTGACTATTTGACACCAATGCGTGAGAGTTTATCAAAAGATAGTCAACGTCGTTTGGATGAAAATCCCTTGCGAGTGCTCGATTCAAAAGAAAAGAAGATAAGCTTGCAGTTGAAAATGCTCCATCTATCCTTGATTATCTAGATGAAGAAAGCCAAGCTCATTTTGACGAAGTGCGTACCATGCTTGAGAGTCTTAACATTCCTTACGTGATTGATACCAACATGGTACGTGGTCTAGATTACTATAATCACACGATTTTTGAATTTATCACTACTATTGATAAGTCTGAATTGACAATCTGTGCGGGCGGTCGTTACGATAGTTTGGTTGAGTACTTTGGTGGTCCAGAAACAGCTGGTTTTGGTTTTGGACTTGGTTTGGAACGTTTGCTCTTGGTTCTTGATAAAAAAGGTATTACTCTTCCTGTAGAAGAAGGTTTGGATGTCTACATTGCAGTTCTAGGTTCAGAAGCCAATGGTAAAGCACTCGAGTTAGCTCAAGCTATCCGTCATCAAGGATTTAAGGCCGAACGTGATTACCTTGGACGCAAGATTAAAGCACAATTTAAGTCAGCAGATGCCTTTAAGGCTAAAACTGTCATCACCTTAGGTGAGAGTGAATTAGAGTCAGGTCAGGTTAGTGTTAAAAATAATACCACTCGAGAGGAAGTAACTGTAAGTTTTGAGGAGCTAACAGAGAATTTTGCAGCAGTTCTGGACCAATTAGAAAAGTAGGAGGCTTATGGTTAGTATAGTTGATATGCTTAAACGAAGTGAAAACTTTAGTTTGGCTTTTAATCGTAGTATGCCTATTCACTTTCAACAACAGTTTTGGCAGTTGATTGCTCTTCTGGATAAACATGAAATTACCTGGTTTAATGACGAGCCTGCAAGTGATCATGCAATGTGTCAACAGTTACTTGGCCAAGTTTGGCGTCAAGATTGCCAAGATGTGGTCTTAAGTTTTGAAACTCAGGAACGTTATTTAGGGTGGCAGGTAGATGAAGAAACTGATGAACTTAGTGTTATTATTGAAGATGTTTATGGTTTCCGATGGAATAGCTTACTTGATTTAGAGACTGCTGATTATCGTTTTGAAGATTTTGAAGAATTTGCTGAAGATTACGTAGATACTAGTGATTTGTTGAAACAATTTGGTAAATAGTTTGATAAAAAAGAAAGTCTATTAAAATTCTAACCCGAAATGGGTGGGGTTTTGATGGGCTTTTTGCTATAATAGTTAAGACTAAAAAATTAACGAAAGAAGTGTAATTATGAAACGTTCTATGTATGCCGGACGTGTTCGAAGCGAACATATCGGAACTACTATTACTTTGAAAGGTTGGGTATCTCGTCGTCGTAACCTCGGAGGTTTGATTTTCATTGACCTTCGTGACCGTGAAGGTTTGATGCAATTGGTTGTTAACCCTGAAAATGCAGATGCAGCTGTTGTTGAAACAGCCGAGAGCCTACGTAGCGAATTTGTTATTGAAGTAACAGGAACAGTTGAAGCACGTGAACAAGCTAATGACAACTTGCCTACAGGTGCTGTTGAACTAAAAGTTGAAGACCTCAAAATCCTTAATACTGCCAAAACAACACCGTTTGAAATCAAAGATGGTGTTGAGGCTAGTGATGATACACGTATGCGTTACCGTTACTTGGATCTTCGTCGTCCAGAAATGTTGGAAAACTTTAAGCTTCGTGCTAAGGTAACTCACGCTATTCGTAATTATCTTGATGACTTGGAATTTATCGATGTCGAAACACCAATGTTGACAAAATCAACACCAGAAGGTGCACGTGATTATTTGGTGCCAAGTCGTGTTAGCCAAGGTCATTTTTACGCTCTTCCGCAAAGTCCTCAAATCACTAAACAATTGTTGATGAATGCTGGTTTTGACCGTTATTATCAAATTGTTAAGTGTTTCCGTGATGAAGATTTGCGTGGAGACCGTCAACCTGAGTTTACACAAGTTGACTTAGAAACATCATTCCTTAATGAGCAAGAAATCCAAGATATTACAGAAGGATTGATTGCCAAGGTTATGAAAGAAACTAAAGGAATTAATGTCACACTGCCATTCCCACGTATGTCTTATGATGATGCCATGAATAACTATGGATCCGATAAGCCAGATACACGCTTTGATATGCTTTTACAAGACTTGACAGATATTGTAAAGGGTGTAGACTTCAAAGTGTTTGCTGAGGCACCAGCTGTTAAGGCAATTGTTGTCAAAGGAAATGCAGATAAGTACTCACGTAAAAGCATTGACAAGTTGACAGAGTTTGCTAAACAATTTGGTGCTAAAGGTCTTGCTTGGGTTAAAATGACTGATGGTGCTCTAGCAGGTCCAGTTGCTAAATTCTTGACAAGTATTGAAGGTAAGTTGACAGATGCTTTACAACTTGAAGAGAATGATTTAGTCCTTTTTGTAGCAGATACTCTTGAAGTTGCTAATAATACACTTGGCGCTTTACGTAATCAAATTGCTAAAGAACTTGACATGATTGATACCACTAAGTTCAACTTCCTTTGGGTTGTTGATTGGCCAATGTTTGAGTGGTCTGAAGAAGAAGGACGTTATATGTCTGCTCACCACCCATTCACCTTGCCAACAGAAGAGTCTGCATCAAATCTTGAAGGGGATCTTTCTAAGGTACGTGCTGTGGCTTATGATATTGTCTTGAATGGTTATGAGCTTGGTGGGGGTAGCCTACGTATCAATCATAAAGACCTACAGGAACGTATGTTGAAAGCCCTTGGCTTCTCTGAAGAATCAGCCTACGAGCAATTTGGATTCCTTCTTGAAGCTATGGACTATGGTTTCCCACCACACGGTGGTTTGGCTATCGGTCTTGACCGTTTTGTTATGCTTCTTGCAGGTAAAGATAATATTCGTGAGGTGATTGCCTTCCCTAAAAATAATAAGGCATCAGATCCTATGACTCAGGCTCCAAGTCTTGTGGCTGATAAACAGTTGGAAGAACTTGCTCTTCATGTAGAATTAGAAAATGAATAAAACACGTCTTCACAAACATGTTAAATTTGTAGCGAAAAAATCTGCGAAGAAGATAGGTGTTTGGCAGGCTATTCGTAGTATTTCTCGTGAAAAATATACTGAGAAGGTCTCAGCATCGTTACTATACGGACTCTTATCATCAATCGCTGTGAATTTCTTTTTTCAACCAGGTCACGTCTATTCAAGTGGGGCAACAGGGTTGGCACAGGTTTTATCAGCATTGAGTGTTAGAACTCTTGGTTTTGAGATTCCTGTATCATTGACTTTTTATGCTATTAATATTCCGCTCTTGATTCTTGCATGGAATAAAATTGGCCATAAGTTTACTATCTTCACCTTCATTACAGTAACAATGAGCTCCCTGTTCATTCAGGTAATGCCTCATGTTACCTTGACTGAGGATCCTTTGATTAATGCTATCTTCGGTGGCTTGGTTATGGGTACAGGTATTGGATTTGGTTTGAAATCTCGTATTTCAAGTGGAGGTACGGATATTGTCAGCCTTACCATTCGTAAGAAAACTGGTCGTGATGTGGGAAATATCTCTCTGATTGTCAATGGGATTATCATGATTTTTGCCGGTATACTTTTTGGTTGGAAATATGCCCTGTATTCAATGGTGACAATTTTTGTCTCAAGCCGAGTAACGGATGCGATTTTTACTAAGCAAAAGAAAATGCAGGCTATGATTGTTACAAGTAATCCTGATCCAGTTGTACGAATGATTCAGAAGAAACTCCACCGTGGAGTAACAATGATCAATGATGCGGAAGGTACTTATAATCATGAAAAAAAAGCAGTTTTGCTGACTATTATTACCCGTGAAGAGTACACTGATTTTAAGTATTACATGAGAAAAGCAGACCCTAAAGCATTTGTTTCTATTGCTGAAAATGTACATATTCTAGGTCGTTTTGTTGATTTAGATGACTAAGTAAAAAGGAAGTTGACGTCTGTTGACTTCTTTTTTACTAGAGAGAATTCTTGACGAAATGTTTACATGACCTTACAATAACAGTATGATTAGATTTTTGATTCCAACTGCAAAAGAAATGAAGACCCTCAATGAAGTTCCGTATCAGAAGATTTCTGAAAAGAGTGTGGTTATTCTCAAAGAAATGGCAAAGTTATCCACAGAAGAATTATCCACAGCTTATAAAATAAAGCCTGAGCAGGCTGAGAAAGAGAAGCAGCGCTGGGATAGAATGTTGGCTGGGGAAGCAAGGAGCTATCCTGCAATAGAGCTTTTTAATGGCTTGATGTATCGCCATATTAAACGTAGTGACTTATCCACATGTGAAAAAGATTTTTTAAGCCAACAGGTATTTATTACATCTTCTTTTTATGGGATTATTCCAGCTTTTTATTCAATTCAAGAACATCGTCATGACTTTCATACGAAGGTTAAGGTTAATGGTCGGTCCTTAAAAAACTACTGGCGTGCTGAATATGATCAATTCCTAGAAGAGAGTCAAGTTCCAGTTGTTTCTTTACTTTCAAGTGAATTTGAAGATGTCTTTAGTCCAGCTCTTCGTAAGCAGTTATTCACAGTTAGTTTTATGGAAGACCGTAATGGTCTTCTTAAGACACATTCAACGATTTCTAAAAAAGCTAGAGGGGCTTTTTTGACGGCTGTAATGAAAGAAAATTGTCAAACCATTGATGACTTACGAAAATTATCCTTTGATGAGTTTCACTATCGTGAAGATTTATCCTCTGAGCATGAGCTGTTCTTTGTTAAAATAGTTTAGAAAAAAGCCTGAGTTTTTTGAACTCAGACTTTTCTTTATATCATATCTTTACGATCGACTTGCTCATAGTTAGTTTGACCATCATTTAACTTGTCCCAAATAACGACTTCTCCTTGATTAAAAGATTTTTTGACATCAATAATACGTTGATTAGACGATCCTCGAAACTGAAGCATAAGGTTCTTTTTAGTAATGTCAAAGCGTCCATCTACGAGAATGTCAATGAGATGAAGAAGCTCGATCTTATCAGGAGTTTCAAGCATCAACTCCTCCCAAGTATAACCAGTCCAAGACCAAATATCTTTTTCCGGGAGTTCCTCACGAATTCGTTTGACTAGGGGAATGAGAATTCCTGTGTTTAGGAAGGGTTCACCACCCAGTAGCGTGAGACCTTGTACGTAAGGTTGAGCTAGGTCCTGCATGATTTGTTCCTCAAGTTCTTTAGTATAGGGCATCCCTGCCTTAAAGGACCAGGTGGCAGCATTATAACATCCCTCGCAATGAAACATACAGCCAGAGACATAAAGTGAGTTACGCACCCCTTCGCCATCGACGAAGTTAAAAGCTTTGTAGTCAATAATGCGTCCTTGACTAAGTTCTTCAGACTTCCATTCTTGAGGTTTTGGTGTATTCCATGTCATAATTCTACTCCAAATCTATCCAATAGCGCTCAGTTTCATTGTGAATATTCTCCAACTGACCACCATTGGCTAAGATAACAGCACGACTAGCAAAATTTTCGATATTACAGGTTATTAGAGCTCTAGTAATATTCTTTTTCTTGGCCATTTGCAAGCCTTGGCGGAGAGATTCTTTAGCATATCCCTTACCTCTTTCAGACGGACGGATAGAGTAGCCAATATGACCACCTTTTTCTAGTAAGTAGTCATTTAATCGGAGACGGAGGTTGAGAAAGCCAAGAGCATGACCTACTTCGTTGAAGCTAACCAGCTGGATAGCAGGAACCCAATTTTCAGGAATATTGAGTCCTGCTTCTGCCTGAAAATTTTCTTCTAGCCACTCTTCATAAATAAAGTTGTCTGCATTCCAAAATCCACCGTCATGGGCAGAATGCTCTCTTTCAAATTCATCCATCATTTCTAAGATAGCTTCTTTATCTGCTTGACTTGGTCGGCGTAAAATCATCTTATTTCTTCTTTCCAGCTTTTTTCAAAAGAGCCTGGACACGTGCTTTTTTATTATTTTTGACGGTTGCATTTTTTTCGTGGTAACGTTCCACTTGCTGCATACCTTTATAATCTAATTGATATTTTCCCATGCTATTCCTTTCTAAAAATGAAATAAGCAAAGCAGTTGGAGGGTATCGTCCAGCTGCTTCTAGTTTGTGATAACATCTCCTATGATATGTTAGATATGTTTTCCTTCATATTTTATAGTTGAGCCATTCATATGTTTGACTCGGGCTGAGATTTCTTTGTGGCGTCCTTTAACCATTGGGCGTGCCTGTGGATTTCCTAAATAACCACATGTGCGTTTTACGACATCAACTGTTTTAGGATCTGTATTGCCACAGTTAGGGCACATGAATCCACGTTCTGTTGGAGTGAAATCCCCTTCAAAGTCACACTTGTAGCATTTATCAATTGGAGTATTAGTACCAAGATAGCCGACACGGTCGTAGGCAAAATCCCAGACAGCTTCAAGTGCTTTAGGGTTTTGTTGGAGGACTGGATATTCACAATAATGGATGAATCCACCAGTTGCCCCAGCTTCTGGGTAATCTTTCTCAAATTCCAACTTTTCAAATGGTGTTGGATTTTTACGAACATCGTAGTGGAAGGAGTTGGTGTAATATTCTTTATCTGTAATATCACTGACAATACCAAATTTTTCAGTATCCAGGCGACAGAAACGATCAGTCAAACTTTCTGATGGTGTTGAATAAACAGAGAAATGATAATCATATTCGTCCGACCAATTTTCACAAGCATTTTTCATAGCTTTAACGATAGCTAAAGTAAATGCCTTGGCTTCTGAATTAGTTTCCCAATCGCTACCATAAAAAACAGATGCTACTTCATAAAGTCCAATGTAACCAAGTGATACGGTTGCACGGCGATGTTTGAAAAGTTGGTCGACACTGTCGCATTTACCTAGACGCTGACCAAAAGCACCATACTGATAAAGGATAGGTGCATTGGCAGGTGTAGCTTCTTTGGCACGTTCAACTCGATAGACGAGAGCATCTTTGGCAATTCCCATTCGTTCCTCAAAGATTTCCCAGAACTTTTTCTTCTCACCCTTAGACTCTAAAGCGATTCTAGGAAGATTAAGGGTTACAACACCAAGGTTCATTCGTCCAGAGTTAACTTCAACACCATTTTCATCCTTCCACCCTTGTAGGAAAGAACGACATCCCATAGGAGCCTTGAAGGAACCTGTCAATTCAATAATTTTATCGTATGAAAGCACATCTGGATACATTCGCTTGGTCGCACATTCAAGAGCTAACTGTTTGATATCATAGTTAGGTGACTCAGGTTCCAAGTTAAGTCCACGTTTCAGGGTGAAAATAAGCTTAGGGAAAATCGCTGTACGATGTTCTGACCCAAGTCCTAAAATACGAACTTGTAGAATAGCTTTTTGAATTTCACGCTCAAACCAGTTGGTTCCCAAACCAAAACCGAGAGAGGTAAAGGGAGTTTGTCCATTCGATGTGAAAAGGGTATTAATCTCATATTCAAGAGATTGCATGGCATCATAGATATCTTTACGCGTTTTAGCACGTGCATAATCTTCTCGTTTATCTTCAGCAACCCAAACCTCAGCATCGGCCAAGTGCTTCTTATAATTTAATTGAGCATATGGAGCTAAAAACTCATCAATACGGTCCGCTGTACAGCCACCATACTGACTAGAGGCGACATTTGCGATGATTTGTGAAATTTGTGCAGTTGCAGTTTGAATGGACTTGGGACTTTCAACTTCCGCATTACCAATTTTAAACCCATTTGCCAACATGCCTTTGAAGTCAATCAAACAACAGTTGGTCATAGGTGTGTAAGGACTATAGTCTAAATCGTGGAAGTGGATGTCTCCTTTTTGATGGGCATTTGCTACATGTGAAGGAAGCATCTTAAGGCCTACAGATTTTCCAACAATTCCTGCGGTTAAATCACGTTGTGTATTGTATAAGTCGCTGTCTTTATTGGCATTTTCGTGGACAACAGCTTGGTCTTTATTGACGAGTTTGTTAATGGTGAAATTGATGTCAGTGGCCTGAGAACGCTCAAAATCACGTTTGGTACGATAGTTAATATATTCTTGAGCGATAGCATATTCGTTGGCTGAGAGCAACTCGTGCTCTACAATGCTCTGAATTTCATATATCTTGACATTTTGAGAAAAGCGATCATTGATTTCAGCCACAATACGATTGGCAATACTCTCCAATTTAACCTCAATTAGAGGTGTAACAGGTGTAATAGCATCACTAGCTTTGAGAATAGCTTCATATATCTTACTTGAATCAAAGGCAACCATACGTCCATCACGTTTGATGACTTTGATATCGGGGTTGACAGTAACCTTTTCTTTTTCTAATGTTATCATCTAAAATTCACCTCGCTACTAATTATAGCACTAGGCAGAAAAAATCAATATATTGTGGTATATTTTTATTCCAACCACTATATATTGATTTTTTGAGTTATTTTAGAACATAAAGAGTATATCGTTCAATCCCCTTCATAGAAACTTTTTTATAGTTCTTAGAAAGCGTTGATTTAACATCGGAAGGTAAGCGAGTGTTTTCTTGGACAACGATATATTGTGCAGAATCTTGGATAAGTGTATCTGAGATAGCTTTTTTATGGCTAGATTTTGCTGTATTGAGTTCTGGAAGAACAAATTGTGAAGCTGATTTACGACCACTATCCAAATAAATTTTTGCTGTAGAATCATAGACGTAGATGGTTTCGTCTTTCTTAGTTTTTTTAACGATATAATTTGCGACAGTACTGCGTTCAGCATTATTTTCTAAATTAAATAGGAACATGATGATTGGCATAGCAAAAGCAAATGCAAAGACTAGTAGTGGTAAGAAATAGTTTCGACTGAGGAAAATACCAAAAACTTTAAGTGCATGAATCTGGCTAACATTACGACGTCTGTGAGAGGTGCGTTCAGCTCTTTTTTTAGTAGCATCATCTAACGAAAGCGCAGTCAGAACAAGGCCATAAGGTACTATGTTGAGAATACTGTAAAGACCAAAGCTTCGAGAAAATAAGCTGTAAACTACTGTAAAGACAAAACTAATGAGCAGTACCCATTTGATACTTTTATCTTTAGCTTCACCAAGAAGATGATTACCTGTAGTTACGGCACCAATAAGTAGTCCAGATCCTAGAACGGCAAAGATTTGATAAACTAGGGTTAACAGATAGTCGTTATTTTCTACAGCAAGATGTGTAAAGCTGTAGATCAACACTTGGTTGATATAGTCTGATGTAATCTGTAAATTTAAAATAAAGTAAAGGCATAGATACAGTACCAGAATATTACCAAAAATTATACAGAGGACTTGGTAAAAACCACGGAAAAAGTGCTTGTTGACAAGGTTGTAAACGAAAATTGTCACTAGTGACAATATCCAAAAAATGAGTGTTCGCGCTTCAAAGAAGGCTCCAGCAGTGCCAGCCAATCCGTAAAGAATAAAAGCTTCATCACGACTGTGACCAGCAAAGTAACGGGTCAAGAAGAAAATGGCTCCAAGGACAAATGGCATTGCGAATTGGATAGGGTAGAGGCCGCCAAAACCAAGCGTTCCATTAATTACGAAGAAAATAAAGCTAATGAAAGTAGCAATTTCCTTCTTACTTGTCATGTGCATGACAGTCTTGTAAAGAAAACTACCAGAAAGATAGTAGGTAAGAAACTGTATGGGAATTAGCCAAAGTGTTGATCCCAAGCGAAAAGCTAAGGAAACTAAGAAATAATAGAAGAAGCCACCCGTTGTAAAAAAGTCAGAGTAAGGTAGGCTGCCATTGGCAAACATCTTTGCAATGTAAAGGTTTTGGGACTGCATACTATTTGCAAAGTCTGTAAAGCAAGGCACTGAGATGCTAAAAATGCTCAAGATCAGACTAAGAATGAGAATGTGACTCTTATGCTTCCATGGAATCGCAGTTATAGGGGCTTTATCTTTCAGAGAAGAACTCGATTCATTTGTATGCCCTTGAATTGCTACTTCAATTTTCTCATCTTGTTTCTCATCATTTGCATGAGATTGATGGTGGCTTCGATGGTAGCCCTGATAGCTACCCGATTGTAAAGTATTGTCTTCGCTATATTGACTCACAATTAGACTCCTTTATTGTTATTTGGAAAGTTATGAATAAAAGGAAATAATCCCCTGATTGTCTTATTTCCAGTATATCAGATAATACTATTTAGTCAATTTCTCTCTAATTTCTTAAATTAAATTAATAATTACTAAAAAAGGATTGAGAACAAAATCTCAATCCTTTCTCTCCTAGTAACTGATGTGATTTCACCTGCATAGTTATAGTTGTCAAACCCTCAGTCAACTTGATAGAAGTTAGACAATGAACAAAATTGGTAAAATAATTCAGTATGTTCGTCAATACTTTTTAATTCTCATCAATGAAGCTATTGAAGACTTCTTCAATCATATCCCATTCAGCATCTGAGTCTTCAGGGATTGGTTGAAGGTCACCTTCGGTACCATCTTCATTTTCAGTGAAAGAATAAGCTTGAATTTCAATCTCTCCGTTAGCATCTTCTTCTGCACCGGCTGGTACCAAAAGAACATAGTTTTTTCCGAATTCTTCACGTCCATCAATAGTTAACAAGATTTCAAAAAGAGTTTCATTTCCTTGTTCGTCTACTAAGGTAATAACTTCATGGTCATGGTTATGATCGTGATTGTGTGACATATTGTTCTCCTTATTGAAGCAAGAGCCAAATAGTTAGGTAAAGCTAATATACTCGACAATGAGTTTACTAGACTGGCATTGGACTATCGGACTCTATTGTAGTTTCTTAAAACATTCGATCGAGGTAGTTTTGCAGGATAAGTTGGGCGGCTAATTTATCAATAACTTTTTTGCGTTTACCACGGCTGACATCTGCTTGCTCAACCAGCATACGTTCTGCTTGAACAGTTGTTAAGCGCTCATCTTGGTAATCTACAGGAATTCCAAAGATTTCCTTAATTTTGTTACCATAAGCTTTGCTTGCCTCGACACGAGGGCCTTCAGTATTATTCATATTTTTTGGAAGACCAACGACAAACTTGTCTACTTTATACTCTTTAACGAGTTCACCGAGGCGGTCGAAACCAAACTCTTCAGCTTCTTCGTCAATTTTGATAATTTCGACGCCTTGGGCTGTAAAACCGAGAGGATCACTAATAGCAACCCCCACTGTTTTTGAGCCAACATCAAGTCCCATTACTCGCATTAGAGGTCAATTCCATTTCCTTTAAGATAATAGCGAACGAGTTCTTCAACGATTTCATCACGTTCGTATTTACGAATCTGGTTACGGGCGTCATTATAACGCGGAACATAAGCAGGGTCACCGCTCAGAACATAACCGACGATTTGGTTGATAGGATTATAACCTTTCTCTGCCAACGAACGGTAGACATTTGTCAAAGTATTACTGATTTCATCTTTGCTACCGTCGTCGAGGTTGAAACGAACAGTTTCATCTGTAAATCCCATACTGACACCTTCTTTCTATAAGAATTATCTGTTAGTTCTTTATTATAACATAAGTCTACTCAAAAGGGAAAGACAATGAACAAAAAAGAGATGACTGGAGTCATCCCTCTTAATATCTAATAAGATTAAACGCGTTCAACTTTACCAGATTTAAGTGCACGAGCTGAAGCCCAAACTTTTTTAGGTTTACCATCAACAAGGATAGTAACTTTTTGAAGGTTAGGTTTAACGGCACGTTTAGTTTTGTTCATAGCGTGTGAACGGTTGTTTGCAGAAACAGTTTTACGTCCTGTAAAGTAACATACTTTAGCCATTTCGTGTTTTCCTCCTAGGTAGAATTTATTACGGATGTGCTAGCACCACATACCAAAACATTCTATCATAAGAAACTAGGTTTGACAAGAACAATTTATAATTTCTTTTTAGGAAAAAATAGTATATGCTTATTATAATGAAAAGACAACCCTAAAGAGGAGAAAAAATGCCAGATAATCTTGCACTACGTATGCGCCCACGCACAATTTCGGAAGTGATAGGTCAAAAGCATTTAGTTGGTAAAGGAAAAATCATTCGCCGTATGGTAGAGGCAAACATGCTGTCCTCAATGATTCTTTATGGGCCACCGGGAATTGGAAAAACCTCAATAGCCAGTGCCATTGCAGGAACAACAAAATTTGCTTTTAGAACCTTTAATGCAACTGTTGATAGCAAGAAACGGCTGCAGGAAATTGCAGAAGAAGCTAAGTTTTCAGGTGGTTTGGTTCTGCTCCTAGATGAAATCCATCGTTTGGATAAAGCTAAGCAAGATTTTTATTGCCGTTGTTAGAAAACGGTAAAATTATCATGATTGGGGCTACAACTGAGAATCCATTTTTTCTGTGACTCCAGCCATTCGTAGTCGGGTACAAATATTTGAATTGGAACCCCTTTCCAATACGGATATTAAGGTAGCTATTCAGGGTGTTTTGGAAGATCGAGAACGTGGGTTTGATTTTGATGTCCAGTTAGATGATGATGCTCTAGATTTCATAGCTACAGCTACCAATGGCGATTTACGTTCGGCCTACAATTCCTTGGACTTGGCGGTTATGTCAACTCAACCTTCAGAAGGTGGGGAGCGCCATGTTACTTTAGATACCGTTGAGAATAGTTTGCAACGTAGTTATATCACCATGGATAAAGATGGTGATGGGCACTATGATGTGCTTTCTGCCTTGCAAAAATCGATTCGAGGCTCTGACGTCAATGCCAGTCTTCATTATGCAGCACGTTTGGTTGAAGCAGGAGACCTTCCAAGCCTAGCACGTCGGTTAACTGTGATTGCTTACGAGGATATTGGTTTAGCTAATCCAGATGCACAGGTTCATACTGTCACAGCCTTGGAAGCTGCGCAGAAAGTAGGCTTTCCGGAGGCACGTATTTTGATTGCAAATGTGGTTATTGACTTAGCTTTATCACCTAAGTCAAATTCGGCCTATGTGGCAATGGACGCTGCGCTGGCAGATCTTAGAAAGTCTGGAAATTTACCGATTCCTCGTCATTTGAGAGATGGACATTATGCAGGAAGTAAGGAACTAGGAAATGCGCAAGATTACAAATATCCACATGCTTATCCCGAAAAGTGGGTTAAGCAACAATACCTTCCAGATAAACTAAGAGACGTCAATTATTTCCAACCGAATGAGACTGGGAAATATGAGAGAGCTCTTGGAGCTAACAAAGAGCGAATCGATAAGCTGTCAAAATAACAAGCGAGATAGGTGCTAACGAAAACGATTGCAAAAAAATTGACTTTTCCTCTTGCAATAATTTTCAAAAGTGGTATCATAGGAGCATAGAAATTGCTGTGGTATACGAATCCACATATAAGTGTTGACCGACTAATTTTTGTATTATCGGGAGACAGAGGTCTATTAACAGTGTGCAGGCTGGCTCACCCAGAAGCAACTTAAGTTAGTAGCGAGTCGCCCACCTGCTTTTTTACGTCGCGGGTTCAATACAAACCGTGGATCATCGGTACCAATACAGCATCCAGCCTCCTTAGCTCAGTTGGTAGAGCAGTGGACTCTTAATCCATGGGTCACAGGTTCGAGCCCTGTAGGGGGCAGCTAAACAATAAGAAAAAGCCTTGAGATTAAGGCTTTTTTGTTTGTCTGAAGCGATTACTTTTCGGTAATGTCTCTGCAAGGTGTACACTTTATGCTATGATATTAGTTAAGGAATGAAATTGAAAAGGAGACAGGTGTTGAAAATAGCAATCATCGGCTATAGTGGTTCTGGAAAGTCGACTTTGGCTAGTTTTTTAGGTCAACATTACAATTGTGATGTACTCCATTTAGATAAAATTCATTTCACATCAAATTGGCAAGAGCGGACAATTGATGAAATGGCTAACGATATATCAAGATTCATGCTACAATGTGATTGGATTATTGAAGGGAATTACTTGACCTGTCTTTATGAAGAACGCATGAGAGAGGCGGACTGTATTATATATTTCAGCTTTAACAGATTTAATTGTCTCTCTCGGGTTTTCAGGCGATATCTAAAATATAGGGGACATGCACGTCCCAGTATGGCAGAGGACTGTAATGAAAAATTTGACTTTGAGTTTATGAAATGGATTTTATTAGATGGTCGTTCAAATAAATATGTAAAGCAATATAAAGCAGTTATTAAAAAATATCCTGACAAAACAATTGTTATAAAGAATCAAAAGCAGTTGAATCATTATATGAAGCAGATTAATTAATTATTATAACGATTTCCTCATATAAATAGCTGGTAAGTCTATATAAGATGAAAGATTAAAAAGATATAGTAAATCACTAGTTGCAATCTTAGCTGTAACTGTCAGAATATTTTGTAAGAAACGCTTTCAACATTGAACAAAAGGACTTTTTTCTGCTATAATAAACTGTAACGCAAAACTTGTGGGTGAAATTCCCACCGTGAAGTTTTTCAAGAAAGGTGGGGACAGTCTCGTAAAGGTAGAGCTGTCCGTTATCAAAATAATATGACATCAGTAGTTGTTGTAGGTACCCAGTGGGGTGATGAAGGTAAAGGGAAAATAACAGATTTCCTAAGTCAAGATGCCGAAGTGATCGCACGCTATCAAGGTGGAGACAATGCAGGTCACACGATTGTTATCGATGGTAAGAAATTCAAATTGCACTTGATTCCGTCAGGTATTTTCTTCCCAGAAAAATCTCTGTTATTGGGAATGGTGTAGTGGTCAATCCTAAATCACTTGTCAAAGAGTTGGAATATCTTCATGCGGAAGGTGTGTCAACAGACAGTCTTCGTGTTTCTGATCGTGCGCATGTTATCTTGCCATACCATATTAAACTTGATCAACTGCAAGAAGCTGCTAAGGGTGACAATAAGATTGGTACAACTAATAAAGGCATCGGTCCAGCTTATATGGATAAGGCTGCGCGTGTCGGTATTCGTATTGCAGACCTTTTGGACAAGGAAGTCTTTGCTGAACGTTTGAAGACAAACTTGGCTGAAAAAAATCGTCTCTTTACTAAGATGTATGGGTCTGAAGGACTGTCATTCGATGATATTTTTGAAGAATATTATGCTTACGGCCAACAAATTAAACAGTATGTCACGGATACATCTGTTATCTTGAATGATGCTCTTGACGCTGGCAAACGTGTTCTCTTTGAAGGAGCTCAAGGAGTTATGCTTGACATTGACCAGGGAACGTATCCATTTGTAACGTCATCAAACCCAGTTGCGGGGGGTGTTACAATTGGTTCTGGTGTTGGTCCATCTAAAATCAATAAAGTGGTTGGTGTATGTAAGGCCTATACGAGCCGTGTTGGTGACGGACCATTCCCAACTGAATTGTCTGATGAAGTGGGTGAACGCATCCGTGAAGTTGGTCATGAGTATGGAACAACAACTGGACGCCCACGTCGTGTGGGATGGTTTGACTCAGTCGTGATGCGTCATAGCCGTCGTGTATCAGGAATCACAAACCTTAGCTTGAACTGTATTGATGTTTTGTCAGGTCTTGATACGGTGAAAATTTGTGTAGCTTATGATCTTGATGGTAAGCGCATCGATTACTATCCAGCTAGTCTTGAACAATTGAAACGTTGTAAACCAATCTATGAAGAGTTACCAGGTTGGGAAGAAGACATCACAGGTTGCCGTAGTTTAGATGAGCTTCCTGAAAATGCCCGTAATTATGTTCGTCGTGTTGGTGAATTGGTAAGTGTACGTATTTCTACCTTTTCAGTAGGACCAGATCGTGAGCAAACTAATATTCTTGAAAGTGTCTGGTCAAATATTTAATAACACATTAAGGAAGAATCTAGAAAATAGGTTCTTTTTTTCTGAATCTTAAACCTAGTAAAGGCTGACAGAGGCCAGTAATTGTTAGGGAAAGTGCTTGCTAAATTTTCGACAGTAATAAGGAAGAAGTCTTTCTATTTGATTAGTTTTTCGGTATAATATGGGTTGATTAGATGAAAATGAGTGAGCATTTACTTTATTATTTCAAATGCGGACTCTCAATGTGGTAAAATAAGTAACTATATCTCTTAATATCTTTGACAAGAGGTGGATAATGAAGAAGATTGTATTTGTTTGTTTAGGCAACATTTGTCGTAGCCCTATGGCAGAATTTGTGATGAAAGCACTTAATCAAGAGGAAGCTTTGCAGATTGAGAGTCGTGCAACATCTTCATGGGAACATGGAAACCCAGTTCACCAGGGAACGCAAAAAATTTTAAGAAAATATGCGATTTCTTTTGATCCTTCTAAGAGATCACAGCAGATTAATCAGTTAGATTTTGAATCTTTTGATTTAATTTTAGGAATGGATGAGTCAAATGTTGATGATCTTTTACAATTATCTGCGGGACGTTATGATGATAAGATCAAGCTTTTTCGGTCTGGTGGAGTTCCGGACCCGTGGTATACAGGGGACTTTGAAGAAACATACAAATTGGTAATGGAAGGTTGCCAAGATTGGTTACAATGGATTAAGGATAGACAATGAATTTTAAACAATTAAAAGATTTTGATTTTAAAAATATTGATCTTAAAAATATTGAGATTGATCGTAATCAATTTGAACGTATCGCAGTAGGAGTTATTATTCTTTGCGCATTGTCCTTGTTTTTAGTGACTATAAAAACACAGCACTCTATCAAGGTTGATGGGACTAAAATTACCTATAAAGGTCAAATGCAAAACCACCGTTTAAATGGTCAAGGAACTCTGACTTATGATAATGGCGACACCTATACAGGTGAATTTAAGAATGGTTCCTTTAATGGTCAAGGAACATTCAAATCTCACGAGGGTTGGACCTATGTGGGGGAATTCAAATCTGGTCAAGCTGATGGTCAAGGTAAATTGACTACTGAAAATAAAGTTACCTACAAAGGAAAATTTAAACAGGGGATTTTTAAAGGATGAGAATTAACTGGTTTTCTTATATTCGTGTGACAGGACTTCTCTTAGTTCTTGTTTATCATTTCTTCCCAAGTGTTCTTCCTGGGGGGTTCATTGGTGTTGATGTCTTCTTTACTTTCTCGGGGTATCTGATTACAGCTCTTCTTATTGATGAAGTGTCTAGAACGCATCGTATTGATTATCTTGGTTTTATGCGACGTCGTTTTTACCGGATAGTACCACCGCTTGTATTGATGGTTCTTATCTGCACCCCCTTGGCACTCCTAGTTCGAAATGATTTCATAGCAGGTATTGGACGTCAAATCACCTCTGTTCTTGGTTTTGTGACTAACTATTATGAAATTTGGACCGGAGGAAATTATGAGAATCAGTTTAACCAGCATATTTATCTCCATACGTGGAGTCTGGCTATCGAGGTTCACTACTACATTCTCTGGGGAGCTTTGCTCTGGTTCTTAGCTAAGCGTGTCAAGCACCAAAATCAATTTAGAGGGCTAGTTTTCATAGTTTCGCTTACTTGTTTTGCGGTAAGCTTCTTATCAATGTTTATTAGTGCTTTCTTTGTTGATAGCTTTTCTCGTCTCTACTTCTCATCGATTACCCATGCTTATCCTTTCTTTTTAGGTTCGCTTTTTGCGACGCTTTCAGGTGTGCATGAGACGACTGCTAGGTTCAAGAAAAATATTCGCCTTTGGGATCTGAAAAAGACAGTCCTATATATGGTTGGAAGCTTTGCCCTATTATTATTGTTAGGATTAGTACTTCATTTTGAAGAGCGCCTTACCTATTTATTTGGCTTTGCTTTAGCTAGTTTGTTTACATCTGTCATGATTTATTCGGCGCGTATTCTTCATGAAAAGTTACCTGGGAAATCAGAGCCTGCTGTCATTAGTTATTTGGCAGAGATTAGTTATAGTGTTTATCTTTTCCACTGGCCACTTTATATTATCTTTAGTCAATTAACAAATAATCTTGTTGCTGTAATAGTGACCACTATTTTATCAATTGTCTTTGCAACACTTTCCTACTATATAATAGAGCCATTTATTGCAGGAAGAAAAGCGAATCTTTTTGGTATAGATTTGGATTTGTCTCCTTATCGCAATATTGTGTTTTATGTCTTTAGTGGGCTCACGTTGATTACGGTACTGATTTCGCTCTTTGCACCAGCTGTTGGGAACTTTGAAAAAGATTTACAAGCCAATGGTTTATCGCAAGCTCAGACTAAGATGAAATTAACGCGTGCTAATGCGGAACATAGTCAGGCTACTTCTTTTGGTGTTAATAAGGGAGTGACAATTCTAGGGGATTCTGTTGCGCTTAGGTCGAAGGATCAGATTGAATCGAAAATTGATAACGTCTATATGGATGCAGTTGTCAGCCGTAACTTATCAACAATCAATGATTTGCTTAAGAATTATGCAGATAGTAATGCACTTGCCAAGGATGTTGTTATTGCTGGTGGTGTTAATGAGATTGATGACTATAAAGGGGTTATTAATAAAATGATTAAAAATCTACCTAAAGGCCACCATATCATCTTTGTGACACCATATAATGGTAGTAAGTCTGGAAGTGAAGCTGCATCTTTGGTTCAGTTGCGTAAGTATGAATTGGAGATGGCTAAGAAATACGACTTTGTAACGGTTGCTGATTGGTACCAAGTGGCTAAGGACAATATTTCTATTTGGAATGGCACAGATGGTGTGCATTTTGGCTCCGATAGTGACTCTATTAACCGTGGTGCTAAATTATATACCAATACGATCAAAGAGGCCATTGCCCAAGCTGATAAGTCGCCAGTTAAAGGTGGTAAAAAATGATATAAAGAGAAGGCAGCATCTGTCTTCTTTTTTTGATGACAAATTTTGACTGCGTTTTTTGTTTTGTGCTAAAATAAGCCTATGGCAAGAATATTAGATAATGATTTATTAGGAGATGAAGAGTATGTTGAGCGTACTCTTCGTCCTCAATATTTTAAGGAATACATTGGTCAAGACAAGGTTAAAGACCAATTAAAAATATTTATAGAAGCAGCAAAACTTCGTGATGAGGCCTTGGATCACACTCTTTTGTTTGGACCTCCAGGTTTAGGTAAGACAACTATGGCATTTGTCATTGCTAATGAGATGGGTGTTAATTTGAAGCAAACATCTGGACCTGCTATTGAAAAAGCTGGTGATTTGGTTGCTATACTCAATGACCTAGAGCCAGGAGATATCTTATTTATTGATGAGATTCATCGGATGCCAATGGCAGTTGAAGAAGTTCTTTATAGTGCCATGGAAGATTACTATATTGATATCATGATTGGTGCTGGTGAGACAAGTCGTAGTGTCCATCTTGAGTTACCTCCTTTCACCTTGGTCGGTGCAACTACACGAGCAGGTATGTTGTCAAATCCTTTGAGGGCTCGATTTGGGATTAATGGTCATATGGAATATTACGAGTTACCTGATTTGACAGAAATTGTAGAACGAACATCGGAAATTTTTGAAATGACCATAACACCAGAAGCCGCTTTGGAATTAGCTCGTCGTAGTAGAGGGACGCCACGTATTGCCAACCGTCTACTTAAGCGCGTGCGGGATTACGCACAAATTATGGGTAATGGTATCATTGATGATAAGATTGCGGATAAGGCATTGACGATGTTGGATGTGGATCGCGAAGGACTAGACTATGTTGACCAAAAAATTCTCCGAACTATGATTGAAATGTATGGGGGAGGACCCGTTGGCCTAGGTACTTTGTCAGTGAATATTGCTGAAGAGCGAGAGACGGTAGAAGATATGTATGAGCCCTACCTTATCCAGAAAGGTTTTATTATGCGTACACGAACAGGACGTGTCGCAACGGCTAAAGCCTATGAGCACATGGGATATGATTATAAGGAACAGAACAGTTAAGAATGCGACAATCCATCCAATCTAAAGGATGGATTTTTGATTTTGTAAAAAATAAGGAAGAAAAAGGAAAAATTTTAAAAAAACCTTGCAATGAGTGGGTTCTTTTGTTATTATATTATGGTGCTGTAAATACAGCGCTTAGCTATGATACAAGAGGTTGCGACACGCCTGGTTGCACTGCCACGCAATCCGTGTTGGTTTTCTTGAGGAGCTAGCCTATTATCTTAAATAGACGAAAGAGGAGAAAAAATGGCAAACAAAAAATTCGTATCCGTTTGAAAGCTTACGAACACCGTACGCTTGATACAGCGGCAGAAAAAATCGTAGAAACTGCAACTCGCACAGGTGCGACAGTTGCTGGACCAGTTCCACTTCCAACTGAACGTAGTCTCTACACAATTATTCGTGCGACTCACAAATATAAAGATTCTCGCGAACAATTTGAAATGCGTACACACAAACGTCTTATTGACATCATCAACCCAACTCAAAAAACAGTTGACGCTTTGATGAAACTTGATCTTCCAAGTGGTGTGAACGTAGAAATCAAACTTTAATTTAAGGCTTGATTTGATTGAGCATAAAAAACGCTCGTTAAAAACTTTTTTGAGCATAAAAAACGCTCATAAAAAACTTTTTGAAATACAATAAAGTAAAGGAAATATTTTCTCATGACAAAAGGAATCTTAGGGAAAAAAGTGGGAATGACTCAAATCTTCACTGAAGCAGGTGAATTTATCCCTGTTACTGTCATCGAAGCTACTCCAAACGTTGTGCTTCAAGTTAAAACTGTTGAAACAGACGGTTACGAAGCAGTTCAAGTTGGTTTTGACGACAAACGCGAAGTATTGAGCAACAAACCTGCCAAAGGCCACGTAGCGAAAGCTAACACAGCTCCTAAGCGCTTCATTCGTGAATTCAAAAACATTGAAGGCTTGGAAGTTGGATCAGAAATCACTGTTGACACATTCGAAGCTGGAGATGTTGTTGACGTAACTGGTACTTCAAAAGGTAAAGGTTTCCAAGGTGTTATCAAACGCCACGGTCAATCACGCGGACCTATGGCTCACGGTTCTCGTTACCACCGTCGTCCAGGTTCAATGGGACCTGTTGCGCCTAACCGTGTTTTCAAAAACAAACACTTGGCAGGACGTATGGGTGGCAACCGTGTGACAATTCAAAACCTTGAAGTTGTACAAGTTATCCCAGAGAAAAACGTTATCCTCATCAAAGGTAACGTACCAGGTGCTAAGAAATCTCTTATCACTATCAAATCAGCAGTTAAAGCTGCTAAATAATAAGAAAGGAGAAATCAGTTAAAAATGGCAAACGTAAAACTATTTGACCAAACTGGTAAAGAAGTTAGCTCAGTTGAACTTAACGACGCTATCTTCGGTATCGAACCAAACGAATCAGTAGTATTTGATGTCGTAATCAGCCAACGCGCTAGCCTTCGCCAAGGTACTCATGCGGTAAAAAACCGTTCAGCAGTATCAGGTGGTGGACGTAAACCATGGCGTCAAAAAGGAACTGGACGTGCTCGTCAAGGTTCTATCCGCTCACCACAATGGCGTGGCGGTGGTGTTGTCTTCGGACCAACTCCACGTTCATACGGATACAAACTTCCACAAAAAGTTCGTCGCCTTGCATTGAAATCTGTTTACTCAGCTAAAGTTGCAGAAGATAAATTTGTAGCAGTTGAAGCTCTTTCATTTGCAGCTCCAAAAACTGCTGAATTCGCAAAAGTTCTTTCAGCTCTTAGCATCGATTCAAAAGTACTTGTTATCGTTGAAGAAGGAAACAAATTCGCTGAACTTTCAGCTCGTAACCTTGCAAACGTAACTGTTGCAACTCCTGCAACTGCAAGTGTACTTGACATCGTAAACGCAGATAAACTTCTTGTTACTAAAGAAGCTATCTCATCAATCGAGGAGGTTCTTGCATAATGAATTTGTATGACGTAATCAAAAAACCTGTTATCACTGAGAAATCTATGGTTGCTCTTGAAGCAGGAAAATACACTTTCGAAGTTGATACACGTGCACACAAACTCTTGATCAAACAAGCAGTTGAAGCTGCATTTGAAGGTGTTAAAGTTGCTAGCGTGAACACTGTAACTGTTAAGCCAAAACAAAAACGTGTTGGACGTTACACTGGTTTCACTTCAAAAACTAAAAAGCTATCATCACTCTTACAGCTGATTCAAAAGCAATCGAGTTGTTTGCAGCTGAAGCTGAATAATCAAAGGAGAAATTAACGTGGGTATTAAAGTTTATAAACCAACGACAAATGGCCGTCGTAACATGACTTCTTTGGATTTCGCAGAAATCACTACAAGCACTCCTGAAAAATCATTGCTTGTTTCTCTTAAGAACAAAGCTGGTCGTAACAACAACGGTCGTATTACTGTACGTCACCAAGGTGGCGGACACAAACGTCACTACCGTTTGATTGACTTCAAACGTAATAAAGATGGCGTTGAAGCAGTTGTTAAAACTGTTGAATATGATCCAAACCGTACTGCAAATATCGCTCTTGTACACTACACTGACGGGGTTAAAGCTTACATCATCGCACCTAAAGGTCTTGAAGTAGGTCAACGTATCGTTTCAGGTCCAGATGCGGATATCAAGATTGGTAACGCTCTTCCACTTGCAAACATCCCAGTTGGTACAGTTATCCACAACATTGAGCTTCAACCAGGTAAAGGTGCTGAACTTATCCGTGCCGCTGGTGCTTCTGCTCAAGTTTTGGGTCAAGAAGGTAAATACGTGCTTGTTCGTCTTCAATCAGGCGAAGTTCGTATGATTCTTGGTACATGTCGTGCAACAATCGGTACTGTCGGTAACGAACAACAATCACTTATCAACCTTGGTAAAGCTGGTCGTAATCGCTGGAAAGGTGTTCGCCCAACAGTTCGTGGTTCTGTAATGAACCCTAATGATCACCCACACGGTGGTGGTGAAGGTAAAGCACCAGTTGGACGTAAAGCGCCATCTACTCCATGGGGTAAACCTGCGCTTGGTCTTAAAACTCGTAACAAGAAAGCTAAATCTGACAAACTTATCGTTCGTCGTCGTAACGAAAAATAATTTAGTCGCTTAGCACATATTATCCGCCAACTCGGTAGCGCTCAGCGCAAGCCGCTGTGGTACATTTAATTTAAAGGAGAAAACTACAAAATGGGACGTAGTCTTAAAAAGGACCTTTCGTCGATGAGCATTTGATGAAAAAAGTTGAAGCTCAAGCAAATGACGAAAAGAAAAAGTAATCAAAACTTGGTCACGTCGTTCAACGATTTTCCCAAGTTTCATCGGATACACTATCGCAGTTTATGATGGACGTAAACACGTTCCTGTTTACATCCAAGAAGACATGGTAGGTCACAAACTTGGTGAATTTGCACCAACACGTACTTACAAAGGTCACGCAGCTGACGATAAGAAAACACGTCGTTAATAGGAGGAGGACACAATGGCAGAAATTACTTCAGCTAAAGCAATGGCTCGTACAGTGCGTGTTTCACCTCGTAAAACACGTCTTGTTCTTGATCTTATCCGTGGTAAGAACGTTGCTGATGCAATCGCAATCTTGAAATTCACTCCAAACAAAGCAGCTCGTATCGTTGAGAAAACTCTTAACTCTGCTATCGCTAATGCAGAAAATAACTTTGGTTTGGAAAAAGCTAACTTGGTAGTATCTGAAACATTCGCAAACGAAGGACCAACAATGAAACGTTTCCGTCCACGTGCGAAAGGTTCAGCTTCACCAATCAACAAACGCACAACTCACGTAACAGTAGTTGTGTCAGAAAAATAAGGAGGTAAACTCGTGGGTCAAAAAGTACATCCAATTGGTATGCGTGTCGGGATCATCCGTGACTGGGATGCGAAATGGTATGCTGAAAAAGAATACGCAGATTACCTTCACGAAGATTTGGCAATCCGCAAATTTATTCAAAAAGAACTTGCAGACGCTTCAGTTTCAACTATTGAAATCGAACGTGCTGTAAACAAAGTTATTGTTTCACTTCACACTGCAAAACCAGGTATGGTTATCGGTAAAGGTGGATCAAACGTTGACGCTCTTCGCGCTCAACTTAACAAATTGACTGGAAAACAAGTACACATCAACATTGTTGAAATCAAGAAACCTGATTTGGACGCTCATCTTGTTGGTGAAACTATTGCTCGTCAACTTGAGCAACGTGTTGCTTTCCGTCGTGCACAAAAACAAGCTATCCAACGTACAATGCGTGCTGGAGCTAAAGGAATTAAAACTCAAGTATCTGGTCGTTTGAATGGTGCCGATATTGCCCGTGCAGAAGGATACTCTGAAGGTACAGTTCCACTTCATACACTTCGCGCTGATATTGATTATGCTTGGGAAGAAGCTGACACAACTTACGGTAAACTTGGTGTTAAAGTTTGGATCTACCGTGGAGAAGTTCTTCCGGCTCGTAAAAACACTAAAGGAGGCAAATAACAAATGTTAGTACCTAAACGTGTTAAACACCGTCGTGAATTCCGTGGAAAAATGCGCGGTGAGGCTAAAGGTGGTAAAGAAGTAGCATTCGGTGAATACGGACTTCAAGCTACAACTAGCCACTGGATTACAAACCGTCAAATCGAGGCTGCTCGTATTGCCATGACTCGTTACATGAAGCGTGGTGGTAAGGTTTGGATTAAGATCTTCCCACACAAATCATACACTGCTAAAGCTATCGGTGTACGTATGGGTTCTGGTAAAGGGGCACCTGAAGGTTGGGTAGCACCAGTTAAACGTGGTAAAGTAATGTTCGAAATCGCAGGTGTACCTGAAGAGGTTGCACGTGAAGCACTTCGTCTTGCTAGCCACAAATTGCCAGTTAAAAGTAAATTCGTGAAACGTGAAGCAGAATAAGGAGAAGACATGAAACTTGAAGAAATCAAAAAGTTTGTTGCTGAGCTTCGTGGCTTGTCTCAAGAAGAGCTTGCTAAAAAAGAAAACGAACTTAAGAAAGAACTTTTCGACCTTCGTTTCCAAGCTGCAGCAGGTCAACTTGATCAAACTGCTCGTTTGAACGAAGTGAAGAAACAAATTGCACGTGTTAAAACAGTGCAATCTGAAATCAAATAATAGATTGGGAAAGGAGCAATTCTAATAATGGAACGTAATCAACGTAAAACCCTTGTTGGACGCGTAGTATCTGACAAGATGGATAAAACAATCACAGTTGTAGTTGAAACGAAACGTAACCACCCAGTCTATGGTAAACGTATCAACTATTCTAAAAAATACAAAGCACATGATGAAAACAACGTTGCTAAAGAAGGCGATATCGTTCGTATCATGGAAACTCGCCCACTTTCAGCTACAAAACGCTTCCGTCTTGTAGAAGTTGTGGAAGAAGCTGTTATTATCTAATAAAACTAAAAGGAGACAATTGAAATGATTCAACAAGAAAGTCGCTTGAAAGTTGCTGATAATAGCGGTGCTCGTGAAATCTTGACTATCAAAGTTCTTGGTGGTTCAGGACGTAAATTCGCTAACATCGGCGACGTAATCGTTGCAACTGTAAAACAAGCTACACCAGGTGGAGCTGTTAAAAAAGGTGATGTTGTTAAAGCTGTAATCGTTCGTACTAAAACTGGTGCTCGTCGTCCAGACGGTTCATACATCAAGTTTGATGACAATGCTGCAGTAATCATCCGCGATGACAAAACTCCTCGTGGAACTCGTATCTTTGGCCCTGTTGCACGTGAATTGCGTGAAGGTGGATACATGCGTATCGTATCTTTGGCGCCAGAAGTACTTTAATCTAACGAAACACAAACTTAGTCCCCTGGCTCAGCTAGGGTGCCCATAGGGCGTAAGAAATAATAGGAGAAATACTCAATGTTTGTAAAAAAAGGCGATAAAGTTCGCGTTATTGCTGGTAAAGACAAAGGAACTGAAGCAGTAGTTCTTAAGGCTCTTCCAAAAGTAAATAAAGTTGTTGTTGAAGGTGTTGCAATCATCAAAAAACACCAAAAACCATCAGCTGAAAACCCTCAAGGTGCTATCGTGGAAAAAGAAGCACCAATCCACGCTTCAAACGTTCAAGTTCTTGACAAGAACGGTGTTGCTGGACGTGTAGGTTACAAAGTTGTTGACGGCAAAAAAGTTCGTTACAACAAAAATCAGGCGAAGTGCTTGACTAATCACGAAGGAAAGGAGAAAGTATTAAATGGCTAACCGTCTTAAAGAAAAATACACTAACGAAGTAATTCCTGCTTTGACTGAAAAATTTAACTATTCTTCAGTTATGGCTGTGCCAAAAGTTGATAAAATCGTTATCAACATGGGTGTTGGTGAAGCTGTAAACAACGCTAAAACTCTTGAAAAAGCTGCTGCTGAGTTGGCACTTATTTCAGGTCAAAAACCATTGATTACTAAAGCTAAGAAATCAATCGCTGGCTTCCGTCTTCGTGAAGGTGTAGCGATCGGTGCTAAAGTTACCCTTCGTGGTGAACGCATGTACGAATTCTTGGATAAATTGGTATCAGTTTCACTTCCACGTGTTCGTGACTTCCATGGTGTTCCAACTAAATCATTTGATGGACGTGGTAACTACACACTTGGTGTTAAAGAACAACTTATCTTCCCAGAAATCAACTTCGACGATGTTGATAAAGTGCGTGGTATGGATATCGTTATCGTAACTACTGCTAACACTGACGAAGAAGGTCGTGAATTGCTTAAAGGCCTTGGAATGCCTTTTGCAAAATAATCTAGGAGGTAAATAAATTGGCTAAAAAATCAATGATTGCTAAGAACAAACGCCCTGCGAAGTTCTCTACGCAAGCTTACACTCGTTGCGAACGTTGTGGACGTCCACACTCAGTTTATCGCAAATTTAAACTTTGCCGTGTTTGCTTCCGTGAATTGGCTTACAAAGGTCAAATTCCAGGTGTTACCAAAGCTTCTTGGTAAAATGATGATGCATTCGAATTAGATTATCTTCTTTGAATGTATTAAAAATATTATTTGAGCCCAGCTCAATCATTAACTAGCAAGTGAACAATTCAAACTACTAGTAAGAGGAGAAAATATAAAATGGTTATGACTGACCCAATTGCAGATTTCTTGACACGTATTCGTAACGCTAACCAAGCTAAACACGAAGTACTTGAAGTACCTGCATCAAACATCAAAAAGGTATTGCTGATATCCTTAAACGTGAAGGTTTTGTAAAAAACGTTGAAGTTATTGAAGATGATAAACAAGGTATCATCCGTGTGTTCTTGAAATATGGACAAAACGGTGAACGTGTTATCACTAACTTGAAACGTATTTCTAAACCAGGTCTTCGTGTTTACTCTAAACGTGAAGATGTTCCTAAAGTTCTTAACGGACTTGGAATTGCGATTATCTCTACATCAGAAGGTCTTTTGACTGATAAAGAAGCTCGTCAAAAGAACGTTGGTGGAGAAGTTATCGCTTACGTTTGGTAAGAAGCTGATACTAAGCACTTATATCAAATGATTTGTGCGAGTTTCGTTGATTAAATTCGATGAAACTCATCCCCGTGAAAACTAGTCACTTTGTGGCTTGATAATCTAACAGGAGAATTAAATACTATGTCACGTATTGGTAATAAAGTTATTACTTTGCCTGCTGGTGTTGAAGTAACAAACAACAATAATGTTGTTACTGTTAAAGGACCTAAAGGCGAACTCACTCGTGAGTTTAATAAAAACATTGAAATCAAAGTTGAAGGCAACGAAGTTACACTTCACCGTCCAAACGACTCAAAAGAAAACAAAACAATCCACGGTACTTCACGTGCCAACTTGAACAACATGGTTGTTGGTGTTTCTGAAGGTTTCAAAAAAGAACTTGAAATGCGCGGTGTCGGATACCGTGCCCAACTCCAAGGTTCAAAACTTGTTCTTTCAGTTGGTAAATCTCACCAAGACGAAGTTGAAGCTCCAGAAGGTATTACTTTTGAAGTACCATCTGCAACTTCAATCGTCGTTAACGGTATTAACAAAGAAGTTGTTGGTCAAACAGCAGCTTACATCCGTGGCCTTCGTTCACCAGAACCTTACAAAGGTAAAGGTATCCGTTACGTTGGTGAATACGTACGTCGTAAAGAAGGTAAAACTGGTAAATAATAGGATATTATCCTTGTGGCAGTTCTTTCAGGATTGTCTATTTACCAAAAGCTCTCATGAGCAAGCATTATAAATAAGAGGTGAAAATTGTGATTTCGAAACCAGATAAAAACAAACTCCGCCAAAAACGCCATCGTCGCGTTCGCGGAAAACTCTCTGGAACTGCTGATCGCCCACGTTTGAACATTTTCCGTTCTAATACAGGCATCTACGCTCAAGTTATTGATGACGTAGCGGGTGTAACGCTCGCAAGTGCATCAACTCTTGATAAAGAAGTTTCTAAAGGAACTAAAACAGAACAAGCCGTTGTTGTCGGTAAACTTGTTGCTGAACGCGCAGTAGCTAAAGGTATTTCTGAAGTGGTGTTTGACCGCGGTGGATATCTCTATCACGGACGTGTTAAAGCTTTGGCTGACTCAGCTCGTGAAAACGGATTGAAATTCTAATAGGGAGGACACTTAATAATGGCATTTAAAGATAATGCAGTAGAACTTGAAGAGCGCGTAGTTGCTATCAACCGTGTTACTAAAGTTGTAAAAGGTGGACGCAACATGCGTTTTGCTGCTCTTGTTGTTGTTGGTGACCGTAATGGTCGCGTAGGATTTGGTACTGGTAAATCTCAAGAGGTTCCAGAAGCTATCCGTAAAGCAGTTGAAGCAGCTAAGAAAAACCTTATCGAAGTTCCTATGGTTGGTACAACTATTCCTCACGAAGTTCGTTCAGAATTTGGTGGAGCGAAAGTATTGTTGAAACCAGCTGTTGAAGGGGCTGGGGTTGCCGCTGGTGGTGCAGTTCGTGCCGTCATCGAATTGGCTGGTGTTGCTGATGTAACATCTAAATCTCTTGGTTCAAACACTCCAATCAACATCGTTCGTGCGACTGTTGAAGGATTGAAACAACTTAAACGTGCTGAAGACGTTGCTGCTCTCCGTGGCATCTCAGTATCTGACTTGGCATAAGAAAGGAGATTATAATGGCTCAAATTAAAATTACTTTGACTAAGTCTCCAATCGGACGCAAACCAGAACAACGTAAAACAGTTGTTGCTCTTGGACTTGGTAAATTGAATAGCTCAGTTGTTAAAGAAGACAACGCTGCTATCCGTGGTATGGTCAATGCAGTTTCTCACTTGGTAACTGTTGAAGACGTTAAATAAAAAATGATTTAAGTCGTAAGGGTTGCCTTGCGACTTAAACTGAATTTCATGTATAGGCGAGTTTTTAATCAAGCTACCTTACTTGGTTAGAGGCGCTAGCATTTTACAAAAAGAGGAGAAAATTAATAATGAAACTTCATGAATTGAAACCTGCTGAAGGTTCTCGTAAAGTCCGTAACCGTGTAGGTCGTGGTACTTCATCTGGTAACGGTAAAACTTCAGGCCGTGGTCAAAAAGGTCAAAAAGCTCGTAGTGGTGGTGGCGTACGTCCAGGATTTGAAGGTGGACAAACTCCATTGTTCCGTCGTCTTCCAAAACGTGGATTCACAAACATCAACGCTAAAGAATACGCACTTGTAAACCTTGATCAATTGAACGTCTTTGAAGATGGTACAGAAGTAACTCCAGCAGTTCTTAAAGAAGCTGGAATCGTTCGTGCTGAAAAATCAGGCGTTAAAGTTCTTGGTAATGGCGAATTGACTAAGAAATTGACTGTTAAAGCAGCTAAATTCTCTAAATCTGCTGAAGCAGCTATCACTGCTAAAGGTGGTTCAATTGAAGTCATCTAATGAGGGGTAACTCATTATGTTCTTTAAACTATTAAAAGACGCATTGAAAGTCAAAAACGTTCGTAATAAGGTTCTATTTACAATCTTCATTATTTTCGTTTTTCGTGTAGGAACTCATGTAACTGTTCCTGGTATCAATGCGGAAAGTTTGAAACAATTAAGTGATTTACCTTTCTTGAACATGCTTAACTTGGTGTCAGGTAATGCTATGAATAACTTCTCTATCTTCTCGATGGGGGTTAGTCCTTACATTACGGCATCAATCATTGTCCAACTTTTGCAGATGGATATCTATCCAAAATTTGTGGAGTGGGGTAAACAGGGTGAAGTTGGCCGTCGTAAATTAAATCAGGCGACTCGTTATATTACTCTTGTTTTAGCATTTGTTCAATCGATTGGTATTACAGCTAGTTTCAATACACTCTCATCAATTTCATTGGTTAAGACACCTAATGTTTCAACCTATTTGTTGATTGGGACAATTTTAACTGCTGGTAGCATAATTGTGACATGGCTTGGTGAACAAATTACTGATAAGGGCTTTGGTAATGGTGTGTCAATGATTATCTTTTCTGGTATCATTGCTTCCATTCCAAAGATGTTCTCAACAATTTATGAGGATTTCTTTGTCAATGTTCGTTCAGGAGAATTGACTCGTTCATATATCATCGTCGCATTGTTGATTGTGGTAGGTTTGGCGATTGTCTTCTTTACGACATTTGTACAACAAGCAGAATATCAAATTCCAATTCAATATACGAAATTGGTTCAAGGGGCTCCAACGAGTTCATACTTACCTTTGAAAGTCAATCCAGCTGGTGTTATTCCCGTTATCTTTGCTAGCTCGATTACGACAATTCCAAGTACGATTCTTCCATTCTTCTCGAAGGTTTCGTGGTTATCTCATTTACAAGGACTACTCTCGTATAATACACCTAGTGGAATGATTACCTATGCGATATTGATTATCTTGTTCTCATTCTTCTACACATTTGTCCAAGTTAATCCTGAAAAAACTGCTGAAAATCTTCAAAAGAATGGGTCTTACATTCCTAGCGTTCGTCCAGGTCGTGAGACTGAAAAGTACATGTCTTCATTACTTAAGAGATTGGCAACAATCGGGGCTGTATTTCTCGCATTTATTTCATTGGCTCCAATTGCGGCTCAACAGTTTATGCACCTCACAAGTTCAATTGCACTTGGTGGTACATCACTCTTGATCTTGATTTCAACTGGTATTGAAGGTATGAAACAACTTGAAGGTTACCTTTTGAAACGTCAATATGTTGGATTTATGAATCTCGAAGACTAAGTCTTCTCATGAACAATCGAGAGGGAAAGAAAGATTGCTTTCTGCCCCTTCTCTTTTGTTTTTTGATAACTCTACCAAGTCTATTAAATCTTGATAGAGTTATTTGAAAACAAAAATAAGGAGTTCGTAAGATGAATCTTTTAATTATGGGTCTACCAGGCGCTGGTAAAGGGACACAAGCTGCAAAAATCGTTGAAGAATTTGGTGTAGCTCATATCTCAACTGGTGATATGTTCCGTGCTGCTATGGCTAACCAAACAGAAATGGGAACTTTGGCAAAATCATTCATCGATAAAGGTGAATTGGTTCCAGATGAAGTGACAAACGGGATTGTAAAAGAACGTTTGGCTCAAGACGACATTAAGGAAAAAGGATTCCTTTTGGATGGTTTTCCTCGCACGATCGAACAAGCTCATGCCTTGGATCAAATCTTGGGTGATCTTGGTTTGGAGCTTGATGGAGTAATCAATATCGAAGTGGATCCATCTTGCCTTCTTGAACGCTTGAGTGGTCGTATTATTCACCGTAAAACAGGTGAAACTTACCATAAAGTATTCAACCCACCAGCTGACTACAAGGAAGAAGACTATTACCAACGTGAAGATGACAAACCTGAAACGGTAAAACGTCGCCTTGATGTTAACATTGCTCAAGGTGAGCCAATCATTGCACACTATCGTGAGCTTGGCCTTGTATCAGATATTCAAGGTAATCAAGATATTGAAGATGTATTCGCTGATGTTAAAAAAGCGATTGCAGCAATTAAATAATTATTTAATCTTACTTGCGTATCAGACTCAAGCATGATATAATACTTTAGTCTGACTTATAATTGTTACCTCTGTGCTCAGAGGAAATCAAATCGAAATTTTAGGGGGTACTTTTGCGTGGCAAAAGAAGACGTGATTGAAATTGAAGGTAAAGTTGTAGAAACTATGCCTAATGCTATGTTTACTGTTGAATTGGAAAATGGACACCAAATTTTGGCGACAGTTTCTGGTAAAATCCGTAAAAACTACATTCGTATTTTGGTCGGTGACCGTGTGACTGTTGAAATGAGTCCTTATGATTTGACACGTGGACGCATCACATACCGCTTTAAATAATCGAAATAATTGGAGGGATTAAAACATGAAGGTAAGACCATCGGTTAAACCAATTTGCGAATACTGTAAAGTTATTCGTCGTAACGGTCGTGTTATGGTAATTTGTCCAACAAATCCAAAACACAAACAACGTCAAGGATAATATAGAAAGGAGAAATCATGGCTCGTATTGCTGGAGTTGACATTCCAAATGATAAACGTGTAGTAATTTCACTTACTTACGTATACGGTATCGGACTTACAACATCTAAGAAAATCTTGGCTGCTGCAGGTGTTTCTGAAGACATCCGCGTTAAAGATTTGACAAATGATCAAGAAGACGCTATCCGTCGTGAAGTGGATGCAATTAAAGTTGAAGGTGACCTTCGTCGTGAAGTAAACCTTAACATCAAGCGTTTGATGGAGATCGGTTCATACCGTGGTATCCGTCACCGTCGTGGACTTCCTGTCCGTGGACAAAACACTAAAAACAATGCCCGCACTCGTAAAGGTAAAGCTGTTGCGATTGCAGGTAAGAAAAAATAATTTAAAATAAAATAGGAGGTAAAAACATTGGCTAAACCAACACGTAAACGTCGTGTGAAAAAGAATATCGAATCTGGTATTGCTCACATTCACGCTACTTTCAATAACACTATTGTTATGATTACAGATGTGCATGGTAATGCTGTAGCTTGGTCATCAGCTGGTGCTCTTGGTTTCAAAGGTTCTCGTAAATCTACACCATTTGCTGCCCAAATGGCTTCAGAAGCTGCTGCTAAATCTGCACAAGAACATGGTCTTAAGACAGTTGAAGTAACTGTTAAAGGTCCTGGTTCAGGTCGTGAGTCTGCTATCCGTGCTCTTGCTGCTGCTGGTCTTGAAGTAACTGCAATCCGTGATGTAACTCCTGTACCACATAATGGTGCTCGTCCTCCAAAACGTCGTCGTGTGTAATCTTTAATAACAATAGTACACAAGGTTCGTTTCGAGGGAGTATAATAAATGATTGAGTTTGAAAAACCAATAATAACAAAAATTGATGAAAATAAAGATTACGGCAAATTTGTCATCGAACCACTAGAACGTGGTTATGGTACAACTTTGGGTAACTCTCTTCGTCGTGTACTTTTGTCATCACTTCCAGGTGCTGCCGTAACATCAATTAAGATTGATGGAGTACTTCACGAATTTGATACCGTACCAGGCGTCCGTGAAGACGTGATGCAAATCATCCTTAATGTTAAGGGTCTTGCTGTAAAATCTTACGTCGAAGACGAAAAACAATTGAACTAGATGTTCAAGGTCCAGCTGAAGTAACTGCTGGGGATATCTTGACTGATAGTGATATTGAAATTGTTAACCCTGATCATTATCTTTTTACTATCGCTGATGGGGCTTCATTGAAAGCAACCATGACAGTAGCTACAAACCGTGGTTATGTTCCAGCAGATGAAAACAAGAAAGATGATGCTCCAGTGGGAACATTGGCTGTAGATTCAATCTACACACCAGTGAAGAAAGTCAATTATCAAGTTGAACCTGCTCGTGTAGGTAGTAACGATGGTTTTGATAAATTGACAATCGAAATCATGACAAACGGAACAATCATTCCTGAAGATGCCCTCGGTCTTTCAGCTCGCGTTTTGATTGAACACTTAAACTTGTTTACTGACCTTACTGATGTGGCTAAGGCTACAGATGTAATGAAGGAAACTGAGAAAGTGAACGATGAAAAAGTGCTTGACCGTACCATCGAAGAACTTGATTTGTCTGTCCGCTCATATAACTGTTTGAAACGTGCCGGTATTAATACCGTTCATGATTTGACAGAAAAAACTGAGCCTGAAATGATGAAAGTCCGTAACCTTGGTCGTAAATCTCTTGAAGAAGTTAAAGTTAAATTAGCTGATCTTGGACTTGGACTTAAAAACGATAAATAATAATATAGGAGGATAACATGGCTTACCGTAAACTTGGACGCACAAGCTCACAGCGTAAAGCGGTTCTTCGTGATTTGACTACAGATCTTATCATTAACGAAGCAATCGTTACAACTGAAGCACGTGCTAAAGAAATCCGTAAAACAGTTGAAAAAATGATTACTCTTGGTAAACGTGGTGATTTGCACGCACGTCGTCAAGCAGCTGCATTTGTACGTAACGAAATTGCATCTGAAAGCTATGATGAAGCAACTGACAAATATACTTCAGTAACTGCTCTTCAAAAACTTTTCTCAGAAATTGCACCTCGTTATGCTGAACGTAACGGTGGATACACTCGTATCCTTAAAACAGAACCACGTCGTGGCGATGCTGCCCCAATGGCAATCATCGAACTTGTTTAATTTTTATCAATTTTGTTGAGTGTTATGATGATGGAATAGCTTTGCTTTTCTTAGTCTAGCTCTGGTCTACCGCTGGGCATTCGCCTAGCGGGAACACTCATCATAAAATGGGAATAAATAAGCATGTAACGCTTGTTTACGAAAGATAATACGGTTGTTTTTCGTAAGCAGGCGTTTTTTAGTCTATAAATCGTCTGAATATTTTGATATAATGGGATAAACTTATTTTTAAAAGGGGAATATTATTTTGACAACAGCCAAGGAACTTCTTAAACAAAGGTATTATTTGCCAATCAAGGAACAACCCGGACTATTTGTAGGAATCGAGTTGGAATACCCTGTTGTTAATTTGAGCGGGAACGCTACGGATGTCTCTCTTACAAAACAACTTTTAATCTATCTTATTGATAATTTTGGTTTTAAAGCGGATAAATTTGATTCTGATAATAATCCTATTCAGCTTATTGAGCAAGCTTCTGGAGATATGATTCTTTTCGAAGTCTCATATAATACGATTGAATTTGCATTTGCCAAGGCTAGTCGGATTGCTGAGGTTGAAGAACGTCTGGATACTTACCTTAGTATGATTCAACCATACCTGCGTAATCATAACCATGAGTTGCAAGGTTGGGGTGTTAATCCTAATTGGGCTAAAAATGATAATAGTCCGGTAAAATCACCTCGTTATGAGATGCTTATGGATTTTCTTGAGCTTTCTAAAGCCAAAAATAATCCCTTCTTTCATAATTACCCGGAATATGGGTCTTTTATCTGTGGGAGTCAAGTGCAGTTGGATGTCTCCAAGCTTTCCTATTTAAGAGTTCTCAACGCTTTTAATCAGATCGAGGGTCCTAAAGCAGTATTATTTGCTAATTCGGAATTTTGGGGTTCTGATTGGGATTTAGCAATTTCGAGGGATGTTTTTTGGGAGAATTCCATGCATGGTGTCTTTGAAGAAAATGCCGGGATTTTCCCAAGAATGTTCAAGAATGAAGATGATTATTTTTCTTATTTATCTGAGACAGCTATTTTTACTGCAAAACGGGCTGAGGAAACCTACTATTTTGAACCGATACGAGCTAAAGACTATTTGAATAAATCAGCTATTCAAGCCTGGTCTATTCATGGTAAAGAAGTTTCGATTAAGCCGAGTGAGGACGACTTTAAAACGCATCGATCTTATCAATTTCAAGATTTAACGACTAGAGGAACTATTGAGTTTCGAAGTGTTTGTACGCAACCTTTTTCAGCGACTTTCGCACCAGCAGCCTTTCATCTGGGGCTGTTAGTCAATTTAGAACGTTTAGAAAATATTTTAAAAGAGTCCCCATTTTTTGAAGCTTTTGACTTTGATTATCCAAGAATTCGTCGTTTATTTTCGAAAAAGGATATTTCTGATACAGACCTTAAATTGATTTTCCCTTTAACAGAAGCGTTATTGGTTTGTGCAGAGGATGGTTTAAAATCACGTGGTTTTGGAGAAGAAATTTACTTAGCTCCTCTTAAAGAGAAGCTGAAAGCATTGAAAGTACAATTCGATTAGTTTTTGATTGAGGTTGAAGGTTTCTATAAATTTTGGAGTGAAATATTAAAAAATCGTTGAAAAAGTATTGACGATACTCGACAACAAATGGTATTATATAATAGTTGTTTCGAATGAGGCAATGGAAAGTTTAGTTAAAAACTTTTCAAAAAGTGTTGACACAATTTGTCAGACTTGATATAATAATTAATGTTGTTAGCGGAAATGGCGGAATTGGCAGACGCGCAGGACTAAGGATCCTGTGACCGCTTTAGGTCGTGAGGGTTCAAGTCCCTCTTTCCGCAGAGTAACCAGTCGGTTGACTGGTTTTTTTGTATTAAAAAATGGCTCTTTGTCAACTGTAGTGGGTGACGAAAAGCTAACATCTAGAGAGAACCTGATAGGTTTTCTCTTT
>NZ_CM002133.1:2279324-2288480 GCF_000448665.1 Streptococcus sp. HSISS2 | reverse complement strand
ATGTCTTAGCTACCGTGACTCTCCTACAACTTTTACACTGGAAACGACGCTTTTTAAGACGTAATAGTGTAGGTGTTCCAGCTTGTTCAAGGAGAGGAATTTTAGAAGGCTTTTGAAAGTCATATTTGATCATCTTTCCTTGGCAGTGAGGACATGATGGTGCAGGATAATCAAGTGTTGCTTGAACCTCGATGTAGGTATCTTTTTCAAAAACAAGAGAAATAATGATATTTGGGTCTTTAATTCCGATTAATTCTGTGGTATTCTTAATAAGTCTCATAAGTTCTTCCTAATGATGGTTTGGTTGCTTTTCATTATAGTTCTTATGGGACTTTTTGTCTGCATTCAAAAAGCTCTATAATCTCTATAGTGATTTTACCCACTACAGAAATTATAGAGCCTAAAAAATCAAAACGCTTACAAATTGTAGAAAAGCTAGTTTTTTGAATCTAATTGTGATAGAATAAACATGTAAACGGGTTCAAACCCAAAAAATATAGGAGGCCTTTATAATGGCAATCGTTTCAGCAGAAAAATTTGTCCAAGCAGCTCGTGACAATGGTTACGCAGTCGGTGGATTTAACACAAACAACCTTGAGTGGACTCAAGCTATCTTGCGTGCAGCAGAAGCTAAACAAGCTCCAGTGCTTATCCAAACTTCAATGGGTGCTGCTAAGTACATGGGTGGTTACAAATTGTGTAAAGCTCTTATCGAAGATTTGGTAGAATCAATGGGTATCACTGTACCAGTTGCTATTCACCTTGACCACGGTCATTACAACGATGCTTTGGAATGTATTCGTGAAGGATACACTTCAGTTATGTTCGATGGATCTCACCTTCCAGTTGAAGAAAACCTTGAAAAAGCAGCTAAAGTTGTTGAATTTGCACATGCTAACGGTGTATCAGTTGAAGCTGAAGTTGGTACAATCGGTGGTGAAGAAGATGGTATCATCGGTGACGGTGAATTGGCACCAATCGAAGATGCTAAAGCTATGGTTGCAACTGGTATCGACTTCCTTGCAGCAGGTATCGGTAACATCCACGGTCCTTACCCAGAAAACTGGAATGGTCTTCACCTTGATCACTTGCAAAAATTGACAGAAGCTGTACCTAACTTCCCAATCGTATTGCACGGTGGATCAGGTATTCCTGATGATCAAATCCAAGCAGCTATCAAACTTGGTGTTGCTAAAGTTAACGTTAACACTGAATGTCAAATCGCATTTGCTAAAGCAACACGTAAATTTGTTGCTGAATATGAAGCAAATGAAGCAGAATACGACAAGAAGAAACTCTTTGACCCACGTAAATTCTTGAAACCTGGTTTCGAAGCAATTACAGCAGCTGTTGAAGAACGTATTGACGTATTTGGTTCAGCAAACAAAGCTTAATTGAAAAAAAGAACAAGGTCTTTTCTGGATCTTGTTTTTTTGTACCCAAATATATAGTTAATATCTGCGAATCAATCTGTGATTGAGCGCAAACAAATTTTAAAGAGCGGATATGGCTTTGGTTGATAGATTCTATTTCCTAACTTTTTAAGATATGCTATAATATGAATATGTTTGATAATTATATTGTACCTGTATTTTTTGGTGGTGGAGCTCTTGCTCTACTTGGTTTATTGTTATTTGGTTGGGCCTTGCCTTCATTTTTGAAGGGGAAGTGGTCTTATTTGATTTCCTTGTTAGGTTTAGGCTTGGTTGCTTTTGCTTACTTTGATGGGGCTATTGTTGTCACTTATAAAGTATGGCTCGGTTTACTAGGCGTTATCATGATTGGTTGGGGTCTTCCTTTCAACAATCGCAAGGGACGTCGTGCTATGACCATTTTTTGGAGTATCATGGCAATCGTTGTGGGAATTGCTGCTATTGCGTTCACAATTGCTTATGGTGTTATTAACCGCCACTAACATGAATCTTTAAAACATGCTATAATAATGGCATGTTTTATTTTATGACCCTATCATTTATTATTATGCCTGCTTTGGGTTGTTTCTTAATTGGTCTGGCTTTTGCTAAATCAGATCGTTGGGACTATTCTTGGATTTTATCCTTAATAGGTTTGGTGGCCTTTATTTCATCTTTTTGGCATATGGCGCGTGTAGACCTATGGTTTATGCTTAGCTATAGTTTTGGTCCTTTTTTGACGGGATTTGGTTTTTCTTGGGACTTAAGTAGGAAACGTCGGATGCAGTTGCTACTGTTAGGGGCATTTTTCCTTATCTTTTTTGTGATTCTATATTATCTTATTGTGCGAATCCTAAATACGGCCGTTGTTTAAAGGAGGCTTGTGATGTTGTTAGATTTAGAAGAGAAGACACGGGTATTAGTGGAAGATATTGTTGAACGATCTGCAATTAAGCGGGGAGCTATCTTTGTTTTGGGTTTATCGTCCAGTGAGGTTGCTGGTGGAACTATCGGCAAAGCCTCTAGCCGTGAAATTGGTCAACGAATTGTGAAGACTATTCTTGGGGTTTTGGAACCGAAAGGGATTTACTTGGCTGTGCAAGGTTGTGAACATTTGAATCGTGCTTTGGTCGTTGAGCGTGAGCTTGCTTTGGCTAAAGATTTGGAAATTGTCAATGTGCTTCCAACTTTGCATGCCGGTGGAAGTGGTCAGTTGGCTGCTTTTGATTACATGAAGGATCCTGTTGAGGTGGAAGAGATAGTGGCTCAGGCTGGTATTGATATTGGGGATACATCTATTGGTATGCATGTGAAGAGAGTTCAAGTTCCTCTTCGCCCCATTACTTCAGAACTGGGTGGAGCTCATGTGACTGCCTTAGCGAGTCGTCCTAAGTTGATTGGTGGTGCTCGTGCTGAGTATTTATCAGATCCTATTCGTAAAAACTAAAAAGTATCGGATGCTTATGTGTCCGATACTTTTTATGTTGGTTGGTTCTATATCTTCAGTGATGACGCTTGGCATAATCGACAAATTTGAACTTTTCAAGTTTGTGTCGGCTTTCAGTGAACTGAAACTGATTTCCATTATCCATATAAACTTTTGAGCGTATGCAGACGACGTGATGATCTTTGCCGATATCGATGAGGATTTTGTCTTGCTCGGTAATGTTATCAATGGTGATTTCTTTAAAGGCATGAGAAATGCTAAGGTGGAGCTGATTCTCAAGATAATCATAGATGGAGTTCTCAGCGATGCTGCGGTTGAGTTGAGGCATAAGTCTCGCATCTAGGTAATTAATATCAACGACAGAGCACAACCATCAACTACTCTTTGACGAATAAGACGCCAAACCTGTTGGCTTTTTGAAAATCCAGTTTTTTCTGAGAGATTGGTGTCAACGATGATTTTATCTAGAGAGATAACGTTGGTTTGTGATTTAATGCCTTGTTGTTTTATGAGCTCTTGGTAACTGGTTAAGTAAGATACAGGGAAGTTCACTTGTTCTTGACTAATAACTTGAGAGCCTGATCCATGAATCTTTTTAACCAGGCCCTCTTCAACGAGTAAAGCCAATGCCTTTCGTATGGTGTCTCGACTAACTTGGAAAGTTTCTACTAATTCTTGCTCGGTGGGTAGAAAGTCTCCAACTTGATATTCTTTGCTATGAATAGCTTTTTCTAAATCTTTATAAATAACCTGGTATTTTTTCATTGCTCTCCTTATTTGTTGGCAAAAAAACATACAACTATTGTTTTTTCAAAAAATATGGGTAAAAAATCACGGAACACTTGCAGACAAATTTGCAATCGCTTACAATTAGTTTATCAAGTCAATCAGATATTGTCAAAAAAGAAAAGGAGATTCAAAACGGACCAATCTTTAATTTCTATAAAGAATTAATTCGCTTGCGGAAGGAAATGCCGATCATTTCAGAAGGTAGCTACCTGCCAGCACTTGAAGATAGCAAGCAGGTCTATGCTTTTGAACGCCACTTAGACGGTCAAAAACTCTTGGTACTCAATCATTTCTATGGAAGTGAAGCTGAAGTGGCGATTCCAGCAGAATACCAAGCAGGACAAGTGCTCTTGTCCAACTATGAGCATGTAGAGCTTGCTGAAAAGGTAGTTCTTAAACCATATCAAACCTTGGCAATCCTAGTTAAATAAGCTAATTTTTCCTCGGCAAATGCTTTTGCTGGGGAATTTTGTTATAATGAAAGCACTTTTAATGTTGATGGAGGAAGTGTAATGACACGCTTACAAGATGATTTTTACCATGCGATTAATGGTGAGTGGGAAAAGACAGCAGTGATTCCCGATGATAAGCCTCGTACAGGTGGTTTCTCAGATTTAGCAGATGAAATAGAAAACCTCATGCTTGAAACAACGGATCAGTGGTTGGCGGGAGAGAATATTCCTGACAATCCTATTCTACAAAACTTCATTAAGTTTCACCGTATGGCTGCGGACTTTGACAAACGTGAGACAGTTGGTATCGAGCCTGTTAAACCTTTGATTGAAGAATACAAGAAGCTTTCCTCATTCTCAGAATTTGCTTCGAAAATTGCTGAGTACGAGATGTCTGGAAAGCCCAATGCATTTCCATTCGGCGTGTCTCCAGACTTTATGAATGCTCAATTAAATGTTCTTTGGGCTGAAGCACCACGTATTATTTTACCTGATACAACCTATTACACTGAGGATAATGAAAAGGGCAAGGAGCTTTTAGGAATTTGGCGTGAGACTCAAGAAGAACTCCTAGAGAAATATGGCTTTACAGCTGAACAAATCAAAGATATCTTGGACAAGGTTATCGCTCTTGATGCTAAGTTAGCCAAGTATGTCCTTTCGAGTGAAGAATCTTCCGAGTATGTAGAACTCTACCACCCATATAATTGGGAAGACTTTACCAAGCTAGCACCGGAACTCCCACTTGATAACATCTTCACAGAAATCTTGGGCCAAGTTCCTGATAAAGTTATCGTTCCTGAAGAACGCTTCTGGACAGAATTTGCAGCGGAATATTACTCAGAAGCAAATTGGGAGTTACTTAAGGCGGACTTACTTATCGATGCTGCTACATCTTGGAATGCCTATTTGACAGACGAGCTTCGTATCTTGGCTGGAAAATATGGTCGTGCGCTTTCAGGAACACCACAAGCTATGGAAAAGAAAAAGCAGCCTACTATTTGGCACAGGGCCCTTACAATCAGGCTCTAGGACTTTGGTATGCAGGTGAAAAATTCTCTCCAGAAGCAAAAGCAGACGTTGAAGCCAAAGTGGCAACCATGATTGATGTTTATAAATCACGCCTTCAAACAGCGGATTGGTTGGCACCAGAAACACGTGAAAAGGCTATTACGAAACTTAATGTTATTACGCCTCACATTGGTTACCCAGAAAAACTACCTGAGACATATGATAAGAAGATTATTGATGAAAACTTATCACTTGTTGAGAATGCACAGAAGTTAGTCAAAATTTCAGTTGCACATAGTTGGAGCAAGTGGAATAAACCTGTTGATCGCAGTGAGTGGCATATGCCTGCCCACATGGTTAATGCTTACTATGACCCACAGCAGAACCAAATTGTTTTCCCAGCAGCTATCCTTCAAGCACCTTTCTATGACCTTCACCAATCGTCATCAGCCAACTACGGCGGAATCGGTGCTGTCATTGCTCATGAGATTTCCCATGCCTTTGATACAAACGGTGCTTCCTTTGATGAGAATGGTAGTCTTAAGAATTGGTGGACTGAAGAAGACTATGCAGCCTTTAAGGAACGTACTGATAAGATTGTGGATCAGTTTGAGGGCTTGGACTCTTATGGTGCCAAGGTCAACGGCAAACTGACTGTTTCTGAGAATGTGGCTGACCTCGGTGGTGTAGCCTGTGCCTTAGAAGCAGCTAAACGAGATAAGGATTTTTCAGTTCGTGAATTCTTTGTTAACTTTGCGACGATTTGGCGTATGAAGGCGCGTGAAGAATACATGCAAATGCTGGCCAGCGTGGATGTCCACGCTCCTGCTAAATGGCGTACCAATGTTATCGTGAGCAACTTCGACGAATTTCACAAGGAATTTGACGTCAAAGAGGGCGACGGCATGTGGCGTGCTCCAGAAGAACGTGTGATTATTTGGTAAAAAGTGATGAAATCTGTCCAAAAATGGACGGATTTCTTTATTTTTATCAATGTAAAGGTTTACATAATGTGTAGAAAACGCTATAATAGATTTGTGTTAAAGCTTGTGAAGTTTTTAACAAGTATTCAAAGGAGTTTCATATGACTAAACAAACTAAAGATGTTCAAACAGTAATTGATGAATTAGCAACGAAGGGGGTTGAAGCCCTCGATGCTATGGCTAACTTTACGCAGGAGCAAGTGGACCATATCGTTCACCATGCTGCGATTGCTGCCCTAGATAAACACATGTACTTGGCAAAATTGGCTGTTGATGAAACAGGACGTGGTATCTATGAAGATAAAGCCATCAAGAACATGTATGCTTCTGAATACATTTGGAATAGTATTAAATATGACAAAACAGTAGGCGTTGTGGCTGAAGATAAAGAACAAGGTTTGGTTTCTATCGCTGAGCCTGTTGGGGTTATCTGTGGGGTAACACCAACAACTAACCCAACTTCAACAACGATTTTCAAAGCCTTGATTGCATTGAAAACACGTAATTCTATCGTCTTTGCCTTCCACCCTTCAGCTCAAAAATCATCTGCAGAAGCTGCTCGTATCGTTCGTGATGCAGCGATTGAAGCAGGTGCACCTAAGAACTGTATCCAGTGGATTGAAGAGCCATCTATTGAAGCAACTGGTCTTTTGATGAACCATCCAAAGATTGCTACCGTTCTTGCGACTGGTGGACCTGGTATGGTTAAGGCTGCGTATTCAACTGGTAAACCTGCCCTTGGTGTAGGTGCTGGTAACGTTCCTGCCTACATTGCAGCTGATGCTAAAATTAAACGTGCTGTTAATGATATCATTGTTTCAAAAACGTTTGATAATGGTATGATTTGTGCCTCTGAACAAGGAGCAATCGTTGATGCTGCTGTTTATGATGAAGTTAAGGCTGAATTCGAAGCCCATCAATGTGTGATTATCTCTAAAAAAGCTGATATTGCTAAATTGGAAAAAGCCGTTCTTAACGAAGCACGTACAGCTGTAAACGGAGCGATTGTTGGTCACTCAGCCGTTGAAATTGCAGAAAAAGCTGGTATCAAAGTTCCTGCAGGTACAAAAATGCTTTTGGCAGAAATTCCAGATGCAACTATGGAACACCCACTTGCCTTGGAAAAATTGTCTCCAGTACTCGCTCTTATCAAATCTGATGGTGTTGAAGATGGATTTGCCAAAGCAGAAGGGATGCTTAACTTAGGTGGTCTCGGACATACAGCTGTTATCCATACTGAAAATGAAGACCTTCAACTCCAATTTGGTATTCGCATGAAAGCCTGCCGTGTATTGGTAAATAGCCCATCATCTGAAGGTGGTATCGGTAATATCTACAACAATATGATTCCATCATTGACTCTTGGATGTGGTTCACACGGTCACAACTCAATTTCTCATAATGTTAGCTCATTTGACCTTCTTAATATTAAAACACTGTCAAAGCGCCGCAATAACATGCAGTGGTTTCGTGTCCCACCAAAAATTTTCTTTGAAAAAGATTCAATAACTTATTTGCGTCACATCAAGGCTGAACGTGTTATGTTGGTCTGCGACCCAGGTATGGTTCAGTTTGGTTATGCAAATTTGGTTAAACGACAATTGGAACTTAACCACAATGACCCATTGATTGAAGTCTTCTCAGATGTTGAACCAAACCCATCTACAAATACAGTTTATAAAGGTTTGGAACGCTTTGTAGACTTCCAACCAGACGTTATCATTGCCCTTGGTGGTGGTTCTGCAATGGATGCCGCTAAGGCAATGTGGATGTTCTTCGAACACCCAGATGTAAGCTTCTTTGGAGCTAAGCAAAAATTCTTGGATATCCGTAAACGTACCTACAAGATTCCTTATGCAGAAAAACAACATTTATCTGTATTCCAACTACTTCAGGAACAGGTTCAGAAGTAACATCATTTGCAGTTATCACTGACAGTGAAACACATATCAAGTATCCATTGGCTGACTATGCTTTGACTCCAGACATTGCCATTGTTGACCCAGCCTTGGTTATGAGTGTGCCTGCTAGCGTTACTGCTGATACAGGTATGGACGTTTTGACTCACGCTATTGAATCTTATGTGTCAGTAATGGCAAGTGATTATACACGTGGATTGTCTCTTCAAGCTATCAAACTCGTCTTTGAAAATCTAGAACATTCTTATCGTTTTGCTGATGAAGAATCACGTGAAAAGATGCATAATGCATCAACCATTGCAGGTATGGCTTTTGCAAATGCCTTCCTTGGTATTAGTCACTCATTAGCGCATAAGGTTGGTCCAATGTACAATATTCCACACGGACGTACTAATGCTATCCTCTTGCCACACGTTATCCGCTACAATGGACGTGATCCTCAAAAACATGCGATGTTCCCTAAATATGATTACTTCCGTGCAGACAAGGATTACGCGGATATTGCTCGTTACATGGGATGGGGAACTGACAAGCAATCAGATGCTGAGTTGGTTGAAGTATTGGCTAAAAAAGTCTATGAATTAGGACTTGCTGTTGGAATTGACATGAACTGGAAAGGACAAGGCGTCACTAAGAAACTTCTTCAGGACACTGCTTATACTTTGGCTGAACATGCTTATGAAGACCAATGTACAACAGCTAATCCAAAAGAACCACTTATTTCAGAATTGAAAGAAATTATCGAAACTGCTTTTGATTATAAAGGGTAGACGATGAACTAAAGTAGCTCTATTGTACTGACCCCAAAAAGTTAGACATTTAATTTATCCAAAGGATTTAGTTCTGTATTGCACAGGACTGAGTCCTTTTAGTTTTACCTTAATTCGTTTGTTATTGTAATAATCAATATAGTTTACAATAGCTTGTTCCAATTGATTAAGTGATTTAAACGTCTTTTCGTAACCATAAAACATTTCCGATTTCAAACTGCCAAAGAAGGACTCCATCATGCCATTGTCTGGACTATTTCCCTTACGTGACATGGATGGCTGAATTCCCTTACTCTCTAGGAACCGATGATAAGAATCGTGTTGGTATTGCCAGCCTGGTTCACTATGGAGAATCGTATTCTCATAGTGTTTC
>NZ_CM002133.1:2233022-2277082 GCF_000448665.1 Streptococcus sp. HSISS2 | reverse complement strand
CTCTTGTTTTCTCAACAATAGTATACCCGTTTTTCTTGTATTGAGCCAGCCAATTTGGAAGCATTCCTTGGTTTGGGAGGGCATAATCAAGACTAACACTTCTTTGTGAACGACCTTCAAGAAGAACTTCATCAATCATTTCTTGTTTTAATTCAGGGAAATAGTGACGATTCTTCCCCTTTTTAACGATTTCTATTCCGTAACGATCAATCAATCTCATCATGTATTTTAGACCAGAAACATTCACACCAAATCTTTTTGAAAGTTGGTTGAAGCTTTGTCCTTGTTTTCTAAGTTCATAGATCTGAACTTTATCTTCATAACTCAATTTCATAGTAAAAACACCCCAAAAGTTAGATTTTTTCTGTCTAACTTTTGGGGTGCAGTTCATATAAGGGCTACTTTTTTGGCTAAAAAGTTATTAGATTAGAGTGTTTACCTAAATTAAAAATTAAGAACTTCCCTGAATAAGATAGCAAATCGCTTTAAGAATTGTTATAATAGCCTTACAGCAAAATAAGGAGATTCCTATGACAAAAGAAGAAGGGCTTAGTTTGGGTGATACAGCACATTCTCTCAAGCCTCGTGAAACGAGGCCTCCAAGGGCCTCCATAGAAGGGAATAGAGCGACTAATAAGTTTAGAGAGTTTGATGCTGATAGGGTAGTGAGTGTTCAATTCAATCCCGGTCAAAAGATGAACGAATCAAAAGCGCCAGTAACTTCAAAGAATATTTTGGGAATGGTATCAGGTGTAATTGCAGCAATACTCACCATACTTTTGATTGTTTTTGCGGTAATGGGCTACCGATATCAAGCAGCTAGTATTGAGGGTGATTGGATAAGCCCGACTTTTAGCGAGAAAATGTTGGCTACTCTAAAAGATACTGCCAATGCTAAGCAAAAGATCAGTAATGCCTTACCACAGGGGCAAAACCTTATCACTGATATCAATACAGCGATGAGCATTACTGATAATAAAGCCCGATTAGAGGTGAGTTTTATCTATAATCGAAAAGGTCTTTACGAGGCTTACAAGAGTAGGGTCAATGAACTGAAAGGTCAGTACGGGGAGGAATTCTCAGAGGTGTTTGATAGTTATTCATTGTCAGAAAAAGATTACTACAAACAGTTTGATTCGACGATAAAAAAAGAACTTCCCAAGAGTTATACTTACGATTCTAAAACAGGTCAAGTAACAACAACTGCTTTCATGGGTGACATAAACCGTTGGGATCAAACAATCACAATAGCTAGTGCTGGAGATTCAGATGTCTTTAAAAAAGGTGACGTATTAGACTATACACCTAACAATGGTGGCTTTGTCATCAAAGCACACAGTGAATTTGGTGACATTAACTTTACCAGAAAATAAATTAAAAATGTAATTAAAGGGGAATATAGATGACAAGAGCGGAATGGTTGGACTATTTTGAAACGGTGAATGGACGTAAGCCGAGTGTGCAGGAGATGGCGGATGCTTTGAAGGCTGGAGAGTTTGTTAACGAGGAGCCAGTTAAAGCAGAAGAAACAGCTACAGCTGAACCCATTAAGGTTGAGGCAGAAATCGTTGAGACAAATGCTAATCCTGCATCAATTGAAGGAACACCAGTAACAGCTACACCAGCGACAGTTGCTTTTCCAGAAGGGCAAGCAGCTGTGACCAATATGGCTCCTAAAAAGGCTTAGATGCTAAAAAGAAAAAATTTATCATAATTTCTGTTCTTTCAGCCGTAGCTCTTATCCTATTAAGTGTTGGTGGCTTTACAGGCTACCGTTATGTGACAGGCAATATTGACGGTAAGTGGTACAGCAGTTCTCTAGGTAGAGAATATAGTTCAAGTATGACCGAAGGTTTGACCGATGTGGATAGTAAAGAACTTGAAAAATATATTACAAAAACTGCTGTAACCATGAAGGCAAAGGGTAGCAATGCGAAGGTGACTGCAAGCTTTACGTTTGACAAGGGAACCTATATCAAAGACTACCGTGAGAGAGTTCAAAAGACCTTTTCAACCTTTGGCGATTTATTTAAAGACCTTTATGGAGAATCCTTCGAAAATTATTACAGTGAGGAAACCATAGAGAAAGAACTTGATGAAGCTCTTGAAAAGGCTGCTAAAGATAGTGGTCAAAAGTATGATTCTAAGACAGGTGAAACTACAACGACCCTCTTTAAAGGGAAGGTTAGTCGTTTAGGGCATAAGATGACTATTACTTCTGTCAACAAAGATGTTGATATCGATGGTCTAAATGTGAAAAAAGGCCAAGAGCTAAAAGTTACCAAGAAGGATAAAAAAGTCATCCTTAGTGGTGATGGTAAGTCAAAAGATATGACCTTCTCAACTGAGAATGACACTAAAGATAAATTTTAAACCAAAATCCGGAATAGAAAAATTCCGGATTTTTTCTTGTCTTTGAATCCTGTACATCAAGTGAAAGCCGAATGTTTTTTGCACAAGTCACAATATGTGTAGAAATATTCTGACAATTATGCTACAATGGAGCCAAAGACTATCTAAAAAAGAGGATTTACCATGACACTTGTATACCAATCAACACGTGATGAAAATAATAAAGTGACAGCTAGCCAGGCTATTCTTCAAGGTTTGGCAACAGATGGTGGTTTGTTTACACCATTGTCAATCCCTGAGGTTGCTTTGGACTTTGACCAATTGAAAGACGCTTCTTATCAAGAAGTTGCTAAATTGGTTTTGTCAGCTTTCTTGGATGATTTCACTGAAGAAGAATTGGATTACTGTATCACAAATGCTTATGATGACAAGTTTGACATGGCTACTATTGCTCCTGTTGTGAAACTTAAGGATCATTATAATCTTGAACTTTTCCATGGTTCTACTATCGCCTTCAAAGATATGGCACTGTCAATTTTGCCATACTTACTAACAACATCAGCTAAAAAACAAGGTGTTGATAATAAGATTGTTATCTTGACAGCGACATCAGGGGACACTGGTAAGGCAGCCATGGCTGGTTTTGCGGATGTTCCTGGAACTGAAATCATTGTTTTCTATCCAAAAGATGGTGTTTCAAAAATCCAAGAACTACAAATGACTACTCAAACAGGTGCGAACACTCATGTTATTGCTATTGATGGTAACTTTGATGATGCCCAAACAGATGTCAAACGCATGTTTAACGATGTTGATTTACGTGAGAAGTTGTTGGCTCATCAAACGCAATTTTCATCAGCTAACTCAATGAATGTTGGCCGTTTGGTACCACAAGTGGTTTACTATGTTTATGCCTATGCACAATTGGTTAAGTCGGGTCATATTCAAAACGGTGATAAGATTAACGTTACAGTACCAACAGGTAACTTTGGTAACATCTTGGCAGCCTATTATGCACGTCAAATTGGTGTCCCAGTTGGCAAGTTAATCTGCGCCTCTAACGAAAATAATGTTCTTACAGACTTCTTTGCAACAGGTACTTACGACAAGAAACGTGACTTCAAGGTGACAACAAGTCCTTCAATGGATATCTTGGTATCTTCTAACTTGGAACGCTTGATTTTCCACCTTCTTGGCAATGATGCAACTAAGACTAAAGAACTTATGGATGCGCTTGTGACTAAGGGTGAGTATACTTTGGCTGATGCAAATCAAGATATTTTAGACTTGTTTGCAGCTGGTTTTGCGACCGAGGATGAAACAGCTGCTGAAATCAAACGTGTTTACGAGGAAGACAAATATATTGAAGATCCTCATACAGCAGTTGCCTCAGCGGTTTACGAAGCCTATGTTCAAAAGACAGATGATCACACACCAACAGTCATCGCCTCAACAGCTAGCCCTTACAAATTCCCACGTGTAGCTGTCTCAGCTGTCACTGGTAAAGACAGTGGAGATGACTTCAAAGCGGTAGCAGATTTGCACCAACTTTCAGGTGTAGCTATCCCAGCTGCTGTAGATGGACTTGAACGTGCAGAAGTTCGCCATAAAACAGTTGTTGCGGCAGCTGATATGCAAAAAGCAGTTGAAAGCTATCTTGGCTTATAAGAATAAAAAATAGGAGCTGAGAAATCAGCCCTATTTTTATCAATGTAAAAGAGAATATTATGACAGAAACAAAGAAAATTCTAAATATAGCCTTGCCGGCTATGGCTGAGAACCTTTTACAAATGTTGATGGGGGTTGTCGATTCTTATCTAGTGGCGCAGGTTGGTATTGTCGCCATATCAGGGGTTTCCGTGGCTAATAATATCATTACCATTTATCAGGCTATCTTTATTGCCTTGGGGGCCTCAAGTGCTAGTGTCATTGCTAGAAGTCTAGGAAAAGGTGATGTCAAAGCGACCAACCGAGATACCTGGGATGCTATCATTATTACTCTTGCCCTTAGTTTGGTTCTTGGTCTACTTTCGATTTTGGGTGGAGGAACCATTCTAAATCTTTTAGGTACTGAGCAATCGGTGACTCAGGCTGGTAGTCTCTACCTTGCACTTGTCGGTGGGGGAGTCGTCTTTCTAGGATTGATGACCACTTTTGGTAATATTCTACGAGCCAAGGGACGCCCTCGTATTTCCATGGTTGTCAGTCTTTTGACCAATGTGCTTAATGCTATTTTATCCTCTTTAGCCATATTTGTTGGTCATTGGGGGATTATTGGGGTTGCGACAGCAACGGTTTTTTCTCGTCTGGTTGGGACAGTGATTCTATGGACAGCCATGAAATTGGATGTGAAGCAGTTTGAGGTCACTAAACCGTTGAACAAGGAGTTGTTGGGGATTGCCTTGCCAGCTGCAGGTGAACGACTGATGATGCGTGCTGGTGATGTGGTAATCGTGGCTATTATTGTGACCTTTGGTACAGCTGTTGTCGGTGGTAATGCCATTGGTGAAAACCTTACCCAGTTTAACTACATGCCTGGTATGGGAGTAGCGACAGCGACGGTAATTCTAGTTGCCAATAGTTTGGGTCGGGGGATAAGGCGCAGATGAAGCGTATTATTCGAGAATCTTACTGGATTTCGACTGTCCTCATGGTTCTGGTATCGGGAATTATTTTAGGTTTTGGTCATGGTTTGTCAGGCCTTTTCACAGATAATAAAGCAGCTATTGCGGCTAGTCAGGTAGTTATTCTTTATTCTTTTCTGGGGAATCCTGTGACTTCGGGAACTTTAGTCTACACAGCAGTTTGGCAAGGTCTGGGTAAGGCTAAGATGCCTTTTTATGCAACGACTATTGGGATGTGGGTCATCCGAATTTTCTCAGGATACTTCCTTGGAGTGAGTCTGGGAATGGGTCTTGCAGGTGTCTGGATTGCAACAGTTGTTGATAATGTATGGCGTGCGATATTCCTCTACGTGATGTACCGTCGTTATCTCATAAAGAGACAGTTTTAATGATAAATTGATGAGGAGATGCTCTCTACAGGGGGTATCTCCTTCTTATTTTTTACAAGTGGGCTTGAATATGGTAAAATAAGCTGATAAAAACTTTTTGAGGTAGTAATTATGACTGTAAAAATCAATACAAAAGATGGTCAAATCGAATTGTCAGATGATGTCATCGCAACAGTAGTTGGCGGTTCAGCAACAGAAATTTTTGGCGTTGTCGGTATGGCAAGTAAGAGTGCTATCCGAGATAATTTTCAAGCACTTCTCGGAAAAGAAAACTACGCAAAAGGAGTTGTCGTGAAATCTACTGATGCAGGTATCACTGTGGATGTATACACTGTCATGAGTTACGGTGTCAAGATCAGTGAGGTTTCTAAAAATATTCAAGAACGTGTAAAATTCAATCTTGAGAATCAATTGGGTATCAAGGCTGAAACTGTTAATGTTTACGTTCAAAGCATCAAAGTCGTAGGAGAAAACTAGTGTCTAAAATTACAACAAGCTTGCTTCAAGAAATGGTAGAGGCTGCGGCGACTCGTCTTGGTAAGCAGGCAGAATATGTGAACTCGCTTAATGTCTTCCCAGTTCCTGATGGAGATACAGGAACTAATATGGGTATGACCATGGATAACGGAGCTAAGGCTGTTTCTGATCAGACGGCATCAACAGTTGGTGAAGTTGGACAAATCTTGTCTAAAGGACTTTTGATGGGTGCTCGTGGGAATTCAGGGGTCATCACTTCTCAATTGTTCCGTGGCTTTGGACAAAGTATCAAAGGCAAAATCGAACTTGATGGTAAGGATTTAGCCAGCGCTTTCCAATCAGGTGTTGAAGTTGCTTATAAAGCTGTTATGAAGCCTGTTGAAGGTACAATCTTGACTGTTTCTCGTGGTGCAGCCACAGCAGCTATTAAAAAAGCAGAATCTACGGATGATGCTGTTGAGGTTATGCGTGCAGCTCTTGAAGGAGCTAAGGCAGCCTTGGCTAAGACTCCAGAAATGCTACCAGTTTTAAAAGAGGTCGGTGTTGTCGATTCAGGTGGTCAAGGATTGGTCTTTATCTATGAAGGGTTCTTGTCAGCACTTACTGGTGAGTATATTGCTTCAGAGGATTTCCAAGCAACGCCTGCTACCATGACTGAAATGATTAATGCTGAGCACCATAAATCTGTTGCAGGTCATGTAGCGACCGAAGATATCAAATTTGGTTACTGTACTGAAATTATGGTTGCTCTTAAACAAGGACCTACATATGTCAAAGATTTTGATTATGAAGAATTCCGTAATTACTTGAGTAATCTTGGCGACTCTCTCCTTGTCGTTAACGATGATGAGATTGTTAAGGTCCATGTTCATACGGAAGATCCGGGTCTTGTCATGCAAGAAGGTCTTAAGTATGGTGCCCTTGTCAAAGTTAAGGTTGACAACATGCGTAACCAACACGATGCACAAGTGCAAAAAGAAGAAGCTGTGCAAACAGAGCAGTCAGCTCCTAAAGATTTTGCCCTTATCACGGTTGTTGCTGGTGATGGACTTGCAGATATTTTCAAATCTCAAGGTGTTGACTATGTGATTTCAGGTGGTCAAACAATGAATCCATCAACAGAGGATATCGTTAAGGCTATTGAGCAGGTTAATGCTAAGAATGTTATCATCTTGCCAAATAATAAAAACATCTTTATGGCGGCACAATCAGCTGCTGAAGTAGTAGATGTCAATGCGGCAGTTGTTGAAACACGTACAGTTCCACAAGGCTTTACAAGCTTGCTTGCTTTCGACCCTAGCCAAAGTATCGAAGCTAACGTTGAAGCGATGACAGCTAGTCTTTCAGACGTCACAAGTGGTAGCGTGACCTTAGCGGTACGTGACACAACTATTGATGGCCTTGAGATTCATGAAAATGACATCCTTGGTATGGTTGATGGTAAGATTCTTGTGTCTACACCAGATATGGATCAAGCCCTTCTTGATACCTTTGACAAGATGATTGACGAAGATAGCGAAATTGTTATGATTTATGTCGGCGAAGAAGGAAATAAAGAACAAGCTCAAACAATCGCTGATAAATTGGAAGCAGCACACGAAGATATTGAAGTTGAAATCTTCCAAGGTGATCAGCCAGTATATCCATATATCTTTAGCGTTGAGTAATTTTGAAATAATCATTTAGGAAGTCTTAGGGCTTCCTTTTTGTTTTGTCGATTTCGATACAGCAGGAACGCTTTTTCGGAATTACAGAAATATTCTGAAAATTCCTTGACATTACTTTGCAAAGTGGTAACATATGATGTGAGAAATTTTATAGATTGAAGGTAACATCATGAGAAGTGATATGATTAAAGTTGGTGTTGATAAGGCGCCAGCACGTGGACTTTTGTATGCGACTGGACAGGTTAAATCTTCCAAGGATATGAAAAAGCCTTTTATTGCTATTTGTAACTCCTATATTGATATTGTTCCAGGGCATGTTCACTTACGTGAATTGGCAGATATTGCTAAAGAAGCTATCCGTGAAGCTGGTGGTGTTCCCTTTGAGTTTAATACAATTGGTGTAGATGATGGGATTGCCATGGGGCATATTGGGATGCGTTACAGCCTTCCTTCTCGTGAATTAATTGCTGACTCTGCAGAAACTGTTATTAACGCCCACTGGTTTGATGGGGTTTTCTATATTCCTAACTGTGATAAGATTACACCAGGGATGATTTTGGCGGCTATGCGTACGAATGTGCCAGCGGTATTTTGCTCAGGTGGCCCTATGAAGGGTGGCGTTGACATGACTGGTCATCAGGCTACGCTATCAAGTTTGTTTGAAGCTGTAGGTACTTATCAGGCTGGAGATATGAGCAAGAAAGAGCTCGATTATTTGGAAAAAAATGCCTGTCCAACTTGTGGTTCATGTTCAGGAATGTTTACTGCCAACTCAATGAACTGTTTGATGGAAGTTTTGGGTCTTGCACTTCCAGGTAATGGTACTATCCTAGCTGTTTCAGATGAACGTCGTGAATTGGTTCGTCAAGCAGCTACAAAATTGATGGACAACATCAAAAATAATGTTCGCCCACGTGATATTGTGACTAAAGAAGCAATTGATGATGCCTTTGCGCTTGATATGGCCATGGGTGGTTCAACCAATACCGTTCTTCATACGCTTGCTATTGCGCGTGAAGCTGGAATTGATTATAACCTCAAGGACATTAACGAGATTGCTAAGAAAACACCTTATCTTTCTAAAATCGCCCCTTCAAGTGTTTACACCATGCATGATGTGCACGAAGCTGGTGGTGTTCCAGCCATTATTAATCAGTTGATTAAGAAAGGTGCCATTAAGGGTGACCGCATCACAGTCACTGGTAAGACTTTGAAAGAAAATGTGGCTGGTGCTGAAATTAAAAATGAAGAAATCATTCATCCAATCGAACATCCAATTTCACCAGTTGGTGGTTTGTCTATCCTTTACGGAAATATTGCTCAGGATGGCGCTGTTATCAAGGTTGGTGGTGTAGACCCATCTGTTAAAACTTTCCGTGGTAAAGCCATTTGTTGTGATTCACAAGATCAAGCCCTTGAGTTGATTGACAATGGAACTGTCAAGAAGGGACATGTCGTCGTCATTCGTTACGAAGGTCCTCAAGGTGGTCCTGGTATGCCAGAGATGCTGGCGCCAACATCTAAGATTGTCGGACGTGGGCTTGGTAAAGATGTAGCTCTTATTACAGATGGCCGCTTCTCAGGAGCGACTCGTGGTATTGCTATTGGTCACGTATCTCCAGAAGCTGCTGAAGGTGGAAATATCGCCTTGATTGAAGATGGTGACGAAATCGTGATTGATCTTCCAAATCGTACCATCGATTTGCTTGTCGATGATGCAACACTTGAAGAACGTCGTAAACACTTGAAACCGTTCAAATCAAAAATTTCAAGTGGTTGGTTGCGTCGTTACACAGCTTTTGCCAAATCTGCTAATGTCGGTGGAACATTGATGAGTGATGAAGAGTTTGAAGAGCGTAAGGCAGAACGTCAAGCACAGGAGAAGGACTAAAACCATTCTTTCCAAAGGGTTTGTGATATTTTTCTCCTAACCCCTTGCAAATCTGGTTAAAAATGTTATCATAGTATACAAGGTTTTGAATTTTTAGACAATTCGGAAAAACCAACTACTAAAGGAGGTCCATGTGAAGAAAATTGAACTTGAAGAAGCACGCTCTGGTGCTGATTTGATTCTTGATACACTTCTTGAACTTGGGATTTCAACCATCTTTGGATATCCTGGCGGTGCGGTTCTTCCTTTGTATGATGCTATTTATAAAAATGACGAGATTAATCATATCTTATCTCGTCATGAGCAAGGAAGTTTGCATGAAGCTGAGGGTTATGCAAAATCAACTGGTAAACTTGGTGTTGCTCTGGTAACGAGTGGTCCTGGTGCGACTAATGCTATCACAGGGATTGCAGATGCTATGAGTGATAGTGTACCTCTCCTTGTATTTACAGGTCAGGTAGGAACAGCAGGTATTGGTAAGGATGCCTTCCAAGAGGCTGATATTGTTGGAATCACCATGCCGATTACCAAATACAACTATCAAGTTCGTGATACAGCTGATATTCCTCGTATTATTAAGGAAGCAGTCCATATTGCAACGACTGGGCGTCCTGGTCCAGTTGTTATTGACCTTCCGAAAGATATTGTAGCTAAGGAAACGGATTATATTAACGATCCTGAAATTTATCTTCCAAGTTACCAACCAACGCTAAGACCAAACGAAATGCAGATTAAGAAAATCTTGAAACAGTTGGGCAAAGCTAAAAAACCAGTTATCGTAGCTGGAGGTGGGGTATCTTATTCTGAGTCTGCTAAGGAGTTAGTCGCTTTTGCAGAACGCTACCAAATTCCGGTTGTTACAAGTCTATTAGGTCAAGGAACAATTGCTACTAGCCATCCCCTTTTCTTGGGCATGGGAGGTATGCATGGTTCATATGCAGCTAATATTGCTATGACTGACGCTGACTTTATGATTTCTATTGGTTGTCGTTTTGATGACCGTTTAACAGGTAATCCTAAAACATTTGCTAAGAATGCTAAGGTCGTTCACATTGATGTGGATCCGGCTGAAATTGGTAAAATTATTGCTGTAGATATTCCTGTTGTTGGAGATGCTAAGCAAGCTCTTGAGATGCTTTTAGCAGAACCTGTTGTTAAAAACAACACTGAAAAATGGATTGAAAAAGTCACGAAAGATAAAGAGCGTGTGCGTTCTTACGACAAGAAAGAACGTATGGTACAACCTCAGGCAGTTATCGAACGTATCGGTGAATTGACTAAGGGTGATGCTGTTGTGGTTACTGACGTTGGTCAACATCAAATGTGGACTGCTCAGTACTATCCATACCAAAATGAACGCCAACTGGTTACCTCAGGTGGTCTAGGAACAATGGGATTTGGTGTTCCAGCAGCCATTGGTGCTAAGATTGCCAATCCTGATAAGGAAGTTGTTCTCTTTGTTGGTGATGGTGGTTTCCAAATGACTAACCAAGAGTTGGCTATCTTGAACATTTATAAGGTACCAATCAAGGTTGTCATGCTCAACAACCATTCACTTGGTATGGTTCGCCAATGGCAAGAGTCCTTCTATGAGGGACGTACATCAGAATCTGTCTTTGAAACTCTTCCAGATTTCCAATTGATGGCTCAAGCTTATGGGATCAAGTCTTATAAGTTTGATAATCCAGAAACAATTGATCAGGATTTGGAAGTTATCAAGGAAGATGTGCCAATGTTCATAGAGGTAGACATCTCTCGTAAGGAGCATGTTTTGCCAATCGTTCCGGCTGGTAAGAGTAATAACGAAATGTTGGGGGTGAAGTTCAATGCGTAGAATGTTAACTGCTAAACTTCAAAACCGTTCCGGTGTCCTTAACCGCTTCACAGGTGTCCTTTCAAGACGTCAAGTCAACATTGAAAGTATTTCTGTTGGTGCTTCAGAGGATCCTAATGTTTCACGTATTACGATTATTATTGATGTAAATTCTCACAATGAGGTGGAACAAATCATCAAACAACTCAATCGTCAGATTGATGTGATTCGCATTCGCGATATTACAGATCAGCCACATTTGGAACGTGAAGTTATCTTAGTTAAGGTATCAGCACCAACCTCTAAACGTGCTGAAATCTTGGCAATTATTCAACCTTTCCGTGCTTCGGTGGTTGATGTGGCACCTAGCTCTATTACTATCCAGATGACTGGGAATGCTGAAAAGAGCGAGGCGCTTCTACGAGTTATTCGACCTTATGGTATTAAGAATATCGCTCGTACGGGTGCGACTGGATTTACCCGTGATTAAAAATCCAATTTAAATTTGTTAACCCAGCCTTAAAAAGGCAATAAAATATTTTTTTAGAAAAGAGACATATTACTATGGCAGTTCAAATGGAATATGAAAAAGACGTAAAAGTACCAGCACTTGACGGCAAAAAATTGCTGTTATTGGTTACGGTTCACAAGGTCATGCGCATGCACAAAACTTGCGTGATTCAGGACATGATGTCATCATCGGTGTACGTCCTGGTAAATCATTTGATAAAGCTAAAGAAGATGGTTTTGATACTTACACAGTAGCAGAAGCAACTAAATTGGCTGATATCATTATGGTTTTGGCACCAGATGAAATTCAAAAAGACATCTATAAAGATGAAATTGCGCCAAACTTGAGTGCAGGTAAAGCTCTTGGTTTTGCCCATGGGTTTAATATTCATTTTGGCTACATTAAAGCTCCAGAAGATGTTGATGTCTTCATGGTTGCTCCTAAAGGACCAGGTCACTTGGTACGTCGTACATATACAGAAGGTTTTGGTGTACCAGCTCTTTACGCTGTTTACCAAAATCCAACAGGAAATGCTCAAAACATTGCAATGGACTGGGCTAAAGGTATCGGTGCTGCACGTGTTGGCTTGCTTGTAACAACATTTAAAGAAGAAACTGAAGAAGATTTGTTTGGTGAACAAGCAGTTCTTATGGGTGGTTTGACACACCTTATTGAAGCAGGTTTCGAAGTGTTGACTGAAGCTGGTTATGCACCACAATTGGCTTACTTTGAAGTTCTTCATGAAATGAAACTTATCGTTGACCTTATTTATGAAGGTGGATTTAAGAAAATGCGTCAATCATGTTCAAATACTGCAGAATTTGGTGACTTTGTAACTGGCCCACGTGTCATCGGTCCAGAAGTCAAAGAAAACATGAAAGCTGCACTTGCTGATATCCAATCAGGTAAATTTGCTCGTGAATTCGTTGAAGACCACGATGCTGGCTTCCCACGTTTGAAAGCTTACCGTAAAGAAGCTGAAGAACTTGAAATTGAAAAGATTGGTGTTGAATTGCGTAAAGCAATGCCATTCGTTGGTCAAAACGACGACGACGCTTTCAAGATTTATAACTAATGTGATAGTCTCAAAAAAACCAGCCTAGTGCTGGTTTTTTTGTGTCTTGAAGAAAGTAGTAAGTATTGAGAGTTGATGCGCAGGCAGCCACTATTTTTATTGTGCACCTGTAGTTGAATGTCCAAGGTAAAAAATCACTCCATTAAGGAGTGAGAATTGGTATTTATTAGTAAGTCAAGACAAAGTTTTTCTTCTTACCACGACGGATAACGGTGATTTCGTTGTCAATTTTATCGCTATCTGAAAGCGTGTAATCAAGGTCTTGGATACGTTCGCCGTTGATATAAATAGCACCGTTTTGTACATCTTCACGTGCTTGGCGTTTAGATGGAGAAATCTTGGCATTGACGAGAAGTTCAACGATGTTAAGATTTTCGTCTGCTGAAATTTCATAGGTTGGCACACCGTGGAGAGCAACTTTGAGGTCACGTGCTGAGAGGGCTTTAAGATTACCAGCGAAGAGTTGTTCAGTGATGTGAACAGCTTGTTCGTAGGCTTCTTTACCGTGTACCAAGGTCACAACTTCACGAGCCAAAATCTTTTGTGCCAAGCGTTGGTGACGAGCTTGATCAAATTCTTTACCGATTTCTTCGATTTCTTCAAGTGATAAGAAAGTGAAAATCTTCAAGAAGCGAACAGCATCATCATCCATAACGTTGAGCCAGAATTGGTACATTTCGTAAGGTGTAGTCTTAGTCGCATCAAGCCAGACAGCGTTACCTTCAGATTTACCGAATTTTTTACCCGTTGAATCTGTGATAAGTGGCACAGTGATAACATGTCCAGATTTGTCTGCTTTACGACGCAAGAGCTCAGTACCTGCTGTCATGTTACCCCATTGGTCAGATCCCCCGATTTGAAGAGTTACACCGTATTTATCGTTGAGTTCATAGAAATCGTAACCCTGCATAATTTGGTAGGCAAACTCAGTGTAAGAGATACCTGTTTCGATACGCTTCTTAACAGATTCCTTACTCATCATGTAGTTAACCGTGAAGTATTTACCCACATCACGCAAGAAATCGATGAAGCTGACTGAACCAAACCAGTCATAGTTGTTGACCATAACGGCTTTGTTGTCACCATTTTCAAAGTCAAGGAAGCGAGAGAGTTGGCCTTGAATTTTTTCTACCCAACCTTCAACCGTTTCTTTGGTTTGGAGGCTACGTTCAGCATCTTTAAATGATGGGTCACCAATCAAACCTGTTGCGCCACCAACGAGGGCATAAGGTTTGTGTCCAGCCAATTGCAGGCGACGGCTTGTAAGGATGGCTACAAGATGCCCAAGATGGAGACTGTCTGCTGTTGGGTCATAACCAGTGTAGTATGACACAGGTCCCTCTTCAAAGGCTTTTACAAGGGCTTCTTCGTCTGTGGTTTGAAAAATCAAGCCACGTGCTTTTAGTTCTTCAAAAATTGTCATGATATTCTCCAGTAAAGTATATTCTGCACCATTATACCAAAAGAAAGCAACCCTATGCAAGCTTTGTCAAAGTTTGTTATAATAGGCTTTGAGGTATTTCTATGAATTTTGAAAAAATAATAAATTTTTTTAGACGGCCAGGTCAAGCCATTCGTAAAAAGTTTGCCGGTTTCAGGTCTAAAAAAGGAGAGAAATCTTTAGGAGAGGGGAAGCTTGTGACTGAGTCTAAGAAAAATCACAAGCAAGCGAAGAAGTCGTCTGAGGACCGGATGACTTTCCTAGATATGGGCGATGTTTTCTTAAAAACATTAAAACTCTTGTCTGATTTCTTTTATGTGGTTATTATCGTCCTTACCTTGTTTGGTGCCGGTATTGGTTTGGGCTATTTGGGGAGTCAAATTGAGTCTGTTCCGTCTATTAAGGATAAAACCTTGTTGAATCAGATTAGTGAGGTTAGTCTGGTATCTTCGATGAGTTATTCTGACTCTAAGAAGATTGCAGATATTGACACGGACTTATTGAGAACTCCGATTGAAAGTGATGCGATTTCTAATAACGTCAAAAATGCCATCATCGCAACTGAGGATGAAAATTTCAAGAAGCATAAGGGTGTTGTACCAAAGGCGGTTTTTAGGGCCTTGGTGTCATCAGTGTTAGGTGTAGGTTCCTCAAGTGGCGGTTCAACGCTGACTCAGCAGTTAATCAAGCAACAGGTCACGGGAGATGCCCCGACCTTTAAGCGTAAGGCAGCAGAGATTATCTATGCCCTACAACTGGAGCGTCGTGCTTCAAAAAATGAAATTTTAACCGACTACCTGAATGTTTCTCCTTTTGGACGTAACTATAGGGGAAAAATATCGCTGGTATTGAGGAAGCTGCCCAAGGAATTTTCGGGGTTTCTGCAGCGGATTTAACTGTTCCTCAAGCGGCTTATCTTGCAGGTTTACCACAGAGTCCCATTGTCTATTCGCCTTATACCGCAGATGGTCAACTCAAGAACGCAAATGACCTGTCTTATGGCTTAGCGCGTCAAAAAGATGTCCTTTACAATCTCTATCGAGGCGGCTACCTAGATAAGTCACAATACGATAGTTACAAGAATTATGATATTACTAAAGATTTCAAGGCTGGAGAAAATCCAGATGCTGTCAGTCATGACTATTTGTACTATTCAGTCATGTCTGAAGCTCAGGATGTCATGTATGATTATTTGGTGAAGCGTGACAAGGTATCAAGTCAAGAGTTAAAAAATGATAAGACAAAGGAAACCTACCGTGAGATGGCTCTTCGAGAGCTACAAACAGGTGGTTATCATGTCAAGACAACAATTGACAATGCCGTCTATAATGCGATGCAAAATGCTGCTAGTCAATATGGTGGCCTACTCGATCAAGGTGGCAATAGTGGCGTTGAAGTCGGAAATGTACTGATGGACAATGCGACTGGAGCAATTCTAGGATTTGTTGGTGGTCGTAGTTATGAAAATAACCAAAATAACCATGCCTTTGATACGGCACGTTCTCCTGGTTCTTCTATTAAGCCCATTATCGCTTATGGTATTGCTATTGATCAAGGTTTGATGGGAAGCTCCAGTATTCTTTCCAATTATCCAGCCAATTTTACAGGTGGGACACCGATTCTTCACGATGGTAATAAGGGTACGGCTATGATGAATCTGCAGGAGGCTCTTAATACCTCATGGAATATTCCTGCTTTTTGGACCTACCAAATGCTTCAGCGTAATGATGTTGATGTTGAGGGATATATGACCAAGATGGGTTACAATATTGCTAACTATAATATTGAGAGTCTACCTCTTGGTGGTGGGATTGAAACGACAGTCGCCCAACAGGTCAATGCTTATCAGATGCTTTCAAATGGTGGTGTCTACGAAAAAGGTTATATGGTTGATAGTATTACTGATCGTACAGGCGAGGTTATTTATCAGCATAAATCCGAAGGGGTTCAAGTTTTCTCGAGGGCTACGGCAAGTATCATGGATAATCTCCTCAAAGAAGTTGTCGTTAAGGGGGCAACGACCCAGTTCCATTCTGAATTGAAAAATGTCAATGGTTCAGCAGCTTCAGCCGATTGGATGGGTAAAACAGGAACGACAGATAACTTTGCGGATGCTTGGCTGATTGTGTCAACTCCTGGGATTACCCTTGGTGGTTGGGCTGGTTATGACAATAATACGCCGACCGATTCTAAAACAGGTTACACCTACAATGCCCAATATATGGCTCGTTTAACGTCAGCTATCTACAATGCTAATCCAGGTATTTTTAAGACAGGTGATAAGTTTAACATGGATTCAAGTGCCATAAAAGCCAGTGTGCTCAAATCAACAGGTCTTAAGCCAGCAACAGTGTCGGTCAATGGCCGTAATGTTTCCGTAAGTGGTGAAATGGTTGATAGTTACTGGGCCAAAAATGGGCCTGGCGACACCACTTACAAGTTTGCTATCGGAGGAACGGATAGTGACTATCAAAAGGCTTGGTCTAGTATTCTTGGAGGTCATTAAAATCTCCCAAAAACTTGCAAAAAAGCTAAAAATTAGGTATAATATAGGCAACTATTTGTCGTCTTACTTGGTTGAAATATTGTCCAATCAAGAGATACAGCAGTTAAATCAACGTTTTTTCGGTCAGATTTAGCTGCTATTTTTGTGCTTATTTTTAGGATTTCCAAGCATTGTAATGCATATTTAAAGGTTCTAAAAATTCACATCTTGCCCTATCTCTGAGTATCTGTTATTAGAGTGGTCAGATTTAGCATTTGATTGGATAAAGCACTAAAAAAATGGCAAATATTTAAAGTGCACGACTTGCAAAGCAGGTCTCGAATGTAGAAAAGGAGTAGAAGACTTGGCAGGACATGACGTTCAATACGGGAAACATCGTACCCGTCGTAGTTTTTCAAGAATCAAAGAAGTTCTTGATTTACCAAACTTGATTGAAATCCAAACGGATTCATTTAAAGATTTCTTGGATACTGGTCTTAAAGAGGTTTTTGAGGATGTACTTCCTATCTCAAACTTCACAGACACTATGGAATTGGAATTCGTTGGTTACGAATTGAAAGAGCCTAAGTATACACTTGAAGAAGCTCGTATCCACGATGCATCATACTCAGCACCAATCTTTGTGACTTTCCGTCTTATTAACAAAGAAACTGGTGAAATCAAAACTCAGGAAGTCTTCTTTGGAGATTTCCCTATTATGACTGAGATGGGTACTTTCATCATCAATGGTGGTGAACGTATTATCGTTTCTCAGTTGGTGCGCTCACCGGGTGTTTACTTTAACGATAAGGTTGATAAAAACGGTAAAGTGGGTTATGGCTCAACAGTTATCCCTAACCGTGGGGCATGGCTTGAACTTGAAACAGATTCAAAAGACATCGCCTATACTCGTATCGACCGTACACGTAAGATTCCATTCACAACGCTTGTGCGTGCGCTTGGATTCTCAGGTGATGACGAAATTGTTGATATCTTTGGTGATAGCGAGTTGGTTCGCAACACTGTTGAAAAAGATATCCACAAAAACCCAGCAGATTCACGTACTGATGAAGCGCTTAAAGAAATTTATGAACGTCTTCGTCCGGGTGAACCTAAAACTGCCGACAGTTCACGTAGCTTGCTTGTAGCTCGTTTCTTTGACCCACGTCGTTATGACTTGGCTGCTGTTGGTCGTTACAAAGTTAACAAAAAACTTAACATCAAGACACGTCTTTTGGGACAAACTATTGCTGAAAACTTGGTAGATTCTGAAACAGGTGAAATCCTTGTTGAAGCTGGTACTGAAATGACACGTGATGTGATTGATTCAATCGCAGAACACTTGGATGGTGATTTGAACAAATTTGTATACACACCAAACGATTATGCGGTGGTTACAGAACCTGTTGTTCTTCAAAAATTCAAGGTTGTTGCACCAAATGATCCAGATCGTGTGGTTACAATTGTTGGTAATGCCAATCCAGACGATAAGGTTCGTGCTTTGACGACAGCGGATATCTTGGCTGAAATGAGCTACTTCCTTAACCTTGCTGAAGGTATCGGTAAAGTAGACGATATCGACCACCTTGGTAACCGTCGTATCCGTGCCGTTGGTGAATTGCTTGCTAACCAATTCCGTATTGGTTTGGCTCGTATGGAACGTAACGTGCGTGAACGTATGTCAGTTCAAGATAACGAAGTCCTGACACCGCAACAAATTATCAATATTCGTCCTGTAACTGCAGCGGTTAAAGAATTCTTTGGTTCTTCTCAATTGTCACAGTTCATGGACCAACACAACCCATTGTCAGAGTTGTCACACAAACGTCGTTTGTCAGCCTTGGGACCTGGTGGTTTGACACGTGACCGTGCCGGATACGAAGTTCGTGACGTGCACTATACACACTATGGTCGTATGTGTCCAATCGAGACACCTGAAGGACCTAACATCGGTTTGATTAATAACTTGTCTTCATATGGACACCTTAACAAGTATGGTTTCATTCAAACACCATACCGTAAGGTTGACCGTGCAACTGGTAAAGTAACCAACGAAGTGGTTTGGTTGACTGCTGATGAAGAAGATGAGTACACAGTTGCTCAGGCCAACTCTAAATTGAATGAAGATGGAACATTTGCAGAAGAAATCGTCATGGGTCGTCACCAAGGTAATAACCAAGAGTACCCATCACACCTTGTAGATTTCGTAGATGTTTCTCCTAAACAGGTAGTTGCCGTTGCGACAGCATGTATTCCATTCTTGGAAAACGATGACTCTAACCGTGCCCTCATGGGTGCCAACATGCAACGTCAAGCTGTGCCATTGATTGATCCAAGAGCACCATTTGTTGGTACTGGTATGGAATATCAAGCTGCCCACGATTCAGGGGCTGCTGTCATCGCTCAACATGATGGTAAAGTTGTTTACTCTGATGCCGATAAGGTTGAAGTTCGTCGTGAAGATGGTTCGCTTGATGTTTATACTGTTCAAAAATTCCGCCGTTCAAACTCAGGTACTGCTTACAACCAACGTACTTTGGTTAAGGTTGGCGATATTGTCGAAAAAGGTGACTTCATCGCTGACGGTCCATCTATGGAAGGTGGCGAAATGGCCCTCGGTCAAAACCCTATCGTCGCATACATGACATGGGAAGGTTACAACTTCGAGGATGCCGTAATCATGAGTGAACGTCTTGTGAAAGATGATGTTTATACATCTGTTCACTTGGAAGAATTCGAATCAGAAACACGTGATACAAAGCTTGGGCCTGAAGAAATCACACGTGAATTGCCAAATGTTGGTGAAGAAGCCCTTAAAGACCTTGACGAAATGGGTATTATCCGTATCGGTGCTGAGGTTAAAGAAGGTGACATTCTTGTTGGTAAGGTAACACCTAAGGGTGAAAAAGACCTTTCTGCTGAAGAACGTCTTCTCCACGCTATCTTTGGTGACAAATCTCGTGAAGTACGTGATACGTCACTTCGTGTTCCTCACGGTGGTGATGGTGTCGTTCGTGATGTTAAAATCTTTACACGTGCCAACGGTGATGAATTGCAATCAGGTGTTAACATGCTTGTTCGTGTTTACATTGCTCAAAAACGTAAGATCAAGGTCGGAGATAAGATGGCCGGTCGTCACGGTAACAAAGGGGTTGTTTCTCGTATTGTTCCGGTTGAAGACATGCCTTACCTTCCAGACGGTACACCAGTTGATATCATGTTGAATCCACTTGGGGTGCCATCACGTATGAATATCGGACAAGTTATGGAACTTCACCTTGGTATGGCTGCTCGTAACTTGGGTATTCACATCGCAACACCAGTCTTTGACGGAGCAAGCTCAGAAGACCTCTGGGATACTGTTCGTGAAGCTGGTATGGATAGTGATGCTAAGACAATCCTTTACGATGGACGTACAGGTGAACCATTTGATAACCGTGTGTCAGTTGGTGTCATGTACATGATCAAACTTCACCACATGGTTGATGATAAACTTCACGCTCGTTCAGTTGGTCCTTACTCACTTGTTACTCAACAACCTCTTGGTGGTAAAGCACAATTTGGTGGACAACGTTTCGGTGAGATGGAGGTTTGGGCCCTTGAAGCTTACGGTGCTTCAAACATTCTTCAAGAAATCTTGACTTACAAGTCTGATGATGTTAACGGACGTTTGAAAGCCTATGAAGCGATTACTAAAGGTAAACCAATTCCAAAACCAGGCGTTCCAGAATCATTCCGAGTACTTGTAAAAGAATTGCAATCACTCGGTCTTGACATGCGTGTCCTTGACGAAGACGATCATGAAGTTGAATTGCGTGATCTTGATGAAGGTGAAGATGACGACGTTATGCACGTTGACGATCTTGAAAAAGCACGTGTGCAACAGGCCAAAGAAGCTGCTGAATTAGAAAAAGCTAAAGAAGAAGCTTCAAATAAAGAAGAATAAACATAAGCTTTAGAAGTGGAAGATTCTTCCCCCTCTAAGGTAGCTGATAAAGGTGACAATAGAGCTACTATTGTCAATAGAAAAAAGAAAGGTAATACTAGTGGTTGACGTAAATCGATTTAAAAGTATGCAAATCACACTAGCTTCACCAACTAAAGTCCGTTCATGGTCTTATGGTGAAGTTAAGAAACCTGAAACAATCAACTACCGTACGCTCAAACCAGAACGTGAAGGTCTCTTTGATGAAGTGATCTTTGGTCCAACTAAGGACTGGGAATGTGCGTGTGGAAAATACAAACGTATCCGTTATAAAGGTATCGTTTGTGACCGCTGTGGTGTTGAAGTAACACGTGCTAAGGTTCGTCGTGAACGTATGGGTCACATCGAGTTGAAAGCACCAGTATCACATATCTGGTACTTCAAGGGAATCCCTTCTCGTATGGGATTGACTTTGGATATGAGCCCTCGTGCGCTTGAAGAAGTTATTTATTTCGCAGCTTACGTGGTTATCGATCCAAAAGAAACACCACTTGAACCAAAATCTCTCTTGACTGAACGTGAATACCGCGAAAAATTGCAAGAGTATGGACATGGTTCATTCGTCGCTAAAATGGGTGCAGAAGCCATCCAAGAACTCTTAAAACAAGTGGATTTGGAAGCTGAAATTGCTGAACTTAAGGAAGAATTGAAGACAGCAACTGGTCAAAAACGTGTTAAGGCTGTTCGTCGTTTGGACGTTCTTGATGCCTTCTACAAGTCTGGTAACAAACCAGAATGGATGGTACTTAACATCTTGCCAGTATTGCCACCAGATCTTCGTCCGATGGTTCAATTGGATGGTGGCCGTTTTGCAGCATCTGACTTGAACGATCTTTATCGTCGTGTTATCAACCGTAACAACCGTTTGGCTCGTTTGCTTGAATTGAATGCCCCAGGTATCATCGTGCAAAATGAAAAACGTATGTTGCAAGAAGCGGTAGATGCCCTTATTGATAATGGACGTCGTGGTCGTCCAATCACTGGACCAGGTAGTCGTCCACTTAAATCTTTGAGCCACATGCTTAAAGGTAAACAAGGCCGTTTCCGTCAAAACTTGCTTGGTAAACGTGTTGACTTCTCTGGACGTTCTGTTATCGCTGTTGGTCCAACACTTAAAATGTATCAATGTGGTGTGCCACGTTTGATGGCCATCGAACTTTTCAAACCATTTGTTATGCGTGAAATCGTTGCGCGTGAATACGCAGGCAACGTGAAAGCCGCTAAACGTATGGTTGAACGTGGTGATGAACGTATTTGGGATATTCTTGAAGATGTCATTAAGGAACACCCAGTACTTCTTAACCGCGCACCTACCCTCCACCGTTTGGGGATTCAGGCCTTTGAACCAGTCTTGATTGATGGTAAGGCCCTTCGCCTCCACCCACTTGCCTGTGAAGCCTACAATGCCGACTTTGACGGTGACCAAATGGCCATTCACGTTCCATTGTCTGAAGAAGCTCAAGCTGAAGCACGCTTGCTCCTCCTTGCAGCAGAACACATCCTTAACCCTAAAGATGGTAAACCAGTCGTAACACCATCTCAGGACATGGTTCTTGGTAACTACTACTTGACAATGGAAGAAAAAGGCCGTGAAGGTGAAGGTATTGTCTTCAAGGATATTGATGAGGCAGTGATGGCTTATCGTAATGGTTATGTTCACTTGCATAGCCGTGTCGGTATTGCTGTAGACAGCATGCCTGATAAACCTTGGAAAGAAAACCAACTTCACAAGATTATGGTAACAACCGTTGGTAAAATCTTCTTTAACGAGATTATTCCAGCAGAAATTCCATACCTCCAAGAAATCACAAATGAAAACTTGACCGATAGTACGCCAGATAAATACTTCCTTGAACCAGGTCAAGATATCCAAACCGTTATTGATAGTTTGGAAATCAATGCACCATTTAAGAAGAAAAATCTTGGTAACATCATCGCTGAAACCTTCAAACGTCTTCGCACGACTGAAACGTCAGCCTTCCTTGACCGTTTGAAAGACCTTGGTTACTATCACTCAACACTTGCTGGTTTGACCGTTGGTATCGCCGATATCCCAGTTATTGATAACAAACAAGAAATTATTGATGCTGCTCACCACCGTGTTGAAGAAATTAACAAAGCCTTCCGTCGTGGTTTGATGACAGATGATGACCGTTATGTTGCTGTTACAACAACATGGCGTGAAGCTAAAGAAGCACTTGAAAAACGTCTGATTGAGACACAAGATTCTAAGAACCCAATCGTTATGATGATGGACTCAGGAGCTCGTGGTAACATCTCTAACTTCTCCCAACTTGCCGGTATGCGTGGTTTGATGGCCGCTCCTAACGGACGTATCATGGAATTGCCTATCCTTTCAAACTTCCGTGAAGGTTTGAGCGTTTTGGAAATGTTCTTCTCAACTCACGGTGCTCGTAAAGGTATGACCGATACGGCCCTTAAGACAGCCGACTCAGGTTATTTGACTCGTCGTTTGGTAGACGTTGCCCAAGATGTTATCATCCGTGAAGATGACTGTGGAACAGACCGTGGTCTTCTCATTCGTGCGATTACTGATGGTAAAGAGGTTACAGAAACACTTGAAGAACGTCTTCAAGGTCGTTACACTAAGAAATCAGTTAAGAATCCTACAACAGGTGAAGTCATCGTAGGTCCAGATACCTTGATTACTGAAGAAATGGCTGCTGCTATTGTCAATGCTGGTGTTGAAGAAGTCACTATCCGTTCAGTATTTACATGTAACACACGCCACGGTGTCTGCCGTCACTGTTATGGTATTAACTTGGCAACTGGTGATGCGGTTGAAGTTGGTGAAGCGGTTGGTACTATCGCTGCCCAATCTATCGGGGAACCTGGTACACAGCTCACTATGCGTACCTTCCACACCGGTGGGGTAGCCTCAAACACCGATATCACACAAGGTCTTCCACGTATCCAGGAAATCTTTGAAGCTCGTAACCCTAAAGGGGAAGCGGTCATTACTGAAGTTAAGGGTAATGTTATCGAAATCGAAGAAGATGCTGCAACACGTACTAAGAAGGTCTTCGTTCAAGGTAAAACTGGCATGGGTGAATATGTTGTACCATTTACAGCTCGTATGAAAGTTGAAGTGGGAGATGAAGTTCACCGTGGTGCCGCTCTTACAGAAGGTTCAATCCAACCAAAACACCTTCTTGAAGTTCGTGATACCTTGTCAGTTGAAACTTACCTTCTTGCAGAAGTACAAAAAGTTTACCGTAGCCAAGGGGTAGAAATCGGAGACAAGCACGTCGAAGTAATGGTTCGTCAAATGCTTCGTAAAGTACGTGTCATGGATCCAGGTGACACAAATCTTCTTCCAGGAACACTTATGGACATTGCAGATTTCACAGATGCTAACAAGGATATTGTTATTTCTGGTGGTCTTCCTGCAACATCACGTCCAGTTCTTCTTGGTATCACTAAAGCCTCACTTGAAACAAATTCATTCTTGTCTGCGGCTTCCTTCCAAGAAACAACACGTGTCCTCACAGATGCTGCTATCCGTGGTAAGAAAGACCATCTTCTTGGTCTTAAAGAAAATGTTATCATTGGTAAGACTATCCCTGCTGGTACAGGTATGGCTCGCTACCGTAACATTGAACCACTTTCAGTTAACGAAGTTGAAGTTATTGAAAACATTGCTGTTGATGAAGCAATTGTGGAAACATCTGAAGACTAAGATTACAGTAAAAGGGCTCACAGCTGTGAGTCCTTTTTGTATTTATATGACCAGAATGTCTTCTTTTCTTGATAAACATGAAAAATAAAACCATTTTTTTATCTTTCCCAGAAAATTTTGTATAATAGGAAAACAAAAGATGAAGTGAGAAAGAAAGATGTACCAAGTAGTTGAGATGAAAGGTGACTTGGAGCCGTGGTGGTTCTTAGAAGGCTGGCAAGAGGATATTATCAGCACAAAGGAATTTGAAGATTTTTACGATGCTCTAAAGTACTACAAAAAACTTTGGTTTGCCATGGAAGAAATCTTGCCAAGCTATATTAGTCGTAGTAGTGTCATGACTGCCTTTTGGGATCAAAAGGATAAGCATTGGTGTGAGGAGTGTAACGAATATCTGCAGGTTTACCAATCTATCGCCCTCTTGGATGATTGGAAGGAAATTCCTGAGGAAAAATATCGTCCAGGCTATGAAAAGCGTAATGACCTTCCAACTCATGCTCATTGTAAAATAAAACGATAATCAGGATTATTGAATTGAAGCTCGAAGTTTTCGAGCTTTTTTTCATTTTCCTTATTTTTTACAATCTTTTGCGAATAGGACTATGAGGAGGTCCTTATGGTAACAGAATTTGCTAAGGAAATGATCAAAAATGCTGATAGTTGTGGGGCTCAAGACATCTATATTATTCCACGTCAGGATAATTACGAGCTCTATATGCGAATTGGGCAGGAGAGGAGATTGATTGATGTATATCGGCCTGATTTCATGGCTAGTCTTATTGGTCACTTTAAATTTGTGGCAGGAATGATGGTGGGTGAGAAGCGTAGGAGTCAACTGGGCTCTTGTGATTATGATTGTGGTGATGGTCACTTGGTTTCTCTGCGTTTATCAACTGTTGGAGACTATCGAGGCTTGGAAAGCCTGGTTATTCGTGTTCTTCATTCCGAACGAAGAGAGTTAACGTACTGGAATCAAGGGATTCAGCCAATTGTGGATGCATTGGATTATCGAGGTTTGTACCTTTTTGCAGGTCCTGTGGGCTCTGGGAAGACGACGCTTATGCATGCCTTGGTACAGGAGCGTTTTAAGGGGCAACAGGTGATTTCAATTGAGGATCCTGTAGAGATTAAACAGGATAATGTCTTGCAGCTCCAGGTTAATCAGGCGATTGATATGACCTATGATAATTTAATAAAGCTATCTCTGCGTCATCGTCCGGATGTTCTGATTATTGGAGAAATTCGGGATAGAGAGACTGCCCGAGCTGTTATTAGGGCTAGTCTGACAGGAGTGACTGTTCTTTCAACCATTCACGCCAAGAGTGTGGCCGGTGTTTATGAACGCCTCCTGGACCTTGGTGTAGACAAGTCTGAATTGGATAATGCGCTTCAAGGTATTGCCTATATGCGTTTGATAAAGGGAGGAGGGGTGATTGATTTTGCCAAAGAAAGTTTCCAAAACCATTCGTCAACCAGCTGGAACCAGCAACTGGAAGACTTGGTTAAACAGGGACATCTCACTGAAAGGGATATCCAAGGGGAGAAAATTAAAGATTAACCAACAAGTCAAGGTTATTCAGCTTTTCAAACAACTCTTGAAGGCAGGATTCACCCTAACTGAAATTGTGGCTTTCTTGGAGCGCAGTCATTTGTTGAAAGAATCCTCATTATCTCTTATGAAAGAGAGTTTAATGCGAGGTGAGAGATTGGACCAGATGTTTGCATCAGTGGGCTTTTCGGATAATATTGTCACTCAGATTGCACTTGCTGACAAGCATGGAGATCTTTTAGGGAGCTTGACTAAGATTGAAACCTATATGCTTCGCATGACCAAGGTTCGTAAGAAACTCATGGAAGTGGCGACTTATCCTATCTTGCTTTTGGGGTTCCTGATTTTGATTATGTTTGGGCTCAAAAATTATCTTTTACCACAGCTTTTAGAAGGTGATGGTAAGGATAACTGGGCAGTACAACTGGTTCAAATGTTTCCTCAGTTGTTCTTTGTGAGTTTGTTTGGATTCCTTGTGTTAGGGATTCTCCTCTATGTCTGGGTGAAACGACAGTCAGCTCTTGTTTTTTATAGGCGAATGGCCAAAATTCTATTTATTGGTCAGACAGTAAGGCTTTACACGACAGCCTATTATGCTAGGGAGTGGGGAAATCTATTAGGTCAAGGCGTTGACTTGCTAGATTTAGTGGCTCTTATGCAAGAGCAAAAATCCAAGCTCTTTCGTGAGTTGGGAACCGATTTAGAAGAAGCCTTGATGCTGGGGCAGAGTTTCCCTGAACGTATTGCCAGTCATCCGTTTTTCACTGAGGAGCTCTCCCTAATTATTGCCTATGGGGAGGCTAATGCTAGGTTGGGCTATGAGCTTGAAGTCTATGCTGAAGAGGTTTGGCAGACCTTCTTTAACCGTCTTAATAAGGCGACAACCTTTGTACAACCCCTCATTTTTGTTATTGTTGCTGTCGTGATTGTAATGATCTATGCAGCCATGTTATTACCGATGTATCAAAATATGGAAGGAATGATGTCATGAAATTGATGTTGAAAAAATTGAATGCCGTTAAGTTACGTGCTTTTACTCTGATTGAAATGCTGGTCGTGTTGCTCATTATCAGTATTCTTCTTTTGCTCTTTGTTCCTAACTTGAGTAAGCAAAAGGATTCTGTAAAAGAAACTGGAAATGCAGCTGTCGTCAAAGTTGTGGATTCTCAAGCAGAACTCTATGAAATGAAAAATAACAAGACAGCTAGTTTAGCAGCTCTTGTGTCATCAGGTCAAATTACACAAAAACAGGCAGATTCATACAATGATTATTATGCGAAACATGGTGGTGAAAGCCGCTCAGTTGCCAATTAGGGCCTTCACCTTGTTGGAAAGCTTGGTGACATTAGCAGTCGTTGCTTTTCTTACTCTGAGTTTGTCAGGGTCAGTGACGGGTATTTTTCAGCAAGTCGAGACTAATCTTTTTTATCTACGCTTTGAGTATCTGTACCGGGATAGTCAGCGCTTGGCAGCAGCGGAAGGGACTAACATTGAATTGCAGCTGACTAAGGATAAGATTAGTAATGGAAGAACCAGTCTCTCTATTCCTGAAAACATTCATCTGGATAAGGGGCAGACCCTAGTATTTGATGCTAAAGGAGGCAATTCTAGTCTTAGTAAGATTCGTTTCTCAAGTAACAAGGAGGTGGTGACTTATCAGCTTAACATGGGCAGTGGAAAATATAAAAAGACGGTCTCTTAGAGGCTATATTCTCATCGAAAGTTTGGTAGCCATGGCCGTTTTAGTGCTTGTCAGTAGCCTCATCTTAGAGCAAATTAACACTAATCGTAGGTTAATGGCTAAGAATCTTCATCAACAAGAGGTCTTGAGTGTGGCAACTATGGCCGTCCAGACCAAACAGGATCAGTTGACCTTAAATGGCATCACGGTAACAGTGAAACGTAGCAAGCAAGGCATCACAGTTTATGAATCAGGAAAGGAAATTACTCATGTCTCTAAATAGTAAGGTTCGCGCCTTTACCCTTTTGGAATGTCTGGTAGCCTTACTGGTTATAGCTGGTTCTGTCCAAGTATATCAAGGCTTAACCACCGTTCTGGTGAGCAATGTTAAACAGGTAAGACAACAAGAAAATCAAGATTGGCTTCTGTTTGTCCAACAAATGGAGGCAGAGTTAGAAGGTTGTCAGTTGGTTAAAGTAGAAGGCAACAAGCTTTATGTCAAGCAGGATAATCAAGACTTGGCATTTGGTATCTCAAATGCTTCTGATTTTCGAAAACTAACGCCGATGGTCGAGGCTATCAACCCATGCTTTTCGGTTTAAAATCTAGTACAATCAGTCAAAAAAATCAGATAGTCACCATTGAAGTTATTCTTAAAAATGGTCTGCAAAGGAGTTTCGTTTATGCTTTTGAAAAAACAAGTTAGGGGAGGTGTTCTCCTCTATTCCCTTTTTATGGCTGGCATTTTTACACTTCTTCTTCAGGTTTATTTGGATAGGGTAGTTGCTAGCTCTAGACAAAATCAAGCACAAACAGTAGCTAGTCAGAGTCGACTTATGGCAGAAATGACGGTGGATTTGGCTGATAAGGAGTCGGGTTCTTTTAGTTTTGCTCAGGGAAATACGACTTATGAGGTAAAAGACAAGAAGATGATTATTAGAGTTGAGAATGAAGGACACACCAAGACCTATCACTATGTGAAGAAAGAGGACCAGAAATAGCAATTCTCCCCCCTTTTTGATATGATAGAGGGACGGAGGAAATCATGAATTTTGAAGCAATTGAGACAGCTTTTGCGCTGTTGTTAGAAAATGTCCAAACCATTGAAAATGATCTTGGGACCCATGCTTACGATGCCCTTATCGAGCAAAATTCCTATTATTTGGGGGCTGACGTTGATAACGAACTTATCATCAAAAATAACGAGAAATTACGTGCCCTTAATCTAAGTAAAGAGGAGTGGCGTCGAGCCTTTCAGTTTTTGTTTATCAAACTAGGGCAGTTGGAAGCCTTACAAGCCAATCACCAATTTACACCAGATGCTATTGGATTTATCATTCTTTACCTACTTGAGGGTTTGACTAAGGACAATCAATTAGATGTCTTGGAGATTGGTTCAGGTACAGGTAACTTGGCAGAGACTCTTTTAAATAATAGTCACAAAAACCTTAATTATATGGGGATGGAAGTTGACGATTTGCTTATTGATTTGTCAGCCAGTATTGCGGATGTAGTGAACTCAAAAGCGGTTTACATTCAAGAAGACGCAGTTCGCCCCCATATCCTCAAAGAAAGCGATGTTATTATCAGTGACCTTCCAGTAGGTTACTACCCTAATGATGAAATTGCGAGTCGTTTCAAGGTGGCAGCAACTGGTGAACACACATATGCCCATCATCTTCTTATGGAGCAATCGCTTAAGTACTTGAAGAAAGACGGTATTGCTATTCTTTTGGCACCAACTAATCTTTTAACGAGTCCACAAAGTGATTTGCTTAAGAAGTGGCTATCAGGATATGCTGATATTATTGCTGTAATCACTCTTCCTGAAGCAGCTTTTGGCAATAAACACAATATGAAGTCTATCTTTGTGCTTAAAAAGCAAACAGAAAATGCTCCAGAGACCTTTGTTTATCCGCTTAGTGATTTACAAAATCCAGAGATTCTCAAAGATTTTACTGAGAATTTCCAAAAATGGAAATCAGACAATTCCATTTTATAAAAAACATGATAAAATAAGACTATATTACTGAAAGCGTTTTACAAAGAGGTGACTTATGACAAAAACAATCGCAATCAATGCAGGAAGTTCAAGTTTGAAATGGCAATTGTATGAAATGCCATCTGAAGTTGTACTTGCCAAAGGGTTGATTGAGCGTATCGGATTAAAAGACTCTATTTCAACAGTTAAGTTTGATAATGATTCTGAAACGCAGATTTTAGATATTACCGATCATGTTCAGGCTGTAAAAATCGTACTTGATGATTTGATTCGTTTTAATATCATCAAGAATTATGATGAAATCACAGGTGTAGGTCATCGAGTGGTTGCTGGTGGTGAGTATTTCAAAGAATCAAGTTTGGTAGATGATGAAGCATTAGCGAAAATCGAAGAATTGTCTGCTTTGGCTCCACTTCATAATCCTGGCGCAGCCTCAGGGATTCGTGCCTTTAAGGAGCTCCTCCCAGATATTACCAGTGTTGCTGTTTTTGACACAGCCTTCCATACATCTATGCCAGAAGTGGCTTACCGTTATCCAGTGCCTAATCGTTATTATACAGACTATCAAGTTCGTAAATACGGAGCACACGGAACAAGCCACCAATATGTTTCTCAAGAAGCAGCTAAGCTACTAGGAAAACCTATTGAAGAAACTAAGATTATCACAGCCCATGTTGGAAATGGTGTTTCAATTACTGCCGTGGACGGTGGTAAATCAGTAGACACGTCAATGGGATTGACACCACTTGGTGGGGTTATGATGGGAACACGTACTGGGGATCTTGACCCTGCGATTATTCCATTCATCATTGACCGTGAGCCTGATATGGCCGATGCTGAACGTATTCGTCACGTCTTTAATAAAGAATCAGGACTCCTTGGTATCTCTGAAAAATCAAGCGATATGCGTGATATCATTGCTGGTAAAAATGAAGGAGATGAAAAATGTATTTTAGCCTACAATCTTTATGTAGATCGTTTGCGTAAATACATTGCTCAATACTTTGGCGTATTGAACGGAGCAGATGCCATTGTCTTTACGGCAGGTATCGGTGAAAATTCTGCAGAAGTTCGTTCTTCAATTTTAGATGGTTTGACTTGGTTTGGTATTGAAGTGGATCCTGAAAAGAATGTCTTTGGACATGTTGGCGATATTACAACAGCAGAGTCACCTGTTAAAGTTTTTGTCATCCCAACAGATGAAGAATTGGTGATTGCGCGTGATGTTGAGCGCCTTAAATCTAAATAAGTTATCAAAAAATTGATAAGACCAGAAAAGTTGGCTGAGTGATTGGCCAGCTTTTTTGAGTACTTGGAAAGAATTATTCGCCTATATCCGGATATGTCATTCGATAAGTAAAGAAAACTTTACAAAAAATGCAAAATAGACTTTACAAAATATGTTAAGTGAACTATACTATAGATGTGAAGTTAACTTAACAAAGAGATGGGAGTTTAACTATTTGAGAATAAACTATAAGGTTGAGGTATCATATGGAAACAAAGATTCAGGAACTTCGCAAGGCTAATAAGATTAGTCAGGCAGAGTTAGCAGATGAGATGGGAGTCACGAGGCAGACCATCATTTCACTCGAAAAAGGTCGCTATAATGCGTCCTTGGAACTAGCTTTTAAAATTGCTAGGTATTTTGGAAAGACTATTGAAGAAGTCTTTCTTTTTGAGGAAGATTAAGGAGAAAAGATATGTTTAAACAAGTCATGAAGAAAATTGGTGTTATTGTTTTAGCGCTCACTCTACTAATCTTAGATTTAACACTATTAGGTGCTTTCCCACTACTTACTCAGGATGGTAAGTTTTCACTTGTGGAGCAAATAGGTTACGGTGTTTGGGCATTAGGGAGTTTGGCTATTTTTATCGTGATTGCTTATAGATTTAAACTCTTATCGCTTAAAGAGATTAATTGGAGACGTCTCGTTGCGATTGCTTCTCTTAATCTCGTCATCTTTTTCCTAGGTGATCTTCTAGGGTATTTTGTAGGTCAGTTAACACACAATGCAGCTATGGAAAATCAAGCTGCTTTAAATAAGATATTTATTCACGTACCATTCTATCTTTACCTAGTAGTTGCCGGTTTTATTATTCCTATTATGGAAGAAATTATTTTTAGGGGACTCTTAGCTAAGGTACTCTTTGGAAAATACTTTAAGACAGGTCTTGTTATTTCCAGTCTTCTCTTTATGGCAGGTCACTCAGCATTTACGCCTCAAACAATTGTCGTCTATGGCATTATGTCAGCTGGTCTTGCCATAACTTACTATAAGACTAAGCATATCGAGTACAGTATGGGTGTTCATATTTTAAACAACAGTATAGCTGTCCTACTCAGCCTTTTTGTTTAAGGTGAATGTTTAAAGTTATCATTGAGGAATTTTATCTTGCTCTTTTAAAGGATAATGAAAGGAATGTTAAGATATGTTATTAAAAACGTTAGGAAAGAAAAAACAGAATCAGAGTATAAAAGATACATAGCCCGAGTAGCATGTTCTTTCTTTTCTTTGGGTATTTTGGGATTATTTATTGTTCGCTCTAACAGTCTTAGTGATTTTGCACTAGGATTAGTAGTGGGGGTTACCATTGGGAGTTACGCCCTGTCGATTTATTATTTTGCAGCGCTTAGGCATTCGAAACGTCTTCACCAGATGTACATTGCTACCTATGATGAGCGAAATAAACAGATTTTGCAGGTGACAGCAGTTGCAACACTGGTTCTGGAGTTTTTGCTTATCTTTGCTTTGATTGCCCTATATGCCTTTGTTAATATTCAGTTGCCATATGTTACAGTCTTATCTGTCTTGCTCTATGGCTTAGTTGTAGGATTTGTCCTTATTCGTATCATTCTATCTAAAATAGGATAAGAGTCCCTCATCTTTTCAAGATTGAATCTCTTATTTTCACGGTTTCTTGTCAAAGTAGTTGAATTGTATTATAATAAAGGTACAAAATAACAATAAAAAGAGGTAGCTTCTTATGAACAAAGTGTCCATTTTAAAACGCTTTCTTTATTTCTTACTGGCTTTCCTAATTTTGTGTATTGAACAGACTCCAACCATATTTGTTCGTGTTAAAGATGTGAGGGCAGTTAGTCTCCTAATTTTGGTTATGCTACTCATTAGTGCAGGAGCTCTTTTCTTGGGCAAACGTATGGGTCTTCTTGAGGGCTTTAGGGCGCTGTCTTCCATGAAGGCATGGGGAATGATTGGCCTGACCTACCTAGGTATTTACATTGTCACTGGGCTTGGTGCAATGGTCATGATGTGGGAAGGTGTTAGTAACAGCACCAATCAGGCAGCCATAGAAAATGCCCATATGAATCCCTTTGTTCTTATAACAATTACAGTGATTATGGCACCGATTGTGGAAGAGTTGGTTTTTAGAGGGCTTCTTATGGGACGGGTCTTTAATCCAGATTCTATTGTTGGTTTGATTCTAAGTGGTTTACTCTTTGGCCTTGTTCATACGCCTAATAGTATGGGTGTCTGGATTATATATGGAGGTATGGGCCTTGTCCTTGCAACTGTTTATCGTGTATCTAAGAAGCTAGAATATAGTATCATGGCTCATATGATTAACAATAGTATTGCGGTTTCAATGATGTTACTCCTACAATTGTTAGCGCCATATATCAAATAAAGCTCGGAATTTTCCGAGCTTTTTTCTTATAGTTTTTTAGCTTTAGCAATGGTTGTATCAATACTTGAAACCACACTATGGGTGAGGCCTGTACGCTCAAGGTCCATGAGGCCGGCGATAGTGGTCCCACCAGGGCTACAAACCTTGTCAATAAGATCATGTGGGCTGTCGCTACCCAGACTAAGGTTTTCAGCAGTAGCTAGAACTGTCTGTGTGGCAATGGTCAGAGCAACCTGTTTACTTAGGCCATTTTTGACGCCAGCCTTGGCTAGTGCCTCGATAAAAAGGGCAATGTAGGCCGGGCTTGAACCAGCTAGGGCAGTAAAGGTATCAAAGTCCTTTTCAGCCAATTCGACAGTGGTTCCAAAACTGTCTGTGATTTCCTTGGCAACTGCCAAAAGGTCCTCGGATACCTTATCGTTGGTGCAAAGACCAGTAGTGCTCTTAAGAATCTGAGCATTAAGGTTAGGCATGATACGAATAAGAGGTAGGTCTGGACTAGTGAGTGAAGCGAGGCGTTCCAAGGTTACTCCAGCAGCCATACTCATGATAGGTTGATGGAAAGTGAGGCCAGTTAGTACCTTATCAAACATTTGAGGTTTGATACCTAGGATGACCAAATCAGCCTTATCCAACAATTCTTGATGGGAAGCAGCAGCTTCAACCTCTAGTTCCTCTGCAATTTGGCGTGAACGAGCCAAGGAAGACCCTGAAATAATAATACGATGTGAGCTTGTGTTTAGGCCGTTGATAATGGCTGTTGCCATCTTTCCAACGCCGATAAAACCAATAATCATGGGTTACTCCTTGTCTTAGTAGTTCTTAATCAAATCCACTGTTGAACGATCCAACTTCTTAACAATGGCTTGTAAAAAGGCTTGTGCTTCTAGGAAGTCATCCAAAGCATAAAGGGTTTGGTGTGAGTGGATGTAACGGGCACAAACGCCGATGGTTGTTGATGGAATACCAGCATTCTGCAAGTGAGCGGCACCAGCATCAGTACCACCTGCAGCACAGTAGTATTGGTATTTGATACCAGCTTCTTCAGCAGTAGTCAAAAGGAAATCCTTCATATTTGGCAGCATGATATGTCCTGGGTCGAAGAAACGAATAAGGGTACCGTCGCCTACCTTACCTTGATTACCATAGATATCACCTGCAGGAGAGCAGTCTACCGCAAAGAAGAGCTCAGGATTAAATTTTGTGGTTGAAACATGAGCACCACGTAAACCGACTTCTTCTTGAACGTTAGCCCCAGCGATTAGAGTATTGTTGAGTTCTTGGTTTTTGACATTTTCCAAGAGTTCACGAATCATGAGGACACCATAACGGTTATCCCAGGCTTTAGAAATCACGTTTTTTTGATTGGCTGTGAGAATAGTTTCTGATTGAGGAATGATGACATCACCCGGGAAAACACCGTAGGCATTAGCTTCTTCTTGGTTGGCAAAACCAGCATCAAAGACGATATCAGAGACACTAGGAAGACTTGCAGCGCCACCGCTAGCACGTAAGAAATGAGGTGGTACTGAACCTGAGATGACAGGATAGACATGACCGTCACGTGTGTGTAGGGTAAAGCGTTGAGAGCTGACAACCAGTGGGTTCCAGCCACCAAGTTCGACGACACGGAAAGTCCCGTCTGCCTTGATTTCCTTAATCATAAAGCCGACTTCGTCCATGTGGGCAGCCACAAGCACCTTAGGGGCATTTTCTGCCTGACTGTACTTAATACCGAAAATACCGCCGAGGCCATCTGTTTGCACCTCATCTACGAGTGGCGTGATAGTTTTGCGAAGGTAGTTGCGTACAGGAGCCTCAAATCCTGAAGTAGCACCAAGCTCGGTGACTTCCTTAATTTTGTCAAATAGAGTAGTCATAAAATCCTCCTTGAGTAGTACATGCTACTATTTTAGCACGATTCTCAAGAGATAGGTAGCCTCTCCCCATTCCTCTAAAAATATGGTAAAATGTTTCATATGAAACGTAAAACATTAGCTTTGTTTGCTGGTGGGCTAGGAGCTTTAAGTCTCTTGGCAATGGCAGAAAAGCAGAGACGCTCACATGTAGAAGCAAAGAATACCGTATTAATTCAAAATATTAGACAAGAACTATCATATTTAGGGACTATTGCCGTTCTCTATACGAATCCTACTGATAAGGAAAATCCAGGGCTTACGGGAGGTATCGTATTAGAAGATGGGCGGACTTATCGTTTTGCCTATGCTGATGATGTCTTGACTTATGAGGAGGAGCAGGCATGATTATTCCGAAGAATCTCGAAGAACTTGCAGGTTATGTTGACAGTGACCAAAAAGTGGTCTTCTTTTTCACTGCTGATTGGTGTCCAGACTGCCAGTTTATCTATCCCGTTATGTCTGATATTGAGGCTGCCCATCCAGATATGACCTTTGTGCGTGTTAACCGTGATGATTATATGGCTTTGGCGCAAACTTGGAATATTTTTGGTATTCCAAGTTTTGTCGTGACTCAGAAAGGTCAGGAATTGGGGCGTCTGGTCAATAAAGCTCGTAAAACCAAAGAAGAAATCAATGCCTTTTTGGCAACAGTATAAGGAGAACCCATGATTTTTGCATACAATAAAGAACAAGTTGGCGACGTTTTGTTGGTTATCTTGGAAGATACTAAGGACATTAAACGTAGCGTAGAACGTAAAGGTAAAGTGGCGCGTGTCACAGCTGATGAAACAGGCAAGACTCTTGCTTGGAACATTTTTGAAGCATCAAGCCTCATTGATATTAATGGAAATGGTCAAGTTTTCTTGTCAGACCAAGATGTAGCTGTCTTGAACGAGGAATTGGCCAAAGAAGGTTTTGAAGAACGCTTGGAAAATACACAGGGTCCCGTCTTTGTGGTTGGACAAATTGACGAAATGGTTCCACATCCAGATAGTGACCACCTTAACATCTGCCAAGTGAATATCGGCGGTAAGAAGGTCCAAATCGTTGCAGGAGCACCAAACGCAGCTCTCGGTCTTAAAACAATCGTAGCTCTTCCAGGTGCTATGATGCCTAGCGGTGCCCTTATCTTCCCTGGTAAACTTCGTGGTGAAGATAGTTATGGTATGATGTGTGCCCCACGTGAGTTGGCCCTTCCAAATGCCCCACAAAAACGTGGTATTATTGAACTTGATGATTCAGCAGTAGTTGGTGAGGCTTTTGATCCAGCCAAACACTGGAAAGGGTAAGTAAGAGAAGAAGCGGTAATAATCCGCTTTTTTGTTTGTCATAAAGAAAGTTTATAGCTAATCATAAAAAAGAAAGATTATGCAAGCTATAATATTTTTCTTAAAATGTAATCAACATTTACTTTAGGAGGTACCTATGCTTACGACTGTTCTTTCTGGTGGGCTCATTGGTTTGATATTTGGATTTATTTTACAACGAACTCGTTTTTGTTTGACGGGTGGTTTTCGAGACATGTATATTGCACGTAATAATACCTTATTTTACGCTTTCCTTATTGCAATCACAGTGGAAAGTATAGGAGTACTTTTCTTGATTAAATTGGGTATTATTGGAAACCCTTATGAAGACTTTTCCGTGTTAGGAGCGATTGTGGGCTCCTATCTATTTGGTATTGGAATTGTTCTCGCGGGGGGATGTGCCACGGGAACGTGGTATCGTGCTGGAGAAGGGCTCCTGGGTAGTTGGGTTGCACTATTCTTTTATATGACGAGTGCGGCAGCTATGAAATCAGGATTTCTTGTTCCTTTGAATCAATTAATAGCTAAGCACTGGGTAATTAATGATGATTTAGCTGGTCAATTAGGAATTCCAGTTTGGTATCTTCTTGTTTTCTTAGTAGTTATAACAAGTTTCTTTGTAATTCGAGAGTTACGTAAGCCCAGACGTCAGATTGCTTCTCTTCCACCAAGATATAAGGGAGTGAGACACTACCTTTTTGAGAAAACTTACCATAAATATTTTGCAGGACTTCTAATAGGTCTTGTTGCTTTAATTGCTTGGCCAGCTAGTCAGCTGACTGGTCGTGTTGGAGGGTTAGGGATTACAACACCATCGGCACATCTAATTAGTTATATTATTACAGGCGATAGTAAGCAACTTGGTTGGGGTGTTTTTCTTGTATTGGGTATTTTTATTGGTTCCTTTCTTGCTGCAAAGGGATCTCAAGAGTTTCGCTGGCGTTTGCCAGACTTGTCAACCATTGGTAAGAGCACACTAGGGGGGATTTTTATGGGAATTGGTGCCTCATGGGCTGGTGGCTGTACAATTGGTAACGGTTTAACAGCTACAGCAATTTTTCTAGTAAGGGATGGATTGCTTTGCCAGTGACTATTTTAGGTGTTTGGACGGCTTCCTACATTATCTTTGTAAAACCAAACAAAAATTAAGAGGAGAATATAATATGACTTTGGTAAAACTTGAAACTGGTGGATTGGTATGCCCATTCCCATTGATTGATGCGAAGAAGAAAATGGCTGAATTGGCTGTTGGAGATGAGTTGTTGATTGCTTTCGATTGTACGCAAGCAACGGAAAGTATTCCAAACTGGGCTGCAGATAATGATTATCCTGTAACTCGCTTTGACCAAGTCGGTCCTGCCTCTTGGGAAATTGTGGTTCAAAAACGTTGAGTTAGCTAAGCGAGTCGAGAAGATTTAAAGATTAATTGTTGTAATGAAAACATCTGATGGAGTACTATTTCTAGAAAAATAATAACCTTCGAGTATTAGAAAGGATCCTATCGAGAGAATCTTTAAAACTATTAAAAAATAACCTATTTTTTACTTCCTCTTACGAATAGATAGGTGGAGGTAAAAAAATGTATAACAAAGTTATTTTGATTGGACGTTTGACAGCGACACCTGAGATGGTTAAGACTGCTAGTGATAGGTCTTTTACACGTGTCACAGTTGCGGTTAATCGGCGCTATAAGGCGCAAAATGGAGAGCGTGAGGCTGACTTTATCACAGTGGTGGTTTGGGGCCGTTTAGCTGAGACCTTAGCATCTTATGCTAGCAAGGGGAGTTTAATTTCTCTTGATGGTGAGCTACGTACCCGTAAGTACGATAAGGATGGCCAAACCCATTACGTTACTGAGGTGCTTTGTTCCTCTTTCCAACTTCTGGAGAGTCGTGCTCAGCGTGCTGTTAGGGAAAATAATCCTGACAATGACTTGGCTGACCTTGTTTTGGAAGAAGAACTTCCCTTCTAGTTTGTCAGTTTACTTAGTCGCTTCTAAAAAATAAATATTCTTTCTTGCCAAAGTTAGAGTATTATTGGGTTAAATATTAAACACTTGTAAGACTTAATTAACAGTAAAATTAGATAAGACTTAGAATTATGGGTGGTTAATGGCCTTGTTAGAGTGGAAAAAATAATTAAAATCGTTGACAAGTGCAATGATAACAAGGGTTCCAGCATTTATAAAATTATTCAAAACGAAGTGTACAATTAACAGTTACTCCTCATTTGTATCATTGTTTTATTACCAATTTTTAAATTAAATGATAGAGGTTTCATGATAAACTATAGGTGGGTAAGGAAAAAGCTATGAAAGTTACCTTTTACTTTTGTAGTAGACATTATTTGTTTGGAAGGAAAGTGTGGAACACCTTAACTAGAACACTGTCCTTGCAATTGTTTGATACAGTTGCGTTTTTGTTATGTGTCTATAGGTTGATATAATGATTTCACAGACAATTGGTTGACATTCCGACTGACATATTAATTAGGATGTTAAGCGGTCATTGACTTTTCGTTAGACTTGGAGAAACACATTGGTGTGACTCCTAAGATTCACCAAACTAATGTGTTTGAAGCTAAGCGGATTCGTCTTAGCTTTTTTGTCTACTTTGGTAAGGCTACCCTTGCTCAAGCTTTTCTTATGTTATAATAAAAAGAGTTAAGCGAGGGGGGTACGCCAAAACCTTAAAAAGGGTCGGTTGTCTAGAAGCCTCCTTTTTTAAAATCATGGAAGACCATCACACTGACATTTTGACTCTGTGGTGATATATGAAAAATCTTGGAACAGGAGTAACATTTATGATTGACTTTACTCAAGAGGAGAAAGACTTTTTCATGTCTGAGGCTCTTAAGGAGGCCCAAAAATCTTTAGATAAGGCAGAAATCCCAATTGGCTGTGTTATTGTTAAGGATGGAGAAATTGTTGGTCGTGGACACAATGCGCGTGAGGAACTTAACCAAGCAATCATGCATGCTGAGGTCATGGCTATTCAGGAGGCAAATAGGACCATTGGTAATTGGCGTTTGCTTGATTGCACTCTTTTCGTCACTATTGAACCTTGCGTAATGTGCAGTGGCGCCATTGGTCTGGCTCGTATTCCTAAAGTTATCTATGGAGCGAGTAATCAAAAATTTGGTGGAGCGGGGAGCCTTTACGATATTCTAAGAGATGAGCGTCTCAATCATCGTGTTGATCTTGAGACTGGTGTTATGGAGAAAGAATGTGCTGAAATCATGCAAAACTTTTTCCGTCAAAGTCGTGAACGAAAGAAAGAAGCTAAACGTCTGGCAAAATTAGAAGCAATACAAGAGATGTAAGCGCAAAATGCAAGCCCTTTTGGGCTTGCATTTTTCAATGGGAAATGAGAGTTTTTGTTTTCTTGAAGACTGTATGAGTTACTCTGTCTTAGCTTTAGGTTTTCTTTCTCTCTTGTCAAAAGAAAAATGGGGAGGAAGAAGATGAGAGTACTACAAGCAGATTTCAAATTAGTATCAATAATTGGTGTACCCAATCGTACATAAAAGATAAGGTTGATTAGAAGTATCAGAAGTAGGGTAGAGATAATACAAATCAAGGCCCCTTTTACGAGCAGATAATTATTGCGTTTAGATGATTGCTTATTAGTAGTATCGTTTGTTTGATTTCTTGTATCTTTCATAGGTTATCATCCTCAAAATCTTTGAGATGTCATCATGGTGTAAGCTCTTATTGTTAGTGTGTGAGGTTGTAATAAGTTTTACCAACGGCATAGCTTAGGTCGTAAGTCAGCTTTGCAGCAGCAATCCCGACGGAGACAGCAGCCCAAGGAACCGCCCCACCTGATACACTTTCAAGCTCTTTAAGAGTCATGTTTTGATGTGTTTTGAGTTTATTAATTATTGTTGTTGTCTCCTTTCATCTTATCGTGCAGAATCCTTGTAGCCATTATAAGCACCAACACATACAAGAGTTCCGATAGGTCCTGAAGCTAGGCAGAGTCCTCCAATAGCGATGTTGATCTTCCATCCGCCTCCTGTGACTGCAGCTAGGTCTGCAACATTCATTTCTTTAGTTATCTTTGTCATTCTCCTCTTTTATTTTTGGTGAGTTCTTTAATCTCTTAGCCTCTTCACCATGAAGTAAGAGATATCCTAAAATAATTTTCTCCTTTCCATTGAGTTAGCATTGTCACTAGCTTTTGGTCTTTTCCTCAAGCTATGGTTTTATTATAAAAAGTGGAGAAATAAAAAGTAGTGACATAGATGTCACTATGGCCTTAGTTGTGGTGTTAGAAGTTGGTAGTGATCGAAGTTATTTGTAGGGAGGTTTGGAGGATAAGTTTCATTGACAGTATCGGGGGTTCGCTACTTGCAATCACTTCGATTTATGGTATAATATCATTCGGAGCAACATCTGTGCGTGAAGCGGGTCAGGGGAGGAATCCAGCAGCCCTAAGCGATTTCAGGTGTGTGCTCTTTTTTGGTGTCGAGGAGGATTTATGGCCAAATTTAGTGTTTTTAAAGATCAAGAGAGTCTTTTTGCGTGTCCCATCTGTCAGGCACCAATGTGTTTGGACCAGTCTAGTCTGGTTTGTCAGACTAGGCATACCTTTAATATCGCAAAGCAGGGGTTTGTTAATTTTTTGAGACAGAATAAGGGAGATAAGCACTATGATATGGCTTCTTTTGAAAATAGAAGTCATATTCTGGCAGCGGGCTATTATGATCCTATCCTTGAGGTGATTTCAGAGCGCTTGCGTGACCTTCCTAGATATTCGCATGTTCTAGATGTTGCCTGTGGTGAGGGCTATTATAGCCGTCAGTTGGCTTTAGAGTTTGACAAGGATTTCATGGCCTTTGATTTATCTAAGGACTCCATCCTTCTTGCGGCCCGTCAAAATCCTCAGAAAAACGTGGCCTGGTTCGTTGGTGATTTGGCTAAACTGCCCTTGCGTGAGCACCGTATCGATGTGATCTTAGATATTTTTTCGCCAGCTAATTATCAAGAATTTGGACGACTTTTGACTGATCAGGGCTTGATTTTCAAGGTTATTCCTCATAAGGATCATCTTAAAGAGTTTCGCCAATTACTACCAGAGGCGCAGGCTTATTCCAACCAGGATGTTCTGGAGCATTTTCAGGACTCCTGTGAGCTTTTGGAGCGTGTGATGATTTCTAAGACTTGGTCTATGCCAGCAGAGCATGTTCAAGCATTTGCTGAGATGACCCCTCTTTTCTTCCATGTTGATAAAAAAACTTTAGATTTGACCTCAGTAAGGCAGCTAACGGTTGCAGGAGAATTGCTGATTGGTCGTATCAAAAATGATAAGTAATCCTAACGCCGTTGGGATTTTTTTGATGGAGAATATCTTGGTAAGCTTGTTTGGTTTTCTTAAATGGTGTATGATGAGGATTATCCAGAAGAAAAGTTTAGTAACGAGTAAAAGCGATGAATAATAACGTTTATAAGAACTATATTTTTGATTTTTATGGAACCTTGGTTGATATATTAACCGATGAGAAAGACCCTATGTTATGGGATAAACTAGCCCAACTGTACCAAGCTTATGGGGCGTATTATAAGGGGAAAGCTCTTAAAAAAGCTTATGCCAAGCGCGTGGGTCAGGCTCGCAAGGACCTAGTGGCTCTAAAAGGAGTTGCTTATCCAGAAATTGACCTAGCTCACATTTTTAACCAGCTTTATGAAGATGCTAGTCTTCAGTCTAGTAGACTTCATCAGCCAGAAGGCTGGGGGCAGCTGATAGCTATGGTCTTTCGGGTCTTATCTCGCAAATACTTGATGGCTTATCCTCATACTGAGGAAGTTTTAGCCTTTCTAAAAGAGCAGGGCTGTCGTCTCTATCTCTTGTCCAATGCTCAAGCAGCCTTTACTAACGCTGAAATTGACCTAATGGAGTTAAGAGCTTATTTTGATGCCATTTACTTGTCTTCGGATGCGGGTATCTGTAAGCCTCAACCAGAGTTTTTAAAGCAAGTTTTGATTGATCATAGGTTGAAGCCATCTGAGACTGTCATGGTTGGAAATGATTTGACGACTGATATTGCCGTAGCTGAAGGAGTTGGGATTGATGGTATCTTGCTCAATACCTTTCCTTACTCACGCCGAGAACTGGAGAACTCCCCAATTAAGCCAAACCGAGTGATTACGGATATAGAAGCTTTAAAGATAGGTTTTACATAAAAATACACTCTATTTGGCAAAAGCAAAGACAATTATCAGAATTTTTGGTATAATAATCCCTAACTTTATGTGAATGGAGAATCTCATGACTGCACAAAAAATGTCTGCTCAAGAAATTATCGCTTTTATCGGTAATGCAGAAAAGAAAACGAATGTTAAAGTAACCTTTGAAGGGGAATTGGCAACTGCTGTTCCAGCTTCTGTCACTAAGCTTGGTAATGTTCTTTTCGGAGACTGGAAAGATATCGAACCACTTCTTGCCAACTTGACTGAAAACAAGGACTACGTTGTGGAACAAGATGGCCGTAACTCAGCTGTTCCATTGCTTGATAAACGTCACCTTAATGCACGTATCGAACCAGGTGCTATTATCCGTGACCAAGTAACTATCGAAGATAATGCTGTCGTTATGATGGGGGCTGTTATCAACATCGGTGCTGAAATCGGTGCTGGTACTATGATTGATATGGGGGCTATCCTTGGTGGTCGTGCTACTGTTGGTAAAAATAGCCACATCGGTGCGGGCGCGGTCCTTGCTGGTGTGATTGAACCGGCTTCAGCAGATCCAGTTCGTATCGGTGATAACGTTCTTGTCGGTGCCAATGCTGTTGTTATCGAAGGGGTTCAAGTTGGTAATGGTTCAGTCGTTGCCGCTGGAGCTATCGTTACTCAAGATGTTCCTGAAAATGTCGTTGTAGCTGGTGTTCCAGCTCGCATCATCAAGGAAATTGATGAAAAAACACAACAAAAAACAGCACTTGAAGACGCCTTGCGTAACTTATAACATATTGATAGTAGAGGCCGTAAGGCCTCTATTTCTAGATTCTCTATTAAATAAGACAAAAAAGGAAATAAAAATGACACTTGATTTAATCAAAATCAGACGAGACCTTCATCAAATTCCAGAAATTGGTTTGGAAGAGTTTAAAACCCAGGCTTATCTCTTAGAGCGTATTGCTGAAATGACTGAGGGTAAGGACTTTGTGGAGCAACGTACTTGGCGTACAGGTATTCTGGTTTATCTCCATGGATATGCTCCTGAAAAACCATTGGTTGGCGTACAGACATTGACGCTCTTCCGGTTGAAGAGGAAACAGGTCTTCCCTTCAAATCTACTCATGAGGGTCGTATGCATGCCTGTGGTCACGATATTCATATGACGACAGCGCTTGGACTTCTTGACCAAATGGTTGAGGTTCAACCTAAAATAATATGCTCTTCTTATTCCAGCCAGCTGAGGAAAATGAAGCTGGTGGTATGCTTATGTATGAAGACGGGGCCTTCGGTGATTGGCTACCAGATGAGTTTTATGGCCTTCATGTCCGTCCAGATTTCAAAGTAGGCGACATTGCGACTA
>NZ_CM002133.1:2198695-2231462 GCF_000448665.1 Streptococcus sp. HSISS2 | reverse complement strand
TGTCCAGATTTCAAAGTAGGCGACATTGCGACTAATACGAATACCTTTTTTGCAGGAACTTGTGAGGTACTTGTTACTTTCAAAGGCAAAGGAGGACACGCTGCCTTTCCACATGAGGCTAATGATGCCCTTGTAGCAGCTTCTTACTTTATTACCCAAGTTCAAACTATTGTCAGTCGTAATGTTGACCCTATCCAGGGTGGGGTAGTTACCTTTGGTTCTTTCCATGCAGGAACGACCAACAATGTCATCGCTGAAACAGCAGAGGTCTATGGAACTATTCGTACGCTTACGCTAGAAATGGGTCGTCTTATTCAAAAGCGTGTCAGCCAAATCGCAGAGGGTGTGGCAGCTAGCTTTGGTATGGAAGTGGATGTTGTATTGAAACAGGGTGGTTATCTCCCTGTGGAAAACAACCCAGCCTTGGCCAAAGAATTGATGACCTTCTTTGAAGCCAGTCCAGCTGTTAACTTGATTGATTGTTTACCAGCTATGACTGGAGAAGATTTCGGTTATTTGCTTAGTAAGGTTCCAGGTGTCATGTTCTGGTTGGGGATTGATACGCCATATGCCCTTCACCATCCTAAGATGAGTCCAAATGAGGACGCCCTTGCTTTTGGGGTAGCTGAAATCGGTAAGTTCCTTAAATACAAGGCAGAAGCCTAGTGACATTTTACAAAGCTGAAAAACTACCAGGTCTGACTTTTGGTAGCTTTTTTGATATGATAAACCTATGAAAAATGAACTTAGAAAAACTGTTTTGGCTCAGTTGACTTCACAGGAACCTGAGACCAAGGCTAAGTTAGACCAATATCTTTTAGAGCAATTAATTACCTTACCTGCTTATAAAGAGGCTCAGGTGATTGCTACCTATTTGGCTTTCCCGCATGAATATGACACCAGTCTTTTAATCAATCAGGCTTTAAAGGATGGGAAGCGTCTTGTGGTTCCAAAAACCTATAAACAAGGTCGAATGATTTTTGTCGATTACGATCCAGATAATCTTGTTGCAACCTCTTTTGGCTTGATGGAACCTGCGTCTGATTTGGCTGTGGAAAAATCAGAGATTGATTTGATTCATGTGCCAGGTGTAGTTTTCAATGCTGAAGGCTATCGCATTGGTTACGGAGCAGGTTATTATGACCGCTATTTGTCTGACTTTGAAGGGATGACAGTTAGCATGGTTTATCCCTGTCAGGAAAAGGATTTTACCCCAGATAGCCATGACGTCGCCGTTAGGGAGGTTATCACATGCAAGTAAATGAATGGAAGAGACACCCTGCTACCTATCTTTTATTGGGGCTAACGACGTTGACTTTTGGGTGTCAATATCTTCTAAATGATTTTCAAGCGACAGCACCCCTTAGTCTTTTTAAAATGGGGGCTATGTATGGTGTTTTTGTTCAATATAGTCCCTTAGACCTTTGGCGTTTAGTGACACCAATTTTTGTACATATCGGTCTGGAGCATTTCTTATTTAATATGCTTACCCTTTATTTTATTGGCAAAATGGCTGAGCAAATTTTTGGGACTCTGCGTTTCCTAGGGCTCTATCTGTTAGCTGGTGTTATGGGGAATGCCTTCACCTTGATTTTTACGCCTAATGTTATTGCAGCTGGTGCCTCTACCTCCTTGTTTGGCCTTTTTGCAGCTGTGGTAATACTTGGTTATTATAGTCATAGCCCCTTACTTAACCAGTTGGGACGTAGTTATCTATCTTTAATTGTCGTCAATTTGATTTTCAATCTCTTCACACCTAGTGTTGGGATTACTGGTCACCTAGGAGGCTTGGTTGGAGGTGCTCTAGCAGCTATTTTTTGGCTAATAAGGTTGAAAGTCGACTTTTTAGTAGAGGTTGGCGCCTGACAGCATTTTTAACTTATATTATTCTTTTAGTGACTATTTTAGGTTTACCTATCTTTAGATAATATGAAAAATCCATCGAAAATTTTTCGATGGATTTTATATTAGTCTTTTTGCTTAGGTTTGCCTTCGAGTTTGTGTCCCAAGTCAATAAGATATTTTTTAAGGTCTTCCTTAACTTGAGGGTGTTGGAGGGCGTAGTCAATAGAGGTTTTCATGAAACCAAATTTATCTCCTACATCGTAACGTTTACCTGTAAATTCGCGAGCAAAGACACGTTGCGTTTTATTGAGTTTATCAATAGCATCAGTCAATTGGATCTCATTACCTGCACCTGGTTCTTGTGTTTCCAAAATTCCAAAAATCTCAGGTGTCAGAAGGTAACGTCCGATGATAGCAAGGTCACTTGGAGCATCTTCTGGGTTTGGCTTTTCAACGAAAGTTTCCACGCTATAACGGCCATTGTGACCTTCACCATGAGGGGCGATAACACCGTAAGCTGAAACATCTTCGTGTGGTACAGGCATAACCGCAATAGTAGAAGCGTGTGTTTCCTCATAATCATCAATAAGTTGTTTGGTTAATGGAACCGCATTGTCATCGGTAATATCCATGAGGTCGTCACCAAGCATAACAACAAATGGTTCGTTACCGACAAAAGCTTTGGCTTGAAGTACAGCATCTCCGAGACCACGTGGGTGACTTTGACGGATAAAATGGAGGTTGATAGCAGTAGTATCATTAACCAATTTTAGCAGGTCTGTCTTACCTTTTTGTTCTAAGTTGTATTCCAACTCAAAGTTTGAGTCAAAATGGTCTTCGATAGATCGTTTTGACTTACCAGTCACGACCAAGATATCTTCGATGCCTGATTTGAGAGCTTCTTCAACGATAAATTGGATAGTTGGTTTATCAACGATTGGTAACATTTCTTTGGCCAAGGCCTTTGTAGCTGGCAAAAAGCGTGTACCAAGTCCTGCAGCAGGGATGACAGCTTTTTTGACTTTTTGATTCTTCATGAGAACTCCTTAGATTATTTATTTTTTATCCCATTCATTTTCAGAGCGCAATTCATTGGACATCATATTGAGAATAGATTCCTTGATGTCAGCACCCTCATAGATGGATTTGTAGATTGCTGTTGTAATTGGCATATAGACATTGAGTTCTTGAGCGATTTCGTAGGCAACCTTAGTAGTTGAAATTCCCTCAATTACCATACCCATGTTACGTTCAATGTCTTCCAGTTTTTCGCCACGACCGAGTGCATCACCAGCACGCCAGTTACGTGAATGAATAGAAGTCCCTGTAACAATAAGATCACCAACCCCAGAAAGACCGCTGTAAGTCAAAGGGTCAGCACCAAGTTTTACACCCAAACGAGTGATTTCTGCGAGACCGCGAGTAATAACGGCTGCCTTAGCATTATCTCCATAGCCCATACCATGAAGGGCGCCGGCACCGACGGCAATAATGTTTTTAAGTGCCCCAGCTGTTTCAACACCAATAACATCTGAATTGGTGTAAAGGCGGAAGTAGTTATTACTGAACATACCTTGAACATAGCGTGCAGTCTCAAGATCTTTTGAGGCCGCTGTAATTAAGGTGATATCGCGAACGATAGTTTCTTCAGCATGGCTTGGACCGGATACGACAACAATGTCACTGCGAAGTTCTGCAGGAATCTCTTCCTCAAGGATAGTTGAGAGGCGTTCGTGTGTTCCTGGCTCCAATCCTTTTGAAGCATGCATGATAACAACTTCATGGTCCAAAAGTTCGGCAACTTGTTTGGCTACCAAACGAGTAACCTTGGTTGGAACAACGAAGAGAATAGCATTAACTCCATCTAAAGCTTGGGAAAGTTCTTTGTAGGCTTTAATGTTTTCATCCAAAACCACATCTTTGAAATAACGGGTATTGGTATGTTTCTCGTTAATTTCATCAATTTGTTCAGGGATATTTCCCCAAATACGAACCTCGTGTCCGTTGTCATTGAGTACCTGAGCAAGGGCAGTTCCCCAAGAACCAGGGCCCAAGACAGCGATTTTTGTTTTTTCATCATTAGGTCTCCCTTTAGGTCCTTTCTAACAAAGCAGAAAAAGACTATATTCTTTCTCATTATAACATAAGAAAAGCGTGTTTGTCTTGTACTCTCTGTTAGGAACGTAGGTGGTTATTATTTTTTAAGCCAGTTTTTAGCAATGTAACCTCCAATGAGAGCAGCTATGAGAGTTCCACCTATTAGAATTAAGACATGGCTAGTTGTAAATGGGACCATAACTTGGTCTACATAATCCTGTGTTTTCCCCTTGGCAAGGAGTTGTGCAATATAGGCTTTAGGAGCTATCCACATGGTAACAATGGGAGCCAAGTTTCCCAGAGAGAATATCATGTAGGAAAGTAGATTAAATTTATCATTCTCATAATTACCTTGCTTGGCAATAAAATCAGCGATTAGACCAGCTAAAAGGTTGGGAAGGAAGGTAAGGACAAAGTGACCAGAAGCAAAGAAGAAGACAGACATAAATATGCCTAGACAGGTAATAGCTCCAAATTGCTTGGTCTTTCGGATAAGCTCCAAATAAACCCATCCTGCAAAGATAGCCACCATAGCAGGTGTGTGATACATGTTTTTGACTTTAAAAATATTAAATCAATGGCGACAGCTATAGCTAAGCAAATAAAATAAAGCAGCATAGCCAGGATAGTTTCTTTGATAAGTCTTTTTTGACGCATGTGGCCTCCTAATCAATGTGAGGTGTCTTAGTTTTATTGAGCCAAGAGTATGCCAAACCAATGAAAATACCGCCGCCAATCCAGTTACCGAAGAATACGACTACCCACTGACGTAGAATATTTGCCAATGTGAAATTGTCCACAGCATCACGAACACCATTGAAGCCTAGCAACATAAAGGAAGCAAAGTTAGCAATCAAGTGTTCATTCACCAAGAAGACAAACATAAAGATGGCTGATAGGGCAATGAAAATCTTGGCAGACTCTTCTTTGAGGAGCATATAGCCCAAGATAGCAAGGTTGACGAACATATTAGCAGTAATACCTTCAGTAAAGTTCATCCAATCTGTTTTTCCAAGTTTAGTGGAAACAGCAGTGACTAGGAAGCTCTTGTCTGTCAAATGGTGGAAAGAGAAGGATTGATTGAAAAACCAAGCTAAGATAAGAGCTCCGACAAAATTAAAGAAAGTACAATAGAGAAGGATGGTACAAACCTTACTCCATTTGATTTTGCCATAATAGGCACCACTAGTAAGGAACATCATGTTTGAAGTGGCTAACTCTCCGTTGAAAATGAGAACGAAGACCAATCCGATAGCAAAGATAAAGGCAAATACAAAGCGAGAAAGGGCTGGCATACCTGTAGCAATAATATCAGCACCAATAATCCCTACGGCAGTTGACATGGTGAGATAAGCGCCTGCAAGCATCGAACGCAAGGCATAGCGACCAAGGCTTTCGTTGAAGAGCGCTTCTTTTTAGCGCAAGCAGCAAAAACTTTTTCTTGGAATTGAGACATAAGTTTACCTCTAAGTAGTGTGACATGGAGCATGAGTAGATACACATGCTTGGGTGAAGGTTAATCTAAGATGACCATGAAAAAAGCCAGGACAGTTGTCCCAACTTTTCCAAGTCTTAATGTGAGGATGCTCCAGATGTTGCATCTGCGTCTGAAGCTGCATCGCCACTGTGACCGCCGGCATCTGATGCTCCAGATGTTGCGTCGCTACTGCCATGACTAGCTGCAGCCGGTGCAAAAGGACCACTTCCTCCGACAAGGCGTTGACCAGTTGTTTCGAGATACCAGTCAAGCCATGGTTTAAAGTTAAAGACGATTTCATTGATTCCTGCATAAGAACCATCATCATAGTACATAGCCTGATAATTGTGTGTGTTGATAACCCCTTCAGGTGAGCCTGGGACAATCGTACGCACATATTCTTGGTTGCCGTTACGAAGGGTACCGATAACCCATTCCACATTTTTCATACGAGCTGGTGGAAGTGAACCGTGAACTGTTGACATACGGCTACCTGATTGAGGTGGTACACGTTTGGCAAACATGGTATCAGGATCTTGATGGGCATTATTGTAGTAGAGGAATTGGTTATTATCATCGGCATAAGTTAATTCAAATGGCATAGCCTTGAGGAACATGTCAATTTGGTTAACTGTCAAAATACCGTGATCTAGTTTAACATATGTATCACCAGACACTGCACCAGTGATTTCAGCTACTTTTTCTACCCATTCTGGATCGTCAGGATCAACCTCGGTCACAGTTGTAGCGATTGGGTTGTTACAATCTAAGTCTTCTGGTTCAATTGGTTTTGGTTTTTTCAATTTAGAAACCACTCCTACATATTGGACAAAATTGTCTAAGCATTGTTCAAGGAAGTTAACAGTACCTTCATTTGTGATGTTACCATCAAGGTCGAAAGCTTCTTTGGCCTTACCAAGCAAGAATTCATTACCTGGAAGTGTATAGGCGTTGACACCAGGTGCTTCAAGGATTTTACGCAAATGTACTTGGGCGCGTGAAGTTCCTTGGTCGTAGTAAGATGCCCCAACAATCATGACAGGTTTGTTTTCAAATGGGTGCACTTCGAATGAGAGCCACTCTAAAACAGATTTAAGCGCTGCAGAAATGGTGTGATTGTGTTCGGGAGTTGCAATGATGACCCCATCAGCGCGTGTAATCTTGTTGTTAAGCAAGCGAAGTTGGAAGCTTTCGTCCCATTTTTCGTCTTGGTTAAACATAGGCACTTCGTCAATTTCCAAGACTTCAAGTTCAAATTTAATTTTAAAATGTCTTCTGATAAATTCGAGCAATTTTCGGTTGTATGATTGATCATAATTTGCTCCAACAAGTCCAACAAATTTCATAGTTTCTATTCTCCTGTATTATAAGCTTTCCCAGTCAAAGTTTTCAGCTTCTTTATGTAGCAATTCTGTAGCGTGTGAGAGTTTACCAGTGATTTTAACAAACAGACGGAAGTCATCAAAAATGGCGTCTAATTTTTGAATAACATCAAGGTCAACCAAATCACCATTGCCATCAAAAGCTTGGAGAGAATGTGATAGCAAGAATTCGTCTGGAAGCACATTAGCTTTGATTTCTGGAGCGTTCAAGATTTGACGGAGTTGTAGCTGTGCGCGAGAAGCACCAAGAGTTCCGTAAGATGCCCCTGTAATCATAACGGGTTTATTCAAAAGAGGGAACACACCGTATGACACCCAAGCTAGAGCGTTCATAAGAACAGCAGGAATAGAATGGTCATATTCAGGTGTTCCAATAATGACCCCATCGGCTTCTTCAATTTTCTTAACAACCTCTAGGACATTTTCTGGAAGTTGTTTATTGGCTGGCTTGTTAAAGACAGGGAAGTCTTTAATTTCTACGAGTTCGATGTCTGCCTTATCTGCAAAATGTTTCTGAATATATTGCAATAATTGTCTATTAGTTGAACGCTTTGAATTCGTACCAACAAGTCCGATGAATTTCATGACAATTCTCCTTAAAAGTATTATATCTTATACTATGTTAGCGTTTTCCTACCTAAAAGTCAATCTTAGTTTAATGAGAATGCCATTAGACTGCTACCTTTGTCATCTGATTTCGAATAGACTATAATAGGATGGATATCAAAAAAGCTACTCTTTTTGTTAAAGCTAGTGTTGCTAATTTTACAAGACAAAGTCAATAGATGTATCGAAAGGAAAAATAATGACAAAAATTCGTGGATTTGAACTCGTATCAACCTATAACAATCAGGACTTGCTTCCAAAACGTGAGACTGCCCATGCTGCGGGTTATGATTTAAAGGTAGCAGAGAACACTGTAATTGCTCCTGGAGAAATTGTTCTCGTTCCAACAGGTGTTAAGGCTTACATGCAACCTGGTGAGGTCCTCTATCTCTTTGACCGTTCATCGAACCCTCGTAAAAAGGGGCTGGTCTTAATCAATTCTGTAGGTGTTATTGATGGCGATTATTATGGTAATCCTGGAAATGAGGGTCATATCTTCGCTCAGATGAAAAATATTACTGATCAACCCGTGACTCTTGAAGTTGGCGAACGCATTGTTCAAGGTGTCTTTATGCCTTTCTTGATTGTTGATGGAGATGAGGCAGATGGTGTGCGGACTGGCGGATTTGGGTCAACTGGACAGTAGAGGGAGCAAAGTGGCAGATTATTTGTTAGTAATCGATATGCAGTCAGATTATGTTGCTGTAGGAAAAGCATATCATGAAGAACTGACTGCAGCTGTAAATGACAAAATTGCTAGCTATCCCAGCGACCGAGTTATCTATATTCTCAATCGTTTTTTCTGGGAGAGAAAAGATAGAAGGAAGAAATTTGCGACCGGCTTGCTGCTTGTATCTTCTCGTATCTTTGAGAAGCGTCGGGCTTCTTGCTTTACCAATCCAGATTTAAAAGATTTTTTAGAGGAAAATGGTGCTAAAAGCATAGAGTTTATAGGGGTAGATGGCAATGGCTGTGTCAAGGCTTCCGTTTTAGCGGCTCTCAAGGAGAATTATCAGGTTTCCGTCGATTTGTCTGCTGTCGGAGTTGCTAACCAGAAGAAATTTCAAAAAACATTGCATAAGTGGCACTCTATAGGAGTCGCAGTAGAAGGAGAATTATTATAGCTAAGAAAAAATCAACTTTTGTTTGTCGAGAATGTGGCTACAATTCACCCAAATATCTAGGGCGCTGTCCCAACTGTTCTTCTTGGTCCTCTTTTGAGGAAGAAGTTGAGGTGCAGGAGGTTAAAAATGCCCGAGTCAGTTTGACGGGTGAAAAGTCTAAACCAACTAAATTAAAAGAAGTCTCTTCGATTAATTATGCTCGCATAAAGACCGACATGGATGAGTTTAACCGTGTTTTAGGTGGCGGTGTGGTTCCAGGTAGCCTGGTTCTTATTGGAGGAGATCCAGGGATAGGGAAATCGACCCTTCTCTTACAAGTGTCAACACAGCTGGCTAACAAGGGAACTGTCCTCTATGTATCTGGGGAAGAATCTGCCGAGCAAATCAAATTGCGGAGTGAACGTTTAGGTGATATTGATAACGAATTTTATCTTTATGCTGAGACCAATATGCAAGCCGTTTGCAGTCAAGTGGAGGCTATAAAACCTGATTTCCTCATTATTGACTCTATTCAGACCATCATGAGTCCAGAGATTTCTGGCGTTCAAGGTTCGGTTTCTCAGGTTCGTGAAGTTACTGCTGAACTCATGCAAATTGCCAAAACCAATAACATTGCCACATTTATTGTTGGGCATGTGACCAAGGATGGACAGCTGGCTGGACCACGTATGTTGGAACACATGGTGGACACGGTTCTCTATTTTGAGGGGGAACGTCAACATACCTTCCGTATTTTACGAGCAGTCAAAAACCGTTTTGGTTCAACCAATGAGATTGGGATTTTTGAGATGCAGTCTGGTGGTTTGGTAGAGGTTCTAAACCCTAGCCAAGTTTTCTTAGAAGAACGCCTAGACGGTGCCACAGGTTCTGCCATTGTTGTCACAATGGAAGGTAGCAGACCTATCCTAGCTGAAGTTCAAGCCTTGGTGACACCAACCGTCTTTGGTAATGCCAAGCGGACAACAACAGGACTGGATTTTAACCGTGTTAGCCTTATCATGGCTGTTTTAGAGAAACGCTGCGGACTTCTTCTTCAAAATCAAGATGCCTATCTCAAATCAGCTGGTGGTGTCAAATTAGACGAGCCGGCTATTGACCTTGCTGTTGCCGTTGCTATTGCTTCCAGTTACAAGGAGCTTCCAACCAATCCCCAGGAAGCCTTTATAGGAGAAATTGGCTTGACTGGAGAGATTCGCCGTGTGACTCGGATTGAGCAGCGCATCAATGAAGCCGCTAAACTAGGCTTTACTAAGATTTATGCTCCAAAGAATTCCCTTCACGGCATGACAATTCCAGAAGGTATCCAGGTCGTTGGAGTTACGACCGTAGGAGAAGTGCTCAAAAAAGTCTTCTCTTAAAAAAATCTTGCCCAAAGCGATATATTGTAAGCGCTTGCAAAAATATCTGTTCAATGCTATACTTTTCTTAAGAATAGGGAGGTATTTATGATGCAATTTTTCACAGACAGCAATATGCAATTCCCACTGGTAGAGCTAACTCTTAATCAAGGTGAAACGGTTTTTATCCAACGTGGCAGTATGGTATACCACACACCTAATGTAACCCTGAGTACTAGATTAAATGCTAGTGGCTCAGGGTTGGGTCGCCTTGTGAAAGCGGTTGGGCGTTCAATGGTTTCGGGTGAAAGTAGCTTTATTACTCAGGTTGTTGCTCAGTCCAATAATGGTTATTTGGCTTTGGCACCTGATTCCCCAGGTCAGGTGATTCCTTTGTATCTGGGTGAAAAGCAGTACCGACTTAATGATGGTGCCTTTCTAGCACTTGATGGCACGGCCTACTATACAATGGAATACCAGTCTGTTGGTAAGGCTCTTTTTGGTGGTCAAGGTGGCTTCTTTGTGATGACGACACAAGGTCAAGGTACCCTTTTGGCCAATGCTTACGGTTCCATCAAAAAATTGAGCTAAACAATCAAGAAGTGACCATTGACAATGCCCATGTTGTTGCTTGGAGTCAGTCTCTGGATTACAATATTCATTTGGAAAATGGTTTCTGGCAGTCTATCGGAACAGGAGAAGGGGTTGTTAATACCTTTAGAGGGACAGGCGAGATTTATGTTCAGAGTCTCAATCTTCAGACCTTTGCAGGCCTTCTTAATCGCTACTTACCAAAACGATCATAATAGTAATAGCGAGAGTATCCTGACCTTTGTGATACTCTTGTTTTTCTTTTCAGCAATTCATTTAACTGACAAGGTTTTTAAAAGGTGGTAAGATATAACCTAGATAATTTAATGTTTATCCTAATTTGTCCACTAGAAAGTGAGTTACTATGTCTTATTTTAAAAACTTTCTCAATGCCAATAATGCCTATGTTGATTTGCATGGGACAGGCCATCTTCCCTTGAAACCAAAGACAAAGGTTGCTATTGTGACCTGTATGGATTCTCGCCTTCACGTTGCTCAAGCCTTGGGATTAGCTCTTGGTGACGCCCATATTCTACGTAATGCAGGTGGGCGTGTGACAGAAGACATGATTCGTTCCTTAGTTATTTCTGAACAACAGATGGGAACGCGTGAAATAGTGGTTCTCCACCATACAGATTGTGGTGCTCAGACCTTTAAGAATGATGAATTTACAGCTTACCTCAATAAAGAGCTAGGTGTTGACGTGTCTGATAAAGACTTTCTTCCATTCACTGATGTTGAAGAGAGTGTTCGTGAAGATATGGCTATTTTACGTCAGTCACCGCTTATTCCTGAAGATGTCGTTATTTCCGGTGCAGTTTATGATGTTGATACTGGACGAATGGCCCAAGTAAATCCTTAATACTGAATAGTTAAGCAGGCACGAATGCCTGCTTTTTATGATTCAACGCAAAAAAACTCAGCACACTGAAATAATGTACTGAGTCTGTCTCATTGTCTAAGTGACGATAAAAATAAGAATGACAGTCCCTAAATAGAAGAGACTGGTGATGAAGAAACTGATGCGCCAGAATAATTTAAAGAACCGTTTAAATTTAAAGGATTGTGTCTTTCTTAACATCTGAATTGTGATAATGATAGCTGCCAAGGATAGCAAGATCGTGATGTATGGCAGAAAACTATGGGTAAAGAAACGTGCTGATACGGCAACTACTTCAATAAAGTATAGCGGAAAGGTTAAATCAGCAAAATTCAGCCCAAGGTATTTTAAACTGAAGAAGCGATGGATAATAAAAGCAAAGATAGGTGTTAAAATCAAAAATGCTATGGCAAAGAATTTATATAGAATCATAAATCTATTTTACCTCGAAAAGGGCTTTATGTAAATTTTTTCCTAAACTTAATAAGAATTTCTTGCATCTAAAAGGAATTTCTGTATAATAGATAAGGTATGTAAAAACATACTTGTGGGAGGTAACAAAACTTACTTACCGCCAAAACCACAATAGGAGGAAATTACAAAATGGCTAAAAAAGTCGAAAACATCGTAAAACTTCAGATTCCTGCTGGTAAAGCGACTCCAGCTCCACCAGTTGGACCAGCTCTTGGTCAAGCCGGAATCAACATCATGGGATTCACTAAAGAGTTTAACGCTCGTACAGCTGACCAAGCTGGTATGATCATCCCAGTTGTTATCTCTGTGTATGAAGATAAATCATTTGATTTCATCACTAAAACACCACCAGCTGCTGTTCTTTTGAAAAAAGCTGCAGGTGTTGAAAAAGGTTCAGGTACTCCAAACTCAGTTAAAGTTGCTTCAGTAACTCGTGCACAAGTACAAGAAATTGCTGAAACTAAAATGCCTGACTTGAACGCTGCAAACATCGAATCAGCTATGCGTATGATCGAAGGTACTGCACGTTCAATGGGATTCACTGTTACTGACTAATTCAGTTAACAAGAAAACCACAGACGTCGTCTCACTTCGCTGAGTGACGTGGAAGATGAAAGTCGTTATGACCACATTACACAAGGAGAAATAATTAAATGGCTAAAAAAAGCAAACAAATGCGTGCTGCTCTTGAGAAAATCGACAGCACAAAAGCTTACAGCGTAGAAGAAGCTGTAGCTCTTGCACAAGAAACTAACTTCGCAAAATTCGATGCTACTGTTGAAGTATCATACAACCTTAACATTGACGTTAAGAAAGCTGACCAACAAATCCGTGGCGCAATGGTATTGCCAAACGGTACTGGTAAAACTCAACGCGTTCTTGTATTTGCTCGTGGTGCTAAAGCTGAAGAAGCTAAAGCAGCAGGTGCTGACTTCGTTGGTGAAGACGAACTCGTTGCTAAAATCAACGGTGGATGGCTTGACTTTGACGTTGTTGTTGCTACACCAGATATGATGGCAATCGTTGGTCGTCTTGGACGTGTCCTTGGCCCACGTAACTTGATGCCAAACCCTAAGACTGGTACAGTAACTATGGATGTTGCTAAAGCAGTTGAAGAGTCTAAAGGTGGTAAAATCACTTACCGTGCTGACAAAGCAGGTAACGTACAAGCTATCATTGGTAAAGTTTCATTTGAAGCTGAAAAATTGGTTGAAAACTTTAAAGCATTTAACGATGCTATCCAAAAAGCTAAACCAGCTACAGCGAAAGGTGCTTACATTACAAACCTTTCAATCACTACTACACAAGGTGCTGGTATCAAAGTTGATCCAAACTCATTGTAAGAGTAGTAAGGAACCTATCTTCGGATAGGTTTTTTGTTGCCTGAAGTGAGATGTATGAACAGAAAATAAAAAATATTCAGAAAGTAGTTTTAATTTTCCGAACTTATGGTATAATTTAAGCGTATACACATCATTATTGAATGTTTAAACTTATGACATTGCAAATTTAAGGAGACGATGCATGAAAAAGAGTAAGGTATTTTTGCTGGCGGCCGTAGGTCTGCTATCTGTGGGTGTTTTAGCAGCTTGTTCGTCATCAAGTAAGACATCTGGGAAGACTTATAATTATGTTTATGGTGGTGATCCTGCAACCCTAGATTATGTTTCTACAAATAAGAAAAATATGACTACAGCTGTTAGTAATGGCGTTGATGGTTTGTTCGAGAATGATCAATATGGGAACCTTAAGCCATCCGTAGCTGAAAGTTGGTCTGTTTCCCAAGATGGTTTAACCTATACTTATAAGATTCGTAAGGGTGTTAAATGGTACACTTCAGATGGTGAAGTATACGCTGATGTGACAGCCAAGGACTTTGTGACTGGGCTTAAACATGCTGCTGATACAAAATCTGAGGCTATTTACTTGTTGCAAAACTCTGTTAAAGGCTTGAATGACTATGTTTCAGGAGATAATAAAAACTTTGCAGATGTAGGGATTAAGGCTATTGATGATCATACCTTGCAATATACTCTTAGTGAACCAGAGCCTTATTGGAATTCCAAGTTGACTTATTCAGTGACTTGGCCTGTTAACGCAGATTTTTTGAAATCTAAAGGGAAAGACTTTGGTAAATCAACAGATCCAACTTCTATTCTTTATAATGGACCATTCCTTCTTAAATCACTGACAACTAAATCCTCAATTGAGTTTGTTAAGAACGAAAATTATTGGGATAAGGACAATGTCCACTTTGACAATGTTAAGTTAACTTACGATGATGGGACAGACCAAGAATCTTTGGAACGTAATTTTACGGATGGTGTCTACAACCTAGCACGTCTATTCCCAACAAGTTCGAATTATTCTAAAGTTGCCAAACAGTATAAAGATGACATCTACTACACACAACCTGGTGCCGCTGTAGAAGGTGTTGGTATTAACATTGATCGTCAAACTTATGGTCATACTTCTAAAGAAAATGATCAACAAAAGTCATCAACGAAAGCAGCTCTTCTTAACAAAGATTTCCGTCAATCGTTGAGTTTTGCCATTAATCGTACGAATTATGCAGCTCAATTGAATGGTAAAGAGGCAGGAAAAACAGCTGTCCGTAATATCTTTGTCAAACCTGATTTTGTACAGGCAGATGGCAAAAACTTTGGAGCTATGGTGATGGAACAACTTCCAGCCTTTGGTGATGAGTGGGCAGGCGTGAATCTTGCCGATAGTCAAGACGGACTTTACAACCCAGAAAAGGCTAAAGCTGAGTTTGCTAAAGCTAAAGCAGCTCTTCAAGCAGAAGGGGTACAGTTCCCTATTCATTTGGATGTTCCTGTTAATCAGACAAATAAGATTTATGTGAATCAAGTACAATCGCTTAAAGAATCTGTTGAATCTGCTCTAGGAAAAGATAATGTTGTACTTGATCTCCACCAAATGTCATCTGATGATTTCTACAATATCACTTATTCTGCGGCAAATGCAGCAGCAGAAGATTGGGATTTATCAGTTGGTGTTGCCTGGGAACCAGACTATCTAGATCCATCTACTTACCTTGATGTCTTGAAGACTACTAATAGCGAGAATACGAAGTCCTTTATGGGATATGATAATCCTAATAGCCCAGCAGCTGAAAAAGTAGGTCTTAAAGAATACGATCAGCTCGTTGACGATGCTTCTAAAGAAACAACCAATTTAACAGCTCGTTATGAAAAATATGCCAAAGCTCAAGCATGGTTGACAGATAGTTCGCTGTATATCCCAACAACTACTTATAATGGGGCTGCAGCTGTGATTTCACGTATCAAACCATTCTCTGGAGCTTATGCTCAAGCAGGTGATAAAGGTTCGACTTACTACTTCAAGTATCTCCAATCTCAAGATAATATTGTTACTAAGAAGCAATATGATTCGGCCTACAAAGATTGGCTGAAAGAAAAAGCGAAATCTAACGACAAGGCTCAGAAAGATTTTGAAAAACACATTAAGTAATCTATACAAAACGACTTCCTATAGGTGGTCGTTTTTTTGATAAAATTTCTCGAACCATCTCTAGATTGTGATATAATAAGAAGGATTGGTACTCGCTTATAAACCTTTATTGTGAAGTAAAAAAAGGTTGAGTTGCCTGCTGATACTTGAAATCTTAGAGTCGCCTCTTGAGATAGATTCTAATCTAATGAAGTATCCAAAGACTGAAGAATGAAACATAAAAAGGAGACTTATCTTGGCTAAAGATATTCGTGTTCGTTACGCACCAAGTCCAACAGGACTTTTACACATTGGTAATGCCCGTACAGCATTGTTTAATTACCTCTATGCTCGTCATCATGGCGGTACTTTCATTATCCGTATTGAAGATACTGACCGTAAACGTCACGTTGAAGATGGTGAACGTTCTCAACTTGATAACTTGCGTTGGTTGGGAATTGACTGGGATGAAAGTCCAGAGACACATGAAAATTACCGTCAATCAGAGCGTTTGCCACTTTATCAAAAATATATTGATCAGCTCTTGGCAGAAGGTAAGGCTTACAAGTCATATGTGACTGAAGAAGAATTGGCAGCAGAGCGTGAACGTCAAGAAGCTGCTGGTGAAACACCTCGTTATATCAATGAATTTCTTGGCATGACTGAAGAAGAAAAAGCTGCCTACATCGCCGAACGTGAAGCGGCAGGTATCGTTCCAACAGTTCGTTTGGCTGTTAATGAGTCAGGAATTTATAAATGGCATGATATCGTTAAAGGAGATATCGAATTTGAAGGTGGTAATATCGGTGGTGATTGGGTTATCCAGAAGAAAGATGGTTACCCAACTTACAACTTTGCGGTAGTTATTGATGACCACGATATGCAAATTTCTCATGTTATCCGTGGAGATGACCACATTGCTAATACACCAAAACAACTTATGGTTTATGAAGCTCTTGGTTGGGAAGCTCCTGAGTTTGGACACATGACCCTTATCATCAATTCTGAAACAGGTAAGAAGTTGTCTAAACGTGATACAAACACGCTTCAATTTATTGAGGACTATCGTAAAAAAGGTTACCTTCCAGAAGCAGTCTTTAACTTCATTGCTCTTCTTGGTTGGAATCCTGGTGGAGAAGACGAAATCTTTTCTCGTGAAGAGCTGATTAAACTCTTTGATGAAAATCGTCTCAGTAAATCTCCAGCAGCCTTCGACCAAAAGAAATTAGATTGGATGAGTAATGACTACATTAAGAATGCAGATTTCGACAAGGTCTTTGCTCTTTGTAAGCCTTTCTTGGAAAAAGCTGGCCGTTTGACAGACAAGGCTGAAAAATTAGTGGAACTCTACAAGCCACAAATGACAGCTGCAGAAGAAATTGTTCCTCTTACGGATCTCTTCTTTGAAGATTTCCCAGAATTAACAGAAGCTGAAAAAGAATTTATGGCTGGTGAAACAGTGCCAACAGTGCTTAAAGCCTTTAAAGCGAAACTTGAAGCAATGTCAGATGATGAATTTGTCACTGAGAATATTTTCCCACAAATTAAGGCTGTTCAAAAAGAAACAGGAATTAAAGGGAAAAACCTCTTCATGCCAATCCGTATTGCTGTTTCAGGAGAAATGCACGGTCCAGAATTGCCAGATACTATTTTCTTGCTTGGTCGTGAAAAATCAATTAAACATATTAATCAAGTTCTTGAGACGCTATAAAAACGAACCCAACATCTGTTGGGTTTTATAATGTAGATAAACCGAGCCATTTGAGGAGCCACTTACTAGATTATATATCTAGTTGGTATTAGAGCTTTCTGGAAGAGCTGACACTTTAATGTAACAATGATGTATATAATAATCTATTTATCATTTTCAAAAACGTAAATTAGTTTTATAATAGATAAATAAGAAAACAAGAAGGGAGCGGACGTTATGAGAAGATTTAATTGGTATTTTTACTATGTTATTGGTATGTATCCATAAAAAAGTCAAAAAGTCGGTTAAAGAGCTTTAGTTTTTCTAAGCTCTTTTTAATGTGTGCTTGGGCTGTATAGTAGGGGAAAGGTTCTAAGAGGTGGAGAAACTTTTGAAAGCTCTTAACTTGGGAAATGCGTTTTATATTTTTAGTTTTTCTAATAGGAGTAACGCTAAATTATATATTTATGTTACAATAAAGTAGGTTGATTTTTGAAAGGAAAGGGGGGAGCATAGAGATGATTGTCCTATTTACAGTTCTACGTCTATTGGCTATTTTAATTGTTAGCCATGACATGTCGGACCTGCTCAAAACGTGGAAGAGTAAAGTCTATTTTATCATTGGTAGTCTCTTGCTCTCTCTATTTGTAGGAGGCATCACAGGTTCACTTTTAGCACTCTTATTTTGTCATCTATTCTTAAATAAAACATCAAGTCGTGAAAAGAATTCATTTCTTTTCACCTTTTTGCCGTGGGTCTTTGTTGAGGTAACTTCTAAATTACTTCAACTTTACTTCTTCCCATGGATTTTTCAAATTAATTATTTACAAGTAAAAGATACCCCAGTACTTATTGCTCTATCTTATCTTTTGGTGTATCCAATCTTCCATTTGATTGTCAAGGTCTTCTTTATTGACTTCAGTGCTCTTGATATTATGGGGAATAACCACACTTACCAAGTTAGGGAACGTCTGTTGGTTGGGGTGACTTTAGCATATATTATCTTATCTCTAGTTATTTTCTATGCGAGTAATGTTTTTCCTTATATGGGACTCTTTATTTATTTAGCAGGTAGCATTACAGTTGTTTATTCAATTCTCTTTATTTTACTATTTGCTCAGCTCAATATATATTCTAAGAGGAGAGTAAAGGACCAATTGGCTGAAGAGATGATTAGGCATGAAGAAAGTTTAGAAGAATATAGCCACCGTTTAGAAAAACTCTATAATGATATTTCTCAGGTTAAGAAGGATTATTTGGAAGGGCTTAAGAATATGGAAGATAGTATTCAACGCCGAGATTTACCTGCTCTGAAGCAGGAATATGCGGAGCTTCTAGAAAAATCTGGGAATAGTTTAACGTTGTCAAATTATGAATTGTCACGTTTAATCAATTTGGAAATTACCTCTCTAAAGAGTCTTTTCTCTGCAAAAGTGCTTGAAGCTGAGAACCTAGGAATAAAGGTCAATTTAGAGTTACCAGATGTCATATCATCTACGCAAATTGAGGCTCTAGATTTGGTCGTGATTTCTTCTGTGTTCTTGAATAATGCTATAGAAGCTACAGTGAAATCTGAAGATCCAACGTTAACAGTATCTTTCTTTAAAAATCAGGACTACCTTACCTTAGTTATTGACAATACGACGAGGGAGGAACGTATTCCTGTGTCCAGAATATTTGATGAAGGAGTTTCTAGTAAAGGCGAAGGTCGCGGTCTTGGTCTGTCTAAAGTAGCAGAGATACTTAATCGCTATCCAAAAGTAAATCTTGAAACTCGGAGTTGTGATTATCATTTCACACAAGTTCTGTCTTTCCGAGATAACTGATAGGACAGAGTGAATTTTTAAGGATAAGATACGGGGAAATAGAAAGGGGAAATAGCACATGCAACTCGCGATTGATGGCCTTATTGCTTTGGTTGTTGTCGTTTCGCATCTAGTGATTTCAGCTAGACTAGCTTATCTAGATGTTTTTAATTATCGTTATATTCCTTATGTAGTAGTGGTAGCTGTTGTTAAGTGGCTAGCAAAAATATTATGGCAAATTGATATTCCAGATGCCATTTATCTCCTAGTTTTATTTTCTTGAAAAGCCTCAAGCGTCAAGAGAAGAAAAGTATTTTTGTGCTTTCTTTGCTCCTGTATTCTGGACTTTAGTTACTAGCTTCTTCAGTTTTTACCTTTTTCGCGTTTTCTTTAATAAGCCAATCGACTTAGTTCCAAATAACCTGGGAATTTTAGCTGTGGATAGTGTGGTTCTTCCATTCTTTCTAGGATTGCAGAAAATGTTTGGTTTAGACCGCTTTTTTGAGAAACCCTTTGAAGGGTTGCAAGATAAGTACAAGAGTATGCTTCTGCAAGTAGATATGATTTTAATTATCAGTTATCTTCTTATTCTTTTTAAGCAAGAGATATTCTCGTTACTTTTGAGTCAAACCTATCTTCCAGGCTATCCTCAGATTTATATTTGGGTAGGGCTCCTTATACATATGTATATTTTAGTTCGTTTTGTTTCCTATAGTAAAGATGTCCGTGATAGCGAAATTCTTCGAGAACAAGAGGAGCATTTAAGAAGTTTGGAAGCCTACAATCAAAAAATAGAGGCTGCATATAAAAGTGTGCGTTCTTTCAAACATGATTATGAGAATGTCTTAATTAGTATGCAGACTAGTATTGATAGTGGAGATTTTAATTTGATAGAACAAACCTATCAGGACATTCTGAAAAAGGCAGGACAAGAACTCATTGAAGAAGATGACGAAAATGCCTCTTGATCATAAATAGGAAATATTATCATGAACTTACAGCTTTGGACTATGGTAACTCTTGAAAATAGTCTTATTCAGATCATTAGTTTTCATATTACCTGGTTTATTTATAAAAAATTAACAGGGAGCTCACTAGCTTATTGGAAAGTACTTCTCTTAAGTCTTTTAGGGATAATAGTATCACTTGGTAAAGGTGATGGCTTCTATTATCAAGTGATTATTTTTCTAGGGTTGGCTCTTAAGGAACGTCGTAAACACCGCCTGACATTATGGGCAAGTCTTTTTTTGGAGCCTTCTCAGTCATTTTTACAGATTTATTTGCAACCTTTACACCCTTCTATGTTTTCAATAATCTGTTTGTAAATATGACTTTGGGTGAAATCCAAGAAAACTTCTTACTGGAATTACTATCTTATGTGATGATTTATCCCTTCTTCCTTTATATCAATTATCTTTCAAGTTCAGATATTGATAAGGTCAAGGAATTAATTTATTCACGTGGTCGAGAACGTTTATTGATAGCAGTTGATTTGACCTTTGCAGTGTATATTTTTTGCAGTACTTTTCTGATGTCAACTGGTGGTAATGTTGGAAAACCTATTTTCTTTGCTATGGCGGTCTATCTCTTAATGGTGACAACGCTAAACCGCTATTCACATAAATTTGTTAGGGAGCGTAGCCAAGAAGCTGTTGATACTTATGTTTACAACTTAAAAGTGTATAATCAACACATTGAGGCTCTTTTTACAAAAGTAAAACCTACTCAACAAGATTTTGAGAATCTTTTGATAGCTCTCGAGACACCTCTTGCGAAGAATCAGCTATCAGAAGTTTTAGCAGTATATCATGAACATTTGAATCATCTTAGATTGGATGACTTGGATTTAAATGATAAATTAGCTCCTCTGTTTGAAATTCCTTATCCAGAATTAAGGAGTTGGATTGTTAACCAAATTATTCCTTTGGAGCAAAAGGGAATTATGGTTCGGTTAGATGTCAACGTTGTTGATTATCCTAAACATTTAAATATTGCGGTGCTTATTACTGTCTTGGAACGCTGTATTAACCTGGCTGAAAAGCTTTGTGTGGAGGAGCCAGAGACAGATATTGGTTTCCTTATCCAACAGAATGAGGACGGTAATCTCTGCTTTGTTATTGAAAATACTAACCAGGAAGCTACTCCAGAACTTGATGGTAGGTTAGCGATTAGTCGTGATTTAGCGCAGTTTTGCTGGTCAAATGGTATTGGTTTAACTAACAAAAAGAATTATTTAAAACCTATCAAATTGTTACGGTAGGACTATAAAGATAGAAAGGACGGAAGTAGCTATGCTAGGTAACATCGTGTTCCAAATTTTGATGTTTGTCATTATTTGGGATATCTATCTACGTATTGGTGGTCAAAACACTAATCTCAAAAATCGCGTGCTCTATTTGTTATTCGATGTTGCCTTATGTATTTGGGGACAACTTATTGGACGCTATCTAGGTGTAGTGCCTCCTTTAGTCTCCATTGTGACTTTGACGTTTAGTTACCAACTAAATAAGACGGTTACTTCTGTAGAGCAATTCTTTTTAGGTTTCTATCCAGTGGTACTAGTCGATTTAGCAAGGTGCTTCTTGGCTACTTTCTTTTTTCCACCGATAATTGGCGTAGCGGCGTCAACTTTGAATAATAATATTTGGTGGTCTATGGTACCACTTTCCTTTGTCGTGTTGACAGTCAGAATTGTAGACTTCATTTTGCGTCTTGATTTAACAGATATCTTGAAGGTAGCTACCCAACAAGAGAAGAAAAATCGTCTGGGATTGGTTAACATGCTTCTTTTGATTTATTATTTGGTTATCTTTTTGGTATCAACATTTGATTCTTATTTCCCAGAGTTACACCTTGAAAGTAACTTGCGGCTACCGCTGGTAATGGGTTATCTTTACCTTCTTCTTTTCGTTTTGGGAGCTGTTAACCAGTTTGCTAAGGAAAAGATTGAGCAAGATTTGACCATGAAGCAAGCTAACTATCTTGATGATTTGAAACGAGAAAATGCTAGGGTAGAAGGTTTATATAGGGATTTGATGTTTGTTCGTTCAAACTATAATTACCTTCTAAATAACCTGCGAGATATTGAAAGAACTGGAGATATTCGCTCCTACAAAAAAGATCTAGTTGACCTGTATGTGAATAGAGATCAATATAGCTTCTCAACTCAGGTCACAGATTTAGAAAATATTCAGAATCCAAGTATTCACAGCTTGCTTTCATCAAAATATCATGAAGCCCAGATGTATAGGCTTAATATTCATGCAGAAATTCCTGACCCAGTCGTTCACAGCTATCTAACAGACTTAGATTTAGCCGTTATTTTGGGTCACCTCATGGACAATGCTATTGATGGTGCTCGTAAAGTTAATGATGGCTTTATTAGCTTAGCCTATTTTGATGAGGAAGATTGCCAGAGCTTTATTGTTGAAAGTGCGATATCAGATGAACAAGCTCCTCTTTCAATGATGACTTCTCAAAATCTTAACAGTGGTGGTATAGGTGTAAATGCTGTTCAAGATATTTTGGAGCGTTACCCCAACACATCCCTATCTGTCCGTAGTCAAAATCATAAAATGATGCAAATACTAGAAATGAGACCCTAATATGAATATATATATTTTAGAAGATGATTTAATGCAACAAACACGCATTAGTGATATCATCAGAGAATTGGTTTCAGAGGGCACGTTCTCAGTACGAAAACTAGAAGTTTTTTCGAAACCACATAAATTATTAGCCAGTATTAACGAGAAAGGTAATCATCAGGTCTTTCTTTTAGATATTGATATTGATGGTGAGCGAAAGAAGGGGCTTGAGGTCGCTTCGGAAATTCGTCAACAAGATGCCAATGCGGTTATTATATTTGTAACGACTCACTCGGAATTTGCCCCGATTAGTTTTAAATACAAGGTTTCCGCACTAGATTTTATTGATAAGACTGTTTCTAATGCGGAGTTCAAGCAGCAATTGAAACAAACGCTAACTTTTGTGAATCAAAAAGTTGGAGAGTTGGATGATGGTGACATTTTTGTATTTGAAACGGCTCAGTCTCGGATTCAGGTTCCTATGCGAGATATTTATTATTTTGCAACTGCTGTGACACCTCATAAGGTGATGTTAATTACTAAAACAGAACGCTTAGAGTTTTATGCTAACCTTGGAGATATCACTTCTGCGAATAAAAAGCTCTTTTCGTGTCACCGTTCCTTTTTAGTTAATTTGGATAATATTGCTCGTATTGATAAGACTCAGTTGATGATTTATTTTGAAAATGGTGATTCCTGCCCAGTTTCTCGCCTAAAAATGAAAGCTTTACTGAAGAAGTGGTCAGAAGTTAAGGACTATTAATGATGACTATGAAAGCTGTCTTTTAGTCCTAATATTGCTCGCAATTATTTTTGATAGTTAGTTGCTATATATGTATCCATTTTGCTAAAAATACTAAATAGATGTCTTTTAGTGAGTTATTTTTGTAAATTTTTAAGAATAAGTCTAAAAAATACAGTTCAGGATGAAAAAACGACATTCTATGAAATCGTATAGACAATTAAATTGAAAAGAGTTATTATATAATCAAGATATGTGATTCGGAAATGAGACATCGTCAATCTTATTGAAATCTACATACACTTTATGAAAATAAATAATGTACTTTTATATAACTTTTTCCTAATCCCCATTTTTTATTGGCCGCTCGTCCAATTACATATCTTTTTTATAGACATTAAAAAGCTTGAGAAATCAAGCTATTTTTTGTTTTTAAAGGAGTTATTGCAGATTAGGATAAAAAATAACATTCTATGAGTGAAATCCGACATTTTAGGAAATAGCGATATGCATTATAGGATTGCATGCTATAATGTAATCAAGGTTAGAGAGCAAGAAGAATGTATGGTTTAAGTTAGTCCCTTAAACATAATAATTTCCCTCATTCATTCTATCTAAAATTGCTGTTGTGTTCTCTACCGATGATGCTGTTGTTCGAAAGGTCTGTACTTTGTACAGGCCTTTCGGCATTTTAAGAAATAATAGTTAAGAACACTTTTGGATCTAGCTAGCTAGTATTTGAGAGTGTTTTTTTATTTTTTAAGAAGTAATTGTGTATAAATGAATAAAATTTGATAAATACACATTTTATATGCTTAAAGTATAAAAATAAGCAAAAAAATAAAAATAAATATAAAAAAATAACAAATTATGGTTGACAAATGAATAAATATGCAATATAATAAATCTCGTAAGGTTGATAGAGATAGAAACCACAAGAAAATATAAGAAAAGAGAAATATTATGTCAAAAGAGAAAGTTATTCTTGCTTATTCCGGAGGTCTTGACACCTCAGTAGCTATTACTTGGCTAAAAAAGATTACGATGTTGTCGCTGTTTGTATGGATGTCGGTGAAGGTAAGGATCTTGAATTTATCCATGATAAAGCTCTTACAGTTGGAGCTATAGAATCTTACGTCCTAGATGTTAAAGATGAATTTGCAGAAGATTACGTACTCCCAGCCCTTCAAGCGCATGCTTATTATGAGCAAAAATATCCTTTGGTTTCAGCGCTCAGTCGTCCAATTATTTCTAAAAAATTAGTTGAAATCGCTCATAAGACTGGTGCTACAACCATTGCTCACGGTTGTACTGGTAAAGGTAATGACCAAGTTCGTTTTGAAGTTGCCATTGCAGCTCTTGATCCAAGCCTTAAAGTAGTAGCGCCAGTACGTGATTGGAAATGGTCTCGTGAGGAAGAGATTGAATATGCTAAGGCTAATGGTGTTCCAGTTCCTGCAAATCTCGATAATCCTTATTCAGTGGACCAAAACCTTTGGGGACGTGCTAATGAATGTGGTGTTCTTGAAAATCCTTGGAATCAAGCTCCAGAAGAAGCCTTTGGAATTACAAACTCACCAGAGTCTGCCCCAGACGAAGCTGAATTTGTTGATGTAACCTTTAAGGAAGGTAAACCAGTTGCCCTTAATGGTAAAGAAATGAAATTGGCGGACCTTATCCAAGAAATGAATGTTATCGCTGGTAAACATGGTGTTGGACGTATCGACCACGTTGAGAACCGTCTTGTTGGTATCAAATCACGTGAAATTTACGAGTGCCCAGGTGCCATTGCTCTCTTGACTGCCCATAAGGAGATTGAGGACTTGACTTTGGTACGTGAAGTTTCTCACTTCAAACCAATCCTTGAAAATGAATTGTCAAATCTTATCTATAATGCTTTGTGGTTTAGCCCAGCAACTCAAGCCATCATTGCTTACATCAAAGAAACACAAAAAGTAGTTAATGGTACTGCTAAAGTGAAACTTTACAAAGGTCATGCTCAGGTAGTTGCTCGTAAGTCAGATAATTCACTATATGATGAAAACTTGGCTACTTACACATCTGCGGATAGTTTTGATCAAGATTCTGCTGTTGGATTTATCAAACTCTGGGGACTTCCAACACAGGTAAATTCTCAAGTTAATCATCCATTTGACAAATAATGAAAGACTTCATAAGAAAAGTGGGTTGTTAGAAGGACAATTCTTCATATCAGATAAAAGTGGACAGAGATCCGCATCTGGTACTCTTTTCTTATAACTTATATTACAATCGTTAAGGCGTTCTGAGAGGCGTTACGAGCCTAAATAAGCCACGACTGAGATCGGGTTTTAGGAAAACAAGTGTCCAGAGAGACAACTTAAGCTAGACAAGAAATATCTAGCTTTTTTCATTTGAATTATTGTGGCCTGAGAGGTCATTACTTTTTATAAGCATTAAGAAAGGACAAGAGATTATCCTATCCTTTGGGGAAATCTTTAACATATAACTATGGCAGAAAATCATAAACTGTGGGGCGGTCGGTTCGAAGCTAGTCTTGAAAAATGGGTCGAAGAATTTGGTGCTTCAATTTCCTTTGACCAAAAAATGGCTGAGTTCGATCTTAAAGGTTCCATTGCTCACGTAACCATGCTGGGTGAGACAGGAATTATTACCAAAGAGGAGTCTTTACAAATTAAACAAGGCTTGGAAGAGTTACTTAAGGAGTACAAGGCTGGTAAACTAGAGTTTGATGTTTCCAATGAAGATATTCATATGAATATGGAAAGTCTATTGACGGCTAAGATTGGGCCCGTAGCAGGGAAACTTCATACAGCACGTTCTCGTAACGACCAAGTTGCAACGGATATGCACCTGTATCTTAAAGCCAAGCTCTTTGAAGTTATTGAGAAACTTGATAACTTACGAAATACTCTAGTGAATCTAGCAGATAAACATATCTATACGATTATGCCCGGCTATACTCACTTACAACATGCACAACCAATTTCTTTCGGTCATCACTTGATCGCTTATTACAACATGTTTACACGTGATGCTGAACGTTTTGAATTTAATATCAAACATACAGATGTATCGCCTCTTGGTGCCGCAGCTTTGGCAGGTACAACTTTCCCTATTGATCGGAAGATGACATCTGACTTAATGGGATTTGCAAAACCATATAGTAATTCTCTAGATGCCGTCTCTGATCGTGATTTCATTTTAGAATTCTTATCAAATTCAAGTATTCTCATGATGCATATGACACGTATTTGTGAAGAAATCATTAGCTGGTGTTCTAATGAATTCAAGTTTGTCACTCTTTCAGATACGTTCTCTACAGGCTCTTCCATTATGCCTCAAAAGAAAAATCCAGACATGGCAGAGCTTATCCGTGGGAAATCAGGTCGTGTTTACGGTAATCTGATTGGATTATTGACTGTGATGAAGTCACTACCTTTAGCCTATAATAAGGACTTGCAAGAGGATAAGGAAGGTATGTTTGATACAGTAGAAACGATTACTGTAGCCATTGATATTCTCGCAGGTATGCTCAATACTATGACTGTTAACGATAAGCATATGGCAGAGTCAACAGAAAAAGACTTTTCAAATGCTACTGAGTTGGCTGATTATCTTGCGGCTAAAGGTCTTCCATTCCGTGAGGCGCATGAGATTGTAGGGAAACTTGTTCTTGAGTGTACTAAAGCTGGACACTATCTCCAAGATGTTCCTCTTGAACGTTATCAAGAAGTCTCAGATTTAATTGAAGAAGATATCTATGAAACACTCAAGTCTCATACCGCTGTTGAGCGTCGTCATTCTCTTGGTGGAACAGGTTTCGACCAAGTTAAATGGCAAATCAAAGAAGCTCAGCTAAATCTTAAAAAATAAGTCTCTAAGACCCAAACTATAAGGTTTTGGGCTTTTTTGCTATTTATGGTATAATAGTACTAATTTTGAGTTTGGAGTCGTATTTTGAAAAAATCTTATCGTATTAAGAAAGAGAAAGACTTTAAAGCATTATTTGATGCAGGGCACAGTGTTGCCAACCGAAAATTTGTTGTCTACTGTCTGAATCGTGATTTACTCCATTATCGCGTAGGTTTGTCAGTTAGCAAGCGTCTTGGTAATGCAGTTACCCGAAATCGGGTAAAACGTCGTCTACGACATGCACTAATGGACATGTCATCTCAATTAGCACATCAAGATTTTGTCGTTATTGCTCGTAAAGGTGTCGAGGACTTAAGCTATCAAGAAATTTACAGCAATCTCGTTCATGTCTTAAAAATAGCAAAGTTATATAAGGACTAGAAAATTATCTTTCACCGTCATGGTACGATTCATCAGGACAAATTTTTGTTGATGCTATCATCCTAGTAGACGGAGATAAGACAATTCTTTGTCATGTAAAAGGAGTTTTTAGTGAAAAGAAAACTTAATTTATTTGTTTTAGGAGCAGGAGCTCTCTTGGCTTTATCAGCTTGTGGACGCAGTGATGTCACAAGCCAGTCTACAGGACTTTGGGAACGCTTCATTCTAATGTTTGGTAAGGCTGTTCAAGGACTTTCAATTGGCGGCTCTATTGGACTAGGGATTATTATCTTTACGATTTTGATTCGTGCGGTTATGATTCCATTGTATAATCGCCAAATTAAGTCAAGTCGTGAATTGCAAGAACTACAGCCAGAGTTACGACGATTGCAGGGTGAGTATCCAGGAAGTGAAAATCGTGAAGCTCTTGCTAATGCACAGCAAGAACTCTACAAAGAGCATGGTGTTAATCCCTATGCCAGCTTCGTTCCTCTCCTGATTCAGTTTCCTATTTTGATGGCTCTTTACGGTGCACTTACACGTGTACCTGAGTTACGAGAAGGAACCTTCCTCTGGGTAGACCTTGGTCAGAAAGACCCCTACTTTATTCTTCCGATTTTGGCAGCTGCATTCACCTTCCTTTCAACTTGGTTGACGAATAAAGCAGCTAAAGAACGTAGTTCGATGTTACTTGTTATGAATATCTTGCTTCCAGTCTTTATTTTCTGGTTTGGAACGCAGATTTCTTCAGGGGTAGCACTTTATTGGGCAGTCTCAAATGCCTTCCAAGTTGTTCAGATTTTGGTTTTCAATAATCCATTTAAAATTATTGCTGAACGTAATCGTTTGGAAGCGGAAGAAAAAGAACGTAAAGCTAAGATTCGTCGTGCCAAGAAAAAGGCGCACAAACGTAAGTAAGGAGGCTTTTTATGGTTGTCTATTCTGGACGAACAGTTGAACAAGCTATTGAAAAAGGTTTGAAAGTTCTTAAGTTACCTCGTATGAAGGCCCACATCAAGGTGATTTCTCGTGAGAAAAAAGGCTTTCTAGGATTTGGAAAGAAACCTGCTCGAGTTAGCATTGAACCAATAAATGAACAATCAGCGTATGAAGCAGACCAAGATAATACCGTAAAAGATTTTGCCGATAGTGTCAATTATCAAAATAAGGCTATCACAAGCCCGACAGAAGAAACGAATACTTTCAGTAAAGTGACAAGGCTTGCCGATCTTGTGGATAGCAAGGAAATGGAAGAGGAAATTAAGGAGGAAGCAACTCCTGTAGAGATTTTTGATGAAAAGCCATCGGAGAAAAAACAGGAGCCATCTAAGGCAACAGTTATTCCTCTAGCTATTAAGCGCCAGTCATTAGAAGAAAGTGTATCGGATTCAGTGGTATCCTCTCTAGAATCTGAACAGGAATCGGTTACTCAAATTCAAGCTACAGAAACTTCAGAAGATGATTTCAGCTCTTTTGTAGCATCTGAGTTTAGTTCAGAAGAAACTTCTGAAAACAATTTAGAGGATGTTCAAGTGGCTGCGGACGACGTTTTATCTTATCTTGAAAAAATCATCTATGAAATGGATGTTGATGCTAGTTTAGAGGTCAGTCACAATCGTCGTAATATCATTATTCAGATTGAGACGGACCAACCTGGTCGTGTTATAGGTTATCACGGTAAAGTCCTTAAATCATTGCAACTTTTGGCACAAAATTATTTGCATGACCATCATTCTAAACGATTTAGTGTTGTTCTTAATGTTCGAGACTATTTGGAGCAACGTACGGAGACTTTGATTGATTTAGCTGAAAAAACAGCAGCTAAAGTAAAAGAAACAGGTCGAGAGTATGTGATGGATCCGATGACGAATAGTGAACGAAAAATTATCCACAAGGCTATATCTCAAATTGAAGGTGTTGAAAGTCACTCAGAAGGTGACGATCCCAATCGATACGTGGTTGTAACAAAAGTATAATTAGAATAGTATGTATTACTGATAGAAGCTAGTCTGGTTTAAAGGCTAGCTTTTTTTGACAAACCAAAGTATACAGTGTATACTTTGGTTAAAAAGTAGTCAGAGTCTACTTAATTGTAAATAGGAGTCGAAAATGAAACGTAATACTGCTGAATTGAAGGAGAAGCTAATTAAAACCGGAATTGAGGAAATAAGGATAAAGGGGATTGACCAATTATCTATGCGTACAATTGCCCAAAAATGTGGCGTTACTCATGGAGCTCCCTATAAGCACTTTGACAATAAAGATACCTATATGAAAGTTGTTTTGGAGCACTTATCGGAGATCTTTTTGAAAAATATGACTCAAGGGATTGCATCTTCTCTCAACGCAAGAAATCGACTGGTATTAATGGGTTGTAACTTTGTAAGATTTGCTCAACAAGAAACGAATATCTTTGAGGCCTTGTTTATCAAGTTTCCCTTTAACTATATGGAATTTTCTCAAGAAAGTATTTCTGTCAATTCCCACTTACAAGGATTTGAATATTTTAAAAATACAGCTCTGGAATTAAAAAACAAGGAGAAACTTTCAGGTAGTGATGCAGAAGTTTTGATGCATTTTTGGAGTTTTATCACTGGTTTGGCTATGCTAGCAAGAAGTCCCATTGCTGATAATTTTACAGAGACTACTGTTCAAGAAACTGTAAGAACTATGCTTGATATTTATATTAAAGGAGCTAAGCAATGAAGATCTTAATGATTTATGCACATCCAAACGACAAGAGCTACAATGCTTCTATACTAGAGACTGTTAAAGAAAATTTATCGCCTAAACATGAGTTAAGGATTTTAGATTTGTATAAAGGGCAGTTCGACCCTGTTTTACGTTTTGATGCTACACATAGGAGAAGAGACCTGGCGAATGATGTAGCTATGAAACACTATCGAGACTTGTTAGTTTGGGCAGATCAGTTAATCTTTATTTTTCCAACTTGGTGGAGTGGGATGCCAGCTATCTTAAAAGGATTTATTGAACGTGTATTTGTTGCTGGTTTTGCTTATGATATACCCCACGTGGTTTGAAAGGTAGGCTTGCTGGCAAGGCCTGGATTATCACTACACACAATACACCGAGGATTTTCCTTCCTTTTGCACAAGACTACTCCAAAGTTTTGAAATTTCAAATCCTAAAACCTTGTGGTTTTAAAGCAGTTAAAGTCACTCAGATTACACGTGTTGAGTATATGACGGACCATGAGCGAAAGGAACAACTCCAAAAAATCGCAAAATTGACTCAAAATCTTTAAATGAATGAAGTAATGGCATCATCGAGACTTTTAGCACCGGTAGAAATGACTAGGTCGCTCTTTTAAGTTCTAGTGTTTGTTTTTTACGATATGATGAAATTATTGTCTAAAGTATTTCTTGACAAGAACACGCTATTGCTATAAAATAGTATGGTATGTTTAGTATCTGATCAAAAATAGCCGGCTAAACGAATACGAAAATCTATCAGGAGGTATTCAACGTGAAACGTACTTATCAACCAAGTAAAATCCGTCGTCAACGTAAACACGGATTCCGTCACCGTATGTCAACTAAAAACGGACGTCGTGTTCTTGCAGCTCGTCGTCGTAAAGGACGTAAAGTTCTTTCAGCCTAAGACATTATTGAAAGCAACAGTGCTCGAGACTGTTGCTTTTTGTTTACCTAAAGCTTAGATATTTTAGATTTTAGAATAGCCGTTTTGAGAAATTGAAGCTGACAATTCCTATAAATTTTGGTAAACTAAAGCGGTTGTGGATAATGACCACTTACAAAATAATACTTAGGACTGTTTTTCCTAACGTAAGGAGTATAAATGACTGATTTTCCTATTAAATATCGTCTTATAAAGAAAGAAAAACACACAGGGGCACGTCTAGGGGAGATTATCACCCCACACGGATCTTTTCCAACGCCGATGTTTATGCCTGTAGGTACTCAGGCTACAGTAAAAACGCAATCTCCTGAAGAATTAAAACAGATGGGTTCAGGAATTATTTTAGCAAATACCTATCATTTATGGCTCAGACCTGGTGATGAGCTGGTTGCTAAAGCTGGTGGACTCCATAAATTTATGAATTGGGACCAAGCTATTCTTACAGATAGTGGTGGTTTCCAAGTTTATTCACTAGCAGAAAAACGAAACATTTCAGAAGAAGGGGTGACATTTAAAAATCACCTTAATGGAAGTAAGATGTTCCTATCTCCTGAGAAGGCCATCTCTATTCAAAATAATCTGGGCTCAGATATTATGATGAGCTTTGATGAATGTCCTCAATTTTACCAACCATACGATTATGTTAAAAAATCAATTGAACGTACAAGTCGTTGGGCAGAGCGTGGACTAAAGGCGCATCGCCGTCCATATGATCAAGGACTCTTTGGTATTGTACAAGGAGCTGGTTTCGAAGACCTTCGTAGACAATCTGCGCATGATTTGGTTTCCATGGATTTTCCAGGGTACTCTATTGGTGGTCTTGCAGTAGGAGAAACTCATGAAGAGATGAATGCAGTTCTAGACTTTACTGTACCTTTACTTCCTGAGAATAAACCACGTTATCTCATGGGAGTGGGTGCACCAGATAGTTTGATTGATGGTGTAATCCGTGGTGTTGATATGTATGATTGTGTTCTTCCTACAAGAATCGCTCGAAACGGAACTTGTATGACTAGTCAAGGACGTCTTGTAGTTAAAAATGCGGCATACGCAGAAGATTTTAGCCCTATAGATCCTGAGTGTGATTGTTACACATGTAAGAACTATACACGTGCTTATGTGAGACACCTACTGAAGGCAGATGAGACATTTGGAATTCGTTTGACAAGTTATCATAATCTCTACTTCTTGGTGAATTTGATGGCGAAAGTACGTCAAGCTATTATTGATGACAATTTACTTGAGTTTCGTCAAGATTTCATTGAAAAATATGGTTATAATGCAAATAATAGAAATTTTTAAATTTACTATCTAACAGTACAGCAATGTACTGTTTTCTTATTTAATTTAATAAAAATAAATAAGGAAGCTGCTAAGGAAGGTGTAAACTGAATGTTTTTTAAATACCCTTTAAAATGATAAAAAGTTATTGACAAGGTAAGCAAGAGATGATAATATGAATAGGCTACATCGGAGGATGAAGCAGAGACACGAGGAAGTTTGGAAAAAACTTTTCAAAAAGTGTTGACAAGATATTCTAGATTTGCTAGAATATAGGAGTTGTCTTAAGAGAGACAAAGACCTTTGAGAACTGAATAAGAAACCAAGTGCAGGGTTATGATAGAAGAAATTATAACCTGTCAATTTACAAGAAAAAAACGTCAGAAGACGGAAATGAGTTAACGCTCGAACGATTATTA
>NZ_CM002133.1:2120331-2198683 GCF_000448665.1 Streptococcus sp. HSISS2 | reverse complement strand
GCCGAACACAGCAGTTAAGCCCTAGAACGCCTGAAGTAGTTGGGGGTTGCCCCCTGTTAGATATGGTAGTCGCTTAGCATTTATCCGCCATAGCTCAGTTGGTAGTAGCGCATGACTGTTAATCATGATGTCGTAGGTTCGAGTCCTACTGGCGGAGTATAGTACTTGTGGTCAGACTTTGTCTGACCTTTTTTGTTTTCAATTTATTTACTTGTTTATTAGGTCGAATTCAGCTATCATAGGACTATACTTTTATTTGTGAGGTGTCATTATGTCTATTTTTGCTTCGGATTTTACTCCAGCTTCAGTGTCTTTAGTTAAAGAGAAAATTGCTTCTGGAGAAAAGTTCATTTTATTTATTGGTAGACCTTCTTGTCCTTATTGTCAACGTTTTGAACCTAAATTATCGAATGTTGCTCATAGTTCTAATTTTAATATTTTCTACGTTAATAGTGAAAATGAGGAAGAACTTGAGGAAATTCAAGGGTTACGTAATCGATATGGTATTGCAACTGTTCCGGCACTTTTTGTATCAGAAAATGGTTCTGTCAAGGTCGTTTGTGATTCTTCACTTTCTGAAGAAGATATTTTGGATTTTATTTCCTAATTTTTAATGTATTGGGAGGTTCTTATGTTTATTTATAAACACGAGGTCCAGTATTATGAAACGGATAGAATGGGTATTACTCATCATTCTAATTATGTTCGATGGATGGAGGAGGCTAGAACATTATTTCTTAGGGAAATTGGTTGGCCTTATGAAAGAATAGAAGAGGAAGGAATAATTTCTCCGGTTACTTCTCTGTCTTGTGAATATAAAGCTACTTCGACTTTTGCGGATGAGATCTCTATAGAGATTACTGTTAAAGGAGTTAAATCTGCAAGACTTTCTTTTGAATATCGTATGCTAAATCAAGATGGGACTATTGTTTGTACTGCTGTTTCTGAACATAGCTTTATGTCTAAAGAAGGTAAGTTTGTTAATCTAAAACGAGATTATCCAATATTCTTTGATTTGTTAAAAGAACAGTCTGAGTTAAAATAAAAAAGTGAAGTAAGACAATTGTTTTAAATGATTGTCTTGCCTCACTGGCTGTTTTAAGTTTACCTGTTTAATACTTAAGGTTAGAATTTTTATTCTAACCTTTTTATTTTGTAAGGAGTTCTTGATAAATACTTAAATTATCATCATCAAATACATTAAAAATAACTTTTTTAACGGTTGTAGAGTCTTTTATAAAGTCTTTAACAGTCTGAATTGCAATTGTCGCAGCCTTTTGTTTTGGAAAATTAAAGTCTCCTGTTGAGATGCATGGAATTGCGATGGACTCAATGTTATTTTTTCAGCTAGTGCCAATACAGATAGATAGCATTTAGCTAAAAGATCTTCATCAATTTGTGTTGGTTGGTTTTCTATCTTTGGGCCTACTGTGTGTATAACGAATGCAGAAGGAAGATTGTAAGCTGGCGTAATTTTAGCCATTCCTACTGGTTCCTCATATCCTTGCTCTAAAATGAGTTCGTAACAAGATTGGCGAAGCTGTACTCCTGCATAAGTGTGGATAGCATTATCAACACAATCATGAAGTGGCTTCATGCAACCCAGTAAGGTCTTATTTGCAGCATTTACGATAGCATCTACTTCGAGTTTTGTGATATCACCTTTCCAGATGTAAATTTGGTCATCTTGAGGAATTGGACGGAGTGTGTTGAGTTGTACAATTCCACGTTCTCCTTTTCTAACTTGTAGGTAAAGGTCTTGGATGGTCAAGAATTGTGTTGACGCTGCCATTGGTTTACGTGTATTAAAGAGTGCTCTTAGGAGTCTTTGCTTTTTCTCGAGCTCTTCTGGAACAATCAAATCATGTAATTCTAGATTTTCTTTTTTGAGTTCACCTATGAGATAGGTAATCATTGCATCTTTATCCATATGTACTCTTTTCTATTTTTTATAGTGTTTTTATTATTATACATCCAAGCTATGTTGTGGGCAAGCGATGTCTATGATAGGCAATGACTAATATTTGATATGAATTTTTTATGTCTGTATCAAATTCTTGCAATGCTCTGTAGAATCATATAGAATAGGTCTACAAATGTTTACTATATCTAGGAGGATAATGAAATGACGCAAGTAGTAACAGATGCCACCTTTGAAAAAGAGACAGCTGAGGGTCTGGTTTTGATTGATTTCTGGGCAACTTGGTGTGGGCCTTGTTTGATGCAGGCCCCTATTCTTGAACAGCTTTCTGAAGAGGTTTCAGAGGACGAACTCAAGATTGTCAAAATTGATGTTGATGAGAATCCAGAAACAGCTCAAAAGTTTGGAATTATGTCTATTCCAACTTTGCTCTTCAAAAAAGATGGTGAAGTTGTTAAGCAGGTTGCAGGTGTACATACGAAAGATCAAATTAAGGCCATCGTTGCTGAGCTTGGTTAAGTAATCGACGAAATCCCGTTCAGGGATTTTTATTTTAGTTAATTGAAATAGGAGGAGATTCTTATGACTTACACATTTCAAAATCCTAGTGAAGAGGTTATCGATTCTTATTTGAAATCGGCCAAAACGATTGCCATTGTTGGTTTGTCTCATAGAAAAGAAACAGCAGCCTACCAAGTTGCGCATTTTTTAAAAACTGCCGGCTATCGTATTGTACCGGTTAATCCGAAGCTTGAGGGGCAAGAAATTCTTGGAGAGCATGTCTATGGTCAACTAAAGGATATTCCGTTTTCGGTCGATATTGTTGATGTTTTTCGACGTAGTGAGTTTTTGCCAGATGTTGCCTCTGATTTCCTTGAAGCGGATGCCAAAGTTTTTTGGAGTCAGATTGGTATTGAAAATGAAGAAGCTGAAATCATGCTACGTCAGGCAGGACACCAGGATATTGTAATGAATCGCTGTACAAAGATAGAATATATGCGACTCTTTGTTTAATAAATGAAAGGATGAGTGAGCTAAGCTCGCTCCTTTTTGTTATAATAGACCTATGATTAAAATTTTTGATACGCATACCCATCTTAATGTGGATAATTTTGCAGGAAAAGAACAAGAAGAAATAGATTTTGCAGCGGAACTTGGTGTTACTAAAATGAATATTGTTGGTTTTGATAAACCGACAATTGATAAGTCTTTAGAACTTTCAGAGCAATATGATCAACTCTATAGTACGATTGGATGGCATCCTACAGAAGCGGGGTCCTATTCTCAGGAAATTGAGGATATGATTGTATCACAATTGGATAATCCGAAAGTAGTGGCACTTGGTGAAATTGGATTGGACTACTATTGGATGGAAGATCCTAAAGAGGTTCAGATTGAGGTCTTTAAGCGTCAAATAGGCTTATCAAAGAAATATAATTTACCTTTTGTTGTCCATACACGAGATGCACTTGAAGATACTTACGATGTCATTAAAGAAGTTGGAGTTGGTCCCCGTGGTGGTATTATGCACTCGTACTCAGGATCCTTAGAAATGGCTCAAAAATTTGTTGATCTTGGAATGATGATTTCCTTTTCAGGTGTTGTTACCTTTAAAAAAGCATTGGATGTCCAAGAAGCTGCTCAGAAATTGCCTTTAGATAGGATTCTGGTTGAAACGGATGCACCTTATTTGGCACCTGTTCCGAAACGTGGTCGTGAGAATCGTACCGGCTATACACGTTACGTAGTAGACAAGATTGCTGAGCTTCGTGGATTAACAAGTGAAGAAGTTGCAAGAGCTACTTATGACAATGCAATGAGGATTTTTGGGCTTAATGACTAAAATAAAAATTCAAGAAGTCATCGTTGTAGAGGGTAAGGATGATACGGCAAACTTGAGACGTTTTTATGAGGTGGACACCTATGAAACTAGAGGTTCTGCTATTAATGAAGATGACTTAGAGCGTATTGATAAGCTTAATGACTTACGTGGTGTTATTGTTTTTACTGATCCGGATTATAATGGAGAACGTATCCGTAAAATCATTATGGGAGCTGTCCCAACGGCCAAGCATGCTTTTTTAAATCGTGGTGAAGCTGTTCCCAAATCCAAGACAAAGGGGCGTTCTCTAGGGGTTGAGCATGCTAGTTTCGAGGATCTTCAAAAAGCTTTGGCAGGAGTCCTAGGTAGTTATGATGATGATAATCAGTTTGATATTAGGAAATCAGATCTTATGCGTTTAGGACTAGTAATGGGAGCAGACAGTCGAAAACGTCGAGAATATTTGGGAGAAACGCTTCGTATTGGTTATTGCAATGGAAAGCAGCTTTTAAAACGTTTGGAATTATTTGGAATTACATTAGAGGAGCTTGAAGAGGCTATGGCCCGTTACTAGAATATATCGGTGTTCTGATTAGGCAGGTGACTGCTGAGGTTGAATTTGAAATAGTTATTCCAGTTAATGAACTGTAAAAGTATCAACCTTATTTTTTGGCTCGAGTAAGCAGAATCGTAATATAACAATAAGAAGAGAGAAGAAATGAGAATTGCAGATTATAGCGTGACCAAGGCTGTTCTTGAGCGTCACGGCTTTACCTTTAAGAAGTCTTTTGGACAGAACTTTTTAACAGATACAAATATTTTACAAAAGATAGTAGATACGGCAGAGATTGATAAAAATGTCAATGTTATCGAAATTGGACCTGGTATCGGAGCATTAACTGAGTTTTTGGCTGAAAATGCTGCAGAGGTTATGGCTTTTGAAATCGATGAGCGTTTGGTTCCAATTTTGGAAGATACACTACGTGACCATGATAATATTAAAGTGATTAACGAAGATGTTCTCAAGGCAGATTTACAGACACGTGTCAAAGAATTTAAAAATCCAAACCTACCAATTAAGGTCGTAGCCAACCTACCATACTATATTACGACACCAATTTTAATGCATTTGATTGAGAGTAAGATTCCTTTTGCAGAATTTGTTGTTATGATGCAAAAAGAGGTTGCTGACCGTATTTCTGCAGAGCCCAATACCAAGGCCTATGGTTCGTTATCAATCGCTGTTCAGTATTATATGACTGCTAAGGTGGCATTTGTTGTCCCACGTACAGTTTTTGTACCAGCACCTAATGTTGACTCGGCTATTTTGAAGATGACGCGTCGTGAGCAACCTCTGGTTGAAGTTAAAGACGAAGATTTCTTTTTCCGTGTATCGAAGATTAGCTTTGTGCATCGTCGTAAGACACTTTGGAATAATTTGACAAGTCATTTTGGTAAATCTGAAGAAGTCAAAACTAAACTTGAGCAGGCTTTGGGAAATGCAAATATAAAGCCTTCTATTCGTGGAGAGGCTCTATCTATACCTGATTTTGCCCGTTTATCTGATGCTTTGAGCGAAGCAGGTTTATAGCTTAAAAATCCCACTGAACATAAATGTCAGCGGGATTTTCTGTACAATGATGCGGAGAAAGGGATTTGAACCCTCACGCTCGTAAGAGCACATGCGCCTGAAGCATGCGTGTCTGCCATTCCACCACCTCCGCAGATGTTATGCTTATTATACTGCAAATTAGTAAAAATGCAAGGAGCCCAAAGGAATTGAGCTCCTTACTTGTTTTGGGTCAGATATGCTTGCAGTTTTGTGGTATAATAAGGCTATTAAACGAATGAGGAGTTCACTTGCAAGGAAGAATTATCAAAGCGCTGGCAGGTTTCTATTATGTAGAGCATGATGGTGTTGTATACCAGACGCGTGCACGAGGAAATTTTAGAAAAAAGGGCAGACGCCTTACGTTGGAGATTTTGTTGAATTTTCAGCGGAGGAAAATTCAGAAGGCTATATTCTTAAAATTGGGCAACGCATTAATAGTTTAGTGCGTCCACCTATTGTCAATATTGATCAGGCTGTGGTTATTATGTCTGCTAAGGAACCAGATTTTAATAGTAATCTTTTGGACCGTTTTTTGGTCTTATTAGAACACAAACATATAAAACCTGTAATCTATATTTCTAAAATGGATTTGATTGAAGATGATTCGGAAATGAAGGAGATTCAAAAAAAGTACCAAAAAATTGGTTTTGATTTCGTTTTCACTTTGGAAGAACTCTTACCTCTCTTGGCCCATAAAGTTACCGTATTTATGGGGCAGACAGGTGTGGGTAAATCAACTTTATTGAACCGTATTGCTCCTGAGTTGAAGCTAGAAACGGGTGAAATTTCCGACAGTCTGGGGCGTGGACGTCACACAACAAGAGCTGTGAGTCTTTATGATGTGCATGGTGGGAAAATTGCAGATACACCTGGATTTTCTTCCTTAGATTATGAAGTGGATAATGCAGAAGATTTGAGTGAATCTTTTCCAGAAATTCGTCAAGCCAGTCATGGTTGTAAGTTTCGATCTTGTACCCATACGCACGAGCCTTCTTGCGCTGTTAAAGATGAGGTGGAGAATGGACGAATCTGGCAAGTGCGTTATGATAATTACCTTCAATTTTTGAGTGAAATTGAAAACCGTCGCGAAACATATAAAAAAACTATCAAAAGAAAGTAGGTCTCTCATGTCATATAAAATTGCTCCTTCTATCCTAGCTGCTGATTACGCTAATTTTGCTTCAGAATTGGCTCGTGTTGATGCATCGGGTGCAGAATATGTTCACATTGATATTATGGACGGTCAGTTTGTTCCTAATATTAGTTGGGGAGCAGATGTGGTTGCTAGTATGCGTAAACACAGCAAGTTAGTTTTTGATTGTCACCTTATGGTTGTTGATCCTGAGCGTTATGTGGATGCCTATGCACAAGCTGGTGCAGATATCATGACGATTCATGTTGAAGCGACTAAACATATTCATGGTGCTCTTCAGAAGATAAAGGCTGCTGGTATGAAAGCAGGTGCTGTGATTAATCCAGGAACCCCAGTTGAGGCACTTATTCCTGTGCTTGATTTAGTGGATCAAGTGCTCATCATGACTGTAAATCCAGGCTTTGGCGGTCAAGCTTTCATTCCAGAAATGATGTCTAAAGTGGAACGTGTTGTCGAACTTCGCCAAAAAGGTGGCTATTCATTTGATATTGAGGTTGATGGTGGTGTAGATAATAAGACGATTGCTGCATGTGCCAAGGCAGGAGCTAACGTATTTGTAGCAGGTTCTTATCTCTTTAAGAATCCTGATTTAACTGCTCAAGTTCAAACACTTCGTGATGCTATCGATGCCTAAAGTAGCTTTGTTTGTCGGTGGTGAGCTAGATTGGTTCACTACCGATTTTGATTATTTTGTTGGAGTGGACCGTGCTTGTTTGTACTTATTGGAGTGGGGGTTACCTCTTGACTTGGCTGTAGGGGATTTTGATTCTGTCTCCGAGTCAGAATTAAACGTCATTCAATCGATAGCTAAATCTTGTAAGAAGGCTCCCGCTGAGAAGGATGACACGGACACTGAGTTAGCTTTAAAATTGATTTTTCAAGCTTTCCCTGAAGCTGAAGTAACTATTTTTGGTGCATTTGGTGGTAGATTGGACCATATGTTGTCAAATGTATTTCTGGCTAGTGATCCTGAACTAGCTCCCTTTATGAGTCGTATCTGTTTGAGAGATAAGCAAAATAAGGTTACTTATTGTCCAGAAGGAAAACATGATATTTTTCCTGAACCAGGGATGACTTACGTTTCTTTCTTACAAGAAGGAACTGGGGAATTGACGATTTTGGGCGCAAAGTACGAATTAACTGATAGGAATTATTTTCAAAAGAAAAACTATTCTAGTAATGAATTCCTTGATGGCCCCATTCATGTTGTAGTTCCAAATGGATACGTGATTGTCATTCAGACTAAAGATAGGAGTTAGTATGATTTACCTGCTTACACTTTTGACCTTGTTAAGTTTAGGAATTCTTGTTGTTCTTTTATTGAAAAATGCGGAGTTAAAGGGTCAGATTAATAAGAGTCTGGAGGGAAATGCAGATAATCTTTCAGATCAACTGTCTTTTCAGTTAGAAAGCTTTGCCAAGGCAAACCAACTTGAAACAACAAGGCAATTGAATCAATTGCAGAAAGAACTCTATCGACAATTAACGGATATCAGAGAAGTTTTACACCAAAACTTGTCTGATAATCGAGATCGCTCTGACCAGCGCCTAGAGCAAATAAACCAGAGCTTGACGAAGGCCGTTAAAGAAATGCAGGATTCCAATGAGAAACGTTTGGAACAAATGCGTCAGACAGTTGAAGAGAAACTTGAGCAAACGTTACAGACACGATTACAAGCTTCCTTTGAGACGGTGTCAAGACAGCTGGAGTCTGTTAACCAAGGTCTGGGGGAAATGAAAAATGTTGCTAGGGATGTTGGAAGTCTCAATAAGGTCCTTTCAAATACAAAAACACGTGGTATTATGGGAGAACTTCAATTAGGACAAATTATTGAAGATATATTGACTGCTAATCAATACGAGAGAGAGTTTCCGACAGTGTCGGGTTCAACTGAGCGAGTTGAATATGCGGTTAAGATGCCAGGAAACCACAAGGACGAATATATCTATCTGCCTATTGACTCTAAGTTTCCTCTTGAAGACTACTATCGCTTGGAAGATGCTTATGAGTCCGGAAATAAAGAGCAAATCGAGAATCATCGTAAATCACTTTTGGCTAGCATTAAGCGATTTGCTAAGGATATTAACAAGAAGTATCTTAATCCACCTGAAACCACAAATTTTGGTATATTATTTTTGCCGACGGAAGGGCTTTATGCTGAGGTCGTACGTCAACCCTCATTCTTTGACGCTCTTCGTCGTGAGGAGAATATTGTTATTGCCGGGCCATCAACATTGTCTGCACTATTGAATTCATTGTCAGTAGGATTCAGGACCTTGAACATTCAAAAAATGCGGATGATATCAGTAAGATTTTAGGCAACGTCAAACTGGAGTTCGGTAAGTTTGGAGATATGCTTGCCAAGGCTCAAAAACAATTAAATACAGCCAGTAAAACTGTTGATAGTCTGCTCAATACAAGAAGCAGGGCTATTGTTAGAGCTCTTGATACCATTGAAACCTACCAAGATAGTGCGACACAAAGTTTGTTAGATCTACCACAATTAGAAAATGAGGACAAGCATGAAAATTAATCAAATGAAAAAAGACGAGTATTTTGAAGGCTTTTATCTGATTAAGCGTGCAGAAGTACGTAAGACAAGGGCTGGTAAAGACTATATTGCCTTTACCTTCCAAGATGATTCTGGTGAAATTTCGGGAAATCTTTGGGATGCTCAGCCTTATAATGTTGAGGAATTTACAGCTGGTAAGGTAGTTCATATGGAAGGACGTCGAGAGGTTTATAATAATACTCCTCAGGTAAATCAAATTACTTTACGTTTGCCTGCATTTGGAGAACCAAATGATCCAGCTGATTTTAAGGAAAAACCACCGGTAAATCCGTCTGAAGTGCGTGAGTATCTTGAACAGATGATTTTCAAAATAGAGGAAGCTACATGGCAACGTGTGGTCCGTGCTCTTTATCGAAAGTATAACAAGGAGTTTTTTAGTTTTCCTGCTGCTAAAACAAATCACCATGCTTTTGAAAGTGGGTTGGCCTATCATACAGCTACAATGGTTCGTTTAGCAGACAGTATTGGGGATGTTTATCCGGAACTAAATAAGAGTCTGCTCTTTGCGGGAATCATGCTCCATGATTTGGCTAAAGTTATTGAATTGACTGGTCCGGAAAATACAGAGTATACTGTTCGAGGTAACTTGATTGGGCATATCGCCTTGATTGATGAAGAAATTACCAAGGTTCTCATGGAACTTAACATTGATGATACACGTGAGGATGTTGTTGTTTTACGTCATGTCATTTTAAGTCACCACGGACAATTAGAATACGGAAGCCCAGTTCGTCCTCGTATCATGGAAGCGGAGGTTATCCATATGATTGATAATCTTGATGCTAGTATGATGATGATGATGACAGCTCTTAACCTAGTTGGACCTGGAGAAATGACTAATCGTCTCTTTGCTATGGACAATCGTTCCTTCTATAAACCAAAATTTGATTAAAATCGAAAGTAAACGAGCATTAAGGCAAAAATGTTCGTTTTTTAATGTGTTATGGTATAATAGTAAAAAAGTACAGAAATTATAGGTGATTTATGAAATTAAAACGAAGTGAGCGCATGGTAGTGATTTCAAACTACCTGATTAATAATCCCTATCAGTTGACAAGTCTTAATACCTTTGCAGAGCGTTATGAAGCTGCAAAATCTTCAATCTCAGAAGATATTGCAATCATTAAGAAAGCTTTTGAAGAGAGTCAGATAGGTGAAATTGAAACAGTAACAGGGGCCTCTGGTGGTGTTATGTTTACACCAACCATTTCCGATGAAGATGCAAGAAGTTTAGTCGAAGGTCTCTGTGAGAGACTTTCTGAGAGTGATCGTATCCTACCGGGTGGGTATCTCTATTTGTCTGATTTATTGAGTACGCCTTCTATTTTGAAGAATGTTGGACGTATTATTGCTAGCGCATTTAAGGGTCAAAAGATTGATGCTGTTATGACTGTTGCAACAAAAGGTGTTCCTTTGGCAAATGCAGTAGCAGATGTCCTAAACATTCCCTTTGTTATTGTACGTCGTGATTTGAAAATCACAGAAGGCTCTACCGTCTCAGTGAACTATGTCAGCGGATCAAGTGACCGTATTGAAAAAATGTTTCTATCAAAACGTAGCTTGAAACCCAATAGTCGTGTGCTTATTGTTGACGATTTTCTTAAGGGTGGCGGCACCATTACCGGTATGATTAGCTTACTTTCAGAATTTGATAGTGAATTAGTGGGTGTAGCTGTATTTGCAGAGAATGCCAAAGGCGACCGAGATATTCATGAATACAAATCATTGCTTACTGTATCTGATATCGATGTAAAATCGCAAAAAGTAGAAGTTGAAGTAGGTAATATTTTCGATAAATAAAAACTTAAAAGGTAATTCCTAATCTAATGCTTAGGAATTTTCTTTTTGGCAAGAAATTCTTGACAAGGTTCCTCAAAAAATGGTATTATATTAGACGGTACTTTTTACTTTTGGTCTCTCAAAAGTGTACAGAGACGTGCTGACATAAGTTGCAAAAGTACACCCAGATATGGGCTGTCACCAAGTGCCATATCAACCAAAATAAAAAACACAGGAGAATGTAGATGCCTACAATTAACCAATTGGTTCGTAAACCACGTCAATCAAAAGTTGTTAAATCTAAATCACCAGCTTTGAACGTTGGTTACAATAGCCACAAAAAAGTTCAAACTAATGTATCTTCACCACAAAAACGTGGTGTTGCAACACGTGTTGGAACAATGACACCTAAAAAACCTAACTCAGCCCTTCGTAAATTCGCTCGTGTACGTTTGAGCAACCTTATCGAAGTTACTGCTTACATCCCAGGTATTGGACACAACCTCCAAGAACACAGCGTTGTTCTTATCCGTGGTGGACGTGTAAAAGACCTTCCAGGGGTACGTTACCACATCGTCCGTGGTGCACTTGATACTGCAGGTGTAGCTGATCGTAAACAAAGCCGTTCTAAATACGGTGCTAAACGTCCTAAAGGATAAGAAGGGAGATAAGATAAAATGAGTCGTAAAAATAGAGCGCCTAAACGCGAAGTATTGGCAGATCCATTGTACAATTCAAAAATCGTTACACGTCTTATCAACCGTGTAATGCTTGACGGTAAACGTGGTACTGCTGCAACAATCGTATACGATGCTTTCGAACAAATCAAAGAAGCAACTGGAAACGATGCTCTTGAAGTATTTGAAACAGCTATGGACAACATCATGCCTGTACTTGAAGTACGTGCACGTCGTGTCGGTGGTTCAAACTACCAAGTCCCAGTTGAAGTTCGTCCAGAACGTCGTACAACACTTGGCCTACGTTGGTTGGTTAACGCATCACGTGCGCGTGGTGAACACACTATGAAAGACCGCCTTGCTAAAGAAATTATGGATGCTGCAAACAACACTGGTGCATCAGTTAAGAAACGTGAAGATACTCACAAAATGGCTGAAGCTAACCGTGCCTTTGCTCACTTCCGCTGGTAAGAATAAGATACTGAGGGCGTTAAAAAAGCGATTGAAAATTAGGAAGCTTGACGTAGAATCAAAGATTCTAGGAAAGCTTATCTATTTTCCAAGCTTTTAGCCTGGGTTCAATTGAGCTCGGGTAGCTCTTGAGTTCTTTTTCAACTCATCTGCGAGTTGAAAGCAACAAATCAAAGACCAATGAGAACGGGTAGGTCCTGCCTATCCGTTTTTTGACAATAATGTTATAATAAATAAGTAAACTAAAATTTTTATAGGAGAATAAACCTAATGGCACGCGAATTTTCACTTGCAAAAACTCGTAATATCGGTATCATGGCCCACGTCGATGCCGGTAAAACAACTACAACAGAGCGTATCCTTTACTACACTGGTAAAATTCACAAAATCGGTGAAACTCACGAAGGTGCATCACAAATGGACTGGATGGAGCAAGAACAAGAACGTGGTATCACAATCACTTCTGCCGCTACAACAGCGCAATGGGATGGTCACCGTGTTAATATCATCGATACACCAGGACACGTGGACTTCACTATCGAAGTACAACGTTCACTCCGTGTATTGGATGGTGCCGTAACCGTTCTTGACTCACAATCAGGTGTAGAACCTCAAACTGAAACAGTTTGGCGTCAAGCAACTGAGTATGGTGTTCCACGTATCGTATTTGCCAACAAGATGGATAAAATCGGTGCTGACTTCCTTTACTCAGTAAGCACACTTCACGATCGTCTTCAAGCGAACGCTCACCCAATTCAATTGCCAATCGGTGCTGAAGATGATTTCCGTGGTATCATTGACTTGATTAAGATGAAGGCTGAAATCTATACTAACGACCTTGGTACAGATATTCTTGAAGAAGATATCCCAGCTGAATACGTTGATCAAGCTAACGAATACCGTGAAAAATTGATTGAAGCTGTAGCTGAAACTGACGAAGATTTGATGATGAAATACCTTGAAGGTGAAGAAATCACAAATGAAGAATTGAAAGCAGCTATCCGTCGTGCAACAATCAATGTTGAATTCTTCCCAGTTCTTTGTGGTTCTGCCTTCAAGAACAAAGGTGTTCAATTGATGCTTGATGCAGTTATTGATTACCTTCCAAGCCCACTTGATATTCCAGCAATCAAAGGTGTTAACCCAGATACTGACGAAGAAGAAACTCGTCCAGCATCTGATGATGAGCCATTTGCAGCTCTTGCCTTCAAGATTATGACTGACCCATTCGTAGGTCGTTTGACATTCATCCGTGTTTACTCAGGTGTCCTTCAATCTGGTTCATATGTAATGAACACTTCTAAGGGTAAACGTGAACGTATCGGACGTATCCTTCAAATGCACGCTAACAGCCGTCACGAAATTGAACAAGTTTATGCTGGTGATATCGCCGCAGCTATCGGTTTGAAAGATACAACAACTGGTGACTCATTGACTGATGAAAAAGCAAAAATCATTCTTGAATCAATCGAAGTTCCAGAACCAGTTATCCAATTGATGGTTGAACCTAAGACTAAAGCTGACCAAGATAAGATGGGTATCGGTCTTCAAAAACTTGCTGAAGAAGATCCAACATTCCGTGTTGAAACAAACCCTGAAACAGGTGAAACAGTTATCTCTGGTATGGGTGAACTTCACCTTGACGTCCTTGTTGACCGTTTGAAACGTGAACACAAAGTTGAAGCCAATGTTGGTGCTCCACAGGTATCATACCGTGAAACATTCCGTGCAGCTACACAAGCACGTGGATTCTTCAAACGCCAATCAGGTGGTAAAGGTCAATTTGGTGACGTTTGGATTGAATTTACTCCAAACGAAGAAGGTAAAGGTTTCGAATTCGAAAATGCTATTGTCGGTGGTGTGGTTCCACGTGAATTCATCCCTGCAGTAGAAAAGGATTGGAAGAATCTATGGCTAACGGTGTCCTTGCTGGATACCCAATGGTTGACATCAAAGCTAAGCTTTACGATGGTTCATACCACGATGTCGATTCATCTGAAACTGCCTTCAAGATCGCTGCATCTCTCGCACTTAAAGAAGCTGCTAAGACTGCACAACCAACTATCCTTGAACCAATGATGCTTGTAACAATCACAGTTCCTGAAGAAAACCTTGGTGATGTTATGGGTCACGTTACAGCTCGTCGTGGACGTGTTGATGGTATGGAAGCACACGGTAATAGCCAAATCGTTCGTGCATATGTTCCACTTGCTGAAATGTTCGGTTATGCAACAACACTTCGTTCTGCAACTCAAGGACGTGGTACATTCATGATGGTATTTGACCACTATGAAGATGTTCCTAAATCAGTTCAAGAAGAAATCATCAAGAAAAACTCTGGTGAAGCTTAATTAGCACATATAAAAGTTAAGGTACTTATGAAAGTAAGTGCCTTTTCTATTTGCAATTTTTTGAAAAAATTATATAATATGACTGTTGAAAGGTTAGATTGAAAGCGCTCAAGTTAATCTTTTCACACTAGGGAGAGCTTGCTCTCAAAATTATATTTATTTGATTTTCATAAGGAGGAAATCACTAATGGTAGTTAAAGTTGGTATTAACGGTTTCGGTCGTATTGGTCGTCTTGCTTTCCGTCGTATCCAAAACGTAGAAGGTGTTGAAGTTACTCGCATCAATGACCTTACAGATCCTACAATGCTTGCACATTTGTTGAAATATGACACAACTCAAGGTCGTTTCAACGGAACTGTTGAAGTAAAAGAAGGTGGATTTGAAGTTAACGGTAAATTCGTTAAAGTTTCTGCTGAACGTGATCCAGAACAAATTGACTGGGCTAGTGACGGTGTAGAAATCGTTCTTGAAGCAACTGGTTTCTTTGCAACTAAAGCAGCTGCTGAAAAACACTTGCACGCTAACGGTGGTGCTAAGAAAGTTGTTATCACTGCTCCTGGTGGAAGCGATGTTAAAACAATCGTATTCAACACTAACCACGATACACTTGATGGTACTGAAACAGTTATTTCAGGTGCTTCATGTACAACTAACTGTTTGGCACCAATGGCTAAAGCATTGCAAGATAACTTTGGTATTAAACAAGGTTTGATGACTACTATCCACGCTTACACTGGAGACCAAATGATTCTTGATGGACCACACCGTAAAGGTGATTTGCGTCGTGCTCGTGCTGGTGCTGCTAACATCGTTCCTAACTCAACTGGTGCTGCTAAAGCTATCGGTTTGGTTATCCCTGAATTGAACGGTAAACTTGACGGTGCTGCTCAACGTGTTCCAGTTCCAACAGGTTCTGTAACTGAATTGGTTTCAGTCCTTAACAAAGAAGTAACTGTTGATGAAGTTAACGCAGCAATGAAAGCAGCTGCTAACGAATCTTACGGTTACACTGAAGATCCAATCGTATCTTCTGACGTTGTTGGTATGTCATTCGGTTCATTGTTTGACGCAACTCAAACTAAAGTTCAAACTGTTGATGGACATCAATTGGTTAAAACTGTGTCATGGTACGACAATGAAATGTCATACACTTCACAACTTGTACGTACTCTTGAATACTTCGCAAAAATTGCTAAATAATTCAATAGTATATTAAGAAGGGCTTAGGCTCTTCTTTTTTGTACAGAAAATAATGGCTCTTTTGAAGCAAGTTAAAAAGCGTTTCAAAAACTGCAATGGCAAATTGCAAACTGGCTAATAGGATTAAACGTGTCCATAGTGAGACTGAGGTTTGGTTAATGTAGGAAAATAGTGTTTGTTTAAAAGTAAGAAAGAAGAAAAGAGGATTAAGTGTAAGTTTGAGGATTATATTAAAATCGTGATTAGCTTCTTTCTGAATTTTATTTAGTAGTTTTTTCATTACTATTCTACCTTTCTATTTTGATTATATGATAGATGTACTTGTACTAGTAATAAGCTAGAAATCCTTCTGATTTTGCTATCTCTTTTAGGTATTTTGTGATATAATGAAAACGTATTAAAAAATTAAGGAGTCTGATCAAATGGCTAAATTGACTGTTAAAGATGTTGACTTGAAAGGGAAAAAAGTTCTCGTTCGTGTTGACTTCAACGTTCCTGTAAAAGACGGTGTGATCACTAATGATAACCGTATCACTGCTGCTCTTCCAACAATCAAGTATATCCTTGAACAAGGTGGGCGTGCAATCCTCTTCTCTCACCTTGGACGTGTAAAAGAAGAAGCTGATAAAGAAGGTAAATCACTTGCTCCTGTAGCTGCTGACTTGGCTGCTAAATTGGGTCAAGAAGTGAAATTTATCCCAGGTGTTACACGTGGTGCTGAATTGGAAGCAGCTGTTAACGCTCTTGAAGATGGACAAGTTCTCTTGGTTGAAAACACTCGTTTCGAAGATGTTGATGGCAAGAAAGAATCTAAAAACGATCCTGAACTTGGTAAATACTGGGCATCACTTGGGGATGGCATCTTCGTAAACGATGCATTCGGTACAGCTCACCGTGCACACGCATCAAACGTTGGTATTTCAGCAAACGTTGATAAAGCTGTTGCTGGTTTCCTTCTTGAAAACGAAATTGCTTACATCAAAGAAGCAGTTGAAACTCCAGAACGTCCATTCGTAGCAATCCTTGGTGGATCTAAAGTATCTGACAAGATTGGTGTTATCGAAAACCTTCTTGCTAAAGCTGATAAAGTCCTTATCGGTGGTGGTATGACTTACACATTCTATAAAGCACAAGGTATCGAAATTGGTAACTCACTTGTAGAAGAAGACAAACTTGATGTTGCTAAAGCTCTTCTTGAAAAATCAAATGGTAAATTGATATTGCCAGTTGACTCAAAAGAAGCTAATGCATTTGCTGACTACACTGAAGTGAAAGACACTGAAGGTGAAGCAGTAGATCCAGGATTCCTTGGACTTGATATCGGTCCTAAATCAATTGCTGAATTCGATAAAGCCTTGACTGGTGCGAAAACAGTTGTATGGAACGGTCCTATGGGTGTATTTGAAAACCCTGACTTCCAAGCTGGTACAATCGGTGTGATGGATGCTATTGTGAAACAACCAGGTGTTAAATCAATCATCGGTGGTGGTGACTCAGCAGCAGCTGCCATCAACCTTGGACGTGCAGATAAATTCTCATGGATCTCTACTGGTGGTGGTGCATCTATGGAACTCCTTGAAGGTAAAGAACTTCCAGGATTGGCTGCTCTTACTGATAAATAATCTAATTAGAATGAAAAGAGTTGGGTAACCAACTCTTTTTACGTTGTCATTTTAAAAATATTTAGTGAAGAATATGTAATCAAAATCATTTAGAATAGCCAAAAGTTTCATAATCATGTTAAAATAGTTGAATGGGATTGAAATTTGAACCGAAAAATTTAAATTTGGTATGCGTACACTGAAGACGGGGATTGCTGTCTTTCTTGTTTTAGGCTTGTTTTCTGCTTTAGGATGGGAAGGGCTTCAGATTGGTTGTTTAACTGCTGTCTTCAGCCTTCGTGAAAACTTTGATAGAAGTATTCAATTTGGGAAGTCACGTATTTTTGCAAACACGGTTGGAGGTCTGCTGTCTCTTTTATTTTATTTTGTGAATATGTTGTTTGATCATTCGGTTTGGGTGACATTGATATTGATTCCAATTTTAACCATGTTAACTATTGTGATTAATGTGTCTTTCAATAATTCCTCTGGTGTTATTGGAGGAGTTGCGGCACTGCTAATTATTACCTTATCTATCCCACCTAATGATACTTTTGTTTATGTTATTGCCCGGGTTTTTGAGACCTTTTGTGGTGTTTTTATTGCTATCCTCGTGAACTATGATTATAATTGGCTGATTAAATACCTAAAATAAGAATAATAGAGTTCTCAGGGGCTCTATTTTTCTGTTTTCAATGACAAAACTCCACAATTTAAGTAAATAAATGACGAAATGTTCGGGAATTACTCATTATGTTAGAAAAAGTAACATAAACGGTTGACATGTAGAAATATTCAGAATATAATTGTTAGGAAAGGAGGATAATCATGGCAAGAGAAAAAGAACTGAGACGTTCCTTGGCTGTTTTTCCGATTGGAACAGTTATGAAGTTGACAGATTTAACTGCTCGTCAAATTCGTTACTATGAAGATCAAGGGTTGATTCAACCTGAGCGTACAGCAGGAAATCGTCGTATGTACTCACTGAATGATATGGACCGTTTGTTGGAAATCAAAGATTTTTTAGATGATGGTTATAATATTGCAGCGATTAAACGTGAATACGAAGAACGTGAAGTTCGTGCACAACAAAAACAAGTGACCTTAACGGATGCAGATGTTCGACGTATTTTGCATGATGAACTCCTCCAGCAAGGCCGTTTTACGACCCCGTCACAACAATTTGGTAACTTGCGTATCTAATTACGCCTTGAACTTTTATTTTTGTTTTTTTATAAAGGAGACCCCTATTATGGCAATCACAGCAGCTGATATTCGTCGCGAAGTCAAAGAAAAGAATGTTACTTTCTTGCGTTTAATGTTCTCTGATATCCTTGGAGTTATGAAGAATGTTGAAATTCCTGCGACAGATGAACAGTTGGATAAGGTACTTTCAAATAAAGCAATGTTTGATGGTTCATCAATTGAGGGATTCGTTCGTATCAATGAATCTGATATGTATCTTTACCCAGATCTTGATACTTGGACAGTTTTCCCTTGGGGTGATGAAAATGGTGCAGTGGCAGGTCTTATTTGTGATATTTATACTTCTGCAGGAGAACCATTTGCAGGTGATCCACGTGGTAACTTGAAAAAGGCATTGCGTCATATGGAAGAAGTGGGTTACAAATCATTTAACCTTGGACCAGAACCAGAATTCTTCCTTTTCAAATTGGATGAACTAGGCAATCCTACACTTGAAGTAAACGATAAAGGTGGTTATTTCGACCTTGCTCCAACTGACCTTGCAGATAATACACGCCGTGAAATTGTTAACGTTTTGACAGAAATGGGCTTTGAAGTTGAAGCTTCTCACCATGAAGTAGCAGTTGGTCAACATGAAATTGATTTCAAATATGCTGATGTTTTGAAAGCATGTGATAATATTCAAATGTTTAAGCTAGTTGTTAAGACAATTGCTCGTAAACATGGTCTCTATGCTACATTTATGGCGAAACCTAAATACGGTATTGCTGGTAGTGGTATGCACTGTAATATGTCTCTCTTCACTGATGAAGGAAATGCTTTCTTCGATCCAGAAGATCCACGTGGTATGCAATTATCTCAAGATGCCTATTACTTCCTTGGTGGATTGATGAAACACGCCTATAACTATACTGCCATTATTAACCCAACGGTTAACTCTTATAAACGTTTGGTTCCAGGTTACGAAGCTCCTGTATATATTGCATGGGCAGGTAGCAACCGTTCACCATTAATCCGCGTTCCTGCTTCTCGTGGTATGGGTACACGTTTGGAATTGCGCTCAGTAGACCCAATGGCAAACCCATACTTGGCACTTGCTGTTCTTTTGGAAGCAGGTCTTGATGGTATTATTAACAAGATTGAAGCACCAGAGCCAGTTGAAACAAACATTTATTCAATGTCTCCTGAAGAACGTAAAGAAGCTGGGATCATTGATTTGCCATCAACACTTCGTAACGCTCTTAAAGCCTTGGAAACAGATGAAGTGGTTCGTCAAGCTTTGGGTAATCATATCTATACAAACTTCCTTGACGCGAAACGTATGGAATGGGCAAGTTACGCAACCTTCGTTTCACAATGGGAAATTGATAATTATTTGGATATTTACTAATAATATTTCTTTGAAAACCAGGTTTTCCTGGTTTTCTTTTTGATTAATTAAGTTCTTGGACAAATTACGTACTTTTAACAGACTTGTTTATTTTTGTTATATTTCTTTACTCTTCCTTAATCGCATTAAAATATGAGAGTGTTACACTTATTCCATATTAATCTTATTCAGGGGGAATTATGAAAACTACAAAAAAAGCTGCTCTGGCAGCAGCTTCAAGTGCATTATTACTAGGTCTTACAGTCGCACAAACAGCCAAGGCTGATGCTTATACAATTCAAAATGGAGATTCGTTCTTTGGAATTGCCAGTCAGTATGGGGTAGACCCTTATCAATTAGCAGCTGAGAACGGTATGACTATCTGGTCAACTATTGTTCCTGGTGAAACTCTGGACGTTTCTGGGGCAACTGCTACTGTAGCAGATACAGAGGCAACTGAAACTTCTTCAGAGGTTACAGCTTCTGATTCAGACGCTACCTGGAATCGTTATCCAGTTGGTCAATGTACATGGGGTGTTAAAGAAGTTGCTCCATGGGCAAGTAACTGGTGGGGTAATGGTGGTGATTGGGCAGGAAGCGCTGCTAGCCAAGGTTATGCTGTAGGTTCGACACCTGCTGCTGGATCAATTGTATGTTGGACTGATGGTGGCTATGGACACGTTGGATATGTCACACAAGTCGGTCAAGATGGACAAATTCAAATCTTGGAATCTAACTATAACAATCAGCAACACATCGATAACTATCGTGGTTGGTTTGACCCACAAAATTCAACAACACCAGGTTCAGTATCTTACATTTATCCAGGTGCATAAGAAGAAGCGCTCATTGCGGCGCTTTTTTACTTGAGAAGAGTTGTACACTGGGTGAAATTAGAGCCGAAAAAATATGGTAGCGACAAAGCTACCATATTTTTTTATTTATCAGGAGTGAGAATCATTGGGATGATGATAGGCTCACGCTCTGTTTTTTCGTATAGGAATGGTCGTAACGCATTGACGATAGCTCCGTTAACGGATTGTATGCTAGCATCCTTATTTTTAAGGGCGATACGAATAGCATTAAATAGAATACGTTGGCTTTCACGAATGAGATCGCCTGATTCACGCATGTAGATAAAACCACGGCTAAGGATGTCTGGACCAGCCAAAATCATCTTAGATTTGAAATCAACAGTTGCTACGGCAAGGACAACCCCATCTTCTGAAAGATCTCGGCGGTCACGTAGGACTGCAGCTCCAATATCACCGACACCATTACCATCTACATAGATGTCTTGGGCATTGAAGTGACCTGCACGACGAGCAGAGTCTTTAGTTAGGGCAAGAACATCACCGTTTTCCATGATAAAGATATTATCTTTAGGAATATCACAGTCAATTGCAAGTCCTGCGTGGACTTTCTGCATACGGTATTCACCGTGAACAGGCATAAAGAATTTTGGTTTGATCAAACGAAGCATCAGTTTTTGCTCTTGTTGACCACCGTGTCCAGAGGTATGGATGTTGTTAATCTTACCATGGATGACATCTACACCAGCTTCTTGGATAGTATTAATCAAACGGTTAACGCTGGTTGTGTTTCCTGGAATAGGGCTAGATGAGAAGATGACAGTATCACCAGGTTGTAGTGTCACTTGTCGGTGCATACCATTAGCGATACGTGCTAGGGCTGCCATAGGTTCTCCTTGAGAACCGGTACACATGATAAGAATCTCACTAGCATGATAATTCTTCATCTCACTAGGATCGATGATAGTTCCTTTTGGAACCTTGATATAACCTAGCTCTACACCATTAACAATGGCTTTTTCCATAGAGCGTCCAAAGACAACAATCTTACGACCGGTTTTTACAGCGGCCTCAGCAGCTTGTTGAAGACGGAAAATGTTAGAGGCAAATGAAGCGAAGATAATACGTCCATGAATGCCTTCAATGATTTTCATGATGGATTGGCCAACCACCTTCTCAGAATTAGTGAAAGTTGGTACTTCGGCATTGGTTGAGTCGGAGAGGAGGCAAAGGACGCCTTCTTCACCAAGAGCAGCCATGCGATGAAGGTCTGCTGGTTCACCAACTGGAGTGAAGTCGAACTTAAAGTCACCGGTACAAACGACTTTACCTTGAGGTGTATGGATGACAATTCCGAGCGGCTCTGGAATAGAGTGAGTCGTACGGAAGAAAGTTACGCTAAGATTTTTGAAAGTAAGCTCTGTATTAGCATTAATTTCGTAGAGTTGTGCGTCACGAAGTAGTCCGTGTTCTTCCAATTTTCCTTTGATGAGGGCGAGGGCAAGCGGCCCTGCGTAGATTGGGATATTTGCCTGCTTAAGAAGGAAGGGGATACCACCGATATGGTCTTCGTGACCGTGAGTAATGACAAGAGCCTTGACACGGTCAACGTTTTCAACGATGTAAGAATAGTCTGGGATGACATAGTCAATACCGAGAAGATCATCCTCAGGGAATTTAATACCTGCATCGACGATGATAATCTCATCTTGGTATTCAATACCGTAGGTGTTCTTACCGATTTCTCCCAAACCACCAATCGCATAAACCCCAACTTCTTCAGGTTTTAGATTGATTTTTGATGTCATGGTCTTAGAACTCCGTTACTTCAAACACGCCTGTTTCCTTTTCGTATTCAAGAGCTTTTTCTGAAAGAAGCTCGATGTATTCGATGTTGTAGGCGGTGTTATTTTCAATAATTTGACGAGCTTGGATACGGCCTGCAAGCTCATTTTCTGCATCAATATCTAAGTAGAGTGATTTTGTCTGTTCACGGCGTGGGTTACGCTCTTTAGTTTCTTGGTAAAAAACTTTATAAATCATGGTTTTCCTTTCTTTACAAAAGGCTCTGCCATTCTATAAAAAAACCGGTCAAGTCAATCATTCAGGGATTCACTTGACGTTATGATATTCACTTTTATGAGTAATAGCTAGTAGCCTTGATTCGTTTGCAATTACTATTATTGTACCATAAGATAGGGGCTAGATAAAGAAAATGGCGGAAAAAGTTGGAAAATGTTCGTTTATGGGAAGTAGAGACTTGTGTTATAATAGAGAAGCATAAAAGGAAGCAAGGAAAAAAGATGAAAATATTAGCATTTGATACTTCTAGTACGGCTTTGTCAGTAGCTTTGTTGGAAGATGAGAACCTAGTGGCAGAGTCAACTGTGACGGTAAAAAAGAACCACAGCATTAGTTTGATGCCGACTATTGATTTTTTGGTTGCTCAGGCAGGATGGCAGCCAGCTGATTTAGAACGTATAGTAGTTGCCCAGGGTCCTGGATCCTATACAGGGCTTCGTGTGGCTGTCGCAACTGCCAAGACTTTGGCCTATGCTCTTGGTATTGATTTGGTGGGAGTTTCAAGTCTACAGGCCCTGACGGACCTTACGGCTGATGGCATTGTGATTCCTATTATGGATGCCCGTCGTAACAATGTCTACGTTGGCTTTTATGAAAATGGTCAAGCCATCGTTTCTGACCATCATGCCGCTTTTGCAGATGTTTTAGAGCAGGCTAAAGCTTATGAGAAGGTAACATTTGTCGGTGAAGTGGCTAATTTTGTGGATCAGATTAAGGAAAATCTTCCAAATGCAACTGTTTTGTCAAGCCTTCCATCAGCTCAGTTAATTGGTCGTTTAGGTTTGTATTTGCCTTCTGTTGATGTGGATGCTTTTGTTCCACATTACTTGAAGCGGGTTGAGGCAGAGGAGAATTGGCTCAAGACGCATGAGGAGACTAATCGTGACAACTACATCAAGCGCGTCTAGATTGAGTAGCCAAGAGCAAGCTCAACTGATTTATCAGATTTTGTCGGATGTTTATGACAAGTCTCCTTGGACGATAGAACAAGTGGCAGCAGACTTGGCTTTAGATACTACGGAATATTTCTATGTGTATGATCAGGAAGAAGTTGTTGGTTTTTTAGCTCTTCAAAATTTGGTGGGTGAGCTTGAGGTGACCAATATCGCCGTTTTAAAAGCTTATCAAGGGCGTGGTTATGCTAGTCAGTTGATGAAGCATTTGGAAGATCGTAGTGAGCCAATCTTTCTTGAAGTTAGGGCTTCAAATCAAGTCGCTCAGGCACTTTATAGAAAATTTGGTTTTGAAAATCTAGGAATTCGAAAAAATTATTATCATGAGCCTCAAGAGGATGCGGTTATCATGAGGCGAGAGGAAGTCTAATGGCAGATAGATATATTTTGGCAGTGGAGAGCTCGTGTGACGAGACTTCAGTTGCCGTTTTGAAAAATGAAAAGGAACTTTTAAGTAATATTATTGCCAGTCAGGTGGAAAGCCATAAACGTTTTGGTGGTGTTGTTCCTGAGGTGGCTAGTCGTCACCATGTGGAAGTGGTGACTCTTTGTATTAAGGATGCCCTTTCAGATGCGGGCATTAGTGCTGAACAACTAGATGCTGTAGCGGTAACCTATGGTCCAGGTTTGGTCGGGGCACTTTTAGTTGGCATGGCAGCGGCTAAGGCCTTTGCTTGGGCTCATGGTTTGCCTTTGATTCCAGTTAATCATATGGCTGGGCATCTGATGGCGGCGCGTGAGGTTCAAGAGTTAGAATATCCCCTCTTAGCACTTTTGGTGTCTGGGGGACATACAGAGTTGGTTTATGTGTCAGAACCGGGAAATTACAAGATTGTTGGTGAGACACGTGATGATGCAGTTGGTGAGGCCTATGACAAGGTCGGGCGTGTGATGGGCTTGACCTATCCAGCCGGACGTGAAATTGATGAATTGGCTCATAAAGGGAAAGATGTTTATGATTTTCCACGTGCTATGATTAAAGAAGAAAACTTGGAATTTTCATTTTCAGGTTTGAAGTCAGCCTTTATCAATTTACATCACAATGCAGAGCAAAAGGGAGAAGTTCTAGTCAAAGAAGACCTTTGTGCTTCCTTCCAAGCAGCTGTTTTGGATATTCTCCTAGCTAAGACCAAGAAAGCCTTGGACCGTTATTCTGTCAAGACATTTGTTGTGGCTGGTGGCGTAGCAGCTAATCAGGGATTACGTGAACGTTTGGCTGAAGAAATCACAGATGTGGATGTAGTCATCCCACCTTTACGTCTCTGTGGTGATAATGCTGGCATGATTGCCTTAGCAGCAGCTATTGAATGTGATAAGAAACATTTTTCTGATTTGGACTTGAATGCTAAGCCAAGTCTAGCTTTTGAAGGATTTGAAGAATAAGAAGAACCTCTTACTAGTCTGGTAAGAGGTTCCTTTAGAAAGGATTGTGTGTGTCTGACTTTCGTTTGGGTGTGAAAGCCGCAGTACCCACAGCTCTAGGTTATGTGGCTATTGGCCTTGCCTTTGGTGTGGTAGCAGCGGCTTCGGGACTATCAGCTCTTGAAGTTGGTCTTATGTGTGCCTTGGTTTACGGTGGTTCGGCTCAATTTGCCATGTGTGCCTTAGTGGTTGCAGGGGCCAGCCTGGGTGAGTTAACCTTGACTGTTTTCTTGGTTAATTTGCGTAACATGTTGATGAGTTTACATGCAACGACGATTTTTACAAAAACAAGTCTCTGGAATCAGCTGGGAATTGGTAGTCTGATTACGGATGAAAGTTACGGAGTCTTGTTGGGAGAATATGTGCATCATAAAGATATTTCCGCTAACTGGATGCATGGTAACAATATTTTCAGTTATCTGGTTTGGATTGTATTATCAGTAATTGGTTGCTTGATTGGTTCAATGATTCCTAATCCTGAGCTTTTTGGCTTGGATTTTGCCTTAATTGCTATGTTTATCGGCTTGTTAAGTAGCCAGATTGATGCCTTGTTAGGGGAAGGTGTGCGTAAGCTACTCTCGATTCTACTATCTATTGCGGTGACTTATCTGAGCTTTAGTATCATCTTATCAGAATCTTTGGCAGTTCTAGTGGCAACTTTGATTGGATGTAGTGTGGGGGTGATGTGTGATGGCCGTCAATAAGTTTATTCTCATTGCTATTCTACTTGGGTTTGTGGTCAGCTGGGTTCCTCGTGTTCTTCCCTTTGTCTTGGTTAAATACAAGGGCTTACCAGATATTATTGTTCGATTTTTGCACTATCTACCAGTTTCTATTCTCTTTGCCCTGATTCTCTCAAGCCTCATGACTGAGAAAATCGGTCACTTGCCGCAGTTTAAGTGGATGGAAATACTGGCTACGGTGCCAACGGTAATTGTAGCATTTAAGAGTAAGAATCTCCTCTATGCTGTGATCGTTGGTATTGTGTCCATGGCCCTGATTCGATTAGTATTTTAATAAATGAAAAGACTTGGAGTTGCTCTCAGTGAGACGCTTTCCAAGTCTTTTTCTTTAGTTGCTGTTAAAAAAGGCTGCAATATCATCTTCGCTGAGACCAATCATTGGGTCAATAGTGGCCCAATTGTCTTCAGTTAAACGATAGTTTTCTACTATTTGCACAGGTTTGTTAACAGACTTATCCACAGCTTGTGAATAAGTGTTGATAAGAGTTGTATCTGTATTGACATCTTCTGAGAATCCTTTATTTTCAAGGGTTTCTGAGGGGTCAGCCTTTTTCGTTTTTGTTTGATTGGAGGCGTCTTTTGCCTCGTTTTTAACAATCTTTTCGACAGACTTATCCACAACTTGTGTATAAGTTTGTTCAAATCGTTGGATGAGGTAGGTATTGCGTTTGGCGTCTTCGTTGTGAACGGCATAATCGAAGGCTGCAATTTCCCCTAACATGACTAGCTTACTCTTGGCGCGTGTGATAGCGGTGTAGATGAGGTTACGCTGTAGCATACGTCCACTTTGGCGTGTGATGGGAAGGATAACGACAGGGAACTCACTTCCTTGGGATTTATGGATTGACATGGCATAGGCCAGGGTAATTTTATGCCACTCGTTGCGAGGATAGATAACCTCATTACCATCAAAGGACATGTAAATTTCGTCCTGCTTGCTTTCAGTGTATTTACCGGGAATCAGGTCGGTAATGATACCGATATCACCATTGAAGACATTGAGTTCTGTATCATTAACCAGATGGAGAATCTTGTCATTCTTACGGAAGAATATGTCATTAAAGGCAAATTGATTGGCCTTTTCTTGGGGGTTGAGTAGGTCCTGCATAATGGTATTGAGATTGTTGATACCAGCCTGTCCTCGGTACATGGGGGCTAGAATCTGCACATCCTGAGCAGCAATCCCGCTCTTTATAGCGGCTGAGACAATTTTAGGAACCATCTGTGGAATATGATTGGCATTGGCTTCAAAGTAAGAGCGATCTGCCTTTTTCTCTGTGAAATCAGCAGGTAGTTGGCCTTGACGCATTTGACTAGCCAAGGTAACGATGGTGGAATCTTCGGATTGCCTGAAAATTTTGGTCAGCGAAACCTTAGGAATCTCATTAATTTGTAAGAGATTAGCCAAGACCTGACCAGGGCCTACGGAAGGTAGCTGGTCTTGGTCACCCACAATGATAACCTGAGTAGAGTCCGCAATGCTCTCAAAGAGTTGATTGGCCAACCAAGTATCAACCATAGAGAACTCGTCAATAATAATCAAATCGCAATCAAGGTAGTCCTCTAAGGTCTTGAAATCATCCTCGCTATTGAGGCCTAAATGTCTATGGATAGTGGCGCTAGGAAGATTGGTTAGTTCCTTCATCCGACGCGCAGCCCGTCCCGTTGGTGCTGCTAAAATAATGGGTAAATCAGTTTTTTTGAGATCTAAACCATGAAGGTCAGCATAGGTTTTAATAATTCCGTTGATGACAGTTGTTTTTCCTGTTCCAGGACCACCCGTCAGGATGAAGACCTTGCTTTGTAGTGCTTTAATAATGGCATCTTTCTGAACCTTGTCATAAGTAATACCAAGGTCCTCTTCCACTTCTTCAAGGCTTGCAAGGATTTTGTCTTCAGTACTGATGTTAGGCTGGTCTTTTATGATACGACTCAGGTGGGTATAAATGCCCTGTTCCGCAAAATATAGGGTATTATCAAAGATTTTAGTCTCTATATTTTGAACCTTGTCTTCTTGGATGAGGTTGGTTAATTGGTGAGCAACCAAGGCAGGGTCAAGCTCAATCTGGCGGGCACCCTCCAAAAGGGTAATCGTCCTTTCAAGCAAAGCCTTGGCTTCGATGTAGGTGTCCCCCTCTTCCATACAGGCCTCTAGCAGGCAATGTATTAGGGCGGCTCGTAGACGTTCAGGGGCATCGCTAGCAATCCCCAGACGTTCAGCCAACTGATCGGCCATTTTAAAACCGATTCCTTGAATCTCCTCTACTAATAGATAAGGGTGTTCCTCAATAAGATTTAGTGACTCTTCCTTATATTGGTTGAAAATTTGTGAGGCGGCCTTTGGTGTGAGTCCATAGCTAGAAAGTTTGGACAGGATTTGCTCGGCTCCATAATTGATTTTTAACTTAGCAACAAAGGCTTCTCGATTGACCTTGGAGAGGTTGGGGATCTGCTCTAACTCGCTAGGATCCTCGAGAATCTTGTCAATAGGGTCTTCACCATAAATCTCGACAATACGCTCAGCTGTTTTCTTACCAATCCCCTTAAAATTGTCGCTAGCGAAATACTTGATAAGACCGCTAGCAGAAGGTTTTGACCGTTCGTAGCGTGTCATTTGGAGTTGTTCACCATATTTGGGATGATTGGTTAACTGACCCCAGAAGGTATAATCTTCACCCTCCATGACATCCCCCATAGTTCCTGTGACAATGATTTCGTAGTCTTCAAAATCACTGTCCGTTTCGTCAATCTCTAAGAGTAAGATACGAAAAAAATTGCTAGCGTTTTCGAAAATGACACGTTGAATAGTTCCTGAAAAATAAAATTCTTGCATATGTTTTTCCTAGATACATAATAAGGCTGGGTTTCCCCAACCTTATCTTATTTAGTGTTTTTAATTGTCCTCAACGGTACCAATTTTACTAAGTGGCCAGAAGCGGAATTTAACTTCCCCTACAAGAGCACTCTTGTCAAAGTAACCAACTGCTCGACTATCTTTGGAAACAATACGGTTGTCTCCAAGTAGGAAATATTTGCCTTCTGGAACAGTAACCGTGAAGGTCGTATTGCCCTCAGCATTGACTGTGAAGGCCTTGGCATCCTTGGCTAACTGTTGGAAGTAATCGCGGTAGTCATATTCTTTTTGTAATTTGTCCTTAGCAAAGGCAGCCTGAAATTCCTTGAGATATTTCTCTTTAACTTCCTTGCCATTGACGGTAAGTTTATCATTTTGATAGGTAATGGTATCACCTGGCATCCCAATGACACGTTTTACAATTTGTTTGGTCTTACCTTCTTCAACTTCCTTGGCAACGACAATGTCAAAACGTTCAATAGACGTGTGCTTCAAAACGATAACACGCTGTCTATCTGCTAGGGTTGGATCCATTGAGTGGCCGTCAACTTGGACAGGGAGCCAGAGGAAAAGACGTGTCAAGAGGAAGAAGGTGATAAAGAGGATGAAAACTCCCCATTCACGAAGGAATTTGAGGAATAATTGGGTCCATTTGTTTTGCATAGTTAAGGCCTTTCAGGATTATTTTAAGCGTTGGTAGGCTTTTTTAGTATTGGCGAAATGATATTTAGCAGTTGCTTGGAGAGCCTGATCTCCATATGCTTGTAGGAGCTTGGCAGCGACCTGATCGGACTTGGTTCCTGCTCCCGAAGGCAGGGTATAGCCCACTTCTTGGCTGAGTTTATCCAGATTTTCCAGGAAGAGATTGCGAGCGATGATAGAACTTACCGCCACAGCTAGGTATTTGCCTTCAGCTTTCTCTTCTAAGGTGATGGGATTGTCAAAGCGATTGCGCTCCTTCTTAAGGTATTTTTGATAATTTTTCTCACTGGTAAAAGCATCGATGACAATCTTATCTGGTTTCGCTCCTGCTTGTAACAGTAGGAAAATAGCTTGATTGTGGAGGGCTACTTTGACTGATACAGCATTGTGTGCCTTGCCGTCTCCTACCACTTCATTGTACTTCTGGGGTGAAAGTAGTAGTGCCTTGTGAGGAATCTTCTCCTCCAAGAGCGGGGCAAGCTGACGAATCTTGCTATCATTGAGATTTTTAGAATCATCGACCCCCAAGGACTTCAATAAAGCATGGTCGGCTGGTGTCACTAGACTAGCTACGACCGCTAGTCCACCAAAATAGGAGCCATTTCCCACTTCGTCTGATCCAATTAGGGCTAGATTTTGCCCTTCAGGTGACTGCTTAGGCTCAGCTTGGTAGCCAAAACGGCTAGCTAGAACCTCTGGTTTAGCACCCTGGAAGGTTACCTTACCTGAAGTATAGGCAATAACACTTGTGCCATTGACCTTGGCTGAAAAACTAGCATAGGGATTGTTAGTCGCAGTCGCATAGCTTGCCAGGTCTTTCTGAAGTGTTGAAATCTGCTTTGCTGTCATTTTTAATACGATTGTGCCCATGGAATCTATTTTAGCACAAAAAAGGAGAATTGGCAGATATTTTACAGGGACTAAGTCTTGAAAAATGATTTTTCTGGGGAAGTGCAAAGTCTAAAATTTACGAAAGTTAAAATTTAGGATATAATGATTAAAAAGAGAATGCCGATTTTTGCCTTTTTTTCTAAATTGTAAAAGAGTGTCTGGCATTTGAGTATCAAATACGCCCCAAGGCAAGTGTATAAATCTTGTTCGGTAAGAAGGAAATCTACTACACTAATAAGTAAGGAGAAGCTGCGGTGGACAATCTATGACCACCATTAATTAGGCAGTTAATAAGCAAATGGCAAGTAAAAACCGTTACAAATTTCATTTTGGAGAGAAAAAACTGACGCTAACGACTGACAAGGATAATCTATTCATGGAAGAAGTAGAGCGTGTTGCTCATGAAAAATATAATATTATCAAGGAGCAGATGAAAAAGGCTGACAATGAAACCATCGCTATTTTAATGGCTATTAATTCATTGTCAACGCAATTAGAACGTGAAATCCAAGTGGAAGATATGGAAAAAGAGTTGGAAATCCTAAGAGCTAAGCAACTCGAACAACTAAAAGGCAAAGCAACGGCTAAGCGTAATGGGGATGACGCATGATTGGGCTTCTTGTCTTAGCCATTGTAGCTTGGAATTTTTACATTGGCTACCGTCGTGGTCTCTTTATGCAAGCCTATTATGTGGTTTCAGTCATTATCGCCATGGGTGTGGCTGCTTATTTTTATCAACCGCTAGGCGAGGCTATTAATCTTTGGGTACCTTATACCAATCCGACTAGGGATGCTAGCATAGCTTTCTTTACAGACCAGAATATTTTTTCACTTGACCGTGTCTACTATGCGGGTGTCGCTTATTTCGCCATCTACTGTGTGGCTTATTATGGTTTGCGTTTTCTTGGGATTTTCTTTCATTTTGTGAGAATTGAGCGACTTGACCAGAGACGTTACCAAGTGGTAGGTGGTGTCTTGGCTTCATTGGTGAGCCTTGTTCCCGTGACCATGTTAGGTAACATTCTTGCAACTGTGCCTATGAACAACATCCAAACACTCCTGTCATCAAGTTGGGTATTACGTTTTTTGATTAATTACTATTTTCCAGTGAGTCAAATCATCCAGCACTTGTGGACCAGTGTGATATAGAAAAAAGAAGTCTTCCTTGATTGAGGGAGCCTTTTTTTGTTACTGGATTTGGAGCGTATGAAAAAGACTGGACATAGTGTCTCAGTCTTTCTTATATTGCTTACCCTAGAGTTGCAATGGTACATCCAGAACCACCGGCACTTTGTGGGGCATATTCAAAACTTTTAACATGGCGATGACGGCGGAGATATTTGGTAACAGCATCACGGATAACACCTGTACCAATACCGTGGATGATGTCCACCTGACTCATGTTATTAAGTAGGGCTTGGTCAATAAAGGCATCAAGCTCTTGCATAGCTTCTTCGTAACGTTTCCCACGAAGGTCTAGACGGGCACGAGGACCACCAGATGCCTTCTTGGCTTTTTTAACCACGTTAATCTGTTTCTTCTTAGGTTGTTGGGCTTCAGCTTGGGCACGAACCAGAGTGAATTCATCCGCTTTGAGTGTCATCTTGATGAGACCTACTTGAGCTTCCCAGTTACCATTTTTGGTCTGACTGGTAAGAGTACCACGTTGACCATAGGCGGTAACGATGATATCATCTCCAACACGAGGGGCACGCGCAGCCTTTTCTTTCTTAGCCTTACGAAGGACCTTATTCTTAGAGAGGTCCACTTGTGGGGCAAGTTTCTTGAGTTTTCCTTTGGCATCGATAACTTCATGAGGCTTGAGTTGACTCTTATCATGGAGATTTTTGAGAATACTATCGCTCTCAGCCAAAGCTGTATCAACCATATCCTGAATTTCTTTTTGAGCTTTTTCGAGTTCCTTGTCGTACTCATGGGAGAATTCATTATAGAGTTTCTTAACCGCACGGTTGAATTTAAGGTTCTCTTGCTCAACGTCCTTGATGTGTTCCAGACGTTTTTGTGTTTCCACAGTTTGGGCCTCAAGTTGCTCGATGATACGGTTGACATCACTATCAGTATCCGTGAGGTTTTCTGCCTCCTTGACAATAATCTCATTCAAACCGAGGCGTCGAGCAATTTCAAAGGCATTAGAACGACCAGGAACCCCTTGCATAAAACGATAGGTAGGACTTAAAGTCGCTGTGTCAAACTCCATGCTGGCATTTTCCACATGTTGCGTCTCAATCCCATAGGCCTTAAGCTCAGGATAGTGAGTAGTAGCCATGGTCTTAATCTGGCTCAAACGGAGGTGCTCTAGGATTGCCATGGCTAGACTAGCCCCTTCCTGAGGGTCGGTACCAGCCCCAAGCTCATCGACCAAGACCAGACTGTTACTGTTGGCAGCGTTCAAAATCTCGACAATGTGAGTCATGTGACTAGAGAAAGTTGACAAGCTCTGTTCGATAGACTGTTCGTCTCCGATATCCGCAAAAATCTCTTGGAAAATGGCGACACGGCTGCCCTTATCAGCCAAAATTGGCAGACCAGATTGAGCCATTAGCTGAGCTAGTCCTAGAGTTTTAAGCATGACGGTTTTACCACCGGTATTGGGACCTGTGATGACAATGGCCGTGAGGTCCTCATCAAAGCGCAAATCGTTGGCTACTGGATTAACCAAGAGAGGATGACGGACGTTAAGCAGTTGGAGTGTTTGATTGTCACTAATCTTTGGAATAACCGCCTTTTTATCATGGAGATAGAGATATTTTCCTCGAATGAAGTCCATGTGGCCCAAAATCCAAGCGTTGTTGGCGATAGCAGTCGCTTGTGGACGGAGTTGATCAGATAGTTCATGCAGGATGCGGGCCATCTCGTGGCGTTCGTCTGCACGTAATTGTGTAATTTCTTCGTTAAGCTGGATAACGGCGCGTGGCTCGATATATACTGTGTTTCCAGAGCTTGAGATGTCATGCACAACTCCAGCAATACGGTTACGGTAGGTGTTTTTGACAGGAAGAACCGAACGACCGTTACGACTAGCAATCAAACTCTCAGCCAACATGTGGCCAGATTTCTTGAGAATGTCTTGTAAGGTCTGGCGAATGGCATCATCACAAGATTTAAGTTGGCGACGAATATTTTGCAACTCTGGGCTAGCAAAATGCTCAATAAAACCACCGTCATTGATGCTCTGAAGACTGCCTTGTAGACTTGGGAAGGCTCCAATCTTATCAAAAAGACGTTTAAGGGCGATGAGCTCTACATTTTCAAGGTCAGCGTAAAAGCGACCAAGGTCAGCAGAAGCTTGCAGCACCTTCTTAATGGCAATGAGCTCCTGGATGTTGAGGTCAGCATCTAGTTCCAAGCGACGCAAGGGCTCAGAAATATCTCGCAAGCTACCAATGGCAAAGCCATGGTGCTCTACGAAAATCTCAGCCATTTCTTGAATTTCTGTAAATTGATTTTGAATTCTTTCTGGATTGGTCATAGGTACCAAGTCATGCAACTCCGCCTGAGCCTGTTCAGTCTGCAGGTATTCTGTGAACTGGTCCTTGACCTTGTTAAATTCTAATTGGTCTAAAATCTTTGTGTTCATAGCTTCTATTATAGCATATTTGGATATGGGGAGTGGAGCTTGGAAATACTTGTAACAATACTGCTGACTGATTATTTCTAAAGTTTGTCAATGAACAATTTTCCTTGCAGCTTATTATTTATGAACGACTATTTTACAAGAGAGTCGTTCATAAATAAGAGATTTTCAATCAAAACCAATGCTCCCATCTATGCTATAATAAACCTATGACTAATCAGAAAAAATTACTATTAATTGACGGTTCGTCCGTTGCCTTTCGTGCCTTTTTCGCACTTTATAATCAAATTGACCGTTTTCGTAACAATAACGGCCTTCATACCAATGCCATCTACGGTTTCCACCTCATGTTGGACAACCTACTTGAGCGAATCCAGCCGACCCATGTCTTGGTAGCCTTTGATGCTGGTAAAACAACTTTCCGTACAGAGATGTTTGCGGACTATAAGGCTGGTCGTGCCAAGACTCCAGAGGAATTCCGTGAGCAGTTCCCTTATATCCGTGAGATGTTGGCTGCACGTGGCATCGCCTATTATGACTTGGCTCAGTACGAGGCAGACGACATTATCGGTACCTTGGCTAAGATGGCTGAAAATGCGAGTGAGAATTACCAAGTTACGATTGTCTCTGGGGATAAGGACTTGATTCAGTTGACTGATGTCAATACCGTGGTTGAGGTTTCTAAAAAGGGTGTGGCAGAGTTTGAGGCCTTCACCCCTGAATATCTCATGGAGAAAATGGGGATTACTCCAAAGCAATTCATCGACCTCAAGGCCCTCATGGGTGATAAGTCCGATAATATTCCAGGGGTTACTAAGATTGGTGAAAAGACTGGTCTCAAGCTCCTCTTGGAACACGGTTCCCTTGAAGGTATCTATGACCACATTGATGAGATGAAGAAGTCCAAGATGAAGGAAAATCTCATCAATGATAAAGATCAAGCCTTCCTTTCTAAGACCTTGGCGACCATTGATACCCAGTCTCCAATTGAAATTTGCTTAGATGATACGGCCTTTACGGGACCTGACCTTGAAAAATTGTCAGCCTTTTATGATGAAATGGGCTTTGTTCAGTTCAAAAATGCCCTTGGTGGGGAGGCTGTGCCACAAGATTTTGATGTGGCCTATACCGAGCCTAGCCAAGTGACAGAAGATCACTTTAGCCCTGATGATTTCTTTTATTTTGAAATTCTTGGTGAGAATTATCACACGGAGCCTATCATCGGTTTTGCTTGGGGAAATGACAAGCAGATTTATGCGTCTACAGATACTGACCTACTCAAATCAGAAGCCTTCCAAGCAGCTCTTTCTAAAGCTGTTAATATCTACGATTTCAAGCGTAGTAAGGTGCTCTTGAGCCATCTAGGTATTGACTTGCCGACGGCCAATTTTGATGCCCGTCTGGCCAAGTATCTCCTCTCAACCGTTGAGGACAATGAATTGTCAACCATTGCCCGTCTCTATACGGACCTACCGTTAGAAACAGATGAAGTGGTCTATGGTAAGGGAGCTAAGCGTGCCGTACCTGAAAAAGAGGTCTTGCTCAGCCACCTAGCTAAAAAAGTCAAGGTCCTTCAGGTTGCTAAACCGGTCATGCTAGAAAAACTAGCTGAACACAGTCAATCAGAGCTTCTTTTTGACATGGAATTACCACTGGCAAATGTGCTAGCTAAGATGGAAATTGCCGGTATTAAGGTTAAGGGACAAACCCTTAATGAGATGGCAGTGGAAAACCAAGTGGTTATCGATAAATTGACCCAAGAAATCTACGAAATGGCGGGCGAAGAGTTCAATATCAACTCGCCTAAACAGTTGGGTGTTATCCTCTTTGAAAAGATGGGGCTACCTTTGGAATACACTAAGAAAACCAAGACCGGTTACTCGACAGCTGTGGATGTCCTTGAACGATTAGCGCCAATTGCTCCAATCGTAGCTAAGATTTTGGAGTACCGCCAAATCACCAAGCTTCAGTCTACCTATGTCTTGGGGCTTCAGGACTATATTCTTGAGGATGGCAAGATCCATACCCGTTATGTGCAAGATTTAACACAGACAGGTCGCCTCTCATCAGTGGACCCCAACTTGCAGAATATCCCCGTTCGCTTGGAGCAAGGGCGTCTCATCCGTAAGGCCTTTGTCCCATCGACTGAGGATGCAGTGCTTCTCAGCTCGGATTACTCACAGATTGAGTTGCGCGTGCTTGCTCACATTTCGGGAGATGAGCATTTGATTGCTGCCTTTAAAGAGGGGGCAGATATCCATACCTCTACAGCCATGCGTGTTTTTGGCATTGAAAAACCAGAGGATGTCACACCTAACGACCGTCGTAACGCCAAGGCTGTTAACTTTGGTATCGTTTATGGCATTTCTGACTTCGGACTTTCTAATAACCTTGGCATTAGCCGTAAAAAGGCTAAGGAGTATATCAACACCTACTTTGAGCGCTATCCAGGTATTAAGGCCTATATGGAAAATGTGGTTCGTGAGGCCAAGGATAAGGGTTATGTAGAAACCCTCTTCCACCGCCGTCGTGAGTTGCCAGATATCAATTCTCGTAACTTTAATGTCCGCAACTTCGCAGAGCGAACAGCCATTAACTCGCCTATTCAAGGAAGTGCCGCTGATATCCTCAAGATTGCTATGATTAACTTGGATAAGGCTTTGGTAGAAGGTGGCTATAAAACTAAGATGCTCCTACAGGTGCACGATGAAATCGTCCTTGAGGTGCCAAATGACGAACTTGTAGCCATGAAAGCCTTGGTTAAAGAAACTATGGAAGCTGCAGTAGAACTCGCTGTCCCACTCATTGCAGATGAGAATGACGGCCGCACATGGTATGAGGCAAAGTAAAACATGAAAGAAAATTTTCCATTTACCTACTTTCTCTTGCGTTATATGTTGGGATTTCTAGCCGTTGTCCTAGCTATCGTAGCAGTATTGGTGATTATCACCTACTTTATGACTAAGTAGAATTAGACAGATGAAAGTTGGACTGAGGTCCGGCTTTTTTTGATGCAGATATTTGTAATTGTAAAAATAATCACTAATCAATATCTAGACATTTTAATCAAAACTCTAATTTAATTGAGGATGGAATTGTTGGATTATAGTGAAAGCTATGATTATATAAGTGTTCTTGATAAATAAATATAAATTAATTTTTCAAAAAATACTTGACTTATCAACCATACAATTGTTAACATAATGTCAGAGAGATTTAAATGATTTAATATTTATATTAGGTCGTTTCTTATGAAAGGATAGTTATGAAAAAGAAATTAACAGGATTTGCGCTCTTATCAAGTTTGTTCTTGTTGACAGCTTGTAACGCAACAAATACGGACGTTCCAGGTTCAGGCGACAGTACTTCTAAGTCTGAGCAAGTGAGTAGTGATTCATCTGAGACTGGGGAAGTGAGCTACGATGAACTCTACGCTTCGGTCTTGGACCTCTATCGTCCCATTGCTTTGAACGGCGATACATCAGCTGTTCCAGGTGATCTTTCGTCTGACGAAGCTTATGCGACTAGCACTATTTTTGATGCTAAAAGAGCAGGAGAAAACGTGCAATATAGCTATGTAGACATCAACGATGATGGTTCAGCTGAGCTTTTGATTGGTACCCCTGACAGTGTTCACGCGCTATATTATCTTGATAATGATGATAAGCCTGTATTTGCAAAAAGTGCTGGAACCTTTGCCAAGGGTGGTTACTTGAGTACCATGAAATTTTATAAAGATGGTACGATTTACTGCCAACAATTCCAGCGTATGAGACCTGAGGCCAAGGCTGAGACCTATGAAATCAAGGATGGCGCCTTTAACCAACTTCAATCGGTTGATTTCAGTATGTCTGAGACAACAGACGGTGCAAGTAAGGTTGGTCTCGGTGACGCTCAGACTCTTGATTTGTCTGTCGAGGATTGGTATGACTTTGACGACTCAAGTAGTGACGAGACAGAAGCAAGCAGTAGCGACAGCAAATCAAATAAAGAGACTGGTATGGACATCAATGCTATTCAGAATGGTGATTTCTCAAGTATCGCTGGAACTTGGAAGAATGGCAAAGGCTATACGATGACCTTTGATAAAAATGGGTTAGTGAGTGATACTGAGAAAGTAGCAATTGAATATGGTAAAATTGCTGATGGCTTTTTTAAAGCAGGACTTGTGCCAAAAGAAGTTGGTCCTGGTGGTGGAATGATTGCATTCTTACCCAAAGGAGTAGCCTTGACCGGTTCTGTAACATCATCACCAAATGAGAAAGCTGATGATCAGTCAGATAAAAGTAAGGACCGCATCTGGAGTGGTCAGTCAATTTATGGAACCACTGACGACAGTTACTTCTTCTATAAAGTCGATTAATAATTTTCAAGCCGAAACTTAAACGTTTCGGCTTTTTTGTCCTCCATAGTGACATTTATGTCACTATTTTTTATTGGCCATCTTACCTATAATAAAAGCATAACTTAAGGATATAACTGAGAGCTAGCGACAGTTGTCTTTAAAATGAAAGGAGATAGAATAGACAGTTAATTTTAGGATATCTCTTAGTGATTAGTGAGGACACTAAGAGATTTGCAACTCACAATTACCATAAATAGAAAAATTAGTATTAATAAGGAGAAAATATATTGAAAACATCAGAAATGACACAACAAGTATTGACACATCAGGAATTATCAGTGGTTGTAGGTGGTGGATGTAGTTGGAACAATGCAGCTAAGGCAGCCCTCGGAACAAGTATCACGGGTCTTATCACTAGTGGCCCAGGAGGAGCTTTATTGGGATTAGCTGGAGGAGCAGTAAGTTACGGAGCGTTGTGTTGGGTATGATTGAATTTTTGATGTCAAAAAATGTGACTTATTTGGAATTGTTTTATATCTTTTTGGGAGTAGTTCTTTCAAAAGTATACCTTGCTTTGCGAGGCCGTAAGCACGATAAACTTGATGTATAAGAAAAAGGGTAGCACACAATGCTATCCTTTTTTACTGTCTTCATAAGTTTTAATCATCTTCTTCTGTGGTGTGGCCATTGGGAACTGGTCAAAGTCTTGACTAGCCACCCAGCGTAGCTCCTTATCGGAAGTAGGTTTACCGTTCTTAACGTTGCCTTCCACCATTTCGATGGTCCATTTTTGATGGCTGAAGGTATGCTTTACGGGTGCAAAATTATTGCTAGACCACTCTGGTTTGAGGGAATAATCTTTCTCAAAAATAGCTTTTTGAGAGACTGTCTCGAGAATACAATCATCCTTTTCAAAAAGGCTGAGTTGTTGGCCAATAAAGTCTGTTTCCACGATAGGGAAGGACCAGAAACCACCTAGCAGACGCCCTTCGATATTTTTTTCGAGCAGAAATTCACCCTTCATATTTCTGATAACAAAAGCCTGAATTTGCATTGGCTTGGGCTTTTTCTTAGGTAATTTGATGGGGTATTTGTCATAGGTTCCGTTGAGATAGGCTGCACAGAAAAAGCGAATAGGGCTTTCGTCTGGTCTTGGATTTTTGGCAGATTCAATATCGGTCCCGAGGTCCATAAGGGCCTGATTAAAGTCGCCGGGTCGGTTAGGGTCAATTAGAATCTCCATGATTGCTTGGAAAATTTTACGATTTTTGGGGTCTCCGATATCGTAGTTAACCTCAAAGAGACGGGCCATAACCCGCATAACATTACCATCAACAGCGGGCTCTGGGAGTCCAAAAGCGATGCTAGAAATAGCACCAGCAGTATAGGGTCCGATGCCCTTGAGTTTGGCAATGTTTTCATATGTATCTGGAAACTGACCATCAAAGTCATCCATGATTTGCTGGGCAGCCTTTTGCATGTTTCGGACACGTGAATAGTAACCTAATCCTTCCCAGGCCTTGAGGAGTTTTTCTTCTGGAGCTTCAGCCAGATCCCTAACGGAAGGGAACCAGTCTAAGAAGCGCTCGTAATAAGGAATGACAGTCTGTACCTGGGTTTGTTGTAGCATGATTTCACTGACCCAGATATAATAAGGATTTTTGGTCCTACGCCAAGGTAAATCACGTTTTTCACGATCGTACCAGTCGAGGAGCGTGCGACGGAAGGAAGCAATCTTCTCAGCATCCCACATGATGATGCCGTAATCTTTTAAATCTAACATGTCTCTATTGTAGCAAAGAAATCTTTTTTCAAAAAATCTTGCGTTTTCGAGTTAAAAGATTGACAAAAGTAAGCGTTTACATTATAATAAAACTGTAAAGAAGATAAGGATTCATCAAGGAGGTAGTAGCCATGGTGACGATCAATATTTCAAGGTATAAAAATGGAGACTGAGCTCTCTAATAAAACAGTAGGCAAAACAAAAACTTTACAATTGGTCTCTAAGGAGTGTAGCAGTATGACAGTAGGGCGTTACAAGAACGGAGATTAAGAGAGTCGCATAAAATAGCTACAAGGGAGTGATACCACCAGAAATCGCAAGCTAAATTTTAAAAGATTAACGTCAAAAAGTGAGGTAAAGCTCATGAGAAATGTTAGTAGATATAAAAATGGAGATACTTAAGTTGTTGTTTAAGATGGCTTAAGAAGTGATATCCATGCGAGTAGAATAATTTATCGGAAGCATTTAATACTTAAATCTTGTTACAAAGTACCGAGGTGACGCTTATGTTGATGTTTGATGTGAGTCGTTATAAGAACGGCGATAAATAAGTCTCATTGAGTGGTCAATAGGAAGATGGGTCCCAGATGATAAGAATCAGAGGTGATTGCTATGATGATGAATCTAGGACGTTATAAAAATGGAGACTCTTCAGGTTATTGCACAAAATAGCTTAAGGAGTGATACCAATGTAATAGAAAATCGTGACTTAGTTACAATTCTTTTTAAGTTAATGGAGGTAATCTATGATTGCTAGATTGAAAAATGGTGACACACAGTGACACCTCCTTATGAAAAAATATTTTTACAAAAATTCTAAAAGGAATAGTCTGATGACAATAGAAGATTCTTAAAAAGCTCATTCTAGCGTGTAAGGATGAGCTTTTTGTTAGCTCTCATTTCAGTTTTTTATGACGCTTGTTGGAAGTTTTTAACGTTATTTGAGGTGCCATACGATAGAAAGGTAAGGGGGCTGTGTTCCTACTCTCTTGGTGATTTTAGTTTCTCCCAAAAAAGGACACATACTACTTACTCTTTTTTCCTTGCATTATCCTTTAATCTTTGGTAGAATTATATCCTGTGAGTGCACCTCACTTACTCGTGGCGAAAGACCATGAGTCATTAGACCAAAAGAGGAGGAAAATATCAATGGCTAAATACGAAATTCTTTATATCATTCGTCCAAACATTGAAGAAGAAGCTAAAAACGCTTTGGTAGCACGTTTCGATTCTATCTTGACTGACAACGGTGCAACTGTTGTTGAATCAAAAGATTGGGAAAAACGTCGTCTTGCATACGAAATCCAAGATTTCCGTGAAGGACTTTACCACGTTGTTAACGTTGAATCTGATAACGATTTTGCTCTTAATGAGTTTGACCGTCTTTCAAAAATCAACGGTGACATTCTTCGTCACATGATCGTTAAACTTGACGCTTAAGAAGGTAGATGAAGGTAGATTATGATTAATAATGTCGTACTCGTTGGTCGCATGACCCGTGATGCGGAACTTCGTTATACACCAAGTAATGTTGCAGTAGCAACTTTTAGCCTTGCAGTTAACCGTAACTTCAAAGGTGCTAATGGTGAACGTGAAACAGACTTTATTAACTGTGTTATCTGGCGCCAGCAAGCTGAAAATTTGGCTAACTGGGCTAAGAAAGGCGCATTGATTGGCATTACAGGTCGTATTCAGACTCGTAACTATGAAAATCAACAAGGTCAACGTGTTTACGTAACAGAAGTAGTCGCTGACAATTTCCAAATGTTGGAAAGCCGTGCGACACGTGAAGGTCACAGTGGTGGTTCATACAACGCTGGAGGGTTTGATAATTCAAACTCATTCGGTGGTGGAGCTTCAGCTGGTGGTTCATTTGGTGGATCACAACCTGCACAATCTACACCAAACTTCGGTCGTGATGAAAGTCCATTTGGAAACTCAAATCCTATGGATATTTCAGATGACGATCTTCCATTCTAAGGATGGACAAAACGAATTAAATATATAAAGGAGAAATAAACATGGCTCAACAACGTCGTGGCGGATTCAAACGCCGTAAAAAAGTTGATTACATCGCAGCTAACAAAATCGAATATGTTGATTACAAAGATACTGAGCTTCTTAGCCGTTTCGTTTCAGAACGTGGTAAAATTCTTCCACGTCGTGTAACAGGAACTTCAGCTAAAAACCAACGTAAAGTAACAACAGCGATTAAACGCGCTCGTGTTATGGCACTTATGCCTTTCGTAAACGAAGACTAAACATAATGCTCTCGCTTGAGAGCATTTTTTTATGGCTGAATTTAGGTAATCACCTCATGATTTCGAGATGTTATGGCTCGAAAAGTTTCATTTTATTCAATTTTTAAGCCTTCTTAGCTGTATGGAAATAAAGAAAAACCAACTGGTCTTTTCAATTACTCTTGAAAAGCTAGTTGGTTGTTTTTGGGTATGAGGACAGAGTCTTTTAAGAAATCATCGAATTTCTGGTCGTTAACGAGGATATCAAGGTTACCTTTGAAGACCTTGAAACGGTTAGACAACCAGTGTGTTTTGATGTCTGCCCAGGTGTTGAAGCGACTCCAGCGGTAAGGAAGTGTGGGATCTTGTTTTTCAAAGACATAAACGCTACCGTCTTTCTCATAAGCTATAGCAGTATAGATATTGCTAACATCATCGGAGCTATTTTGAAAGACTGATAGGAGTTTAATTTTTCTGGAAACTTGAGTCCAGCTTTTTTCCAGGCTTTGAGGAGTTCATCTGTAGATTGGTAGTTGGGGTTATCCCCAAATAGGAGACTATAGAGGGCTTGGTCCTTGGCAGTTAACTCCTTGTGGTGAGATTTTAAATTCAGGTACTCATTTTGCAGGGGGAGTTCTTGTTTGGTAAGATCGCTTGAGCTAGTCAGGATGCTATGGAGGAGAAGAAAGGATGTTTGTCGGTAGTTTAAGTCATCGGTGAAGTGAGACTTATTATCTTCAACTATTTTCTCATCTAGGGAGGTGACAAACTGATTCTTATCCTTGCCGATTTTACTTTGCGTCCATTTTTTGACAACTGGTTGAATGCCTGTGTTTTCCTGGTTGTAGTGGCTGATATAAGGTTCTAGAGTATCCCAGTTTTTTGTGGGAATACCTTTGCTTCTTAAGTCTTTGGCTAGTTGCTTCTCCTGAGATGAAGTAGTTACGTTATTGAAGCTATAGTAAGCTTGATAGTTTTTTAGAGTAGTCTTGTGCTTGTGGCTGCAAGCCATCAGTAATAGGCAACAAGCGATGATAAGTAGGGGGAATTTGATACGCATTTATTGGGGTTCTTTCTTTTGTCTGTTAGCTTTAATATTTTAGTATAGAAGAGCCAACTGTGTCAAGATTTCTGGTACAAAAAGACACCCCTCAGGGTGCTTAAATACTGCTTAAGATGCAGGTGCGTAAGTGCTTTGTACGTTGTAGCGACGTTTGAAGAAATATTTAGCAATACCCGCGACAATACCAATGATGAGAACGACAATTGGTGACAGTCCTGGATTGAGATAGCTAGGAAGAAGTGCCGTAAGGCTGAAGAGAGCAAACCATGCGATGAAAGAAAGTGTGATGATGGTCATGCTGAACCACCATTTTGGACGTTCTTCTTTTGGTTTGTTACTGTGGCGGTAAATATAGTGGTAAGGGGTGTACATAGCAAGACCACCGATGAATGATACGGATAGAAGAGTTGTGAGGCCGTAGCTTGTTTGCGTACCAGAAAAACCAAAGACTGCATTCATGATGGCAACAATGGCGAGAAGGAAAAGTGAGGTATCAAGCCACATCTTCCAAGGTGTTTTGTCTGTTTCTGGGACTTCTTTGCTGGTCTTGTCTGAGTTAGGTTGTGGATGTTTTTCAGGAGAGAAACTAGCTGCCCAGACCGTTGGAGCACCAAGGAGACTGCGTCCTGTGATTCCTTTTTTCTGATTTTCAAGGAGTTCAGGAATGACATTACCAAGGATGTCTTTGATTTCTTGGTCTGACTTACCGTCTTTGATAAGCTGATTGGTTGCGATGTGGATGAATTCTTGGTTTTTCTTGGTGAGATTTTGGATGTCCATGAGATGACCTTTCGATAAATAGTATTAATTTTTTAGTTTAGCAGTTTAGGGAAAAGAAGAGGCTCTATGTTAGAACCATTTTTTCCTGATAAAGTAGATAACAACGCAGGATGACCCGAAGGCTGCCATGAAGAAGATGACCCAAAAGGCGTTATCTAAATCGTTTAGGGGCATAGAATTGTTTTTAAAGTTCATACCGTAAGCGGAGAAGATAACGGTTGGGATGTCCAGAGCCATCGTCATAAGAGCCAGTGTTTTCATGATAGTGTTCTGGTTATTACCGATGATAGAGGCAGACGTTTCAGCCATGGCGTTCAAGACATTTTCATAGATGCCTGCCATCTCAATGGCCTGTTGGGTTTCGACCAAGGTGTCTTCCAAGAGGTCTTCGTCTTCGATGTATTTTTTCAAGCTAGAGGCGTTACCTGTTAGCTTTTTGACAATTCGTTCATTCATCTTAAGTGAGGCTTTTAGATAGACAATGGATTTTTCCAATTCCATCATGTCAATCAGATGCTCGTTCTTTGTCGCATTTTCCAATTGAGCTTCCAATTTATCGCTCTGACGGTCGATAGAACGTAGGGCAGTTAGGTAAAGTTGGGCATTGCGGTAAAGAATCTGAAAGACGAAGCGTGTCTTCATGAAGGTGTAGAAGTTGCGCACACGGTGATTGAGGAAATTATCCATGAGACTGATGTCCTCGAGACAGGTGGTAACAACAACTTCATCCGTAACGATGATACCCAAGGGAATGGTGACGTAGTAGCTTTTGTTATTACGCTCTTCTTGGGTTGGAACGTCGACCAGAATCAAGGTATAGTCGTCTTCGACATCAATACGTGATGTTTCTTCCACGTCTAGAGGGGCGCGGAGGTCTTGGATATCAATGTCAAAACGTTCAGCGACCTTCATGGCCTCTTCCTGAGAAGGGTTTACCAAATGAATCCAAGCACCCGGCTCGAATGTCTCAATTTCTTTGAATTCTTTTCCAGTGGATAAGAACATTTGTTTCAATGGGGACCCCTCCTTTGTCATTCGTTAAGTGTTGGCATGTTTATCTCAAAATGTCTTGTCCGTTCTTGGACCAGAAAAAGTCAGATAAATCAGCAGCACTTAGCTTTTTAGTGATGTCAATTGAGGCCTAGAGACGATGTTCTTTGCCTATTTTACATACTCAACCATTATACTACATTTGAAACATTTTTGGGCTGGATAAATTGAAATTTTGTTATAATATGAGAGAAAGTCGGGATGGCGTTTCCATCCGTCTGTAGAAAGGAGTGGCAGTGGCTTTAGGGCTGGGGCCTCTTGAAAAATATGCAAGATAAGTTAGTGATTCATGGAGCAAGAGCTCACAATTTAAAAATATTGATGTGGAGATTCCTCGTGACAAGCTCGTCGTCGTAACGGGGTTGTCGGGGTCTGGTAAGTCTTCTTTGGCTTTTGATACCATTTATGCAGAGGGTCAACGCCGTTATGTGGAGAGTCTTTCAGCTTATGCCCGTCAGTTTTTGGGAAATATGGAGAAACCTGATGTGGATTCGATTGACGGTCTTAGTCCTGCCATCTCCATTGACCAGAAAACAACGAGTAAGAACCCTCGATCAACTGTAGGGACAGCAACGGAGATTAATGATTATCTTCGTCTTCTTTATGCTCGTGTGGGTGTTCCCTATTGTCCTAATGGACACGGAGCTATTCAGTCATCCTCTGTGGAACAGATTGTAGATGAGGTTTTAGCCCTTCCTGAACGGACACGTATGCAGATTTTGGCGCCGATTGTTCGTCGTCGAAAGGGGCAACACAAGTCTATTTTTGAGCGCGTGCAAAAGGATGGGTATGTTCGTGTTCGTGTGGATGGTGAGATATATGACGTGACGGAAGTCCCTGAATTATCTAAGTCTAAGATGCACAACATCGAGGTGGTTGTAGACCGCTTAGTGAATAAGGATGGTATCCGTAGTCGTCTCTTTGATTCAGTAGAAGCAGCGTTGCGATTAGCGGATGGCTACTTGATTGTGGACACTATGGATGATAACGAATTGCTCTACTCAGAACATTATTCTTGTCCGGTTTGTGGCTTCACAGTTCCTGAGTTGGAGCCTCGTCTCTTTTCATTTAATGCGCCATTTGGCTCTTGTCCGACCTGTGATGGTTTGGGCAATAAACTAGAAGTTGATATGGATTTGGTCGTTCCTGATGCTAATAAGACCTTGCGTGAAGGTGCACTGGCGCCTTGGAATCCGATTTCATCCAACTACTATCCAGCCATGCTTGAGCAAGCCATGGAGCAGTTTGGCGTGGATATGGATACGCCATTTGAAAACCTGGAAACAGAAGAGCAGGATTTGATTCTCTATGGGTCTGGAGATCGTGAATTCCATTTCCATTATGTTAATGATTTTGGTGGGGTGCGTGATATTGACATTCCTTTTGAAGGGGTTGTGACCAATATCAATCGCCGTTACCACGAGACCAATAGTGATTTCACTCGTAATGTTATGCGTGGTTATATGAATGAGTTGTCATGTCCAACTTGTCATGGCTATCGTCTCAACGAAGCGGCTCTCTCGGTTCGTGTTGGCGGTGAGAATGGCTTAAATATTGGTCAAATCTCTGATTTGTCTATTTCAGATCATCTTGAGGAAATCGATAGCTTGGAATTGGGTGAAAATGAAGGAATGATTGCCCGTCCAATTATCAAGGAAATCAAGGATCGATTGACCTTCCTAAATAATGTCGGCCTTAATTACTTGACCCTTTCTCGTATGGCTGGTACCCTCTCAGGCGGTGAGAGCCAACGTATCCGTTTGGCGACACAGATTGGTTCTAACCTTTCTGGAGTCCTATATGTTTTGGATGAGCCTTCTATCGGGCTTCATCAGCGTGATAATGACCGCTTGATTTCAAGTCTTAAAAAATGCGTGACTTGGGCAATACCTTGATTGTGGTAGAGCACGATGAAGATACCATGCGTGAAGCTGACTGGCTCATTGACGTGGGACCTGGTGCTGGTGCCTTTGGTGGGCAAATCATGGCCTCGGGAACTCCAGAGGAAGTGGCTAAAAACAAAAAATCAATTACTGGGCAATATTTGTCAGGTGCTAAATCAATTCCTGTACCGATGGAACGCCGTGTAGGGAATGGTCGTTTTATCGAGGTTAAAGGTGCTAGTGAAAATAACCTTAAAAATGTGTCGGTCAAATTCCCACTTGGGAAATTAATCGCAGTGACAGGTGTCTCTGGTTCAGGAAAATCGACTTTGGTTAATGGTATTCTCAAGAAAAAGATTGCCCAAGAGCTGAATCGAAATAGTGAGAAACCTGGGAAACACAAATCCGTGACTGGCATCGAGCATATCGAGCGCTTGATTGACATTGACCAAAGTCCAATTGGCCGTACACCTCGTTCTAATCCAGCCACTTATACAGGTGTTTTTGACGATATCCGTGACCTTTTTGCTCAAACCAATGAGGCCAAGATTCGAGGTTACAAGAAGGGACGTTTCTCTTTCAATGTCAAGGGTGGCCGTTGTGAGGCCTGCTCTGGCGATGGTATTATCAAGATTGAGATGCATTTCTTGCCTGATGTTTATGTCCCTTGTGAGGTTTGTCATGGCACACGCTATAATTCTGAGACTTTAGAGGTTCGCTATAAGGGGAAAAATATTGCTGAAATTTTGGATATGACAGTTGATGACGCAGTTGACTTCTTTGCGGCTATTCCTAAGATTGCTCGTAAGGTGCAGACTATCAAAGATGTAGGACTTGGGTATGTGACCTTGGGACAACCAGCAACAACCCTATCAGGGGGTGAGGCCCAGCGTATGAAACTGGCTAGTGAGCTTCACAAACGCTCTACTGGGAAGTCTTTCTACATTTTAGATGAACCTACGACGGGTCTTCATACCGATGACATCGCACGTCTTTTGAAGGTGCTTGAGCGTTTTGCGGACGATGGTAACACAGTTCTCGTGATTGAGCATAATCTGGATGTTATCAAGACCGCAGACCATATCATTGATTTAGGTCCTGAAGGTGGTGTTGGTGGCGGTACCATCGTAGCTACAGGTACCCCCGAAGAAGTAGCAGCTGTTCCAGAAAGCTACACAGGACAGTATTTGAAAGAAAAATTGAAATAAAAGAAGAAGGCTCTCTGAGTCTTTTTTGCTTTAGGCTGGTTTAAGTTGAGTTTGCTATTCTCTTGTTAAGAAAAAAACATACAGGAGTCAGACTATGGTAAAAAAGCGTTTTTTCATAGGGTTTAACGGTATTCTTCTAGCTCTATTTTTGGATATTTGTCTTTTAATCAGTATTCGCACAGTGGATCATCATGGTCATTTTCAATCAACTACGGATAAATGGGAAACCTTACTTTATGTTATAGGTATTTATGTTAGTTTCCTCCTTTTTGAGATGATTTTGTTTCTTATTATGAAACACCGTAAAAGTAAACACATTTTAGGACAAGTCTTATAGCGACTGGTCCTTTTCATGTCTGATTATGGTGACATTTATGTCACTATTTTTTTGAAACAGGAGGTTCTATAATAGAGGCAAGCCCTGTAAAGCTAACTGCTAAAGGTTAGAAAATTAAGAGAGTAGCCGTATCTTTCGGCTTCAAATCTTATCTAAAAGATTGCTCAAGAACAGCTGTTTTTAGAGTTATCAGGGGTTAGAATGACCAGCTTTGAAAGGACCAGATATGGAGAAGAAAAATATGGATAAACAAAAAGCAAATCTTATTAATGGGTTGACCCTTGTTATTGTGATTGTATGGCTATTTATTGTAATGATGAACGCTACTTTAAGTTTTACAGAAGGCATCGCTTTTATCGACCATAGCCTTGTCTGGGCAACTCTTTCATTGGCTGTCTCTTTGTTTGCACTGAGACTAGCTAGTAAGGACAAAGAAAGATGATTTTCGCTAGTTACCTCTATAAGCTTAGACTGAGCTCATTGGCTCAGTTTTTTTGTGTCTTGCATTATTCTAGTGGGATGGTGACATTTATGTCACTATTTTTTCTTTGGATTCGCTTATATAATGAATTCATAGCTTAAACAAGGTTGTAAAGGCCTTGATTCTTTAATAACGAAAGGAGACGGATATGGTTATCAGTGTAATGGTTCCCTTGTTATTGTTTTTGGGTAGATAGAAAGGTTTAATACAGTCTTAAAAAAGGAGAATAGATGAAAAAAATACAATTTGTTTTGATGTCAAGCTTCGTTTTGGGAGCTTGTCAACTAGCGGTAATTAGTGGATCAGCAGATGAGCTAAATGCTAAGGAGGCGACTACCGAACTAGCCAGTGGTTCTGTTGAGAATGGTGAAGCGGGCAATGTAGAGGTTTCTTCTGAGAAAGCTTCCGAGCAAGTGTCTGAGAAGGTTGATTCTAGTAGTGAAAGCAAGGAAAATTCACTCTCTCACTCAGAACAGACAGAAGTGATTGAGGAGAAAGTTAGCTCCGAAGAGATTTCGGTCGAAACTTATGAAAAGAATCTTGAAAATGTGACACAAATCTCTTACAGCGACGTCACCAATATGCTAACTGAAGATGGTGGTGATCATATTCTGTATATTGGTCGGCCAAGCTGTTATTATTGTCGCCAAAATTCTCCCGTTTTAAAGGATTTTAATGCTTTAATCAATGGTCAACTCCTTTATTACAACACGGATTCGGATCATTTGGATCGTGATTCTCGTAAGGTTTTGTTTGATAAGTTGGGAATTCCGGGTACTCCGAGTGTGATTCACCTAAAAAATGGTCAATTGGTTTCTGGTTACTTGGGTAGTGCACCAGATGCTCAAGCTATTTATCAGGCCGTTTTTGCTGGCGAAAATGATAAAACTGAGTTGTCAGAGGTAAGGGAAGAGGCAGCAAAATCTGAAAATCCATTACCCGAGCCATCACCCGAAAGTCCGATTAAAGAAGCTGATAAGTCTTTAAACAGTATTTCTGAGCCATCAGTTACTAGCGTGATGTCTCAACTTAAACAGGTATTTTGGAGCCTGACAACTCTTCTTAAAAATTTTCTAGGGAAAATATTCTAATCTAATGTGTTTTTATTAAGAAATCAATCGATTTCTTAAATAAGATTATCGATCATTTACAAAAAGCGAGCCTATGTGTAATGCTTATAAAGTCAGAGTTTTATCTGGCTTTTTCTTTATACAATCAAAAAAACAGGCTAAACTGTCGATTTCATCCTTTAGAATCTGAAAATTTGGTATAATTAATCTAAAATACCTAAGGAGTCATTCAGATGCAACATAGACTTGAACGATTTGATGCAAAACTTGCTCAATCAGGGCTTGATGCCTTGCTTGTGACAGGACAAAATAATATTTACTATTTGACGAATTTCTGGGGAACAAATGCGACTGTTTTCATTACGAAAAATCGTCGTCTCTTTTTAACAGATTCACGTTATACGCTTATTGCTAAACAATCTGTGCATGGTTTTGATATTATTGAAAGTAAAGACCCCCTTAAAGATATTGTTAAACTGATTGAAGCTGACAAACTTGAAACAATCGGTTTTGATAATCAGGTGTCATTCGCTTATTATCAAGGGCTCCAAGCTATTTTTGAAGGTTACACTTTGTCACCACAAAATAACTTTATGGAAGAGTTACGTATGATTAAGGATGATAAAGAATTGGCGACTATACGTAAGGCTTGTTCTATTTCAGACCGTGCTTTCACAGATGTTCTTGATTTTATTAAGCCGGGTCAAACGACTGAACTCCAAGTGGCTAACTTCCTTGATTTTCGTATGCGTGAGTATGGGGCTTCTGGAACTTCCTTTGAGTCTATCATTGCTTCAGGCTATCGTTCAGCCATGCCTCACGGTGTAGCTTCAGAAAAGGTTATTCAGTCAGGTGAGACCTTGACGATGGACTTTGGTTGTTACTACAATCACTATGTTAGTGACATGACTCGTACCATCCATATTGGGGACACGACTGATGAGGAGCGTGAGATTTACGATATTGTTTTACGTTCTAATCAGGCTTTGATTGATGCTGCTAAGGCTGGTATGACACGTCGTGACTATGATAAGGTTGCGCGTGACGTTATTGTTGAAGCGGGCTATGGTGCCCACTTTACACATGGTATCGGACACGGTATTGGCCTTGACATTCACGAAATTCCTTACTTTGGAAATTCTGATGAGACCATTAAGGCTGGTATGGTCTTGACGGATGAACCAGGTGTCTATTTGGCTGATAAATATGGTGTTCGTATTGAAGATGACATTATTATCACTGAGAATGGTTGTGAGTTGATTACACTTGCACCTAAGGAATTGATTGTGCTCTAAGATTTGGAGGAAAGATTTATGCCAAACCGTCTTTCTTGGCAAGACTATTTTATGGCTAATGCTGAGCTAATTTCTAAACGTTCTACCTGTGATCGTGCTTATGTTGGGGCTGTTTTGGTCAAGGATAATCGTATTATTGCTACTGGTTATAACGGTGGGGTTTCTGAGACTGATAACTGTAACGAAGTAGGTCACTATATGGAAGATGGCCACTGTATCAGAACGGTTCACGCAGAGATGAATGCCCTCATTCAGTGCGCTAAAGAAGGTATTTCAACTAAAAATACAGAGATTTATGTGACGCATTTTCCTTGTATAAACTGTACTAAAGCTCTCTTGCAGGCTGGTATCGTTAAGATTACTTATAAGGCCAACTATCGTCCTCATGGCTTTGCTATGGAACTGATGCAGCAAAAGGGTGTTTCTTATGTCCAACATGATGTTCCAGAGGTTCGTTTGGGAATGGATGACTAGTTCTTTTCTTTGTAAAGAGCTTAGGGCTAGGGCCTGATTCTATAAAACATTTGAGCCCTACTGTCATTTATGGTAGAATAAACTGATAATAATTTTTACAAAGAGGTATTTAATAATGATTGAAGCAAGTAAACTCCGTGCGGGTATGACTTTCGTAACTAATGATGGCAAATTGATCAAAGTTCTTGAAGCTAGCCACCACAAACCTGGTAAAGGTAATACTATCATGCGTATGAAATTGCGTGATGTGCGTTCTGGGTCAACATTTGACACTAGCTACCGTCCAGAAGAAAAATTTGAACAAGCAATCATCGAAACAGTACCAGCACAATACTTGTACCAAATGGATGATACTGCATACTTCATGAATACTGAAACATATGACCAATATGAAATTCCAGTAGCTAACGTTCAAGAAGAATTGAAATACGTCCTTGAAAACTCAGACGTCAAAATTCAATTCTACGGAACAGAAGTTATCGGTGTTCAAGTACCAACAACTGTTGAATTGACTGTTACTGAAACACAACCTTCAATCAAAGGTGCGACAGTTACAGGTTCAGGTAAACCTGCAACACTTGAAACTGGTCTTGTGGTTAACGTTCCAGACTTTATCGAAGCTGGTCAAAAATTGGTTATCAACACAGCTGAAGGTACTTACGTATCACGTGCCTAAGCCTAACTAAGTCTTTCAAATCACTGGTTTGAAGGCCTTATTTTCCAAACTAACGGAAAGGAAACATGGGATGACTACAGAAAATATCGGTGAAATCGTTATTGCCCCTCGTGTGCTTGAAGTGATTACAGGTATCGCTGCAACTAAAGTGGAAGGTGTTTACGCCCTTCAAAACAAAAATGTCACTGACAGTCTTAGCAAAACAAGCTTGGGCCGTGGTGTTTACCTCCAAACGGAGGAAGATGGTACAGTAAACGCTGATATCTACGTTTCTCTTCAGTATGGCGTTAATGTTCCTGCGGTTTCGATTGAGATTCAAAAAGCAGTCAAAGCCGCTGTCTATGATATGGCCGAAGTGGCAATTTCAGATGTTAACGTCCACGTTGAGTCTATTGTCACTGAGAAATCACAAAAACCAGACTTGGCTGAATTGTTTAACGAGGATTTTTTGAATGACTAATATCTTTAAAGATTCACGTCGTGACCTTCGTGAGCGTGCTTTTCAAACGCTCTTTGCTCTGGAATTTGGTGGTGAAGTCCTAGAACAAGCGCATTTTGCTTATACCTTTGACAAACCAATTGGGGAAGAAACTGAAGTTGATGTACCAGCTTTTCTTCTTAACTTGGTTACTGGTGTTCGAGGAGATTTGGCTCAACTTGACAGTCAGATTGAAGCAAAATTGAAAGAAGGTTGGAGTCTCTCACGTCTGATTGTGACTGACCGTACCCTTCTTCGTTTGGGACTCTATGAAATCACGTCTTTTGAAGAAACACCAGGACGTGTGGCTATTAATGAAATTATTGAAATTGCCAAAAAATATTCTGATGAAACATCTGCTAAGTTCATTAACGGTGTGCTTAGCCAGTTTGTGACAGATGAAGCCTAAGACAAGGAAGTTGAAGCACTGTTTCAACTTCTTTTTTCTACAAATTAGACAAGAAAAAATCGCAAGTGGAGATTTCTTGCGATTTTTTCTTTATATACTACCACCAGAAATGAGGTTTACTGGTAGTACATAATCACGATTAACGGGTTCGCCTTTAATTTTCTTTAGGAGAATTTCCACACACAACTTGGCGATTTCTTCCAAGGGTTGCTGGATAGTGGCCAGTTCGGAGTGGAAGTGACGGATAAAGGCAGTACCGTCATAACCAATGATTTTTAAATCATCTGGAATAGAAAGTCCTAGATGCTTCGCCACCTTCATAACTAGGATAGCTGTTAAATCATCAGAAACAAAGATGCCATCTGGTTTTTCACGAGAAATAATCGATTTGATTTCCATCTCACGACGCATGAGCGACAAATCATTTGGAACAGGACAGATAATACCTTGTTTGTCCAATTTATAATTAAAACCAAGCTGTCGAAGTCCCGTTGGAGAGTCAGAATTATCATAGCCTGTAATCATGACAATACGCTGACAGCCAGCCTTTAGCAGAGCTCTTGCGGCTAATTTTCCCCCTTCAAAGTTATCGGATGAGATAATGGGGATCTTTGGAGCCAGATTACGGTCGAAGGCGACAATAGGAGCTTCAACCTTCTCATAATCTTCGATACCAAGATTGTGACTGGACGAGATGATGCCATCACATTGGTTGGCGGCAAGCATCTCCAAATAGTCCTTTTCCTTGTTAGGATCATGCTCACTGTTACAGATGATTGTTTTGTAACCTTGTTTAAAGAGTTCGTCCTCAAGGCGTTCGATAAGCTCAGCGTAAAAAATGTTGGAAATATTTGGAAAAATCAAGCCAACGAGTTTGGCCGATTTTCCTTGAAGACCTCGAGCCAGGTTGTTAGGTTTATAGTTGAGTTCTTGCATAGCAGCGTGAACCTTGTCAATGGTCTTTTGTGAGAGGTAGCCCTTTTTGTTTATGACGCGGGAAACTGTGGTTGGGCTTACACCAGCAAGTTCGGCAACGTCAGTAAGCTTTGCGACCATAAATCACCTTAGTATTTTAAATCGAAGTAGTGACCAGAAACCTTTCCTGATACCACTTTGATACCAGTTTGTTCTGCACTTGGGAAGACACGGCTGGTGAAGACCTTTTCACCTTTGTTAAAGAAGATTTCAATGATTGAATTATCTACAAAGATGTTAGCTGTAGCAGCTTGACCGGCCTCAAGAGTACATTCACGGCTTGTGCCAAAGTCTGTAGCATACTGTTCACCAGCTTTAGAACGGTCAAGAATAACTTTTCCGTTTTCAGTATCAACGATAAGTGACAAGCCATTTCCTTCTTGGTCTGCGAAAAGAACAAGCTCGGTTTGACTATTAGCTTGGAAGTTAAGTTCAAGCTCGTAAGTATTAGTTGTAGCTGTTTTTTCAGCGAAATCTTCTTGGTTAGCACGTAAGCTTGTAATAGCTTCTACTGGGTATTGGTAAAGTTTGCCATCTTTAATAGACAACTCTTTAACCAAGCTCATAGCACCTTGGTAGTCGTATTTGTCAGTTGGATAGTCCACGTCTGGGAGACCAATCCAGCTAACAATAAGGGCACGACCATCAGGAGTGTTAAATCCTTGAGTAGCATAAGCTTCGAACCCGTAGTCCAAGTTAATAATTGACGTACCATCAACAAGGGCAGGTTTCTCAGGGTCGAAATCTTGGAAAATCTTATAAGTATTAGGGTAAATATTGCCATAGTCAAGTTCTTCTTTATCAAGACCTTGTGGGCTATAAAGAAGAACAGGTTTGCCATCTACAAAGACAAGGTTAGGACACTCAATCATGTACTCTGACCCAGTGCCACCAAAGTCAAGATTACCAACCTCAACCCAGTTTTCGACATCATTGTCTACTGCCTTGTAAAGTTTGATATAACCTTGTTTATCGTGGTTTTGAGCACCTACGATAGCGTAGAATTGTCCCTTGTAATCGAAGATTTGAGGGTCACGGAAGTGCCCAGTAGCGTCAGCAGGTTGTTTGATAAGAACCTTGTCGAATTTTTCGATTTTGCCGTCTTTATCCATCCAAGCGCCGATTTGACGTGGGTCACGAATCCAGTTTTCATCACGAACGTTCCCAGTATAGAAGATAAAGAGTTTATCACCGATTTGATAAGCAGAACCTGAGTAGGCACCGTGGCTATCATTTTCATGGTCTGGCAAGAGTTTGACACCAGTTTCTGTAAAGTGAACCAAATCTTCAGTTTCAGTATGCACCCATTGTTTCAAACCATGAGCAGCTCCAAATGGCCAACTTTGGTAGAAAAGTTGGAACTTACCATTAAAGTAAGAAAAACCGTTTGGATCATTAAGAAGCCCTGTTTCTGGTTCGATATGGTAACTTGCACGCCAAGGTGATTTAGCGACATTTTCTCTAATCTTTGTTTTTCTTCGTCTGTCCAATCTGCGTATGGACGGTAACGAACTTCTGTTGGTAGATTCATATTTAGTAATCTCCTAATCTATTTGTTAATAATATAGTAAACGTTTTACCTATAAAAATCAACGATTTATAACAAAAAATAAAAAAATATGCTAAACGGTTGACATATGGCAGAAAGATGCTAAAATAGTTATCGTAAAGAAAAGCTAAACGCTTTCATACCAAATTTTATTAAGGAGAATTTTGCAAATGGATAACAAACAAATTGCAAAAGAAGTCATCGATGCCCTCGGTGGACGTGAAAACGTCAACAGTGTTGCTCACTGTGCGACTCGTCTACGTGTGATGGTCAAAGATGAAAACAAAATCAATAAAGAAAAGGCTGAGAACATTGAAAAAGTTCAAGGTGCTTTCTTTAACTCAGGTCAATACCAAATGATTTTTGGTACAGGTACTGTTAACAAGATTTACGACGAAGTCGTTGCTCAAGGTCTTCCAACAGCATCTAAAGACGAACAAAAAGCAGAAGCTGCTAAACAAGGTAACTGGTTCCAACGTGCTATCCGTTCATTCGGTGACGTTTTCGTTCCATTGCTTCCAGCAATCGTAGCGACTGGTCTTTTCATGGGTATCCGTGGAGCAATCAATAACGATACAGTTCTTGGTTTGTTCGGTACAACATCAAAAGCTTTTGCTGCTACTGATTTCTATACTTACACAGTTGTATTGACAGATACAGCCTTCGCCTTCTTCCCAGCCTTGATTTGTTGGTCAGCCTTTAACGTATTTGGTGGTTCACCACTTCTTGGTTTGGTTCTTGGTTTGATGATGGTTAACAACGCCCTTCCTAACGCTTGGGATGTTGCATCAGGTGCTGCTAAACCAATTTACTTCTTTGATTTTATTCCAGTAGTAGGTTACCAAAACTCAGTGCTTCCAGCCTTCTTCGTAGGTTTGCTTGGTGCTAAGTTCGAGCAATGGGTTCGTAAATGGGTTCCAGACGTTCTTGACCTTCTCTTGCGTCCACTTATCGTCTTCGCAGTAATGTCAGCTTTGGCCCTCTTTATCATTGGTCCTGTCTTCCATACTGTTGAAAGCTATGTTCTTGCTGCTACAGAATGGATTCTTAACTTGCCATTTGGTCTTGCTGGTCTTGTTCTTGGTGGAGTTCACCAAGTTATCGTCGTTACAGGGGTTCACCACGTCTTTAACTTGCTTGAAGCTAACCTCATTGCTAATACTGGTAAAGACCCACTTAACGCTATCATCACAGCTGCTATGACTGCCCAAGCTGGTGCGACACTTGCAGTGGGTGTTAAAACTAAAGATGCTAAATTGAAAGCACTTGCTTTCCCTGCAACTCTTTCAGCGGTACTTGGTATCACTGAACCAGCTATCTTCGGGGTTAACCTTCGTTTCGGTAAACCATTTATCATGGGTCTTATCGCTGGTGCTGCTGGTGGTTGGTTGGCCTCAATCCTTAACCTCGCTGGTACAGGATTTGGTGTAACAATCGTTCCTGGTACTCTTCTTTACCTTAACGGTCAAGTGCTTAAGTATGTGATCATGGTACTTGTAACACTTGCTCTTGGTTTTGCTCTTACTTGGATCTTCGGTTACAAAGAGGAAGAAGTTGAAGCTCAAAAAGAAGTTGTTGCTGAAGATATTGCATCTGCAGAATCAGCTCCAGTTGCATTGCAAGCCGAAACAATCGCTGCACCACTTAAAGGTGAAGTTGTAGCTTTGGAAAATGTTAATGACCCAGTCTTCTCATCAGGAGCTATGGGTAAAGGTGCCGCTATTAAACCTTCAGGAAACCAAGTAGTCGCACCATTTGATGGTGAAGTGCAAATCGCCTTCCCAACAGGTCACGCTTACGGTCTTAAATCTGATAAAGGTGCTGAAGTGCTTATCCACATCGGTATCGACACTGTCTCACTTGACGGTAAAGGATTTGATGCTAAAGTTCAAGCAAATCAACGTGTTAAAAAAGGTGATGTCTTGGCTACCTTCGATAGCTCAGTTATCACAGGTGCAGGACTTGACGATACAACTATGGTAATCGTTACAAATACTGCAGACTTCGAAGATGTTTCATCAGTAGCAACTGGATCAGTTGCTGAAGGTGCAGACTTCATCGCAGTTAAATAATAATCTAGAAAAGTCGAAGCTATTTCGGCTTTTTTAGTTAAATATCAGATAAAGAAAAGAGATAAGTTCGGGTGTCTAAGACTGGTGAATCGAACGGAATATAGATTGTCTTTTGCGCCACTTTTCTTTATAATTAGGATAGTAATTTATAGATCACAAAAGGAGATAGCTTGCATATGGCTAAACTTTACGGAAGCTTGGAAGCTGGTGGTACAAAATTCGTTTGTGCTGTTGGTGATGAAAATTTCCAAGTCGTTGAAAAGACCCAATTCCCAACCACTACACCATACGAAACAATCGATCGTACCGTTGCCTTCTTCAAACGTTATGAAGACCAATTAGCTGGAATCGCCATTGGTTCATTCGGTCCCATTGATGTTGATCCTAACTCAGAAACATACGGTTATGTTACCTCAACGCCAAAACCACACTGGTCAAACGTTGACCTTCTTGGTTTGATTGCAAAAGAGTTTAATATTCCTTTCTATTTTACGACGGATGTTAACTCATCTGCCTATGGTGAGACACTTGTTCGTAAAGGTGTTAAGAGTCTTGTTTATTACACTATCGGAACTGGTATCGGTGCTGGTGCCATTCAAAATGGTGAATTCATTGGTGGTGTAGGTCACACGGAAGCAGGTCACGTTTATGTGCCTCTTCACCCTAATGATGTTACTAATGAATTTAACGGAACTTGTCCTTTCCACCGTGGTTGTTTGGAAGGATTGGCTGCTGGTCCATCGCTTGAAGCTCGTACAGGTATTCGTGGAGAATTGATTGAGCAAAATTCTGAAGTGTGGGATATTCAAGCTTACTATATTGCTCAAGCTGCTGTTCAGGCAACTGTTCTCTACCGTCCTGAAGTTATCGTCTTTGGTGGTGGGGTAATGGGTCAAGAGCATATGCTTCGTCGTGTTCGTGAAAAATTCACAGTTCTTTTGAATGGATACCTCCCAGTACCAGATGTGACTGAGTATATTGTTACCCCTGCTGTTTCAGGTAATGGCTCTGCGACACTTGGTAACTTTGCCCTTGCCAAAGATGTGGTTGATAAACAAGCAAACAAGTAAGAATTGTCGAATCGCTTTAAGAGATAATCTTAAGGCGTTTTGTGCTATTCAGGAAGAGTTATAAGGTCGGTGGTTTGACACTTGCCCGGGTTTAGAAAATCTAGGTAGGGTCGTCTGAAGACGGCCGTGGTATATGATATTTTAAGTGATTATATCGGTTAATAATGATGTTGCAGTTTGGAGAATTGATGGTCAAATGGAGGGTGCTGTCAATCCATCTAAAGAGGCTTAAATATGAGTAGAGAACAAGTTTTAGCAGACCTTTTTAAAGGCATCGAAGTTGGAGAGACCTATTATTTTGAAGGAGCTTATTACCGTTTGAAAGATTATGGCGACCACATTTATGGCTTGCAACGAGCGGTTCCAGGCATGTGTGGTGAAAAGACGGCCTCTCCCAGCCTTAAATTTCACTGGGAAAATGGGGCTTTGGACTATCAATTTTATGTGGATTTTGAAGCTAGTCCAATGCTTATGACGGCTTATAGCAGTTCTGACCGAGCTTTCTTTGATCGAGCCTTTGATAAGCTCTTGCAGGATTTTCAGAAAATCCAAGAGAAGCAAGAACTATCTGAGGAAAAATTCTAAAGTGATATTGTCGTTATTTTCAGTGAATCTAATAAAAAGTTTTAGTTTATTTGTCAATCCGTTGTGAAAGGCTTTAAACTAGGGCTTTTTTCTTTTGTCAATCCTTGTGTGATTTCTTGTTTAAAGGGTGTTTTTGTGGTAAAATATGGAGATAAAGACTGTCGAAAGGAAATAAGATGGCAAATATATTACGCAAAATCATTGAAAATGATAAAGGCGAAATTAAGAAACTAGAAAAAACTGCCAAGAAAGTTGAGGGCTATGCAGATGCAATGGCAGCCCTTTCAGATGAAGAACTTAAGGCAAAAACAGATGAATTTAAAAAACGATATCAAAACGGAGAAAGCCTAGACCAACTCTTGCCAGAGGCATTTGCGGTTGTTCGTGAAGGGGCAAAACGTGTCCTTGGACTTTTCCCATACCGTGTGCAAATCATGGGTGGTATTGTTCTTCACCATGGTGACGTACCAGAAATGCGTACAGGGGAAGGGAAAACCTTGACGGCGACAATGCCTGTTTACCTTAACGCTATTTCAGGTGAAGGTGTACACGTTATTACCGTTAACGAATACCTTTCAGAGCGTGACGCAACTGAAATGGGTGAGCTTTATAGTTGGCTTGGCTTGTCAGTAGGGATTAACCTTTCTGCCAAATCACCAGCTGAAAAGCGTGAAGCCTATAACTGTGATATCACTTACTCAACCAACTCAGAGGTCGGTTTCGACTACCTCCGTGATAACATGGTTGTTCGTAAGGAAAACATGGTACAACGTCCTTTGAACTATGCCTTGGTCGATGAGGTTGACTCGGTTCTTATTGATGAAGCTCGTACACCATTGATTGTATCAGGTCCTGTAAGTTCAGAGACTAACCAGTTGTATCATCGTTCAGATGCTTTTGTTAAGACATTGACTGAAGATGATTATGCTATTGATGTTCCAACCAAAACCATTGGTTTGAATGACTCTGGTATTGATAAGGCCGAAGAATTCTTCAACTTAGACAACTTGTACGATATTGACCATGTAGCCTTGACTCACTATATTGATAATGCCCTTCGTGCCAACTATATCATGTTGCATGATATTGACTATGTGGTAAGTCCTGAGCAAGAAATCCTTATCGTTGACCAATTTACTGGTCGTACCATGGAAGGTCGTCGTTTCTCTGATGGACTACACCAGGCTATTGAAGCTAAAGAAGGCGTACCAGTTCAAGAGGAAACCAAGACATCTGCCTCAATCACTTACCAAAATATGTTCCGTATGTACAAGAAGTTGTCAGGTATGACTGGTACAGGTAAGACTGAGGAAGATGAGTTCCGTGAAATCTATAACATGCGAATCATTCCGATTCCAACCAACCGTCCAATTCAACGTATTGACCATGATGATCTTCTTTACCCAACCTTGGATGCCAAATTCCGTGCGGTAGTGCAAGATGTCAAACGTCGTTATGAAAAGGGTCAACCAGTTCTTGTTGGTACCGTTGCCGTTGAAACATCTGACTTGATTTCTAAAATGTTGGTTGAAGCAGGTATTCCTCACGAAGTGCTTAATGCCAAGAACCACGAAAAAGAAGCCCATATCATCATGAATGCGGGTCAACGTGGTGCCGTTACGATTGCGACCAACATGGCCGGTCGTGGTACCGATATCAAACTTGGTGAAGGTGTTCTGGATCTTGGTGGACTTTGTGTCATTGGTACAGAGCGTCACGAAAGCCGCCGTATTGATAACCAGTTGCGTGGTCGTGCGGGACGTCAAGGGGACCCAGGTGAATCTCAATTCTACCTCTCACTTGAAGATGAATTGATGCGTCGTTTTGGTTCTGATCGTGTCAAACATGTCTTGGAACGCTTTAATGCTGATGATGAAGATATTGTCATCAAATCACGTATGTTGACTCGTCAAGTGGAATCAGCTCAAAAACGTGTTGAAGGGAATAACTACGATACACGTAAACAAGTCCTTCAATACGATGACGTTATGCGTGAACAACGTGAAATCATTTACGCTGAGCGTTATGATGTTATCACAGCAGAGCGTGATCTTGAACCTGAAATTAAGGCTATGATTAAGCGTACAATTAATCGTACGGTTGAAGGTCACAGTCGCAATGATCAAGATGAAGCTCTTAGGGCAATCTTGACGTTTGCCCGTCAGGCCTTGGTTCCTGAAAATGCCATCTCACTTAAAGACTTGAAAGAAGTGGGTGAAGTCACTAAACGTAGTGTTAATTATGAAGCTATTAAAGTTTACTTGAATGAATTAGCAGATGATGTTTATGATCGCCAAATCAAGAAATTACGTTCAGAGGAAGCTATCCGTGAGTTCCAAAAAGTTTTGATTTTGATGGTTGTTGATAACAAGTGGACAGATCACATTGATGCCCTTGACCAATTACGTAACGCTGTTGGTTTGCGTGGTTATGCGCAAAACAATCCAATTGTTGAGTATCAATCTGAAGGGTTCAAGATGTTCCAAGACATGGTTGGAGCGATTGAATATGATGTGACACGTACCATGATGAAAGCACAAATCCACGAACAATCTCGTGAAAATGTGAATGAACGTGTTTCAACAACAGCAACAGGTAATATCCAAGCACAACAGACAGATGCGAATGGTCAGGATATTGACTTTAGTAAAGTTGGTCGTAATGATTTCTGTCCATGTGGCTCAGGTAAGAAATTTAAAAATTGTCACGGTCGTAAGCAATTTTAGGAAAAAAGAAGTAGGTAATTATTATGGTTTTTAAAGCAGTAAGTAAAAAATTGATTTTGATGCAGTTAAAGAATCAACTACATTGACAGGTGAAGCCCTTGCCAAGAAACAAGCTCGTGATAAAGAGCTTGAAGCAATCATCAAGGGTGAAGATGACCGTACGCTTTTGGTTATTGGTCCATGTTCATCTGACAATGAGGATGCAGTTCTTGGTTATGCTCACCGTCTGGCTAAACTTCAAGAAGAAGTTAAAGATAAAGTCTTTATGGTTATGCGTGTTTATACAGCTAAACCTCGTACAAATGGTGATGGTTATAAAGGACTTGTCCACCAACCTGATGCTGAAGGTAAACCAAACCTAATCAATGGTATCAAGGCTGTTCGTAATCTTCACTACCGTGTTATCACTGAAACTGGTATCACAACTGCTGATGAAATGCTTTACCCAGAAAACCTTCCTTTGGTAGATGACCTTGTGTCATATATTGCCATCGGTGCACGTTCTGTAGAAGACCAACAACACCGTTTTGTTGCATCAGGTATTGATGTTCCAACTGGTATGAAGAACCCAACATCAGGGAATCTTAACGTTATGTTTAATGGTATCTACGCTGCACAAAACAAACAAAACTTCCTCTTTAACGGTGAAGAAGTTGAAACTTCAGGTAACCCATTGGCACACGTTATTCTTCGTGGTTCAACGAATGAATATGGTAAAAACGTGCCTAACTTCTACTATGATGATGTTCTTGAAACAATCGAACACTATGAACAAATGGGCCTTGAAAATCCATTCATCGTTATTGATACAAACCATGATAACTCAGGCAAACGTTACTTGGAACAAATCCGTATCGTTCGTCAAACCTTGATTAACCGTGACTGGAATGAAAAAATCAACAAAGTTGCACGTGGTTTCATGATTGAATCTTACCTTGAAGATGGCCGTCAAGATGCGCCAGATGTCTATGGTAAATCAATCACTGACCCATGTCTTGGTTGGGATAAGACAGAAGAATTGATTCGTGAAATCCACGATACTTTGTCAAAATAATAAGGTAACAGAAACCATATATGGGGAGTGAACCGTTTGGATGACCAAGCGGTTCGCTCTCTTTTCACAAAGAGAGGGAAATAGATGGGAATTCATCAAAATAGTCCGCTTATTGATGTAGCGGAAGTAAGGAAATTGCATGCTCTTACGGGAGACGCACTAGTAACTAAACAGGCTAATGATGAGGCTTTGGCAAAAATTATCAAGGGTGAAGACAAACGTATTCTCTTGGTTATTGGCCCATGTTCATCTGATAATGAAGAAGCCGTTCTTGACTATGCTCACCGTTTGGCCAAACTTCAGGAAGAAGTGAAAGATAAAATCTTTATTGTTATGCGTGTTTATACAGCTAAACCTCGTACTAATGGGGATGGTTATAAGGGGCTTATCCACCAACCAGATGCAGAGGGTGATGTAGACCTTCTTGCTGGAGTTAAGGCGGTTCGCCACCTTCAGTCACGTATTATTACTGAAACAGGCCTCCCAATCGCTGATGAGATGCTTTATCCGTCAAATCTTTCCTTCTTTGATGACCTACTTAGCTACCACGCTGTTGGAGCACGTTCGGTTGAGGACCAAGAACACCGCTTTGTAGCTTCAGGTATTGATGTGCCAATTGGTTTGAAGAACCCAACGTCAGGAAATTTGAATGTCATGTTTAATGGTATCTATGCTGCGCAGAACCAACAGCATTTCCTTTACAATGGCGCTGAAGTTAAAACAGATGGTAACCCGCTCGCTCACGCTATCTTGCGTGGTGCCAACAATGAAAATGGTCAGAACATTGTCAACTACCATTACGAAGACTTGGTTAAGGCTTTGGACAAGTACAGTGCATTTAATTTGGAAAATCCATTTATTCTTGTTGATACAAACCATGATAACTCAGGTAAAAACTTCATGGAACAAGTTCGCATTGTGCGTGAAGTCTTTCTTAACCGTGAGTGGGATGAGCGTATCGCGGATACCGTGCGTGGCTTTATGATTGAGTCTTACCTTGAGGATGGTCGTCAGGACACACCTGAAGTTTACGGTAAATCAATCACAGATCCATGTCTTGGTTGGGATAAGACAGATAGTCTTATTCGTGAAATCCACAATCGACTTTCGTAAGAATTATGATTTTTGGACATGGTATAGACTTGCAGGAAATTTCAGCTGTTAAAAAGGCTTATGACCGCAATCCACGCTTTGCAAAAAAGGTATTGACACCAAAAGAGTGGGAGCGTTTTGAATCCCTTTCTGGCAATCGTCAGATGTCCTATTTAGCAGGTCGCTGGGCCGGTAAGGAAGCATTTTCAAAGGCCTGGGGTACAGGTATTGGAGCAGTCGGCTTTAAGGATATTGAAATTTTGACCAATGACAAGGGAGCGCCAGTGGTGACCCAGTCGCCTTTTGAAGGCAATGTCTTCATCTCGATTTCCCATAGCGGTGATTTTGTTCAGGCAAGTGTCATTTTAGAAAAAACTAAGAGATAGATGTTGGAAGAGGATAGCTTATGATCTCAAGTTTACATCGACCAACCTTGGCAAAGGTTGATCTATCAGCAATTTCAGAAAATATTGAACAAGTGGTTAGCCACATTCCTAAAAAGGTAAAGACTTTTGCAGTTGTTAAGGCCAATGCCTATGGTCATGGTGCTGTTACGGTGGCCAAGCATTTGTCTAAACAGGTAGATGGTTTTTGTGTTTCCAACCTAGACGAGGCACTTGAACTCCGTCAAGCTGGCTTAGAGCAACCGATACTTATTTTAGGAGTCGTCTTGCCAGACGAGGCTCCTTTGGCTATTCAAGAAAACATCACTCTGACGGTAGCTTCGCTTGAGTGGTTGGAAATGGCTAAGGATCAGGGGCTTGATTTGACTGGTTTGACCTGTCATATTAAGATTGATTCAGGCATGGGACGCATTGGGGTGCGTAGCCAAGGAGATGCAGATAGCTTGATTGCTGGTCTGAAGGCACTTGGTGCGGATGTCGAAGGTATTTTTACCCATTTTGCAACAGCTGATGAGGCAGATGATAGTAAATTCAAGCGTCAATTGGCCTTCTTCACGGATTTGGTTAATAACTTGGTGGACCGCCCTCGCTTGGTACATGCAAGCAACTCTGCGACGAGTATCTGGCATGCAGAAACAGTCTTTAATGCTGTACGTCTGGGTGTCGTGATATATGGTCTCAATCCTAGTGGTAGTGCTTTGAATCTTCCTTATAAGATTCGTCCTGCCCTAAGTTTGGAAACAGCTCTTGTTCATGTTAAAATCCTACCAGCAGGTCAAGATGTCGGTTATGGTGCCACTTATACAACGACGACTGCCGAGGTTATTGGAACGATTCCAATCGGATATGCGGATGGTTGGACTAGAGATTTACAAGGCTTTCACGTTATTGTGGATGGTCAATTTTGCCCGATTGTTGGGCGCGTGTCTATGGACCAAATTACCATTCGCTTGCCTAAAGTCTATCCCCTAGGTACTCCTGTTACGCTTATTGGCGAAAATGGGAGAGCAAGCATCACTGCGACAGAGGTGGCTGAAAAACGTGGTACTATCAACTACGAAGTTCTTTGTTTACTTAGTGATCGTGTCCCTCGCAGTTATGAGTAAAAAAGAGGAATCCAGCTTTCGGCTGGATTTTTTGCTTTTCGTGAAGACTCATCTCATGTGATATAATAGCTGGTAAGACTTCCTTTTTCACGGGAAGAAGAACACGATAGAAATGATAGAGGATATGATTCAACTAGATTCACCAATTGCGGATTTGAAAGGCTTTGGGCCTAAGTCCGCTGAAAAATTTACCAAATTAGATTTGCACACGGTTGGGGACCTCTTGCTTTATTTTCCTTTCCGATATGAGGATTTTAAGAGTAAATCTATTTTTGAACTGATGGATGGCGAAAAAGCCGTTATTACGGGAACAGTGGTAACACCTGCCAATGTGCAGTATTATGGCTTTAAACGTAATCGTCTGAGCTTTAAAATCAAGCAGGGTGAGGCTGTGATTGCCATTAGTTTCTTTAATCAGCCTTATCTTGTGGACAAGATTGAGATGGGGGCAGAAGTGGCTATCTTTGGCAAGTGGGACCAGAAGAAGTCGGCTGTGACTGGTATGAAAGTCTTGACTCAAGTTGAGGACGATATGCAGCCAGTTTACCATGTGGCTCAAGGTGTCAGTCAAGCTCAGCTGATAAAGGCCATAAAGGCGGCTTTCGAAAGTGGGGCTATTGAGTTGTTGGAGGAAAGTCTTCCCCGGGTACTGATGGACAAGTACCGTCTCATGGGACGTCAAGAGGCTGTGCGTGCCATGCATTTTCCGAAAGATTTAGCTGAATATAAGCAGGCCCTACGCCGAACAAAGTTTGAAGAGCTCTTTTATTTTCAAATGAACTTACAGGTGCTAAAGGCTGAAAATAAATCGGAGACTAATGGTATAGCAATCGCTTACGATGAAAGCAAAATCAAAGTCAAGATTGCTACCTTGCCTTTCCCCTTGACGCAGGCTCAGGAGCGCAGTCTAGCAGAAATCCTAGCTGATATGCAATCTGGAGCTCACATGAACCGTCTCTTACAAGGAGATGTGGGTTCAGGGAAAACAGTTATCGCTAGCCTGGCCATGTATGGGGCTTACACGGCAGGATTTCAGTCTGCCCTTATGGTACCGACGGAAATCTTAGCAGAGCAGCATTATCAGAGTTTGCAAGGACTTTTTCCTGAGTTAGAGGTAGTGCTCCTAACTTCTGGGATGAAGGCAGCGGATAAGAAAGTAGCTCTTTCCAAAATTGAATCTGGAGAGGCTCAGATGATTGTAGGGACTCACTCCTTGATTCAGGATGCTGTGACTTATCATAAACTTGGGTTGGTTATAACCGATGAGCAACACCGTTTTGGGGTTAATCAACGTCGTATTTTCCGTGAGAAGGGAGACAATCCCGACGTTCTCATGATGACAGCGACCCCTATCCCTAGGACCTTGGCTATCACAGCTTTTGGGGAAATGGATGTGTCAATCATTGATCAGATGCCAGCTGGTCGTAAACCCATCATTACTCGTTGGGTTAAACATGAGCAGCTGGACACCGTATTGACTTGGATCAAGGGCGAGTTGGAAAAAGATGCTCAGGTCTATTTTATTTCTCCTTTGATTGAAGAGTCTGAGGCACTTGACTTGAAAAATGCCGTTGCTCTTCACCAGGAACTCACCGATTTCTTTGGTGAGTCGGCTTCGGTGGCTCTGATGCACGGTCGTATGAAGAATGATGAAAAAGACCAAATTATGCAAGATTTCAAGGACAGAAAATCTCAGATTTTAGTATCAACCACAGTTATCGAAGTAGGAGTCAATGTGCCAAATGCGACGGTCATGGTTATTATGGATGCGGATCGTTTTGGACTTAGCCAGCTTCACCAGCTTCGAGGACGTGTAGGTCGGGGTGATAAGCAGTCCTACTGTGTTTTGGTGGCCAATCCTAAAAATGAGACTGGAAAAAACGCATGCAGGCCATGTGTGAGACTACGGATGGTTTTGTTCTAGCTGAGGAGGATCTTAAAATGCGTGGTTCAGGTGAAATCTTTGGGACACGTCAGTCAGGTATTCCTGAATTTCAAGTGGCCGATATTGTGGAAGACTACAATATCTTAGAGGAAGCCAGACGGGTGGCTAGTCAAATTGTCTCTGACCCGAACTGGCGAGAGAATCCTGAATGGCAGGTGCTAGGAGCTTATTTGAGAAGCCAAGGCGAGTTTGATTGAGGAGGAAACTAATGAACAAAAGACGGTTAAAACTCGATTTTTTTGCTATCTTACATCCCTTGTTTCTTATAATGTTAGGTCTCTTATTTTATTTGTTCGCCTTCATCTTGATTTGGTTTATTAATGGATTGGTAGAGATGATACAAGGAAAGATGGACTTTCATACCTTATATTTTTATTCACTTTTGATCTCTCTACTGTGTTCAGTACTATTTATTATGTATGTAGCTGGTTTCATAGCTCAACTCATTATTCATCTTTGTCATCAAAGGGAAAAAACGCTTCTACCGGTTTGGTGCATGCTTACGGCTGTCCTGGTGCTAGTGCCAGTCTTTGAAGAATTTAGTCTTCTAGGCTCCACTTTGAATTTTAAAGGTTATTTTCTTTCCATAGTTGCCTACATTGCCTACCTCTTTACAAAAATACCTAAGGTTATCGAAGGTTATCGCTACCATGCGACAATTCGTTATGCTGTCTGGGTGGCTTTGGTGCTGGGCATTATCTTATCGATGTTATAGAAATATCAACTCTCAGTAAACAACTGAGAGTTTTAAGTTTCCTTCAAGCTTATTAAAAGCTTTTTTAAGTTAGGGAACCTATAATAAAACCATCAAAACGAGATAGGTTTTGAAAATAAAAGGTTTTGGCTAAGCCAACTCATTCTTAAAATGGAGGACATCATCATGACAGTAAAAATTAAAGTAACCTACAATCCAAATTTCCAAAAGCATCCTCAAGACTTTAAGGTTTATCAAGACTAGTATTGAGCTAGGAAGAGGCAATATTTTCCACTATTCTACGACTTTCATTCCTCAGTTTCCCAAAATCCCTTTTTCCTTTTTTCATAAACGTAGAATCCCTTTTCCTAAAAAACGAAAAAGCTTAGACGTATGAACGACCAGTCTAGGTGACTAAAATAAGAAGTGCAACCAGTTAAGAGTTTCTTGACTGGTTTTAGTGTTTTTATGGATTTTGGTTAAAAAATATCGAAAAACGATAAAAATGTGTTGACAAGGAGAAATAAAGAGTGTAATATATAATTATCGAAAAACGATAATAAGTTTTCGATAAAGATAATCTTATTCGCGAAAAAGAGAAATTATTTACTAAAGCTATTTAACAAAGGAAATACTTATCATGAAAACACTTAAACCAATCATCAACGCACTTCTTATTCTTCTTATGGCAATCTACGGTCTTGCAATGCTTGCTTTACTTATCCTTCCTTTTGTGAACGTGGCCAATCTTTTCCCAGGTGCAGAGGTTCAAACCCTTTCTGGCTGGGGTTACTGGCTGGTCGCAGAGCTACAATTTGCCTTCTATCTTGCCTTGATTTGGCTCCTTCGTAAAGAGCTTAAAGACTTTACTTGGAAGGCACTTTGGACAGAAGATTTCTCTCTTTTCTTGAAAAAGGTTGCCCTTCTAACCTTTGTGCCATCAGCCTTGAATATCTTCTTGCAGTTGGGAACGACAGATCACCTAGTAATGGACTTCAGCACATCAGTTTGGCTCTTCTTGGTCTCTCTAGCTTGTGATGCTATCCGTCTTCGTAAGGGACAAACAGCTGTCAAATAATTGAATGTATCTTAGTTGAAAAGTAGTAAAATCTTATCTATAAACTAGTGTTTTATATTGATATTCGATATAATTGATACTGTTAATAGTTAGCTGCTGATTTAGTATAAGGTCAAGGGCTCCTAGAGGCACCTTGGCTTTTTCTAGTCTATACTCCCAAAAAATCAAAATGTATTTACAATCGAGGTAACACATGACAACTATCTTATTTTATTTTTAATCATCCTAGCCTTGGCTGGCTCTAGTTATTATGGTTGGAGATCTGCCAAAAGTGCTAAAAATCGTCAAGAAACGCAAGAACAGAAACGTCTGCGTAGTGTTCTCCTGTTCGTTAATGTCCTCCTTTTTGCGGGCTTTTTAAGTCTTGTTATTACCATTCTTAATGATGCCTTTATCCTGACTGGTCATGAAGGACTCTTACAACAAGGTTTGCGTATGCTTCTCGGTTCGGGAGTTACCGTGAAAAGCAAGGGCCCTAGTCTGACGCTTTTTGCAGCAACCATTGATTTCCTTCGTATGGTAGTCAACATAGGTTTCTTGTTGTGCCTACGTGCCTTTCTGATTAACCTTTATCGTTCTGATATTTTCATCGCTAAAAATGCTAAGTTGGTTCGTTGGTCAGCGCATTTGCTAGTTCTTGGGGCTTTTATCAATAATGGTATTTTTACATTTGGAACAGGCAACCAGAGTTATAGTTTCTTTAACATCAGTTATTTGCTAGTTAGCTTTGTCCTCTATGCTGTTGCTATGATTTTGACCAAGGCTAATGCTATTGCTGAGGAAAATGAGTACACGATTTAGGAGGGGTTTATGATTATTGTCAATTTGGACGTTGAACTTGCCAAGAAGAAGATGCGCTCGGGTGAGCTGGCAGAACGCATTGGTATTACCCCAGCCAATCTATCAGTTCTTAAGACAGGCAAGGCCAAGGCAATCCGTTTTACAACTCTGGATGCCATTTGTAAGGAGTTAGATTGTCAACCAGGAGATATTCTTGAATATAGACCAGACGAAGAAAACTAAAAGCTTGAAGCAGTTCTGTCATCTTTCTAGTGACGATGCTTCAAGCTTTTTATTTTTTCTTCATCCATGCAATCAGGGCTAGACTAGCTAGCACAGTACCACAGACCATGGCGATGTGTGTTTGTGAGACGGTTAGCTCATAGTGGAAATCTTTATTTTCCAATTTATCGGTTGCTTCAATGCTAAGTTTCATCCCTTATCCCTCGATATAATCTTTCAATTCTTGGCCTTTTAGTCCTGCACTAAGTGCGATGAGGAGTTTGAGGCGAGCTTTTGGTGCATTGAGTTCTTTAACAAACATAACGCCAGCTTCTTGGAGTTTAACCCCACCCCCTTCATAGGCGTAGACAGGTTCAGCTATACCGTTAAAGCAACGGGAAACGAGTACAACGGGAACTCCCTTGTCCATAAGTGACGTGATTTCTTTTGCAGCTAGTGGTGGGAGGTTTCCAGCGCCTAGTGCCTCGATGACTACCCCATCAATTTTTTCAGGATCTAAGAGGCTGATGATGCCATCGCCAATTCCCATCCCAGCATAAGCCTTAATGATTGGCACAGTTCCTGTAATTTGTTCCAAGTCAAAGCGAACACGAGGTTCAGCGGTCTTGAACCAAAGAATGTCATGTTTCATGATGATTCCTAGAGGACCATGAGTGGGTGTGTGGAAGGTTGCTACGTTTGTGGTATGGGTCTTAGTCACATACTTGGCTGCATGGATTTCATCATTCATCACGACGAGGATTCCTTTTTCAGCGGCCTTATCATCACTGGCAACGCGTAAGGCTGAGAGATAGTTGTAGACCCCGTCGCTTCCTAGCTCGTTCGAAGAACGCATGGCACCAGTTATGACGATTGGAATTTCAGGGACGTCCATGGTATCTAGGAAGTAGGCTGTTTCTTCCAAGGTATCTGTTCCGTGGGTGATAACCACTCCGTTATATTGTCCAGATGTTTTCTTGATTTTTTTATAAATATCAAGCATGTGGTAGGGCGTAATGTGTGGACTAGGGATGTTAAGGAAGTCTAGGACAGTTAAGTCCAGATTATCTAGATCAAGCCCCACATGGTTCATGGGGTTATCAGCGTTTTGGCTGACCCTGCCATCATTATCCGCTGACATGGAAATGGTCCCTCCAGTGTGAAGGACTAGGATTTTTTTATCATTTATACTACTCACTATCATATTTATGTTATAATTTATTTTAGCATAAAATGTTAGAAGGAGGGGAGCTCTGTGGCGATTAAAGCAGTCTTTTTTGATATTGATGGGACTTTTTTAAATGACCGAAAGCGCGTGTCGAGTTCAACCAAAAAAGCGATCAGTCAAATGAAGGACGATGGTATCTTGGTTGGTTTGGCGACAGGTCGTGGACCAGGATTTGTTCAGCCTTTCATGGATAATCTAGGTCTGGATTTTGCGGTGACTTATAATGGTCAGTATATCTTGACCCACGACAAGGTTCTCTATCAAAACCAGCTCCCTAAATCAACTATCTACAACTTAATCCGCTATGCTACCAAGCAACGTAGAGAGATTTCTCTAGGTACGAGTACGGGGCTTGTCGGTTCTAACATCATTAGTATGGGGACTAGCAAGTTTGGTCAAATAGTGAGCCGTATTGTGCCAAAGTCTTGGGCTAAGATGGTGGAACGTAGTTTTAAGTCTCTCATTCGTCGTTTCAAACCACAGAGCATGGAAGCTCTCAAAACCATTATGCGTGAACCGGTCTACCAAGTAGTTATGGTAGCGACAGTGGGTGAGACTCAAGCTATTGAGGAGAAATTTCCACACGTTAAGATTACTCGCTCAAGTCCTTATTCTGCGGATATTATTTCTGCTGGCCAATCTAAGCTCAAGGGGATTGCTCATTTAGGTGAGGTATTTGGTTTCGAACTCAGCGAGGTTATGGCCTTTGGAGATTCGGAAAATGACCTGGAGATGTTGTCTGGTGTCGGTATCGGTGTTGCCATGGGAAATGGTGAAGATGAGCTGAAGGATCAGGCGACCCATGTTACGGACACCAACAATCAGAATGGAATTGCCAAAGCCCTATCACACTATGGCCTGATTCACTTTGAAACAGAAAATTCATTTACCAGTGATGATGACAACTTTAACAAGGTTAAGGATTTCCATCACTTGATGGATGGCTCTACCAATGATATGCCTCGTGTCTATAGTATTGAGGAAGCTAGTCATCGCTCGGACTTCAAGTTGGAAGAAATCGTCGAATTCCTTTATGCTTCATCAGGTGGGGACAAGCGTGTCTTTGGACAAGCTGTTTTGGACCTACATGCTGCCCTTGATAAGGCAGCTCTCAAGGTTAGCTCTAAAGAACATTCAGAGTCAACAATGGTTGGTCAGGTCGATGCTTTGACAGACTTGCTTTACTTGACTTATGGCTCCTTTGTCCTTATGGGTGTGGATCCTAAACCTTTCTTTGATACGGTTCATGAGGCTAATATGGGTAAAATTTTCCCAGATGGTAAGGCTCATTTTGATCCAGTGACCCACAAGATTCTGAAACCAGATGACTGGGAGGAACGCTTTGCGCCAGAACCACATATAAAACGAGAGTTGGATCGTCAGATTCAGAAATCAATCCAAAGAAATAAATAAGAAGATAAGAAGGTTTGGGCAGTCTGCTTCGAACCTTTTTCTAATGAAAATACCATTTATTAATAGCTCTATTTGTGGTAAAATTATGTCATTCTATGTAATTTTAAGGAGATTATTATGACTAAAGCAGATTGGTTAGATTTTTTTGAAGCCATCAATGGTCGTTCAGCGACTGAAGAAGAAATTGCAGCAGCACTTGCAGCTGGCGAGTTTCAAGATGATGCACCAGCAGTTGAGGCGGCTCCTGTTCAAGAAGCACCCGCACAACCAACTTTCGCTAGTGCTCAAGAAGTACCAACACAAGAAGCACCCGTACAACCAGCTTTTGCTAGTGCACAAGGAGTACCAGCACAAGAACCACAACCGCAAGATCCTTTTGCAAATGCTCAGGCTACTCAAGCACAAGCAACATTTGCAGGGGCTCAATCAGCTCCAGTCCAAGGAGTGCCAAATCAAGCAGTGCAACCACAAGCTGGTTTTGCGAATGGGCAAGCTGGTCAGCAAGCAGCTTTTGCTAACGGTCAACTTCTTCAACCAGGTCAAAACGTTCAATTTATCAATGGCCAAGCCGTAGTTGTTCCAGCGCAACCATCAGCATTTGCTACAACTTTCAAAAACTATTGGACATGGTTGCTTAATGCATGGCGTCGTCCAGCTGACATGACAGATTATGGTAAGCACAATGGTTGGCTTAACTATATCTTCTTGTCACTCTTGACTGGACTTGCATTCTTTGCAATTTTGAGTGCTATGGCACGTAAAGTGGTTAGCTCAATTGTGTCAACCACAAATGCATTGTCTAGTATGTTTGGTTCTTATGGAACAGATGCTTACTCATCTCCAGTTTCAAGTCATACATCTAGCATTGGTTTTGGAGCCTTCTTCGCAAGTATACTAGCTGCCTTCCTCTTTATCTTTGCTTTTATCTTGGCAGGATTTGTGACACGTAAGGCCATCTTCCGTGACCCTGAGACTACTTTCTTGAATAGCTTTGATCGTTTTGGTCGTTTGACATCATTGGCCTTGCCAATCTTGCTTGTAACAATCTTGTTGGGAGCTATTGGACTTGTTGCCTTCCCAGGATTCTTGTTCTATGTTGTTTACTTCTTATTTGCACTTGCTAACCTCTTTACAATTGTTCCTGTAACAACAGCATGGAAGGCTGATAAATTCTATCAAATGATTTTGGCAGCACTTTTGAATGGTGTCATTTTGTCAATCTTGTTTGCAATCGTATTTGCTATCATGTCATCATTTACAGTAGGTCTTCTATTCTAAGTAAACCTAACGATTTTTGAAAAAGCAAGTTTATAGGAGTCCTTATGGCAACAAAAGAAAAGTGGATTGATTTATTTGAAAAGGCAGTTGGTCGTCCGCCCCATGTTTTGGAAATTGAAGAGGGCCAAAAAGCAGGCTTTGACTTAAAGGCTATTAAAGGCATTGTGGCTATGGGTCTAAATCAAGAGATTGCTGCTCCTGAGCCAAAAGAAGAAGTTGATGAGTTCGACGTTGCTGAGGAAGTGTTTGATGATATCTCACTTGACGACCAAGAGAAAACGTCTCCTTCGGAAACAGAAGAGTTTACACCAGTATCTCAAGTAGGTCAGAATCAATCTGAAGAAAAGTCAGAGTATGCTTCTAAAGAAGCTCAGGTCATTTGGATGAAGGCATTTAAGACCTATGTTGGTCGTCAGCCTCTTCCAGAGGAATTCCTTCTAGGTAAGTCTTCGGGATATGATGTGTCAACCATCCATCAGTTTATCTCAGATGGTAAGGCCGCTAAACCGGCAAAGCCAGCCATGGCTAAAGGAAAGAAAATCCTGATTATTGCTGGTGTTGTTGCAGCAGTCTTAGCACTTGCTGGTTATGGCTTTGGTTCTTATTACTACTCACGTGGTCAAGTAGCAGAGCGTTATGAAGCAGCAGCTAAGAAGAGCTTTAAGGATAGCCTTGAATACCAAGTATGGTCTGATACTAAAAAAGAGATTAAAACATCCGAAGTCAAGTACACAGACATCAAAAATACACAAGCCTATAGCAAGAGCCAACTCATGTCTGGTGAACGTATGCAAAAGGTTGGACGCCAGTTCCTTATCTTTCCAAAGTGGAGAGTCGTGGTTGATCCTGGAACAGTTGATTTGACGGTTAATACAGACGATTTGAATCTGACGATTAATGGCGTCTCTTATGGTACTACAGATGGAAATAACTACACCGCTGAACTGAAGCACCTCTATCCAGGAACCTACAATTTTGTGGCTTCTGGTAAGGTCAATGATCAGGATATCACGGTGTCATCTGAAGAAAATGTCACATCTAGGACCGAAGTTAACCTTTCAGTGAAGTATCTCAGCTTTACTGTTAAATCCAATCTTAAAGATGGGGACCTTTATGTTGGTGGGACCAAGGTTGGAACCCTAAGCTCAGGAAAATTGGATGTTAACAAGGTAGCAGTAGCTGGTTCTTCGGCTGTTTATGTTAAGAAGAATTTCGACGATGGTAGCTCTATCAAGACTGAGACACTGTCTATTAAGAAAATCTCTGAAGGTCAAACGGTTACTCTTGATGCTGATGGAGTTCTTGACCGTGATACGGCAGACCGTCTTTTGACAGCAGCTTATGGTAAATTTGGCAGTTATGCCTCAAATCATAACACGACTCCAGATGGTGTTTCTGACATTTTCCTTAATGGTACTGATGATACCATGTATAAGGATGTTATCGCTGATATTGATAAAAATACTACGGGAGCCAAAAACCGTTCCGCTGATAGTATTACCTTCTCAGACGTTGATGTAACTGAAGTCGTTCAGACTGGTGAAAAACCTTTAAAGTAACTTTCACGGCAGTCTATGATTTCTATTATGGCTATGATTCGAAGTTTAAGTCATCAGGAGATATTAAAGATAAAATCTCTTGGACTTGTAATGTGGAATACATTGGTGACGATAGTGACTCAAGTGGTAGCGGTTCTAACTACAGTGACTACCGTATCAATGGTAAGGCTGGCGAATCACAACATGTGAGCCGTGAAAATACTGTGAAATAGTAGATACTTTTGCGGTTGACTAGTCAACAGTGAACCGTAAGAATGATTAAGAGGTTCAGTCCTTAATCTAAAAGGTGGAGAACTTGGCTATTGCCAAGTTCTTTTTGCTTATGTGACTTTAAGTCCGTTTCGCTCCAAAGGTGCGAAACAAATAAACCACCCACTATGCGGGTGCGCATCGAATAACAAAAAACTCCAAACGAGTTACAATATAGGTGTTCAAGCCAATTGTAAAACGAAAGGAGTTAAGACTATGGCGCAAAAAGCTCACAGTTTATCACATACAAAATGGATGTGTAAGTACCACATTGTATTTACACCTAAGTATAGACGAAAAATAATCTATAATCAATATAGGAGTAGTCTGGGAGAGATTTTTTATAGACTACGCCAATATAAAGGTATTGAAATAATTGAAGGCCACTTAATGCCAGATCATGTCCACATGTTAGTAAGTATTCCCCCACGAATGAGTGTGGCTAGTTTTATGGGATATTTAAAAGGTAAAAGTGCATTAATGATGTTTGATAAACACGCCAATTTAAAATATAAATTTGGTAACAGGCATTTTTGGTCAGAAGGTTATTATGTAAGTAAGGTAGGACTTAATGAAGCCACAATTAAGAAATATATTCAGGAACAAGAGAAGTATGATATCGCTTTGGACAAATTAAGCGTTAAAGAATATGAAAATCCCTTCAGGGATAATGGTAAGTAATGCGAATGCCTCTTAGGGGGAAAACCGTGCCACTTACCTGAAAAGCCTTGTTTTGTTTAAAGCAGCTGTTATAATGAAACCATCAAAAGGACAGGAAAGGAGTATTATGAAAGTTAGTATCGCATTGGACCCATCCATAGATGAGCCTGAAATTTTGATTCGAGCTCCTCAATTAACAGAAGAAATAGCACAGCTCTAGAAGTCCATTTTAAAGTAAAAGGGCTCTATAATATTTGTAGTGGGGAAATCCCCCTATGGATACTATGGAACCTATTTTGTTGTAGAAAACATACTAAGATTAGTAGTGAAGAAATCTCCGACGGGAGATAGTATTCACTACTTTTTCTTTATGTTAAAGTAGTGGTGTCTTGTAAAGTCGTAGGGCTCTATGGCGCTAGACGTCGCGTATTGAAAATAAAATCACTAAAACATGGAATTATTTAAGACAAAAGAGGTAATGTCATGCGTGCAGTATTTGGAATTGATGTCAGTAAAACAAGCTCTGAGGTGGCCATTTTAGTCAACGGCGAGAAGGTTCATGGCTACACCATACTCAATGATGCCATTGGGTTCAATCGCCTGTTGGGGGACTTGAAAACTGTTCATAACCCTGAGATTATATTTGAGGCTACAGACGTCTATTCTCGACGTCTTCAAGCCTTTCTTGAGGAATATGGTTACGCTTACACACGGCTAAATCTCAGCTTGTGCACAATCGTAAACCAACTTACGTGCAGGAAGAAGTTTATCAACACCTGCGTGATTTAAGCCGTTTCTATCAAAATATGACAGAAAATCTTGTTCAAGTGCATTCACAACATCGCTTCAGCTAATCATACCAATCCCTGCCATATCGCTGACTTTTATGAGAAACGAAAAAGACAATCGACAATAGCTTCAACTAAGCCACATACGATTGCCTCTATACATCGTCTCATTCGAACAATGGATTACCTCATTATGCATAACAAACTTTACGATTATTCTTTGACCCAAAATCGATAAGCCTGTCTGTACCGTATTATTGTAACACCTTGTTTCAAAAAATACCAGATGAGGTGTTTTTATCATGCCCATTTATGGATCAAAAAGTGTTAAAAATAAGACAGTAACCTCAGAATAGCTACTGTCTTATCTCTTTTTTTACTTAAAGTCTTGATAGACTTAACAAATGGTAGAAAAGAGCCCCTTTTCTGAAAAATGATATTGATTCACTATTAAACATTATTT
>NZ_CM002133.1:2117183-2119127 GCF_000448665.1 Streptococcus sp. HSISS2 | reverse complement strand
AAAATCTTGTTCAAGTGCATTCACAACATCGCTTCAGCTAATCATACCAATCCCTGCCATATCGCTGACTTTTATGAGAAACGAAAAAGACAATCGACAATAGCTTCAACTAAGCCACATACGATTGCCTCTATACATCGTCTCATTCGAACAATGGATTACCTCATTATGCATAACAAACTTTACGATTATTCTTTGACCCAAAATCGATAAGCCTGTCTGTACCGTATTATTGTAACACCTTGTTTCAAAAAATACCAGATGAGGTGTTTTTTATCATGCCCATTTATGGATCAAAAAGTGTTAAAAATAAGACAGTAACCTCAGAATAGCTACTGTCTTATCTCTTTTTTTACTTAAAGTCTTGATAGACTTAACAAATGGTAGAAAAGAGCCCCTTTTCTGAAAAATGATATTGATTCACTATTAAACATTATTTTTTGAAGAAGTTTTTCAACCTTTTAACACACTCTTTAGTAATGGCTCTCGTTAATATTCTTCTTACCTAAAAAGAGCACACAATTCACACTTGCTTAGGGCTGCTGGATTCCTCCCCCTGACCCGCTTCACGCAGAATTGTTGCTCCGATAAGTGTTATACCATAAATTTGTTTTTGTGCCAATTAAGATTTTCCTTTTTTCCAAAAAGAAAGGAAAAATAAGCAGATGAATAAACCTAGAATCGCTGGTACAACAATTGTTAAACCAGCTCTACCACTATCTAGATAGGACCAGATCATTTTCAAAAAGGCCGTGATAATTAACAGTAATGTCAACAATTTCCAACTATGGAGCCAAGTTGCTCTAATCAGAAGTAGAAAGAAACTAATTACCAAAAAAGCAAACAAAACTTTTTTGAGATTCCAATCTGCCTGCAAGAAATCTTGCTCGTAAGCTAGAAACTCTTTTACCAAAGGAGAGGTTGTCTTTGGCACCCAAAACCAAATCATACTGGTAAAGAGAGCAAAGATGCTAGCAAAAATTCCAAGAAGGCTCTTTCGATAAGAGAAATAGATAATCGGTAAAATGAGAATCGGGCGGATATACCAAGATAGCTGGTTTTGATGACGTGTAAAAGCCCAAGCTTGAAATTCTACATTGCCTATCAGCAACCCAATAAACAGTAATGTTAAAAGAAAGAACAAAGCACTTAGCCAATGTTTCATTTTTGTCTCCTCTTCCTAAAAAAATCTTGCATCATCTGAGCACATTCTGCTTCCAAAATCCCACTTTCAAGCTCAACTCGGTGATTGAGCTTGAAAGTGGGATTTTGGATTCTTTGCACCATAGATGACTTGCGGAAATTCCGTTAGCCGAATTGACTTCAAAAAGTATTCTTGTCTCCGTCACGGAAAAGCCGAATTCAAGATAATTTTGATTCAGAAAACCAAGTTGAACTGTATAAAAGCGATTAAATTTTCTGATACAATTAACCACTCCATTTTTTCGTTCATATCTCACCTCCAAATTAGTGGATTAGGGTAGCTATAATAACACATATAGTAACTTATGTCAACCAATTAGCGAGTAAAAGTAGGAATACTTTCTGCAAATTCTATCATTCCCGAATTGTCAAGTTAAGTGCACCAGTTGTTATCTGATACCAAGTTGAAGAGGGGCTAGGCTGTTTGGGCTAGCCCAAACAGGGTTTTCGCCGTTTGATAGTTGAGTAGTCTTCTTGGTCTTTGATTGATAGCTAAGGTCACCTTAGCTAAATCCTCAGCTGTGAGAGTCTTGAGCGACTTACCTTTAGGAACGAACTCTCTAAGTAAGCCGTTGAAGTTCTCATTTGTCCCACGTTCGTATGAGGAGTAAGCATGGGCATAGTAAACCTGAACACCTTCTAGCTCATTCAAGGCGGCAAATTCTGAACCGTTACCAGCTGTAATGGATTTGATGGGATATTGCTGAATAAGCTCAGCTACCACCTCGTTAACGTCCTCAG
>NZ_CM002133.1:2112029-2115111 GCF_000448665.1 Streptococcus sp. HSISS2 | reverse complement strand
ACCATTTACCTGCTTGACTTGTTTTGTCGTCCCACGCTTGATTTCACGTGAAATGGTGGAGCGACTTCTTCCCAAACGTCTAGCAATCTCAGCTGGTTTCAACCCTTCTGATAGGAAGGCCTCGATTTTTCCTCGTTCTACCTCTGAGAGGTGGCAATAGGGTTGTTTTGTGGTACAATTTGTGGTGGACATGCTTATCTCTTTCCTTATACTTTGTTTCGCAACTTTAGTATATCAGATAAGCTTGTCTTTTTTTGTTGCACCTCATTTTACAACGGGGCGGTAAAAAAATAGCAATTTACAGACAAACTTTCCTATCAAAACTGGCTCTATAATTTCTGTAGTGGGTAAAACCACTGTAGGAATTATGGAGTCTATTTTTTGTAGAAAAAAGCCTCATAAGACCTATAATGAAAAAGTGACAAACCCTCATTAGAAAGACCCTAACATCATAATCTTGGATGTTCTAGATGCTGGAACTCATAAAGAAATCATCGCTAAACTGGATTATCCTGATCCTAAATGCCCCACTGCCAAGGACAAATGGCTAAATATGACTTCCAGAAAGAATCAAAAATTCCCTATTTAGAGTGTGCGGGTTACAAGACTCTCATTCGCTTAAAGAAACGCCGTTTCCGCTGTAAAATCTGTCGGAAAGTAGCTGTCGCAGAGACTTCCTTAGTCAAGAAGAATCACCAAATTGCAACCATCGTCAAGCAGAAAATCTCTCAAAAATTGATTGAGAAAGTCCCTATGACAGCCATCGCTGAAAGCTTAGCTGTCTCTACTTCCACCGTCATTCGCCAGTTACATAAATTCAAATTTAAGACTGATCTTAACCACCTTCCAGAACACTTGAGTTGGGATGAATATAGCTTCAAGAAAGGAAAGATGAGCTTTATTGCACAGGACTATGATACAAGAAAGATTCTAGCTATCTTAGATGGACGGACTCAAGCAACTATTCGCAATCATTTCCTTCGGTATTCTAGACAGGTAAGAAGTCGCGTGAAAGTCATTACCATGGACATGTTTAGTCCCTACTACGATATTACTAGAAAATTTTTTCCAAATGCTAAAATCGTTCTCGATCGCTTTCATATTGTCCAGCATCTCAGTCGAGCAATGAATCGCGTACGAATCAAAATTATGAATCAGTTTGATAGGAGATCGCACGAATATAAAGCACTGAAACGTTACTGGAAACTCATTCAACAAGATAAGTATACGCTGAGCAGTAAACGATTTTATCGTCCAACATTTCGGTCGCATTTAACCAATAAAGAGATTCTCGAAAAACTTCTCTCTTACTCTCAAGATCTTAGAGATCACTAGGAACTCTATCAGCTTTTACTCTTTCATTTTCAAGAGAAGCACGCTGACTATTTCTTTGAATTGATCACAGGGTCCATTTCTTCTGTGAATCCTATCTCCCAGACCATTTTTAGGACCTTTTTGAGGGATCAGGATAAGACCATTAATGCACTTGAACTTCCCTACTCAAACGCAAAACTTGAGGCCGCAAATAACCTCATCAAAGTCATTAAGCGAAATGCTTTTGGCTTCCGGAACTTTGAAAATTTTAGAACGAGAATTCTCATTGCTTTGAATATCAAAAAGGAGAGAACCAATTTGGTCCTCTCCAGGTTGTAACTTTTTATCAACCCACTACAGTTGACAAAGAGCCGAAAAAATCCGCTAGAATATCTAGCGAATCTCTCATTCAATCATTTTTTCTATTCGTCGCATAAGATGCCGTATTCTGATATTGTCCTACCAAATAAAAGGGAAAATTCGATATTTAACCTTGCTACAATAATCTTGATAGGCTTGCCCGAAATGCTCTCCTAGGACCTTCTCCTCAACTCGTAAGCGAATAACGTAGCCAACAACCAAAACTAAGAGAGACAAGAAAAAACTGTAGAGATTCAGTGTGATGAGAGACAAACCTAGCAGGGATAAGATGCTACCTGTATAGGCAGGATTTCTCACAATCGCATAAGGTCCGCTATCTACCAGCTTTTGCTGGTCTGTCGTCTGCACCGCTAAGGTAAAAGCCTTGCCCAGGTAGTTGACCGCGTACAGACGCAAGGCTATGGCAAAGATAGCCAAAGCAAAACCTAGAAAAAGAAAAATGCTTGGTAGTTTCACACGAAAAACTGCTAGATTGTCAAGATTAACCGATAGCAAGGACAAGACGACGCTGGCGATAATCACATAGCGTGTTCCGTCATCAGCTGAATGTTCAGCCTTATTCTTTTTAGTGTGATGTTTAATATATATTTCTGATAGCACAATAAGAGCAAATATAAGATAGATAAAAATTGTTTGTATTGTAGACATTTTTTGGCCTCCTCCCTCATTCTACTCTTTTCAACTGGGAAAATCTAGTGAAAGTCTAAAGAATTTTCAAAAAAAGCTCCTTTCCTAAGAAAAGAGTGTAAACTTAAAATTCAATGATACCAGGCTCCACTGCCGTATCGTGGTTGGCAATGGCTTGTAGGCAGTTGGAGTCTTGGCTCTCTTCCTTGCCCCACTCTTCTTCTTTGGCTTTCCACTTATCCTGAATGCTCTTGTCAAAGATGTCTGGATATTTCATAACCATTTGGTCAATATGCCAGACAGACCAGTACCAAGACTTAGCGTCGTATTTTTCAGAGCGCTTCTTAGTCTTTTTACGAAGCCGTACAGCTTTAGGTAAATCAATGGCCTTAATAGCTAGCAAGCCTTGATGAATATAGTTGTAAAGGGGTTTGGTACTTGGAACGGTTTCACTTGGGTGTTCCTCTTTATAAGCATAAACGAAGCTGTCTACACTATGAACTCTGGGAGAGGCCTTCATGGCTTCTTCAAAGGCCTTTAGAAAGTGCTCAGATACCTTTTCGAGTTTGAGGTAGTAAATTCCTTGTCGCCCTTCAACGTAACGCCTTTGAGCTAGGTCAGCGAAGTAGTGGTCAAAGTAGACCTTTTTACCATTTACCTGCTTGACTTGTTTTGTCGTCCCACGCTTGATTTCATGTAAAATGGTGGAGCGACTTCTTCCCAAAACGTCTAGCAATCTCAGCTGGTTTCAACCCTTCTG
>NZ_CM002133.1:2092319-2110485 GCF_000448665.1 Streptococcus sp. HSISS2 | reverse complement strand
GTTTTGTCGTCCCACGCTTGATTTCACGTAAAATGGTGGAGCGACTTCTTCCCAAACGTCTAGCAATCTCAGCTGGTTTCAACCCTTCTGATAGGAAGGCCTCGATTTTTCCTCGTTCTACCTCTGAGAGGTGGCAATAGGGTTGTTTTGTAGTACAATTTGTGGTGGACATGCTTATCTCTTTCCTTATACTTTGTTTCGCAACTTTAGTATATCAGATAAGCTTGTCTTTTTTGTTGCACCTCATTTTACAACGGGGCGAATTCTATCACTATACTTCCAGTCGCTTCATTAATCTATTTCATATGAAAAACAAAAACTCTATAATATTTGTAGTGAGTAAATCCCTATAGATATTATGGAACCTATTTTGTTGTAGAAAAAGAGCCAGCAAAAGTTGGCTCCTTTGACCTTTTATAAGAATCGTAGCGAATATTTTTTGGATTTGGGAACTCTTCTCTTTTTTGAAACAGATGGGGAGAGGATTTGTGGGCATACCAGGAACGAGGCCTATGAGGTCAAGCAGAAGCTCTATGAGTTGGAAGAGTTGCTTCCGATTGCCTTTTGTCGGATTTCCAAATCGGCCATTGTCAACGGAAATGAGAAAAAATTAATTGGGGTTTTCTTAATCCTTCCATCAGTCTTGGTAGTTTTGCAGGGCTATTTTGTAAAATGGGAAATTAGTATTTGGATGCTGGTCTGGGTGGTTTTGTTAGCTGTTCTTTCCCTTTCTAGTTTTTTGAAACCCCACTTTGGTTGGGGGTTCATCTATGGTGTTTTGGCTCTCTTTTCACTCAATGGACAGTTTCATTTTCTTCCAGTATCCAATTCTGTCGTTATCCTTTATTCTATTCTTGCAGTTATTGGCTTGAATATTCTCTTCAAATCTTCTGGTAAAGAGAAAATCCGTTTTGGTTTTCATGATGCCGGGTCAGATGCTCAAAATGGTGGTAATGATATTGATGTGACTTTTTCAACGGTGACCAAATATCTCAATAACCAACACTTTACTCATGGAAGTGTGGATGTAAGTTTGGGAGAAGCCTCGGTTTATTTTGATAATTGTCGTATTGAGGGACCATCTGCCCAGTTTGATGTGGACGTTTCTCTTGGAAGTCTGAGTCTCTATGTGCCCAGTAATTGGCGAGTTCATGTGAATGTGGGCAACTCGCTCTCGGCCGTTCAACACCAGGAAAATCCAAGCAACTTGACTAGCAAGAACTTCTACATCAAAGGGGATGTTTCCTTGGGTAATTTAGAAATTATTTATGTTGGTGAGAATACGATTGATTAAGTTAGGAGAGAAGTTACGACTAGTAAAACAAGTACGATCTATAAAACAAGACAATTAGTGAGATGATATCTCCTATAGTTATAATCTCATCCAGTCTCTCATATTGTTTGACACTCAAGGGAGTGGGACAAGGAACAATTTTTATTAAAGTTGTTCAGTCTCACTCCCTCTTTCTTATTTTATAGTATCTGTATTTGTGATAATATAGTATAGTGAAAAAATATACTGGAATGACTATACTATATTGGAGTTTTATGTGACGAAAATGACATTAAAAAATCTATGCGAATACATGCTAAGACTGAAAGTCAGATAAACTCAAGATGAGACTAGAAGGGAAATTGTTATGAGAAAAAAGCAATTGGTATTGATTTGGGAACAACCAACTCGGTCATGGCTGTTGTTCGTGAAGATGTGCCAGAGATTATTCCGATGGGAACGAATGATGATCAGGTCTTGCGTTCAGCGGTCTATTTCTCAAATATTGGTGGTAAAAACCATGTAGCTTTTGGTAAGGAAGCTATCGAGCGTGGAACAGAAATCGGAAGTACAGAAAACTTTAAATTTGATTTCAAGCGTGATATTGGTCGTCCGATTGCCAGTGATACACCGGATCATACACGTGTTAATTCTATTATTCTTTCAGCCTTGGTTTTGAATGAATTCCGTAAACGTGCTTATGTGGTTGGTCAAGAAATAGGTCAAGCAGACGGCATCAAGGATGCTGTCATCACAGTTCCTGCCTACTTTACGTCAGACCAACGTGCGGCCACTAAGAATGCTGGTCGTATTGCAGGATTTAACGTCTTGCGTATTATCAATGAGCCTACGGCTGCGGCTATTGCCTATGCTCACACTAAAAATGCTCAAGGAAATGTCTTGGTCTTCGACCTTGGTGGGGGAACTTTTGACGTTACCATCATGCGCGTGGCTGATCATGCTTATGATATTTTGGCAACTGACGGGAATTCACGTCTTGGTGGGATTGACTTTGACAAACGTCTTGTTGGCTACATCATGCAGGAGTTGGAAAAACAAGGGGTCAATATGACCAACCTTTCTGAGAAGGAAAAAATCCAACTTCAGTATAAGGCTGAGCAAATTAAGACTAGCCTATCTGTTAATGACCAAGCTCTCTATGAGCACTATGTCAATGGTCAAGGTTATGGTGTCTTGATTACCCAGGCGATTTTCAATGAACTTACCTTGGACCTCCTCAAAGATACTGAAATTAAGGTACAGTCTACCCTTCAAGCGTCCGGCTTGAAGTGGGAAGAGATTGACCATATTCTCCTTGTGGGTGGGTCAACACGGATGCCAATGATTCGTCAAATGATCCGCTTAATGAGTGGTTTGGAACCTAAGTTTGACCTTAATCCAGATACTATCGTGGCACAGGGAGCATCTATTCTAGCCGATCTTATTGTCAACAATGAGGTTAGTTTCTCTGAGCATCAGGACGGTAAGACAACTGAGACAGATAGGGTTGTTGTCAAGGATGTGACCTCTCAGGGAATCGGTCTGCTCTTCAAGAAAAACCCTAACAGGAACTATAGTTTTGTGGGTGACTACTACAATAGTGTCGTGGTTCCTCGTAACTCGGTCTTGCCTTTGGCCGTTACTAAGGACCTCTTTGCGGTCGTAGACGGACAGAATAAGTTCAAGCTACGTATCACAGAAGGTAATTATGAAAATCCTTTTGCTGTTAAGATTTTAGGAGAAGTGAAAGGACAGGTTGCCCAGCCACGTCAGAAAGGTGAGCTCTTGGCTCAAGTTACTTATGCCTTTGACTCAGAACAAATTGTTACAGTGACAGTGTCTGATCCGAGAAGCAAGACTGTTGTGGCACGCTTCTCGGTCAACGCACAAGTCAGTCAAACCCAAGAAGTGGTTAAGGAAGACTTGTCAGAACTTCAAGCTATTTTTGCTAAATTCATCTCATGATAGACTATTACAAAGCAATTGATACAGAGACGGGACAAGAATTGTCCTATTTGAGAGCGGTCAGCAATCGTATTTCTCCAGAAATGTCGGCCCAAGACTGTTTCGTGGCCCTATCCTTTCTACGTGAGGAACTAGAGGAGCTTTGGACCAATGGAACCCTGGACCAAGAAGGAGAACGTCTGCGCAACGAACTTTACACGATTCGCCAGCTCTTTTTCTCAGATTATGAAAAATTTCAATACGATCGAAAACTCAAACAAGCTAGAAGAAAGGTTTTAGAAGTTGAGCAAAAGCCGATTCCTAATAGGGTAGAGGTGTCTGCTAAAAAGGAAATCCCTTTTGCACCTGTTAGGGTGACTCAGGCTAAAGAGTCATCTTTAAACAATTACCTATTTGCGGCCCTATCTTTTGTTATTCTATTAAGCTTGATTCTCTTCTTCAACATCAATGTTATCGTTCTTATCATCGGAGCCGTCCTTATTGTGGCCCTGATGTTACTTATGTCTTAGGAGATTTTAATGGAAACCAATCAATTAACATTTGAACATATTTGTTTTAAATATAAGGGAAATGATAACCAACTCTTTACAGATTTGGATGTTACGATGGAGACTGGTCAAGTTGTCGGCATCCTTGGGGCTTCTGGTTCTGGGAAGACAACATTAACGGAGATTCTCCTTGGTCAGCTCAAACCGACTTGTCAACAATTTCGTATCTTGGAAAATGGAAAACCTGTGACAGCAGGCTCACGTTCCTGGTCTTATGTGCCCCAACAGAATCTGCTTCGGGAGTATCTTAAGGTGTCCGAGACTTTTGATTTTTATGCGGCCCACCATCTTAAAGGAAGCAGTAAATCGACTAAAAGGCAACGCATCGCTGGCATCATGGATGATTTGGGCCTAACGGAATTTGCCAACAAAAAATTTCCGAGCTTTCTGGTGGGCAAAAACGCCGTGTATCCATTGGTATCGAGCTTCTTAGCCCTAGTCCTTACTTTATTCTGGATGAGCCGTCTTCCGGCTTGGATGCCCTTAGTGACCGTAATCTCTTACGGACCTTGAAAATCTTGGCTAAGTCGGCCCACAAGTCTATTGTGGTTATTACCCACAATACGGAAAATTTGGCTATTTTTGACAAAATTATTTTCTTGTCTAAGGGACGTCCGACTTTTGCAGGGACTTATGAAGAGTTGCTTTTGGAATATAAGACCAGCGATCCTTACATGATTCGTAAATACATGGACATGAATATCGCAGATGTCTATCAAGAGCTCAATGCTTCAACACGCATTTACAAAATTTAGGGAGACTTATGAACGCAGCATTACGATTAAGTTGGTATAAATTTAAACACCACTACATGGATTTTGTTAAGGTTCTTCTAGGCATCATTGCTTTTGAAGGGCTAATCCTCTACATTCAAGATAAGGGATTCTTGAAAGATTTCGAAACAACTCGAATGACGCTCTTTCTCTTACTTTTTTCAACCAGTCTTTTGATTGTGGTTCAAAACAGTATTTATATTTCCAAGGAGCGATCGGTTCTCAACCGTGACTTTTTCTCAGGCCTGAGTCGTTCGGCCTTTGCCATAGCCAGCATGGGGATTCACGCCTTCTTTGCTGTTTTGGAAACCATTGTCTTTATCCTTTCTTACTCTATTTTTAGTAAGTACTTTGACAAGGAGTTTCCAGATGCTGGTCATATCTTTTCTTCCTATCGTTGGGAAGTTGGCATTACAGTGCTCCTGGTTTTCTTGGCCTCGCACTTTATTGCCCTCTTCATCTCAGCCTTAGTTGGAAAATCTGAAATTACCTCTGTTATCCTAGCAGTTGTTGTGGGTATCATGCAATTTTCATTGTCAGGGACTATCCTATCATTGCCCAAAGCCATTGATTGGGTGCAAAAATTTATTTATCTGGGTTATGGCCACAAGCTGTTTGGGATTTCTAGTGATTTGTCAGACCTACCATCTAGCTTGGCTAAGTACGGTGTCCCTGTATCCAAGAGTCAGCTAGAGGCCTTTCAAGGGTCTACAGGTGATTTCCGGGGTCAATGGTGGGCCTTGGTGCTTCATTGTCTGGTTTATGCCCTACTCTTTTTCGTCACACTTCAGAAGAAGGAGAAATAAATGCAACAATATGATGAATGGCTGATTGATTTCCAAGTGCAGCATGGTCGCAAGCCAAGTGATAAGGAAGTGGCAGAAGCTGCTAAGTCTGGCTTTGCCCTCTCTAGTGGTTTGAGCAGACAGAAACAGTCCAAATTCAGACAAGTCTTGTCTAAGCTTGGTTTGGGGGATCTCAAGTTTAGTTGGTTTTTAGTTTTAGAAATTTTGCTTTTGATTTGTATTGCTCTTTTTGGCTATGTTGTCGGCTATCTGTTTATCTAGGAGGACCTCATGAAACAATTTAAACATAAAAAGTTTATCGGTTTGGCCTTACTTGTCTTTTTGGTCTTCATGGTACTTGGAAAATACACTCAGAGCACGGCTTTTACGTCCTCTTCTAGGGTTTATGCCACAACCGTGGTTGACAAGAAGACAGGAAATAAGGTACGTTTTGAAGTTCGCAAGGTCAAGGGAGACAAATACGAAGTCAAAAATACGGAGACTGGGGATACCTACCAGGCTAATGCCCAAGCTGGCGAAGACCGTTCTTTGAGCTTTAAGTTGGCCGGAAATGACGGAAACTCAGACGGCACTATCCGTATCACACCAAGTATGGTGCCTGGGGGTGATGCTAAGGTTGAAATGACCGATTCAGATACCTATACTCAGGTTGAAGGAGGTTCTGAAGTTATTCAGTCTAGCGAGGCTTCATCAACTTCTTCAAGTAGTGAGGTTAAGAGTATCATTAAGGATATTTTGGAATCAAGCAGTTCCTCTTCAGGTAGTGATGCCAGCTCAAGTACGTCTTCGAACGATACCAGCAAGCCAGATGCAGATATCAAGACCAAGACTGATGTCAATGGTGATAAGGAAACCACTTATGTTGCGGACTATTCGACTGAGGACATCAAGTCCATCACGGAAGCTTTTGGGAAATGGCTTTATCAGTCTGACTATGCTAAAGATGCCGTCTTGGTTCAAAGCAGTTTTGATAGCATCACCAAGGTCAACGATGGTAGCCCGACCTTCCTTTCGTTTAAGGCACCTAAAGAAGAAGGCAGTAACCAAAACATCATTATTTTAGCCAACCTCATTAATGCGGATGGTTATGAAAATATCTCAGGTGTTCCTAGTGGTATCGTCAATGGTAAAGAAGCTTCAAACTATGATTTCAAGGACTATAAAAATAGGGTTGATTCCTTTGCCCTTGGAATTAATGAAAATAGTGGTAAGACTGCAGATTATAGCCCAACGTCATCCTTCCGTCTCTATACCTTGAAGGATAAAAAACATGCCATGTATGAGGACAATGATGCGGAACAAAAAGCCCTCTTCAAGGACTTTTCAGCTGATGACAAGACGGGTGGCAATTATAACGGCTACAACAAGCTCTATAAGGATTTGGTTGATCAAGACAAGGACTCTTACCAAATTGTTCTAGGTTCTAATGGTACCGTTTATTATGTGACTAATTACTGGATTGGCAATTACGATAAGAAGGCTGTTCAGACCTATAAGGTAGCACCAGATGATATGCAAGAGGCCTACCAAGAGTTGCTCAAGCATTATTCTAGCGCTGGTAAGTCTGAAAGCTCAGAGTCATCAAGTTCTTCACAAAGTTCAACAACATCATCAACATCAACTTCGTCAAGCTCCTCAGAAGCTAAGACAGAATCAAAGACAGACGCTAAGACTGAGCAAACTGGTATGGATGTTACTGCTATTAAGGACAATAACTTCCAAAGCCTTGAAGGTACTTGGAAGAATGGAAATGGTAACACTTTGACGTTTTCTAAGAATCAAGTAACGTCACCGACAGATTATGAAGTTCAAAATGCTAATTCTAGTCTTGAAAATGGGTACCTGAGAGCGAGTCTAAGAACAGGAATGTATGGTGCAATCATCTTTTTCATCCCGAAAGGTACGACCTTGCCAAATGTGTCAGGAAATTACCCTGATGCTTCAGATAATACTAAAGATCGTATCCTAGTGACTCAATCAGGAGGGACACAATCAGATGCCAAACAATTCTACTATAAGGCTGACTAGGTCTATTAAAGCTACAAGCTTGAGATAAGATTGAAAACGTAGACTGACTGTCTATTAATTACAATTGGCGATGACACATGATTGAAAATAGTTTATGCCAGCAAAGCAAGCATTTTAAGAAACTTTCTGCTGTGAGTAAAGTGGCTGAAATTAGATTTTTTCAGCCACTCGGAATTATTGAGATCTTAGGCTCAAAAATTAGTCTTGGAACTTCTAAGAAGGTCGCAGACGTCCGTACTCATTTAAAAAAGTTTCTAAAGGAATATGTCAGGGATTAACAAGTTGGGATAAAATTATCTCAACTTTTTATGTTACATTTGTAACTTTAATTTAATAAGCCAGCTCTTTTTACATGAATAATTGGATTATTAGATGTTTCATAGACTTTCTTTAAAAATTAATTATTGTGAAAACTTCTAAAAAGCTATATAATGAGTAGTGTTGTATAGATGCTTTCTGAGAAAGTTTCTTAATTCATGTTAAGGGAGGGGGAAAAAGAATGACTTTTATTGTCGAATGGCTGCTTGCTGTCTTAAAAGACTTACAATGGTTGATAGTTATTGATACACTCTTGATCTTCTTGGTGAATTACCTGATGTTCAATGCGGCCGGTCGAGTTAAGGTCTCTTGGCGGCTACTTTTGGTGGGTGGCCTTATTTCAGTTATTCTGACACCAATTCTTCCTATAGGATTCAAATTTTTGCTTAATCCTCTCATTCTATTTTGTTTTAGTTATTACAAACGTCCTGATTTGCCGTGGATTGAGCCAGTATTTAACAGCTTCTATGCCTGGGGAACGACTAACATCATCATGCGGGGACTCTCGTTTTTTATCCTCCCTCTGCTTTTAGGGGATGATTTGGTCAGTCGTATTCCAGAGCCTCTAACGACTTTCATGTGTGTGGTAGCTACCTACCCACTATATCTTTTGATTCACCGTTTTATTGGTTATGACTATTTGCAAGTTGAAGACAAGGAACGCTTACGTTTGCACTTTACTCCGATTGTTATCGGGGTTAGCTTTGCTTTTCTGTCATATGGCCTTTTAAATGATTTTTTGCCTTATTTCGCTACTATCTGGCCTGTGGAAGTGGTTAACAATTATGCTAAGCTGGTTGTTTTATTAGCTACAGGGGCCTTCTTCCTAGTCGTGTCTTATGCCAACCAATGGGTTAAGGATGAACTTTTTATAGAGTTGAAGGAAGAACAGGAACGTCATTTCCAAAGTTTGCAGGAGTCTAGTAGGCATATCCTTCACCTTTATCAGGAACTTTACCGTGATGGTGTTCCAAAGGTAGCTGTGCCTAAGAAGGTTAAGACTGTTCTGGCAACTAGTCAAGAAGGGGATTCTCAGAGTCTATCTGAGGAGGAAGTTCCTTTCAAAAAAGTTATACCAGATATTTCCAATATCCATTCTCAACTGCTACGGTCTGTGATTGAGAGTAAGTATATGGAGTTTCACGCTGTGGGACTTGAGTTTATCCTAGAAATTCCGGATCCTATCTCACCAGTTCATATTGATGTGGTGGATTTATCAGGGGTTTTATCAACTTTCTTGGACAATGCCTTGCTAAAAGCGCATGGTCAAGAAGAGTGCTTAGTTCGCCTGTCGTATTTTCAAAGAGGTGAGGAGCAGGTTCTCTCTGTAGAGGTGACTCTTGGTCAAGGTGAAGCAAGGAGAGCTTATAAGGAAGGTGAAGAAGGCTTGTCAATGAATGAACAACTTGAGGATATTATGGAACGTTATCCTCAATCTAAGTTTAGTTTTAAGGATGACAAGTTGATTTATAGACAGCAATTTGAATACTAAACGAGTCATTGGAAATTTTTTTGGGGAAGAGATTAAATGTTTGAATCGTTTTTAGGAATTAATTTTTAAATCTTTATGATACAGATGCCTTTTTGGCTGTCCAGATTATTCTGACGCTGACAATTAACTGTATCATTTTCAGGCGGATGACGGATATTCGTATCTCCTGGACGGTATTTTTGACTTTGGCCCTGCTTGATGTGGCTATTCAATACAATATTGCGAATCTGACGACTGTTGTGGATGTCTTTCTTCTGATGATTTTGGCAGTTCTTGCCAAGGGGAAGACCTGGTCGTTAACGCAGTATGCCTTTCATACCTTGTTTCCGGTGGTGACATCGGATTTACTCTTTCGTTTATTGGGACTTTTCTTTTTCCCGCTTCTCTTGAATATTCCTATAGCTGAGGTGGGGAGTAATGCTTTCTTTTATCTCTTGACCTATAGTATGATTCTGCCACTCTATTTCATTTTTAACCGTTTTTTGGGCTTGGATTTGAAACGTTGGAAGGTCTATAGCGATGATTCTCTCCACAATATTCAGATTTCTCGACGTGTTGCCTTGGCAATGGCGATTTATTTGTTGGGCATCTATCTTTGCATGAATTTGGATGTTTGGTTTCCGTTCTATTCTCCAGAGTTGGAATTGCGGCTGCGTATGTTCTGGGTTCTCTTGTCAGCAATAGCCTTTATTTTCTTATTGCCCACCTCAATCAATTGTCTAGGCAATATCTGGAAGAGAGCTTGGCTATGGAGGAAAAAAGGCATTTGAATAGTTTGACCAAGGCTAATCAGAAAATCGATGTTCTCTATAATGAGTTGTTACAATACAGGCAGTCTTATCAGACGGTTGTGGAACAATTTTCGGAAGAAGTACGTGATCAGGAAGAGGCTCTTGCTGAACAGGTTTATCAAAATGTTTTAAGAGAGAGTGCCAAGGAGTTTGAACGTTTCCGTGTCGTTGAGAATCCTAAGCTGGAAAATATTCATTCTCTACCTCTGCGTAGCCTTCTTTCGGCTCGTATGATGGAGGCTAAACGTAATAATATTCCAGTGACCTGTGACATTCCTGAGGAAATCAAGGGATTTGCTATGAATGTGGTTGATTTAACCTTGCTAGTGTCTATTTTCTTTAGTAATGCGATTGACGAGAGCAAGCAAGTACCAACCGCTCAAATCAGTTTTAGTTTTCACCAACACGATAAGGATGGAAGCTACCACTTCGTCATGGAAAATCGAACGCAGGAAGAAAGAGTTGACCTTGACGCTATTATGCAGGAGGAAAATCAGAAGAAGACCTCTGGACTTAACCTCCACTCGGCCAAGGATATTCTTAAGAAATATGGGGATGCCAACTTGGTAACAAGTAGTGGTGATTACCTCTTTAAACAGGAATTAATTTTTAAATAAAGATTTTGAGTCAAATCAAAGGATTTGGCTCTTTTTTTGGCTATAGGATCATAAAGGAGGGCTCTTTGCTGTCGTGCTTGTGCTTATGTCTGAAGCTTAGGACATTGGAGGAGAAAGGTGACAAGGGAGGGTTCTGATTGTTGCTTGATTCTGTGTTATAATAGCAAGGATTAATGGTTGTTAGTGCTAAGTAAATGATAATTTTTGCTTAGCCCCAACGACTGGCAGATAGATAAGAAAGGGACGTCTTATGAAATTACTTTATACGGATATGTCTCAGGATTTAACAGAAATTCTGACGGAGCAGGCGACCAGCCATGCTCAAAAGGGAAAGAGAGTCTTTTATATTGCTCCTAATGCCCTGTCATTTGAGAAGGAGCGTAAGGTCTTGGAGTACCTGCCTCAATCAGCATCCTTTGAGATTACGGTGACTCGTTTTACACAGATGGCTAGGTATTTTATTCTCAATACGAGTAATCCTAAAACCCAGTTGGATGATACCGGTCTGGCCATGATTTTTTATAAGGTGCTGTCGCACATGGGTGATGATGAGCTCAAGGTTTATGGTCGTTTGCGTAAGGATAGTAATTTTATTAACCAATTGGTGGATCTTTACAAAGAGTTGCAACAGGCCAATATGACGATTCTGGATTTGCAGTATTTGGACCAAGCAGAGAAGCAGGAGGATTTGGTAAAGATTTTCAGTGCGGCTCAAGACCTTTTGTTGGCAGGAGATTTTGACAATCAATCCAAGCTTAGCTCCTTCTTTGAGGAAATTAACTCGGGACATTTAGATAAGGCATTGAGCCATATGGTTTTGGTCATTGATGGCTTTACCCGTTTCTCAGCTGAGGAGGAAGCTCTGATTGCCCTCTTGAATGAGAAGTGTCATCAGATTGTTATTGGGACTTATGCCAGTCAAAAAGCCTATAAGGCTAACTTTGTCTATGGCAATGTTTATCAGGCCTCAGTGGATTTTTTGAGGACTTTAGCTCAGACCTATAAGGTGACACCAGATTATGTAACGACGGACAAGGAGGGCAATCCTTCTTTTGCACGTATCAGTCACCTTTTGGAGAGTCGTCATGATTTTAGTACCATAGATGAACAGCTGACTGATCAGGACAAAGAAGCTCTGCAAGTTTGGGAAGTGGTCAATCAAAGGGAAGAAGTGGCTCAGGTTGCCAAGAGTATTCGTCAGTTACTAGCGGATGGCAAACGTTACAAGGATATCTTAGTCTTGCTTGGTGATGAGGAGAGTTACAAGCTTCAAGTGGGTCAGATTTTCCGAAAATTTGACATTCCCTATTATTTTGGTAAGGAAGAAACCATGTCCAGCCATCCTTTGGTGCAGTTTGTGGATTCGCTAGAGCGTATCAAGCGCTATAATTATCGTGCTGAGGATTTGCTTAACCTTGTAAAATCTGGTCTTTATGGTGGATTTACTCAGGAGGACTTGGACCTTTTTGAATATTATGTCAATTTTGCAGATATCAAGGGGCGTCACAAGTTCTTGTCTGATTTTACGGCCAATAGTCGTGATAAGTATGATTTGGATCGTATCAATGCCTTGAGGTCACAACTGGTAGAGCCCTTGGACAAGTTGCTTAATAGTCGCAAACAAAAGGGTTCTAGTTTGCTTAAGAAACTTGTGGTCTTTTTAGAGACTGTGCAAGTGCCAAGTCAGATGGCTGCTTTGACTGCTAAGGCCAGTGAGGCTGAAAAGAACAGAATGAACAGGTCTGGAAGGCTTTCACCCAACTCTTAGAGCAGGTTGAGACTATTTTTGGAGACGAATCGCTGTCAGTGGACGACTTTTTGTCTATTTTGTGTTCGGGAATGTTGGCCTGTGATTACCGTACGGTTCCAGCCACTGTTGATGTGGTCAATGTGAAGAAATACGATTTGATTCAACCACATTCAGCTCCTTATGTTTTTGCCTTAGGCATGACTCAGTCACATTTTCCTAAGGTCGGGCAAAATAAGAGTCTCTTGTCTGATGAGGAACGCAGTCGTATCAATGAGGCAACGGATGAGCACAGGAGTTTGGATATTGTCACGCAGAGCAACAGTCAGCGAGGGCATTTCGTGGCCATGTCGCTTTTCAATGCCGCTAGTGAACAATTGGTGCTCAGTCAGCCACAAATTCTCAATGAGAGTCAGGACGACATGTCGGTTTATTTGAAGGAGCTTCTTGAGCTTGGTCTTCCTTTGGTTGAAAAGGGACGCAATCGTTTCGAAGCTAAGGGTGACCAGATTGGGAACTATAAGGACCTACTATCGACTGTTATTGCCCTTAACAGTAGTCATTTAGATACTGATTTGGACAAGGAAACCCAGACTTTCTGGTCAGTTGCCGTGCGTTATCTCCGTAAGCGACTTGATAAGGAACAGGTTTTGATTCCAAAGGTAATTGACGATGTGACGACAACCAAGGTCGATGATCAGGTCATGCAGCTGGTCTTTCCGGGAGAAGAACCACTGAAATTGTCAGCTTCGGCTCTGACGACCTTCTATAACAACCAGTATCTTTATTTCTTGCGCTATGTTTTGGAACTTGAAGAGTTGGAATCTATCCATCCGGACGCTCGACACCACGGGACTTATTTACACCGTGTCTTTGAGCGTGTGATGGGTGATTCTTCGTCAGAAAACTTCGACGAGAAACTGGAAAAGGCTATTAGTCAGACCAATCAGGAGCAACCCTTTGAGATTCTCTATAACGAAGACCAAGAGAGCCGCTTGTCTCGTCAGATTTTGGAGGATATCGCCCGTTCAACTGCCAGTGTTTTGCGTGACAATGCAGCGGTTAAGGTTGAGCGTGAGGAAGCCAAGTTTGACCTGCTTTTAGCAAATAGCATCAAGATTACAGGGATTATTGACCGTGTGGACCGTTTAACGGATGGGGCTCTGGGTGTCGTTGACTACAAATCAGGTAAAAATGTCTTTGACATTCAGAAATTCTACAATGGCCTTAGTCCGCAATTGGTGACCTATCTGGAGGCCCTTCGGCAAACCTATAAGGTCGATTCTGACCAGCTTTTTGGGGCCATGTATCTTCACATGCAGGATCCACAGCTTAATCTGGCCCAGTTTGGTCTGGATAAGCTAGCAGCTCAGGCTAATAAGGAATTGACCTATAAGGGGCTCTTTGTAGCTTCAGAAACAGAGCATCTGGCTGGTGGAAACTATGATTTGCAAAAGACTGTCACCTATGACAAGGAGGACCTAGAAACCTTGTTAGACTACAATATTAAACTCTTTACAGATGCTGCTGAGATTATTCGAAGTGGGAATTTTTCAGTCAATCCTTATACTGAGGATGGCAAGTCTGTTCAAGGGGATCAAATCAAGGCTATTACTCATTTCGAGGCCGACCGTCACATGGGACAGGCTAGGAAGCTCTTACGTTTACCAAAAAAGGGTAAGAAGGAAGCCTATTTGGAGTTGATGGCAAAAGCTGAGGACAAGAATCAGATGCAAGTTGCTGAAAATATCATCCCCTTTCCAGTCACTGATCAAGCTGTAAAAGCAGACAAAAAGACCAGGAGGACAACCATGTTGACTAAAGCTTTTTTAAGTCCAGCAGAGATTAAGGAGCGTATTGCTCAAGAAGTCGCTTCTGACAAGGAACGTAAGTTAACACCTGAGCAGATTGAGGCTATTTACAGTAATGGTACTAATATTTTGGTATCAGCTTCGGCCGGATCAGGAAAAACCTTTGTCATGGTTGAGCGTATCCTTGATATGATTGGACGTGGTGTTGGTATTGATCAGCTCTTTATCTCAACCTTTACGGTAAAGGCTGCAGGTGAGTTGAAAGAGCGTCTGGAAAAGCGTTTGACAGAGCAGCTGGGACAGGTAGAGACAGATGAAGAACGTGCCTTTCTTTCAGACCAGATTGCCAAGATTGGGACGGCTGATATTGGAACCATGGATGCCTTCACCCAGAAGTTGGTCAATCAGTTTGGCTATCTCCTCGGTGTGTCACCTATTTTCCGCATCATGACGGACCCTGCCGAGCAGACACTGATGAAAAATGAAGTTTATGCCGATCTCTTCAACGATTACATGCAGGGAAAGGATGCCCAGCTTTTCCAAAAATTAGTCCGTAACTTTGCTGGAAGTGGCAAGACCAGTAAGGCCTTTCGTGAGCTAGTTTACGATGTCTATAGCTTTTCTCAGGCTACTGCAGGTCCTGAAAAATGGCTACGTCATAATCTCTTGAAAGGACAAGTAGAAGCTAACCCAGAACAAGCTAAAGCCGATCTTTTAGAGGGTCTCAAAGATGGCTTGATTGCTGATTTTCTAGCTTTTTTGAGTGACCATCTAGGCCTAGCTCAGCGTGAATTTGCCAAGGCCAAGTATCTGAATAATGTATCAGATGCCATTAGCCTTCTGGAGGGAGCCTTGGCCAATGACCAAACCGATATGGAGGACTTGCTCAAACAACTCTTGACTCTGTCAGGAGGGACTGGCTTGACAAATATGACCCGTCCTAAAGACGAGGAACTCAAGGCCTACAAGGAAGCTTACAACAAGACCAAAAATGAGTTTGTGGCCCAGTTGCGTGAGATTGATACCCAACTAACGGTCCTCGAGGTTTTGACCAAGCATAATGATGACATCCTGCCTCTGTTAGAGCTGCTTCAGGCCTTTGTACTTGATTTTTCAGACCAGTATTTACAGGCCAAGATTCAGGAAAATGCCTTTGAATTCTCAGATATTGCCCACTTCGCCATCCGTATTTTGGAGGAAAATCCTGAGGTGGCAGCTAGCTACCGTGACCGTTACCATGAAGTGATGGTAGATGAGTATCAGGACAATAGCCATACCCAAGAACGCATGTTGGAGCTCCTCTCTAATGGCCACAACCGATTCATGGTGGGAGATATCAAGCAATCCATCTATCGTTTCCGTCAGGCAGACCCTCAGATTTTTAATGGCAAGTTCCAGCTTTTCCTTGAAAATCCAGATGCAGGTAAGCTGATTCTCCTTAAAGAGAATTTTCGTAGTCAATCTGAAGTTCTTGATGCGACTAATGGTGTTTTCAGCCACCTCATGGACCAGGAAATCGGGGATATCCTCTATGACAAGACTCACATGCTGGTAGCGGGTAGCCAGAAGCAAAAAGAACCCCATCCTGAAAATGAGACAGAGGTTCTGATTTACAATAGTGATGAAGCGAGTGTGACTCCTGACGAAGAAGGTGCTGATCAACCTATTAGTAGCGGCGAGATTTCCTTGGTTATCAAAGAAATCATCAAACTTCACGAGCAGGGTGTACGTTTTGAGGATATTACCCTCCTAGCACCAACTCGCAACACCTATCTGGACTTGATGGCAAGCTTTGAGGAGCACGGAATTCCCTTGGTTCCTGATGAGTACAAGTCAAGCTACCTAGAGTCACTAGAAGTTATGATTATGTTGGACACCCTTCGTGCCATCAATAATCCTCTCAATGACTACGCCTTGGTTGCCCTCCTTCGTTCACCTATGTTTAACTTCAACGAGGACGACCTGGCTCGGATTGCTGTTCAGGCTGACAAAGGACAATTCTATGACAAGCTTCTTGCATCTCATACTAAATCAGGACTTCATCCAGAAGTTGTCACCCAAGGACTTGAGGCAAAGTTGACTCTCTTCATTGAAACTCTGGCAGATTGGCGTGCTTACAGTAAGTGGCACTCGCTCTATGACCTCATCTGGAAGATTTACGACGATCGTTTCTATTATGATTATGTTGGCAGTCTTCCACGAGCTGAGCAACGTCAGGCCAATCTCTACGCCCTTGCCTTGCGTGCCAATGCCTATGAAAAGACTGGCTTTAAGGGACTTTCCCGTTTTATTGGCATGATTGATAAGATCATTTCTAGCGGTAACGACCTAGAGGAAGTGACAGACTTGGTTCCCAAAAATGCCGTTAGCCTTATGACTATTCACAAGTCCAAGGGACTAGAGTTCAAGTATGTCTTTGTCTTGCAGATGAATCGCAAGTTTATTGGTCACAGCAAGGATGGCCTAAGTGGTAAGTATATTATCAACCGTGAAAAAGGACTTGGCATTAAGTATCTAGCTGACCTCAAAGACCAGGTAAACACTAATTTGCCTAAGTTAAATGTTGTTCTCGAGACCTTAACCTTCCAAGAAAATCGTAGGGAAGAGCGTCGAGCAAGTATCTCAGAAGAGATGCGTCTGCTCTATGTTGCAATGACCCGTGCAGAGAAAAAACTCTACCTAGTTGGTAAGGGCAGTAAGGAGAAATTGACCCAGCAATTTGGCACGGATGTTGAAAATAATCGCCTACCAGTAGCTCTACGTGACCAAATCGCTACTTATCAGGATTGGGTTATGGCTTTGGATACTGCCTTTATGAGAAAGGATCTCAAGTTTACTGTTCGCTTTGTTGAGGCTGAGGAGTTGACTCCAGAGGCTATTGGTCAGGTTGAAGTTCAAGCGGCAGTAGATGCTGATGATCTATCTAACAATCGCCAGACGGAAGACATTAAGCGTGCCCTAACGGTCTTAGAAAGTGTTGAAAAACTCAACCAACTTTATGCACCAGCGATTGACCTGCCATCTGTGCGTACGCCCAGCCAGCTCAAAGCCTTCTACGAACCTGTCATGGATACCGAAGGGGTGGATATTATGGACAAGAAAGAGGAGGTGCAACCTCTTGAGACATCCACTAGCTTTGAGCTTCCAGATTTTGGGCAAAAAACGAAGGTCACTGGAGCTGCAGTTGGTTCAGCCACCCATGAACTCATGCAACGCTTGAGTCTTTCTGACAAGGTGACCCTCCAAGATTTGACACAGGCCTTGAGTCGAGTATCGGCAGATGATCAAGTCAAGGCGCGTGTGCAGTTAGAAAAGCTACTAGGCTTTTTTGACACCGAACTTGGAAAGCTCATTCTAGCTAACCGTGATAAGTTGCGTCGCGAAGCGCCATTTGCCATGTTGGCAGAAGATCCCGCTAGTAAAGAAGACTTTGTCGTCCGTGGTATTATCGATGGCTACCTTCTTCTTGAAGACCGTATTGTCCTCTTTGACTATAAGACAGACCGCTTCACTCAACCTGGTGAGCTTAAGGAACGCTACAAGGGGCAAATGAGCCTCTATGCTAAAGCCCTCAGTCAAGCCTATCAAATGGAAAAGATTGACAAATATCTTATTCTCCTAGGTGGAAAAAACTTGGAAGTCGTAGAAGTATAAGCTATAGGCTCCTTGTCAACTGTAGTGGGTGACGAAAAGCTAACATCTAGAGAGGACCTGATAGGTCTTCTCTTTTTTTATGTTCAGAGTGATGAAGACACGTTTCTTAAAGTTGATGAAGTTTCTAAAACCGAAGCCCAACCGTTTGATGTCTTTAATCAACTTGTTAGTAGCTTCCATTTTTGCGTTTGAATAGTCTGTTTCTAGTGCGTTTTGGATGTATTGCTTATGTCTAAGAAAAGTCCTAAAGACAGTTTGAAAGTAGTGATTGATCTTGCTCCTATTTTCCTCTATCAGCCCAAAGAACTCATCTACTCTCTTCTCCTGAAAGTGAAAAAGCAAG
>NZ_CM002133.1:2072257-2090882 GCF_000448665.1 Streptococcus sp. HSISS2 | reverse complement strand
TGAATAGTCTGTTTCTAGTGCGTTTTGGATGTATTGCTTATGTCTAAGAAAAGTCCTAAAGACAGTTTGAAAGTAGTGATTGATCTTGCTCCTATTTTCCTCTATCAGCCCAAAGAACTCATCTACTCTCTTCTCCTGAAAGTGAAAAAGCAAGAGCTGATAAAGTGTATAGTAGTCGGTAAGCTCTTCTGAAAAGTCTAGTGTCTTCGCAACGACTTCATGTGGTGCTAAAGTTTGACGGAAAGTCTTTGAATAGAAAGAGTTGAGAGATAACTTACAGCTGTCCTTTTGGAAGAGTCGCCAGTGATTTTTCAAGGCTCGATAGGGTAGTGACTTCTTATCGAATTGGTTCATAATTGCAATTCTTGTCTTTAAAAAGGCTCGACTAAGGTGCTGGATGATGTGGAAACGATCAAGAACGATTTTTGCGTTTGGAAAGAGTCTGCGGGCTAGTGGGATGTAGGCTCCAGACATATCCATCGTGATAAACTGCACCTTTTGGCGAGCTTTTAATGGATACTTCAAAAAGTAGTTTCGTATAGAGGTTTGGCAGCGATTATCAAGGATGGTTATGAGTTTGTTTGTCTCATAGTTCTGAGCCACAAAAGCCAATTCCCCTTTCTTGAAACCAAACTCATCCCAGGACATGACCCTTGGGAGTTTGTCAAAATGTTCCTTGAAAGTAAACTGATCAAGCTTACGATAGACGGTAGAGGTCGACACACGAAGTCTTCTGGCAATATCTGTTAGTGACATCTTCTCAGTTAGGAGTTGTGCAACTTTTTGACGGACTAGATTTGAGATTTGGCAGTTTTTCTCAACGATAGATGTCTTAGCTACCGTGACTCTCTTACAACTTTTACACTGGAAACGGCGTTTCTTCAGACGTAGCAGTGTAGGCGTTCCAGCTTGTTCGAGAAGAGGAATTTTAGAAGGCTTTTGAAAGTCATAATTGATCATCTTTCCTTGGCAGTGAGGACATGATGGTGCAGGGTAATCAAGTTTTGCTTGAATCTCGATATGAGTGTCAGTTTCAAAAACAAGTGAAATCTTGATATTTTGGTCTTTAATTCCGATTAATTCTGTGGTATTCTTAATAGGTCTCATAAGTTCTTCCTAATGGTAGTTTCGTCGCTTTTCATTATAGTTCTTATGGGACTTTTTGTGTACACTTAAAAAGCTCTATAATCTCTACAGTGGTTTTACCCACTACAGAAATTATAGAGCCAAGCTATAACATAACCATTCTTTCATAGTGAAAGAGTGGTTTTTTGTGTCTTAATCCCACCAAAAAAGACTGGTGTGTGCACACCGGTCTTTTCTGATAGATTTCCATCAGTATTGTAAGTTCGTTAAAATATTAGAGGATGGAAATAGTTATGAAAAAAAGTATCTTGTAGGTTGCTTAGGCCTACAAAGTTTATTATAACAAACTCATCTTAGTCTAAACAAGGTTAGAAAAATTAGAATTAAACACCATAAACATTACTAGTTTTTAATAGTTAGAGTCCATAACAGCAATAAATAGAGACAAAAACCGCCAGCATTAGACTGACGGTATTTGTTTAGTTTAATCCTAATATCAACTAATCAAAGGGACTACCCAATTGACCCAGGCCCAGGAAATAGGCATAACCAGAATCATGGCTGGAATCATATCTGCTGTTGGGAATTGACGCAGTTTCATAATACGAAAACCAGTCGCAATCATGAGAAAGCCCCCACAAGCCTTAAAGTCACCAATCATAGCTTTTGTTGTTAGAGGAAGAATGAAACTAGCACTCACAAAGAGAAGGAAGAAGATGATAAATTGTGGAATGGCAATCATGGAGACGATATAGCCTAGACTACAAGAGAAAATCATGGCCGTAAAGAAATCTAGGATAGATTTGGAAATCAAGATTGAAGCATCGCCTGTCATCCCAGACTCAAGACTCCCGTAAATTCCTGTACCACTCGCACAAAAGAGGACGATTACTGTCAAGAGCTGTGCATAAAATTCATCGTGGGCCAGTCCTGTTTGCTTACTTGGTGTAATCTTGGACAAGCCTTTTTCCATAAGTCCAGCCCCCTTGTTGATAAGGTTTCCAAACTTTAGGGCCAGTCCAATAATGGTACCGATAACTACTGCAAAGATAACCGCAGGCATGTTAACCATATTCATAATAGCACTAATCCCCATAACCATAGAGGCTAGGCCAAAGATAAGGTTAAGATTTTCCTTGAAATCGTCTCTGAGATAGTCCCCGAAGAGACCTCCAACGATTCCTCCTAAAATAATAGATAGCGAGTTGATGATAATTCCAGTTGGCACTTGTGATTTTCCTCCTATTTGTTTTAAATACTATAAGTTTAGCATTATCAAAGACCGAATGCAAAATTGTCTTGTTTTTACAAACGTTTTCTTGAAATTGTACCTTTGAAATGATACAATAAATGAGAAGGTAACGAAATAGCCTTATCTAAACCTATTGTCGGCATTATTAGAGTATTGTTCATAAAAAAACAAGGTAATAACTCTAATTTATAATCTAATATAAAGTGTAAAATGAGACTATTGTTAAATAGATTCTCAAGAAAGGATAAAAGATGATTCGTTTTGAACACGTAACGAAACGTTATGAAGACAAAGATGCTCTCTCAGATCTTAACCTCGAGATTCGAGATGGTGAGATTTTTGGTCTGATTGGTCATAATGGAGCTGGTAAGACCACAACTATTTCCATTTTGACATCTATTATTGAAGCTAGCTACGGTGAAGTTTACGTTGATGATATGGCCCTCAGTCAACATCGTGATGCCATCAAGAAAAAAATCGCTTATGTGCCAGATTCACCGGACCTATTCCTAAATTTGACTGCCAATGACTATTGGTACTTCTTGACACGTATCTATGATTTGGAAGCTAGTCAAGTCGAGGAACGTTTGACTAATCTCATGGCTACCTTTGACCTAACGGAAAGTCGTTATAACCTTATTTCTTCCTTCTCTCATGGTATGCGTCAGAAGGTTGTTGTTATCGGTGCCCTTTTGGTTAATCCACAGATTTGGGTTTTGGATGAGCCTCTGACTGGTCTGGATCCACAGGCGTCTTATGATTTGAAGGAAGCCATGCGTCATCATGCCAAGGAAGGTAATAGTGTCCTTTTCTCAACCCACGTTTTAAGTGTAGCTGAGCAGCTCTGTGATCGGATTGCTATTTTGAAGAAAGGAAAACTTATCTTCCAAGGGTCTCTAGCTGAACTGAAGTCTCAGTACCCTGACAAGGATTTGGAAACTATTTATCTGGAAATGGCTGGACGTAAGATTGAGGAGGTATAGTCATGAACTGGAACCATGTTTGGGAGCTTTTTAAAATCAATCTCCTCTATGCAAATCCTCAAGCAGTAACTAACCTACAGAAACGTCAGGAGAAAAAGAAAAAGGCTAATTTCTCCATCGTTAATGCCATGCTTAGACAACAACTCTTGATTTTAATTATTTTTACGGTTGTTTATAGCTATCTTTTTGTAGGTGTCGATTATAAGGCCAATCCTGGAGTCTTAACCCTCTATCTTTTGACATTTTCAGTCATGGGGCTTCTCCAGACTTTTACGGCTCTCTATAGTACCTTTTACGATAGTAAGGATAGCAAGGCTTATCTGCCTCTTCCCTTAAAGCCATCAGAAGTCTTTTTGGCCAAGACCTTGTCAGGTTCTATGGTTGGGATGACCTTCATGGTACCTATCCTTAGTCTTCTCATTCTAGCTTACTGGCAATTTATTGGCCCGCTGGGGATAGTCGTGGGGTTTCTATCCTTTATCGTTTCTCTCTTTATCAATCTCGTTTTTTCAGTGATTCTGTCTAATAGTGTTGGAACGCTGATTGTTCGCAGTTCTCGTCAAAAGCTCTATTCGACTATTTTGATGACCCTGTCAACCCTATTGATTATGTTCCCTATCATGATGGTTGGTTTTCTTAATGGTTATGTTAAGGGTGCTGGACATATCGATTTTCCTTTGTTGCCTTATCTAAGAGGTTACTATGATGTGGTAGCTGCTCCTCTATCTCCGGAGGCTCTACTAAATTTTTATCTTCCTCTTATCTCAGTGCTTATCTTGGGTCTTTGGTTTTATAAAGTCAGAATGCCTCGTTATTTCCACGAAGCCATTTATAACAAAAAGGCTAGAAAGACTCAGGTAAAAGTTGTTACTCGAAGTCAAAGACAGGTCTTGGTTCGCCATCATTTATCTACTTTGGGAAACTCAACCCTCATTATCAATACCTATGTGGTACCAGTATTATATATGATCATGCTGGGCGGAGGTGCGTTCTTTTTGAAAGATTTAGGTCCAGACTATTTCGGGCTCATGCTTTTAGTCGGAATTGCCTTTGGTTTCTTTTCAGCGCAACCAACAAGTTTTCTTGGGGTGGCAACTTCCTTAGAGGGAACAAACTTTGACTTTATCCGTAGCCTGCCAATCAATACGGGTGACTATCTTCGTCAAAAGTTTTGGATTTTCTATGGCTTGCAAGTCGGTGTATCCCTCTTACTAGGAGGACTTGGTTTAATATTCCTTGCACATCTCCATCCTATTTTGGTGGCAAGTTTCGCTCTTGGTTTTCTCGTAACAACCTATCTTGTAGGTGGCTATTTCTTTGAACGTGACCTTAAATTATTGGAAGTGAATTGGCAGGAAGTCACTCAGCTCTTCAATCGGGGTGGCGGACAGTGGCTCTATATGGGTATCTTTATTCTTACAATTTTCATCGCTGCCTTGCTAGGAGGTATTGTCTTCTTTGCAAGTAAGTTCTGGATTGCCCTAGTAGTCAACGCTATAGTATCTGGGCTTATAGCTTTAATTGCCCTAATCGTTTATCTCTTTGTTGACCGCAGACGTTGGAAACGTATTAGAGCCATATTTTTTGCCTAGAACAAACTGTTTAAAGAGTCTCTCCGATTGGAGGGATTCTTTTTTACTGAAAATCTTTAATATGTAAACTTATGCATTATATATGTTAAAATACCTGAATTTAGTGTATAATCATAAACATGAAACGAAATTTTGACTCAGTAAAACGCCTAGTTATCAAAATCGGGACTAGCTCCCTGGTTTTGCCTTCAGGGAAAATTAATCTTGAAAAAATCGATCAGCTAGCTTTTGTGATTTCTAGCTTACATAATAAAGGAATTGAGGTTGTCCTCGTATCCTCTGGGGCTATGGGATTTGGTCTTAATGTCCTAGATCTTGAGAAGCGCCCAGCAGAGGTTGGTAAGCAACAGGCTGTCTCAAGTGTAGGGCAGGTGGCCATGATGAGCCTTTATTCTCAGGTCTTTTCACATTACCAAACCAAGGTATCTCAGCTTCTTTTGACCCGTGATGTGGTCGAGTATCCTGAGAGTTTGGCCAATGCCATCAATGCCTTTGAAAGCCTCTTTGAGCTTGGAGTTGTTCCAGTTGTTAATGAAAATGATGCTGTCAGCGTAGATGAAATGGACCATGCGACTAAGTTTGGGGACAACGACCGCTTGTCAGCTATCGTAGCTAAGATTGTTGGTGCTGACCTACTCATTATGTTGTCAGATATTGATGGGCTCTTCGATAAGAACCCAAATGTCTATGAAGATGCAACCCTTCGTAGCTATGTACCAGAGATTACAGAGGAAATTCTAGCCTCAGCTGGTGGTGCTGGTAGTAAATTTGGTACGGGTGGTATGATGAGTAAGATTAAGTCAGCCCAGATGGTTTTTGAAAATCAAAGCCAAATGGTTTTAATGAATGGTGAAAATCCGCGTGACATTCTTCGTGTCCTAGAAGGAGCCAAAATCGGTACACTCTTTAAACAGGAGGACTAATATGACACATATTGATACATTGGGCCAGCAGGCCAAAGTGGCGGGTCGTCAGATTGCTAAATTATCAACAGCAGCTAAAAATGACCTTCTAAATCAGGTAGCTAAAGCTCTAGTAGCTGAGAGTGCCTATATTATCGCTGAAAATGCTAAGGATATGGCCAATGCCAAGGAAAATGGTATTTCAGAGATTATGCAAGATCGCTTGCTCTTAACGGAAGACCGTATCGCAGGGATTGCTGAGGGTGTCCGTCAGGTGGCAGATCTTCAGGACCCAATCGGTCAAGTAGTTCGTGGCTATACGAATCTGGATGGTCTCAAAATCATTCAAAAGCGTGTTCCTATGGGTGTTATCGCTATGATTTTTGAGAGCCGTCCCAATGTCTCAATCGATGCCTTTAGCCTTGCCTTTAAAACCAATAATGCCATTATTCTTCGTGGAGGACGTGATGCCATCAATTCCAACAAGGCCTTGGTTACAGTAGCTCGTAAGGCTTTGGAAAATGCGGGTATCACAGCAGATGCCGTTCAGCTGGTTGAAGATACCTCTCATGAGGTAGCAGAAGAACTCATGGCGGCGACTAAGTATGTAGACTTGCTCATCCCTCGTGGTGGAGCTCGTCTCATCCAAACGGTTAAAGAAAAAGCCAAGGTTCCAGTCATTGAAACGGGTGTTGGTAACTGTCATATTTATGTGGATAAATATGCTAACTTAGATATGGCGACACAGATTGTCATCAATGCCAAGACTCAACGACCAAGTGTGTGTAATGCGGCAGAATCTCTCGTCGTTCATGCTGATATTGTAGAAGAGTTCCTGCCTAACTTGGAAAAAGCTATTTCAAAAATTCAGTCTGTTGAGTTCCGTGCGGATGAAAGGGCTTTGAAACTTATGGAAAAAGCTGTACCCGCTTCACCTGAAGATTTTGCGACAGAGTTTCTTGATTATATCATGTCAGTTAAAGTGGTAGACAGCCTTGACGAGGCTATTGGTTGGATTAATACTTACACGACATCGCATTCAGAGGCTATCGTGACTCAGGATATTAGTCGTGCTGAGCAATTCCAAGACGATGTTGACGCTGCAGCTGTCTATGTTAATGCTTCAACCCGCTTCACAGATGGATTCGTCTTTGGACTAGGTGCTGAAATCGGAATTTCAACTCAGAAAATGCACGCTCGTGGTCCAATGGGACTTGAGGCCTTAACCTCAACCAAGTTCTATATTAACGGACAAGGACAAGTTAGAGAATAAACCATCAAGCTCCATGAAGGAGCTTTTTTAAGTTGGTTTGCTAGACGACAGGCCTTCTGATATACTGGTGGTATCAAGAATGAGGAGATTTTGCCATGTTTAAAGCTTATAAGAAGTATTGGATGGGCTATTTCGATTTTACGGGACGTTCAAGCCGCTCAGATTATTGGTTGGCAGTTTTAGCAAATACTATAGTAACTATCATTTTATTTAGCATAGTTATAGTTGTAACTGTTTTTGATAGTCCGAATAGTCATTATCATATTATTTTTATATTATTGTATTTGCTTGCAATGCTATATTTCTTTGCTAACTATATTCCATCTATTGCCCTTCAGGTGCGTCGCTTGCGTGATGCTGGTTTTCATTGGGCATTGATTTTCTTAAGCTATGCGCCTGTTATAGGTGATATCGTACTGTTGGTTTTGTTTTGTCAACCCACAAAAGTAGAATTTCCTTTCAACCAGTTCAATAATCCACCACAATAATAATGACTTAACAGCCTTGCGAGGCTGTTTTTTAGTTGATTTGTCAATCTTCCCTTCTCTTGCTACACTGGGAGTATCATAAAAAAGGGGGATTTTATTATGATTGAAGCCTACAAAAAATTTTGGAAGGGCTATGTCGATTTCAAGGGCCGTTCAACACGTTCAGATTATTGGTTTGCATATTTGGCAAATATGTTAACAGTTATTGCTTTTTATGTGTTGCTAGCAATCTTTGGAGGCATTGCACGTGCGACAGAATCAAGCTTTTTAGCTGTTATTTCATTTATCATCCTATTTATCTTTTTTGCCTTTGGTATTGCTGCGCTTTTACCTGGTATTGCTGTAACAGTTCGCCGTTTACGTGATGCTGGCTACAATTGGGCATTTATTTTTATTCCTTTAATTCCATTTGTCGGTGGTATTATCTTCATTGTTTTGCTATGCCAACCAACGAAAGTAGAAGTGCCATTTAACAACTTCAATAACCAACAGCAATAATAATGACTTAACAGCCTTGCTAGGCTGTTTTTTAGTTAATTTGTCAAGCGCCTCTTCTCTTGTTATACTGACAGTAACATTAAAAAAAGGGGGGGTATTATGATTGAAGCCTACAAAAAGTTTTGGAAGGGCTATGTTGATTTTACGGGATGTTCAACACCTTCAGATTACTGGTTTGCATATTCGGCACATGTATTGATTTTATTTGCTTGGTATTTGCTCCTAGCAGTGTTTGAAAGAATGGCAGCTGAAACAGGATCAAGTGATTTATTTACTATTGGTGTTATTTTACTACTTATCTTTTTTGCCTATGGTGTTGCTACGGTTTTACCTGGTATTGCTATAACTGTTCGTCGTTTGCGTGATGCTGGCTCCAATTGGCTGTATATTTTTATTCCTTTAATCCCATTTGTCGGTATTTTTATCCTTGTTTTTCTACTATGCCAACCAACAGAAGTAGAAGTGCCATTTAACAATGTCGATAACCCAAAGCAATAATGACAACCAACCAACTCTTTGAGTTGGTTTTTTATTTTCAGTGGATTTTTAATACATTTAATTTGAATAACACCATAAAATTATAAATAAAGAAAATAATAATAAAATTAGATATAAACCATATATATTTTTCGTTTAAAAAATTGATAAAAATTTAAACAGGATTAAGAATACTTATTTATTGATGTTTTATGATTAATAATTAATTGATTAATTTTAAAAATAGTTAAAAAACTCTTGACTTTTTTTCGGGGGGGGGGGGATAATAATGGATAGCAAAATTGAAAAGGAAGTAAATCATGAAAAAATATTATTCACTAGTTGCTATTACAACATTATCAGTAGCTTTATTGGGAAATGTTACTTCAACAGATGTTTCCAATACGATTAAAGCAGATTCAGTTGAAGTTGGTACTTTAAATTCACTTAAAACTGTTACTTCATCTGGAAATTGGGAGATATCTGGGTTGGGTGAACCATACTATAAAATGTCAGGGACATTACCAGAAGGATTGACTTCTGCAGTAAAACGAGTGTTAACAGATAATCAAACAGGTGAAAAAATCTCAGAAATTCCATTTAACGGTTATGAACAATCGAAAAGTTTTGATATTGAGGTTCAACCGGGAACAAAACATGTTAAAGATAACCCCACACACTCTTATACTTTGACAATTTTTACTGAGGACGGTAGTTTCAGTCAGGATATTTATATCCCTCCATTTAATGGTAACAGTGACGAAAGCAAACAGTCAGAAGGTTCTTCGTCAACTGAGAGTTCATCAAGTTCAGTAACACCTAATCAGATTTCGCCAAGTGAGCCATCATCATCTTCATCTAGTGAAAGTAAAACTGAAATTTCTGGAAGTAAGACTGAAGTAGAAAAAAATTATTCAAACACAGAAACGAATAAATCTTCTAGTAGCTCTTCGTCTTCCAACGATTCTCATGAAAGTATTCCTGAATTGCAAGCGAAGTCAAATGAGAAGGATAATGGAACATTACATAAGGGGCAAGTGTCTTCAAGTTCTACATTGGACTCTTCATCTTCAGCAGTCAAAAAGAATACTGAAAAGAAAAGTCTTCTACCAAATACTGGTGAAAAGGCTACAGGGTTATTCGTTAGTATTGGTGTAATTTTAGTTGTATTTGCGGTTGTCCTTGGATTTAAGAAAAAACAGATAAGAAAGGAGAATAAAGGTGAACAAAATTATTAAAATCGAAAATGGTATCGTCTCTGTGGGAGATTCAGTTGGAAACTTTGCAGAAATTCCTATAGAAAATTTTGGCTTTGAACCTCAAGTCGGAGATTTTGTAGAATACTATAAAAATGGTGAGACATATATTGTTTCTAAGGTGAATCTAGGACAGCAAGTTACACCGACTACTACACAAAAATCGAAAATGGTTGCAGGTTTATTAGCATTCTTCTTGAGACCTTTTTACTTCTTCTATATTGGGAATAACGGTATTGGTGTCTTACATCTTTTCATTGCTGCATTAAGTCTTTTCCCCCCACTTTTAGTGGTCAATCTCATATGGAATATTGTTCTCGGTATTATGATATTTACTTCGAAGCCAGGTACGAAATACCATCAAGATGCCTTAGGAAATGAATTGCTCGATTAATAGATTTTGAATAATGTGTAGGTAATCAAAAAATTTTTACTTCTTTTAAAGTCCGTTTCTCTACTTTCATAAGTTTTATGTCAATGTTGCACATTTTAATATTTCTGATATAATCTTATCTGAGACTAATCAATACTAAAATATAATTTAAGAAATGTGAATAACTTATGAAACTATTTCGTCACTTAAAAGAAAAACGTTACCTTATTTTGGCATTTACCCTACCAGCTCTTTTATTGGCTTTGGCTATTGTCTTTTTCCGTCCTACTCATCATCATGCCGAGGTAGGAGTGAGGGTCAGCACCAAACAGTCGTCATCAAAAGCTAAGGCTTCCTCTAAATCATCTAGCTCTAGCATGTCATCGTCGGCATCAAGGTCTAGCGAGTCATCCAGCTCTAGCACGGCATCTGTAGCAGCTAGTCAGACACAGGCAGCCACAACGACTACGGTGACACCAGCGCCTTCCTCAGCCCAAGGGACTTACCAAGCACCACAGTATAATTATGCTCCCCCAACAACTTATACCGAATCACAAAATGATGCTTCAACATCTACGATTTATAACGGGGATGTTAACTCTACTGTAGCCGAATAGAAAGATTATTATGAAAAAGAAATTATTGTTATTAGTAACTGGCTTATCTAGCCTAGCCCTATTAGCTGCTTGTTCAAATCAGTCTAATCATTTATCATCTACCAATTCTTCCTCATCAGTAGAGCAGTCCCAATCAGATAGCAGCGAAAGCTCAAGTGAAGAGGAAAAAGTGGATACCTCTGCTTATGATGACATCATTAGTAAGTATCAAACAGCTGTAGCTGACAATCAAACTGACTCTTCAATTAATCCTTTGGTGGTGGGATATGCTCATTCTCAAATGAATCCTGCCTCAACGGTCTATACTTACCGTGATTTGGATGGTAATGGGGTTGACGAGTTGGTGTTTGCTTTTAAGCCTGGTAAAGTCTTTCAAGACTATATGATTACGGATATCTATACTATTTCTAAGGATGATGGTCAGGTCATTCGTCTGACAGAAGGTCAACAACTGGGTATGTTGGGTGAGCGTATGACCTTGGCTTACCTCAAGGATAAGACGTTTAGCTACTATGGTAGTGCCGGTGCCACAGCAGGTGGTGGTTCAGGTTACCACTTTAATAATGACGGTCAGTCTCTTGTCAAAGACGACAGCGATTCAGGTGCTGAAAAAGCAGATCTTTCTGATTGGGATTGGAAGGACTTGGACAGTGCTTCAAGTAATAGTAGTTCTAAAACATCGTCGGAAGGTAAAACAAGCTCAAGCTCACTTAAGGCTGATGAACTGAAAAATGGTAACTACAAGTCAGCTGTAGGGACATGGAAGTCTTCAAATGGAAAGAGCATCACCATTACTTCGGACGGACAGTTAGATTTCTGGGGACATACTTACCCAATAGATAAGGTCACTCAAAATCAATATGTGTCTGGGATATATAGTCTAACTTATGTTGATTCCAATCCAACAGGCAATACCCCAATTCAGCTTTGTCCTAAAGGAGTTAGCGATGGAAGTGATGCGGGAGATAACAGTAAGGACCGAATCTTAGCGACGAATGGGATGCCTTCAGAGGAAAGTTATTATTACAGAGTAGACTAATTTTTGAGAACCAATCTATCAATCATAAAGTCGGGCCTAGGGTCTGGCTTTTTTGCCATTCTAACAACTTTCAAGGCGAGACAATTTCTCTAGTCTTGTGCTATAATAAAAGTTATGACTAATGAATTTCACCATGTAACCGTTCTTTTACACGAAACTGTTGATATGCTTGATATCAAGCCTGATGGCATCTATGTCGATGCGACTTTGGGTGGCGCAGGACATTCGTCTTATCTTTTGTCACAATTGTCTGAAAAAGGACATTTGTACTGTTTCGACCAAGACCAAAAGGCTATTGATAACGCCCAAGTACGTCTGAAAGACTATATTGACAAGGGAATGGTGACTTTCATTAAGGATAATTTCCGTAACCTCAGATCTAACCTTGAAGCTCTGGGAGTGTCTGAAATTGATGGCATTCTCTACGATTTGGGTGTGTCTAGCCCACAGTTGGATGAGCGTGAGCGTGGTTTCTCCTATAAACAGGATGCCAAGCTGGATATGCGTATGAATGAGGAAGCTAGTTTAACGGCCTATGAGGTGGTTAATACTTATCCTTACAACGATTTGGTGCGTATTTTCTTCAAGTATGGTGAAGACAAGTTCTCTAAACAGATTGCACGTAAGATTGAGCAAGCACGTCAGGTCAAACCTATCGAGACGACGACGGAACTGGCGGAAATTATTAAATCTGCTAAGCCTGCCAAGGAACTGAAGAAAAAGGGCCATCCAGCCAAACAAATTTTCCAAGCCATCCGAATCGAAGTTAATGATGAGCTTGGTGCTGCGGATGAGTCTATTCAGGAGGCTTTGGACCTATTAGCTGTGGATGGTCGTATCTCGGTCATTACCTTCCATTCTTTGGAGGATCGTTTAACCAAACAGCTCTTTAAGGAAGCCAGTACGGTAGATGTGCCTAAAGGCTTACCCTTTATTCCCGAAGACCTCCAACCTAAGGTGGCATTAGTAAATCGAAAGCCTATCCTGCCTAGTCAGGAAGAATTAGAAGCAAACAACCGCTCGCATTCTGCTAAGTTGCGTGTGGCTAAAAAAATCAGGAAATAACTATGGAAAATCAGGAACATCAGGTTGTTAATAGAGCCCTTAGAAACCATATTCGTTTTATGACCCGTATGGAAAAGGCCTTCTATTCGGCAATTGTTTTGACAGCTGTTGTGATGAGTATCTCGGTTGTCTTTTTACAGGGACGTAATCAGGCCATCAAGCAACAAATCACAGACCTTAATAGCAAGATCAGTGATAAGAAGACAGAGCTTAACAATGCAAAACAGGCAGTGAATGAGTTGACTAACTCTGATCGTATCAAAGAGATTGCCAATAAAGCAGGCCTGTCTATTAATAACGATAGTATTAAGAGTGTGAAATAGCCAATGAACAGACTAAGAAAACTAAAACATTTATTTCTAAATTATGTCGTAAAGGATAGGCGAAAACCTGCCCAGAATCGACAGCATGTTGGTCAGAACCTTATGGTTCTTAGTATCTTTATCTTTTTCGTCTTCATTATCAACTTTGTGGTAATCATTGGGACAGATAGTAAGTTTGGTGTTGATTTGTCCACACAGGCTGCTAAGTCATATAACACTAAAACCACAGTGGCTGCCAAACGTGGGACGATTTACGACCGAAATGGAAATGTTTTGGCTGAAGATTCAACCAGTTACGCCATTTACGCTATTGTGTCAACCAGCTATGTCTCAGCAACGCAGGAGAAACTCTACGTTCAAGAAAGCCAGTTTGATAAGGTTGCCGATATTTTAAAGGACAAGCTAGGAATTAAGAAAAGCGATGCTCTAGCTCAATTGCGTACTAAAGGTGCCTATCAGGTTTCCTTTGGTCTAAAGGGTAAGGGTATCACCTACTCAGTTAAAGAGGAACTTGAAAAGGCTTTTAAGGATGCAGATATCAAGGGTATGGCTTTTGAAGCGACAACCTCACGTATGTATCCTAATGGAACCTTTGCTTCAGAGTTTCTTGGCCGTGCCGAAGCTGTTGAGAACAAAAAAGACGGTTCTTATTCATTGGTCGGTCAAACCGGTTTAGAGCGTTCGCTGAATAGCCTTTTGACAGGGAAAGACGGCGAAGCCATCTACGAAAAGGACAAGGACGGTAATACTCTTCTTGGAACGGAAACTGTTACCAAGGAAGCTATTGATGGTAAGAACATCTATACGACCTTATCAGCGCCTCTTCAAACCTTCTTGGAAACGCAGATGGATACCTTTATGGAGGAAACCCAAGGGGTTAATGCTTCAGCGACAGTTGTCAATGCAAAAACAGGTGAAATTCTTGCGACGACACAACGTCCTACCTATAACTCTGATACCCTCGAAGGACAAGCCAAGAAAAGTTATGACTGGGTTAACCGACTTTATGAGGCCCAATATGAACCAGGGTCAACCATGAAGGTGATGCTCTTGTCATCGGCTATCAATAACGGAAGTTTCAATCCTAATGCGACCTATAGCAATGCCAATGGTATCAAGGTTGATGATGTTGAAATCAATGACTGGTCTATTAATGAAGGTATCTCGTCAGGTCGAACCATGTCATTTGCCCAAGGCTTCTCTTATTCAAGTAACGTTGGGATGACCATGTTGGAACAAGAGATGGGAGACAAGGTTTGGTCAAACTACCTATCACTCTATAAGTTTGGACTTCCAACCCGTTTTGGGATGGTAGGTGAATCTTCAGGGGTTGTCTCAAGAAACTCTGTGAATATTGCGCAATCATCCTTTGGACAAGGGATTTCAGTGACTCAGGTTCAGATGCTCCGTGCTTTTTCAGCTATCTCTAACAACGGTGTTATGTTGGAACCTCAATTTATCAAACAAGTTGCGGATGTCAACCAGGGCACTGTTCGTACGGCTAAGAAAGAAGTTATTGGTAAGCCAGTTTCCAAGCAGGCTGCTTCTGAGACCCGTAATTATATGATTTCTGTTGGTACAGACCCAGAGTTTGGTACCCTGTACAACAAGTCTGAAGGTTCGCCAATCATTAAGGTTGGTAATTATGATGTTGCGGTTAAGTCAGGAACAGCCCAAGTGGCTGATGAAAAGACAGGAACCTATAAAGTTGGGACCAACGAAACGCTCAACTCAGTTGTAGCTATGGTTCCTTCTGATGATCCACAATATGTCATGTATGTAACGGTTCAGGAACCTAAGACCTGGGATAATAATTTTTATGCGACGGTGGTTAACCCTGTCCTAGAAGAAGCCATGTCCATGGGTGATACGCTTGATAGCTCTGTTTCTGAAGGTAGTGGAAAGACCGATGAAACGAGCTATCAAACGGGTGACATTATTGGAAAACGCCCAGGTGAGACGGCCAATACCCTTCGCCAAAACTTGACTCATCCCATTATTCTGGGTGTTGGTGATAAGATTGAAAAGGTTTCTGTAGGTGCGAAAGAAAATATTAAAGCTAATCAGCAAATCCTAATCATGACCAACGATTTCACCGAACTTCCAGACATGTATGGATGGACCAAGGATAATGTTGAAACTTTTGCTAAATGGAAAGGTATTAAGATTACATACAAGGGTGGCAAGTCAGGAACTGTTACCAAACAAAGCGTTGCGGCAGGAAAAGCCCTGTCTAAAACTAAGAAGATTACCATTACTTTAGGAGATTAAGATGACTATGAGTCTGATAGCGGGCGTGATTGCCTTTGTGTTAACGGTACTAGCCATGCCTCACTTTATTACTTATTACAAGATCAAAAAATTGGTGGCCAACAGATGCACGAAGATGTGAAACAGCACTTGGCCAAGGCTGGAACACCAACCATGGGAGGAACTGTCTTCCTTGTAGTTGCGATTTTGGTTAGTTTGATTTTTAATTTCCATGTCTTTAGTAAGGGACACCAAGCCTATGGTGCCCCAGTAGGGATACTCTTTGTACTCTTGATTTATGGTATCATTGGATTTCTGGATGACTTCCTTAAGATTTTCCATCAAATCAATGAGGGGCTTAAACCTTGGCAAAAGATGGCCTTGCAAATTATTGCTGGTTTGCTTTTCTACTTTATTCATGTCCTTCCAAGTGGTACAGATAGCCTAGCTATTGGTGGTTTGACCATTCATTTAGGTGTTTTCTATATCATCTTTGTCCTCTTCTGGATTGTTGGTTTTTCAAATGCGGTCAACTTGACAGATGGTATTGATGGTTTGGCTTCTATCTCTGTGGTTATCAGCTTGATTGCCTACGGGATTATCGCTTTTGTTAAGGGTGAGTTCGCTATTTTAACAATCATCATCACTATGATTGGTGCCCTTCTTGGTTTCTTTGTCTTTAACCACAAGCCAGCCAAGGTCTTCATGGGAGATGTCGGTTCCTTGTCACTTGGTGCCATGCTTGCCGTTATCTCTATCGCCCTACGTGTAGAGTGGACATTGCTTTTGATTGGTTTGGTTTATGTCTTTGAGACAGCTTCTGTCATGTTGCAAGTCAGCTACTTCAAATACACTAAGCGTAAGTATGGTGAAGGTCGTCGTATTTTCCGTATGACACCATTCCACCATCATCTCGAATTGGGTGGTCTCTCAGGTAATGGAGAGAAATGGTCAGAGTGGAAGGTTGATGCTTTCCTTTGGACTGTTGGAGCTCTTGCAAGTGCCCTTACCCTTTGGATGGTTCTCGGGAACGTGATGAAATAAATGAAAAGAGCAGAAATGCTCTTTTTCTGTTATAATGGTAAGGATAGACTAGATAGAAAAGAAGTAAGTAAAGATGTCATTTAAAGATTTTAATTTTAAAACATTTATTCAGGAGGCCCTTGACGAGATTAAGTTTAAGGAGCCAACGCCTGTTCAGCAGAAATTGATTCCCGTAGTCCGTTCAGGTCGTGATTTGGTGGGTGAATCAAAGACGGGGTCAGGGAAGACCCATACCTTCCTCTTGCCAATTTTTGAAAAGCTCAGCCCAGAGAGTGGGGATGTGCAAGTAGTGATTACTGCACCGTCACGTGAATTGGCAACACAAATTTACCAGGCGACAAAACAGATTGCCAAACACTCTGCGACAGAAATTCGTGTTGTTAATTACGTGGGTGGTACGGACAAGCAACGTCAGATTGAGAAACTTAAGGTAGCCCAACCTCATATCGTTATTGGGACACCTGGGCGTATCTATGACCTCATTAAGTCTGGTGACTTGGCAATTCATAAGGCCCATACCTTTGTTGTTGACGAAGCTGACATGACTATGGACATGGGGTTCTTGGATACTGTAGATAAGATTGCGGCAAGCCTACCTAAGGAAGTTCAAATCTTGGTCTTTTCTGCGACGATTCCCCAAAAATTACAACCGTTCTTGAAGAAATACTTGACTAATCCTGTCATGGAACAAATCAAGACTTCAACGGTGATTGCGGATACCATTGATAATTGGTTGGTATCTACTAAGGGACGTAATAAGAATGAACAGATTCTTGAGATGCTTAAGGGTATGCAGCCATATCTGGCAATGATTTTCGTCAATACCAAGGAACGTGCGGATGACTTACACAGTTATTTGGTGTCAAATGGTCTTAAGGTTGCCAAAATTCATGGAGGTATTCCACCACGTGAACGTAAGCGTATCATGAATCAAGTCAAGAAGCTTGATTTTGAGTATATTGTAGCAACTGACCTTGCAGCGCGTGGGATTGATATTGAAGGGGTTAGCCATGTTATCAATGACGCCATCCCTCAAGATTTGTCCTTCTTTGTTCACCGTGTGGGACGTACAGGACGTAATGGTTTGTCAGGAACAGCCATCACCCTCTATCAACCAAGTGACGATTCCGATATTCGTGAGCTTGAAAAGATGGGTATCACCTTTAATCCTAAGGTTTATAAGGATGGTGAGTTTCAAGATACCTATGACCGTGACCGTCGTGCCAACCGTGAAAAAGCCTATCAAAAACTTGATACAGAAATGATTGGTCTGGTTAAGAAGAAAAAGAAAAAATCAAGCCTGGCTACAAGAAGAAAATTCAGTGGAAGGTTGACGAGAAACGCAAACGTGAACGCCGTGCGGCCAACCGTGCTAAGGGCCGTGCTGAGCGTAAAGCTAAGAAGCAAAGTTTCTAAGTTTGGCTTTTAGGTAACAGTAAATTTTGATTGCAAAAAATTCAAGAGGTTGAAACTATAAGGTTTCAGCTTTTTTGATTATTATCTAACTTTTGAGAAAGTCTCCGTATATGCTCGCAATATAATTAAGGATAACTTATGGGCTGAAAATGTGAAGGATAAAAAGTTTTCTACTATTTACTACAAAAAATCCAACAAAATGATACAAAAGAAAGTTGATTTTGATAATTTAAGCTAAACTGAATCTGATATTGAATAGTGGATTTTCTTTGAGTTTTTTTATTAGATTAGGGATAATTTCTGTCGAAACATTATCATACCACCATTTATTGATGAGGGGATCAATGTTTTCTTGCCTAAATGTTGAGGGTATGCCATTTCCGTCTGATTCAATTAGTATACCACAGACATTAACTTCAAATGATTTAATTAAATTATCCCCTAACATCAACCAAAGAATATCAAACATTTCTTCAAAATCAATGACAGTCAATTCATTGATGGTACTGGTTCTAAAACTTCTAGCGAGGTTATAACTTTTTTCACCAACAGTAATGTCAATGTCGTCTTTTTTGTGAAAAGTATCCATTTCAGTTTCATCAGAAGCCAAAACATTTTTCTTTGAATATTGAAATTTGCGAATGTCTTGGAAAGTCCAAGACATTTAGATTGTATTGAATTAAGTCATCAT
>NZ_CM002133.1:2062141-2070901 GCF_000448665.1 Streptococcus sp. HSISS2 | reverse complement strand
TCAAACATTTCTTCAAAATCAATGACAGTCAATTCATTGATGGTACTGGTTCTAAAACTTCTAGCGAGGTTATAACTTTTTTCACCAACAGTAATGTCAATGTCGTCTTTTTTGTGAAAAGTATCCATTTCAGTTTCATCAGAAGCCAAAACATTTTTCTTTGAATATTGAAATTTGCGAATGTCTTGGAAAGTCCAAGACATTTAGATTGTATTGAATTAAGTCATCATCCGACAAAGAATTCATTCTTTTATCTACAGTTTCCAAATCTCTAAATAAAATAGAGCTGAAGCAGTGGTAAAACATATTTTCAACAAACTTGGCAATATCTCCAAAAATAATTTCTTTATAGTCTAAGTCGGTTTGAGTATTCAAATAAAGCAATATTGAAGCGGTAACTTGTCGCTTTCCCTTTTCAACTTGGCTAACTTGACCTGCATTACCTAAGTCACTTTGCTTTAAATTATACTTTTTCTTAAACATTTGATACGAGTAGGTATTTCTTGTGAGTAATTTTCATCAAAAATTTCATAGATAAGCCTCCTATAATCATGGAAAAGTAGTAAAAATAGTTGTTATCCTAGTTGATTAAAAAAATCTCTGATTTCCTCATCTTTTATAAAATAATATATAATTTTCCCCTCTCTTCTAGTGTCCAAGATGTTTTGATTGGCTAGTTTACGAAGATGGTGGGAGGCAGATGCCATACTGAGATTTAATAAACAGGCTATATCGCAGACACAGAGTTCTTCGACGGCAAGGAGATAAAAGATGATATTTATCTGTTTATTATCGGTAAATTTTGATAAAATGCGAAGTGATTTTTGGACTTTTTCCTTTTCAAGGTAGTTCGTTGCGGTTGTAACATTTTGTTGATTTATAACATCCACTTGACAGATACTATCTTTTTTCATAATTTTTCTCCTAGCCTAACATAGTCCATAGCATGTCAAAGCTGTTGTTTTCAATCAGGATATACATCCCCAATCCTAAATAGACAACGGCAATAAACCATCTGCTATATTTTTCCAAAGTTTCTCCAACAGAAGGGACTTGTGCTAATTTTTGGGCAGAAAAAACCAAGAGATAAATCATGACTAGAAAGGTAAGTAAAGTCACTATCAAATTCGCTAAATTTAAGGTAATAAAATATGGGACAAAAACACCAATATTGTCAGCACCACAACTTGCAAAAGTAATCATAGCGACTAGAAAAATCAGGTTTTTATTGTCTTTGCGCAAACCATCTTTTGCAATAGCTTCTCCATCAGAATCTCCTAAAAACAAAACTTTGAGGCCTAGGAAAATTGGAATCAAACCGAGTAAACCTAAAATCTCTTTACTAGGAATATAATTTAAGACAAATGCAAAAAGCAAACTTAGGAATATTAGACTAACAGAGCCTAGAAATTGTCCTAAATAGATGTTAATAATGTCTTTTCTGCTTTTTCTTTTGGCAAAAAATAACATTAGGATAATAAGTAAGTCTACGGCTGTCCCAGAATACAGGATTATTGAAGTAACAATATTTTGAATCATAAAACACCTCATTCAAATATATTTTTGAATGTATTCTAACATTAAACTTTGTAGATGTCAACTTCAACTCCACCAAAATATAGATAAGAAGTTAGTGTACCAAATATTAAAAAGCCCTGCCATCGAAATGATAGCAAGGCTTAACTTCAATATCCAAATGATATATTTATCTAAAAAAGGTAGAGTAAAAGGTAGAGTTTTTATTGATTTGTAGTGCGATATAATGAGTTTCAAAAAATCAAAAATCGCTTAAAATTAATATTTTGATGTCTATTGGTGTGTACTGAAACCCTTACTTAACCTCAGTAAAAATAAAATAATTTGTAATTCCAAAGATGAATCCACCCCCAACAAAAAAGTAGTGACATTGATGTCACTATTTTTTTGTTGGCTTCTGACTTATAATCAAGTCAAAGCTTGAAATAAAGAGCTATGATTTGATTTTTTGAGGAGGTTGTTTTAATGACAATACAAACTATTGATAAGATTGACATGCTTGATTCCAAAGATCTTTCTACCATTGTGGGTGCAGCATGTAGTTTTTGGGGAGCTACAGCTGCCGTAGGTGTCGGGGCTGTTGGGGGAGCCGTTAAAGGTGGTATTCAAACAGGTACTTGGCAAGGTGCAGCCTTAAAGGGTATTGGTTATGGTATTAAAGGTGGGATTACTTATGGCCTTACTTGTGGTTTTTAGACGACTAGTGAGTCAATTTTTTGGCCAAATAGTACTTGCGCTCCTGATTTATGGGCTTATATTCCTTGCTTGGCAACACTTTAGAGGAGGTGTTTTCTCAATTGTGTGCATCTATGTCAGTATATCCCTGGCAGATGACGTTTATCATCTCGCAGAAGAATATTTAAAAAGAAAGTTAACTAGGAATACCTTCCTGTTTGAAAAATAGTTAAAGGCTTGGCAGATTGAATGTCAAGTTTTTTATGGTAAAAGTGCTAAAATAGAAGTCATGAAAGACACGATTCGAATTCTCCATATTAACGATTTACATTCTCATTTCGAACAGTATCCACAACTCAAGCGAGCTGTGGATGATTTGAGTCAGACGGATAGAGAGCTGATTAAGGTAGATCTTGGGGACAATGTGGATAAGTCCCACCCCTTATCCGATGCGACAGCTGGGCGTTTTAATGTCGCCCTGATGAATGAGTTGGGAATAGATTATGCGACTATTGGAAATAATGAAGGGATTGGACTGGCTAAGGCTGAGCTAGACTGTCTTTATGAGCAGGCTAATTTTCAGCCTATCATAGGAAATCTCAAGGACAAGGGCCGACAGCCTGACTGGGCTAAGCCTTATTTGATTTATCAAACTAAAGCGGGAACAAAGATTGCTTTTCTAGCTTATACGTTTCCATATTATGTCACCTATGCTCCAAATGGTTGGGAGGTTTTGAATCCGCTTACGCAGTTAGAGGAGGATTTGGCTCGTCCTGAGGTTCAGGATGCAGACCTAGTCGTGCTGCTTAGTCATTTAGGAATACGCTATGATGAGCAGATTGCAGAGACTTACCCTCAGGTGAATCTTATTATCGGGAGCCATACCCACCACCTGTTTGAAGAGGGTAAATTGATTAATGAGACTTATTTGGCGGCTGCAGATAGGTATGGTTATTATATCGGCTGCATTGACTTAACTGTGGAAGACGGGCAATTAAGGGAGTGTCAGATTGTAGCTATTCCTACCAAAACCTATCTTTTAGATTTGGACAAGGAAGACCAAGTCTTTATTCAGGCCATGCGAGAGGAAGGCTATCGTCGATTAGCTCAGGAAAAGGTGGCCGATTTAGGTCGAAAATTGAGTTTTGATGAGACTTGTCAGGTGGTGCTAGAAGCTGTTTGTCAAGAGACAGATAGTCAGTTAACGGTTTTAAATACTGGACTCATCATGAAAACACTAGGTCCTCAAGTGACCATGGCAGACCTACAAGAAGCCCTGCCCCATCAAATGCGAATGGCCCGTCTGGTAGTGACCGGCCAAGAGCTCAAAGAAATTTGTCAAGAAGTTTTCACCAAGGCAGAACTCCTCAGAAATCAAACCATTAAAGGCATGGGCTTCCGTGGAAAAACATTTGGTCAGGTAATCACAGGGAATTTTGCTTACAAAAACGGTAATTTATTGTATAATGGTAGGGTTGTAGATTCTCATGAAAAGTTTAGTTTGGTCCTTGTGGATCAGTACTACTATGCTGCTTATTTCCCTACCATCAAGGAAAAGGATGCGACTCTTCTTTTTCCAGACCTGTTAAGGGAACTTGTGGCCAAATATTTGAGAAAAAATGGTGCCAATTGGGATAAGAGCATTATCACAGCATCAAGATAGAAAATAAGAGTCAGCAGAAAGGATGGCACATGCGTAAAGAAATCTTGCCAGAAATGTTTAATTATAATAAATATCCAGGGCCAGACTTTGTGTATGTGGCCGACCTTCTGAAATCAGATGCCTGTCAGTTTACGGTTCTTGAAAATCATAAGGATGCCTTAGACGCGACCCGTTTTGGGCAACGTTTTTCTGAAATCATGCTCAAGTATGATTATATTGTTGGAGATTGGTCAAATGATCAGCTTCGCCTTAAGGGATTTTACGAGGACGAACGCCCAAATACTCGAAAGACGGAGCGTATTAGCCGTTTGTCAGAGTATTTGCGTGAGTACTGTGCCTTTGGTTGTGCCTATTTTATTTTGAAAAATGAAGAACCACAGCTAATTGTCTTTGAAGAGGAAAATGAGCCTCGACGCAAGCGTCGTCGTTCGAATAGTCGTCGCAACTCTTCTCAAGAAGCTAGAGAGAAAGATCGTAATGCTTCGCAAAAGAATAAAGGACAGAAGGCTTCTGGCAAGCAAAAGTCGGATAAGCCCAAACGAAGAGACAGGGATCAAGAGGGGCCAAGCTTTGAGAAAATCAAGCGACGTCCTAAGTTTAAATCAAGACCAGAGGATGGCGGCCGTGAGCGCAAGTCAAACTTCAAGAAAAGTCAGAAGCAGGCCTCAAAGTCTAAAATCCCCAATAACGTATCGAAGAAACCAAGCAAGACCAAGTCAGATGGTCATCATTTTACAATCAGAAAAAAGGAAATTAAAGGATGTCAGAAGTAACAAGACAAGCAAAGCCAGAACGTCGTAAACGCCAGAAGTTGGAAGATATGGAAGGTTACAAACCATCTATCTATGGTTTTACTCGTGAGGAGTTGATTGACTGGGCTATGGAACATGGTGAAAAGAAATTCCGTGCCACTCAAATTTGGGATTGGCTCTACAAGAAGCGTGTGCAGTCTTTTGAAGAAATGACCAACATTTCTAAGGACTTCATTGCTAAATTGAATGAGAATTTCTGCGTAAACCCATTGAAACAACGTATCGTCCAAGAATCTAAAGATGGTACCGTTAAGTATCTCTTTGAATTGCCGGACGGTATGTTGATTGAGACCGTTTTGATGCGTCAACACTATGGTTTGTCTGTCTGTGTGACAACTCAGGTTGGCTGTAACATTGGTTGTACTTTCTGTGCCAGTGGTTTGATTAAGAAACAACGTGACTTGACTGCTGGTGAGATTGTTGCCCAAATCATGTTGGTACAAAAATACTTTGATGACCGTGGCGATGGTGAACGTGTCAGCCACGTGGTTGTTATGGGTATCGGTGAGCCATTTGATAACTATGACAATGTGCTTCGCTTCTTGCGTACTATTAACAATGACAATGGTCTTGCTATTGGAGCTCGCCACATTACCGTGTCAACATCTGGTTTGGCACCAAAAATCAAGGAATTTGCCAAGGAAGGAGTTCAAGTGAACCTTGCGGTATCACTTCACGCGCCAAACAATGACCTTCGTTCAAGCATCATGCGCATTAACCGCTCATTCCCACTTGAAAAACTCTTTGAAGCGATTGAGTATTACATCCAGACAACCAACCGTCGTGTTACTTTTGAGTACATCATGCTTAATGAGGTCAATGACCACCCTGAAAATGCTCAAGAGTTGGCTGATTTGACTAAGAAAATCCGTAAGTTGTCATACATCAACTTGATTCCATATAACCCAGTATCAGAGCACGACCAATATAGTCGTTCAACCAAGGAACGTGTGGCAGCCTTCTACGATGTGCTTAAGAAAAATGGGGTTAACTGCGTGGTTCGTCAAGAGCACGGTACAGATATCGATGCTGCTTGTGGACAATTGCGTTCAAACACCATGAAACGTGACCGTCAAAAGGCTGTGGCAGAAGCTTCTGGTAAATCAGAAGGTAAGTAAGATGTTTCAGCTTAAGACTTGGGTAGATAAGGATGGAGAACTAACACCAAAAGGAAGACAGGTAAGCCGAATGTTGGTTTGTGCCTATCTCCTTTGTTTAGTGTTCCTATGTTGGACACCCCAGTATGGGCTAGTTGAAGGTGTTGAAACTCCTGGTATTCAACATTTTGGTCGTGTAGTGGTGCTCTTGACACCCTTCAACAGTCTAACAAATTTTAATCAATTGGATAGTCTTAAGGAAATTGTCTTTGTCCTTGGGCAAAATGTGACCAATATTTTCTTGCTGAGTCCGCTGATTTTAGGACTCCTAGCCTTGCACCCAAGATTTAGGTCTTGGCAAAAGGTCCTTGTAGCGACGCTTGCCATGTCTTTGACGATTGAGGTCGGACAAGTCATTCTTGACCTTCTCATTGATGCTAATCGTGTCTTTGAGCTAGATGATTTATGGACCAATACTTTGGGAGGTTTGGTGGCACTAGGTGTCTACCGCCTCCTTGTAAAACTGATTCAAATGCATTTTAAAGAGTAAAAAACCTGGGAGCTTACGCGTCTCAGGTTTCGCTTATTTTCTATCATACAAAGATAACACATTCAAAAGAGGGAAAAATGAATAAACACTTTTGGAGAAACAATGAAACACTTAATGATGACACTAGTCACCGTATTAACACTAGGAGCAACGATGCCAACGGTTAAAGCAGATGCTTATCAAAGCGGACGTGATGCCGATATTATGCGAGAAAGAGGGCAGGTTTGGAATTTTCCTGAGATAAAGAGAGAGCGTCAGGTTGCTAATTATAACACCGGTGGTCGCTATCTCAGTGAGGCAACCAACTTTGAATTGTACAATTTCGTCAGAGAATATAAGACGTCTGATGACATCAGACGCATTTGGAGCCCTAAGAAGGATGCGTCAGTCATTCATGACAAGGAAAGATACTCTATGGATGGTGGGCATAAGGTCTATAATTTTGATTCCTTTGCCTATCAATTGCCAGAGTCTACTGACTTTGGCAAACTGACTTATATTGGCTATTTTGAGCTAGAAGATGGGACAATCTACCGTTATTGGAAGTAAGCTGTCGTTAGACTAATAATCACCCGTTTGTAAGGATAGGGGGAATAATTTGTTTTTTAAGCAATCAATCATTGCAAAACTTTGGTGGTTTTTCAAGTTAGAAAAACGCCGGTATATTGTCGGGATTTTGGCACTGAGTCTGGTTTCGGTTCTCAATCTGATTCCCCCTATGGTTATGGGGCGGGTCATTGATGCTATTACATCGGGAAAATTGACCAATCAGATTTTTCTTCTGAATCTTGTGTATTTGCTTTTAGCAGCTTTGGGAATGTACTATTTGCGCTATGTTTGGCGGATGTATATCTTAGCGACCTCTTATCGCTTGGGTCAGATTATGAGGTCACGCCTTTTTGAGCATTTTACCAAGATGTCGCCTTCTTTTTACCAAAAGTACCGAACTGGGGATCTCATGGCCCATGCAACCAATGATATCAACTCTTTAACCCGCTTGGCTGGTGGGGGTGTCATGTCAGCGGTAGATGCATCTATCACAGCCTTGGTAACTTTAATCACCATGTTCTTCAGCATTTCCTGGCAGATGACACTAGTGGCTGTCTTACCCCTCCCTTTCATGGCTTTTGCGACCAGCCGTTTGGGCCGTAAGACACATAAAGCTTTTGGAGAATCCCAGGCAGCCTTTTCCGAACTTAATAATAAGGTTCAAGAGTCGGTATCAGGTATCAAGGTAACCAAGTCTTTTGGCTATCAGGAGGCTGAGCTTCAGTCCTTCCAAGAGACCAATAAGATGACCTTTAAAAAGAATATGCATACCATGAAGTATGACAGCCTTTTTGATCCTTTGGTCTTACTCTTTGTTGGCTCATCCTATGTTTTGACCCTTCTTGTCGGAGCCTTTATGATTCAAGCTGGTCAGATAACGGTCGGAAATTTAGTAACCTTCATTACCTATTTGGACATGCTGGTTTGGCCTCTAATGGCCATTGGCTTCCTCTTTAATATCACACAGAGGGGAAATGTGTCCTACCAACGTATTGAAAATCTTCTGGAGCAGGAATCAGATGTTCAAGATCCTGCGCACCCTCTCCCAAGTATTGAAAATGGTCGCTTAGAATATGCGATTGACCGCTTTGCTTTTGAGGATGAGGATACTTTGAGAGATATTCATTTCACCTTGGACAAGGGGCAAACCCTTGGCTTGGTTGGACAGACTGGTTCAGGAAAGACCGCCCTTGTCAAGTTGCTCTTGCGGGAGCACGATGTTAATCAAGGAGCCATCTATTTGAATGGGCATGACATCCGAGACTATCGCCTATCAGACTTGCGTAGCTTGATGGGTTATGTTCCTCAAGACCAGTTTCTCTTTGCTAGTTCTATTTTAGACAATGTCCGTTTTGGTAATACTGACCTCGCCTTTGATAAGGTGGAAGAAGCGACTAAGTTGGCTCAAGTTTATGATGATATCAAGGATATGCCTGAGGGATTTGAAACGATTATTGGTGAAAAGGGTGTCAGCCTATCAGGCGGTCAAAAACAACGTTTGGCTATGAGCCGAGCCATGATTTTGAATCCAGACATTTTGATTTTGGACGACTCCCTATCGGCAGTTGATGCCAAGACAGAACATGCTATTATTGAAAATCTCAAACATACCCGCAAGGACAAGACGACTATCATTACCGCCCATCGTCTCAGTGCGGTGGTGCACGCTGATCTTATCTTAGTCATGCAGGAAGGTCGCATCATTGAACGTGGCCGTCATGAGGACTTGCTATCCCAGGGTGGTTGGTATGCCAAGACCTATGAGTCTCAACAGTTAGAAATGGAAGGAGGAGAAGTCGATGCCTAATCAAAACCAATGGTCTGTGTTTAAGCGTCTCTTGACTTATCTCAAGCCTTACAAATTCTTGACCTTTCTAG
>NZ_CM002133.1:2014982-2060817 GCF_000448665.1 Streptococcus sp. HSISS2 | reverse complement strand
GCAAGGACAAGACGACTATCATTACCGCCCATCGTCTCAGTGCGGTGGTGCACGCTGATCTTATCTTAGTCATGCAGGAAGGTCGCATCATTGAACGTGGCCGTCATGAGGACTTGCTATCCCAGGGTGGTTGGTATGCCAAGACCTATGAGTCTCAACAGTTAGAAATGGAAGGAGGAGAAGTCGATGCCTAATCAAAACCAATGGTCTGTGTTTAAGCGTCTCTTGACTTATCTCAAGCCTTACAAATTCTTGACCTTTCTAGCTTTGACCTTCCTCTTGTCCACAACGATTATCAAGAGTATCATTCCTCTAGTGGCTTCTTATTTTATTGATCACTATCTTCATGATATGAATCAGGCGGCAAGCTTGATTCTGATTGGTTACTATGGTCTTTATCTCTTGCAGACGCTAGTCCAGTATTTGGGAAATCTCTTTTTTGCGCGCGTGTCCTACAGTATTGTCAGGGATATTCGCCGAGATGCCTTTGCCAATATGGAAAAACTGGGGATGTCCTACTTTGACAAAACTCCAGCAGGCTCTATTGTTTCCCGCTTGACCAATGATACAGAGACTATTAGCGAGATGTTCTCAGGGATTCTGTCTAGCTTTATTTCGGCTATCTTTATCTTTGTGACCACCCTTTATACCATGATGATTTTGGACATTCGTCTGACAGGTCTGATTGTTCTCTTTCTTCCTTTGATTGTTCTTTTGGTTAACCTCTACCGCAAAAAATCAGTGGTTATTATTGAAAAGACCAGAGCCTTGCTTTCAGATATAAATGCCAAATTGTCAGAGAGTATCGAAGGGATTCGCATCATTCAGGCCTTTAACCAAGAGAAACGCCTCAAAAAAGAGTTTGATGCCATTAATGAGGAACACTTGATTTACGCCAGCCGGTCCATGTCACTGGATTCTCTCTTTCTACGCCCAGCCATGAGTTTATTGAAGCTTCTGGGCTATGCTGTTCTCATGGCCTATTTTGGCTACCGAGGTATCTATCTGGGCATCACAGCGGGGACCATGTATGCCTTTATCCAGTACATTAACCGCCTCTTTGATCCCTTGATTGAAGTGACGCAGAATTTTTCAACCTTACAAACCTCTATGGTCTCAGCAGGTCGGGTCTTTGCCTTGATTGACGAGCGTACCTATGAGCCTGAACAGAGAGACACAGATGCCAAGGTTACCGAGGGGAATATTCGCTTTGAAAATGTCTCCTTTTCCTATGATGGTAAACACCAGATTTTAGATGACATATCCTTCTCTGTCAATAAAGGTGAGACCATCGCCTTTGTCGGTTCTACAGGTTCCGGAAAATCCTCTATTATCAACGTCTTCATGCGTTTTTATGAGTTCCAATCAGGACGAGTTCTTCTTGACGGTGTGGATATTCGTGATTATAGTCAAGCAGAGCTGCGTAAGAACATTGGTCTTGTCCTTCAGGAACCCTTTCTCTATCATGGTACAATCAAGTCCAATATTGCCATGTATCAAGATTTAACTGATGAAGAGATCAAAGCCGCTGCTGAGTTTGTGGATGCCAACCACTTTATTGACAAACTTCCAGAAGGCTATGATGCTCCAGTTTCCGAACGAGGTTCAAGTTTCTCAACCGGTCAACGTCAGCTTCTAGCCTTTGCTAGGACCGTTGCTAGCCAGCCTAAAATCTTGATTTTGGATGAAGCGACAGCCAATATTGATTCGGAGACAGAGGCTATTGTTCAAAACTCTCTAGCAAAAATGCGTCAAGGACGTACAACCATTGCCATTGCCCACCGCCTATCGACTATCCAAGATGCCAACTGCATCTATGTCTTAGACAAGGGCCGCATCATCGAACACGGTAGCCACGAGGAGCTCTTAGCCCTCGGCGGCACCTACCACAAGATGTACAGCCTACAAGCAGGCGCAATGGAAGGGGCGTAAGCTAATCTAGACCATAGCTTCTATATTCGAAAAGGTTTCTTAAAAATCAAAATCGAGTAGTGACATTTATGTCACTACTTTTTTCTTGGCCTACAACTTATAATAAAACCATAGCTTGAGAGAAAAAGCTAAAAATAATATTTTAGGAGGTTGTTAGAATGACAACACAAACAATGAACAATTTTGAAACACTCGATCTCGAGTCACTTGCAAACGTTGAAGGTGGTGGATGTAGCTGGGGAGGTTTTGCTAAACAAGGAGTAGCTACAGGAGTTGGTAATGGTTTACGATTAGGTATCAAAACACGTACTTGGCAAGGTGCTGTCGCAGGAGCAGCTGGAGGTGCTATCGTAGGGGGTGTTGGTTATGGAGCAACATGCTGGTGGTGATGGATTATGTTTGATTTGAAAAGTTATATTTTAGGGATGGTTTGCATGGCCTTGATGACTTTTTGGATAAGCCTATTATGTCATTGCTTGAAAAACACAAATCTACCAATTCCATTAAAAAGAAATCTTAATTGAGATACCTTGTCAATTGCTAGTCTGTGAATAGCTTGTGAATAGTGGTTGAAAACTTCGATATAAAAGAAGAGGTATTTGTACTTATGACTAAAAAACGTCTAGTGTCTCTAATGATGTCTATGGGCTTCATCCTTGTTGCCTTACATAACTTGGGAGAAAAACTGAGTTTTGGACTTCAATGCCTAAATCTTATTGGGTTATGTCTTTTTCTCTTTCTTATGTGTACGATTATCAAGGATATAAAATCAGACAAGTAGTGACATTTATGTCACTACTTTTTTATCGGCTTCCAATCTATAATAAAATTCATAGCTTGTGCACAGATAGCTAAAAACACTTTAAGGAGAAAAGTATGTTCAAAAGCTCAAAACCGTATTTACTGGCTACCATTCTCATCGGAATGGGCCTTGCTAATCTATTTAGAAGTTTGGATGCAGTCCACCATACCATTAACTTGTTGGGGCTAATCTTGCTTCTTTATAGTCTGCTTTTTAAAAAATGGGCACAGTTTAAAAAGTAACTTGTGGCCCCTTTGAACGTGAGGTGCTTGCAAATGCTTATTTTTGATGTTCCCGAAGTAAAATTATTCTTGCTAATGATAGCGGAAATTGTATTATATTTGATTGCTTATCTTTGTAATAGAAAGAACAAAGATATGTATATTCGCTTATTTAAAATATCAGTGCTAATGACGCTATTGTATTACGTCTCCAGTAGAATTTAGTTGCTAAGGGCTTTCTTGAGATCTTACAGCAGTATAAAAAAATACAGAAAGGAATATAGTTAAATGTAATAGCTTATTCAGTTTACAAGACTGACTGAGGTTATTCATAGCTTAATTGTTTTATCATGAAGTTAAAGAATATTAGTTCAAGAGTATTGCGATTTTCTAGGGTCGTCACTGCTGTACTGGCAGTTTTCCTTATAAGTACCAGTATTTCTCTCTACAAAAGCAAGACCTCTCCAGAGATTTGGTTAGCAGTCGGAGCACTAGCTTTAGTAGTCATTTTTGTTAATGGACTGCTCTACCGTTTGCTTAAGAAACGTCCAGATTCAGTAAATCCGTTAACAATACGGCAGTCCTTCATTGTCTTTCTTGTCATCTCATTTCTTGTGCTTTGTGTAGAGTTTTACACATTACTAACATTCAGTGATACCACAGACCGCATAGTACTAGCCGTATTAATGCTTTTGTTAATCCTCTGTGATTTTCTAGCTTACTTGCAAGTCAAAAACTATTTTAAACAATAAATGATTTCACTTGATTATTCTGTAGGTAATCTAGAAGATACTTTCATAAGTAGTAAGATGGAGCAACAGAAAAAGCTTGAAACTAGTCAAGCCTTTTTCGATATATTAAGTTCCTGTGTAAATGCAAAAGTCATACTTTCAGTTTTTAAAGAAATATTTTGATAGTTGTCTAATATATTCCTAACGTTGGCCAAACCTATACCGCGATGATCCCCTTTACTGGAGACACCTCTCTCAAAAAGTGATGAGATAGGAATAAATTCTTCCTGGGTTGAGTTTTGGACAATAAAGATTTGCTTATTACCATGATTGAAGTAGCCAATATGCATTTTTGGTATGTCAGACTGAATCGATGCTTCCATCGCATTGTCTAGAAAGATAGATATTACAGTAATAAAATCGACCATCTCCATACCCTCGAGTTTGATAGTTTCAGGAATATCTAAGGAGATATCAATGTTATTTTCTTCTGCCTCTAGGAACTTAGCTGCAAGTAGGCTTTTGATAGTGTTATCTTCTATGTTTATTAAGCGAGTTAAATCAAATGTTTTCGATTTTAAATGCTTATCGGAATCTTTTAGAACTGAGTCGTAGACTTCTTTTACAATAGCCATATCATTTTGATCGATACCAAGTTTGAGTGTTGTTAAAATATTGGCATAATCATGACGAAAACTTCGAACCGACTGATAGAGGTTTTCAATCTGTTTGTTATAATTCGTAAGATGCGATAGTTGAATATCTTTTTGAAAGTCCAACTGACTTTGTATTGTTGCTCGGATATTTCTATCTAAGAAGATAAGCATGATAAAGAACAAGACTAGATAAATAACCACAATTAACTTCCTGATTATCAGAGTGGATGTATGAGTAGTGTTTTCGAGGTAGACGAGATATTGCTGGGTAAATGTATAAGCAATCATAATGATATCAGCAATAATAATACTCTTTGATATGAGAGGGGCTAATCGTCCTTTTTGTATAACTCCAAAGCTTTCCTTGAATAATTTTATTAAAAGAAAGGATAGTAAAATAGTTAGGAAAGAAGATGAGACAGCTATAAGATAATTAACTTTTATTGTTTCAACACTGATTCCAAACAAAGGAAATATAAAGAAAATGATTACTCTAAAACTGATATTATTAAGAGTTGTGGGGAGAAGAGCATTGAATATTTTAAGCTTTGATTGTAAGTAGGTCTTTCGTGATATAAAAAAAGATAATAAAAGATAGAATATTTCTTCGTTAAAGTAGAATAAGAATTTCCAGGATAGACTGTTACATATTTTGGTATATGCTATGCGACAAAATAAGATAATAAGAAAATGCCCAATTGAAACTCTTTTGTTTATTAAGTAAAGAAACAGGCAAATATTGAAACATTCAGAGACAACAGTAAGCAAAAATAAAAAATAATCATTGAAGGTTCCTTCTTTTAAAAGTATCCATCAGCATTTTAGCTTTGGTACGTGAAAAAGGACAGATACTACCATCAGTCATTTCGACTTCACGTTTTAATTTGTTGATTCTTATAATGTTGTTAGGGTTAATGAGATACGAACGATGGCAAGATACGAGTGAAGGACTAGCTTTTTCAAGGTCCTTTAGATTTGCACGAAAGGTCATTTGATTGTTTGTACCATGGAGTATCACATAATGCTTTTGCGGAGAAGTTTCAATATAGATAACTTGGTTTAAAGGGATGTGAATAGCTGTATGTTGTGTTTGAAAATCAAAAATCTCGTCATTCTCTATTCCAAGTGGTTTCATAGTTATAGCTAAAGCTCTGGTTATCTTTTTCCTAAATTCTATTTCAGAGAGACTTTTATCGATATAGTCTAGGGCAGATACTTGGTAATCAAAAACTAGTGGCATAAACTCTGAGTGGGTAGTGACAAAGATAATAGTAGCGTAGGGATTTTTTCCCTAATGATTTTAGCAATATCGAGCCCTTTTAATTTTTCTCCCTTAATTTCGATATCAAGAAAAAAGAGCTGGTTAGAAGTTGTTGAATCAATCGCTTCTATAAATTGCTGAGGCTTATCAAAGGTGTGTACAATAGATAAGTCTTTATTGTATTTTTTAACTCTTGAGACAATACCATCTCCAGTCGTCCTTGTTGAATGAGATTGTCCTCTAAAATATAAATTTCCAAGGGGAGCTTCCTCCATCTTTACTAGCTGTAGCTTTTCTGAAAATATTCATAAATTATGTAATAGTATATCATAATATGACTTAGTTATACAATGAGATGAAAATAAGATTAAAATATCATGTGATATTTATAGTATGAATTTACCATTCGGGACATATAGCCACTTTTTGGGACGCTAGCTCTGATAGAGACACTTGAATGCTATACTAAAGATGTAATTGAGAGATCACACGATAAAAATTTTAGGAGGTAGTTGCCATGGCAACTCAAACAATTGAAAACTTTAACACCCTCGACCTTGAAACACTTGCTAGTGTTGAAGGAGAACAACAATGACACATAGAGTTTCAAAAAGGGATATAGTGCTATTTGTCATTGCCCAAGTAGTTAGCATATCCTTACTGGTACTTTTTTTAGTCAATTACTTCATAACTTATCATCCGTATTCCAATTGGTCTACATCGTAGCAGCCCTCTTAGTGGTTGTGGTTGATATATTGCTCATTCGAAAAATAATGACAAGAAGAGAAGAACCAACTGTGTTAAATCAATTAAAAGCTTCCCTAGCTTGTTTCTTGTTACTGACACTTAGTTGCCTTCGTTTTTTGACAACAGATTTCTATTATCAAAAAGTTATCGCTATATTTGTAGGTTTTTTTCATTATTGGGTTTCGTACTATTTTTATGGGGCATCAAGTATATCAACCATAATATAGAGAAGTAAGTAATTGACAAAATAAGGAGTATAAGCAATGTTTATAAAATTAACTCATAACGACCTTGAAGTAATTCAAGGTGGTGCTGTTTGTCTTATGCCAAATGTGAATAACAAGGAGGGTGACCCCCTTGAGATAGGTGATACAAATGAAGAAATACCTAATCATTTTTTCGACTATTGCGATGATATATTTATATAGCAAAGTACTATTGTCATCAGGAAATATCTATCAACTTTTGTTAGCATCAATAGGATTCTTTTTCTTTTTATTTGGAGTCTATAGGCAGTATAGAAAGAATTAGTTAAAGCTTTTTCAATAAGATATGGACTGAATCAAAAATGATATTCAGTCTTTTTTTTACTACTCGGGACGTATAGCCACTTTTTGGGACGCTAGCTCTGATAGAGACACTTGAATGCTATACTAAAGATGTGATTGAGAGATCACACGATAAAAATTTTAGGAGGTAGTTGCCATGGCAACTCAAACAATTGAAAACTTTAACACCCTCGACCTTGAAACACTTGCTAGTGTTGAAGGAGGTGGATGTAGTTGGAGAGGCGCAGGTGGAGCGACTGTTCAAGGAGCTATCGGAGGAGCTATCGGAGGAGCGTTTGGAGGTAATGTAGTTTTACCAGTTGTAGGCTCAGTTCCTGGTTATCTAGCTGGTGGTGTTCTAGGTGGTGCAGGTGGTACTGTTGCCTATGGAGCAACCTGCTGGTGGAGCTAATCTATGGTATATTTTATTATAGGTTTTGTTGTTGCTTTGTTAGGTAATATCTTTTTCAACAAGGTCAATAAAAATAAATATAAAAAATCATCTTGAACATATACGGGTATTTTCATAACAATTTTTAATAATTTGTTTATAAGATAGTGTTATTTTCTTTGAACAAATAGTTTATTTTTATGTAGATGGGGAGTTAACTAATGATTACAGAACTAACATATAACGATCTTGAAACCATCCAAGGTGGAGTATCTTGTATTATGCCTAGAACAAATAATAAAGCTGGTGGTAGCTACGACCCCTTTATAGACGGTAGGGTATCGCCACCTAGATATCGAAGTGGTGAAGCCTATCCCATGGTATATCTTCCTATCTGTGTTCTTATGTAGGAAGTTGAAATCAAGGTTCTTATTCGATAATGACTATTAAGATCACTTTATCATCTTAAAGTGGTCTTTTATATTTTTTACCGTTCGGGACATATAGCCACTTTTTGGGACGCTAGCTTCCAAACAACTCCCCGAGTGCTATACTAAGGATGTGATTGAGAAATCACTTAAGGAGGTCTTGTCATGGCAACTCAAACAATTGAAAGCTGTAACACTCTTGACCCCTTCAACACTTGCTAGTGTTGAAGGGGGAAAAGTGGATTGGGGACGTTTACTAAGTGGGGCTAGTGGTGCTGCTGAGGGAATTTATTTCTGTGCCGCATCAGGTGCTCCACTCTTTACGCTTGCATCTTATGCTATTGTAGGGTGTGGAGTTGTCGGAGCTGGTCTTGGTTATGCTTTCCCACATTAATTAAAAATTTACTAATCATGAAACTACAAAATAATGCAGTAGCATTACAGTTATTAAGACTAGGTAGTGCTGCAATAGTTGTTCTTCTCATTAATTTAGGTTTTTACCTTTATGAGAAAGAGACTCCGGTATGGGTTCTGTTTGGATTAGGCTTGCTTACTATATTTGTAGGAGTGATCAACATTATTTTTACCGGTTATCAAAAAAACAATCAGTAACAAAAAGCTATTTGACGCTAAAACAATCATTTGGTATTTTCCTTAGTGTTTCATTGTTTGTCTTGTGTGTCGAGTTTTTCAAACTACTAACACTAACGGACTTTACGGATAGCATTGTATTATTTATTTTAATGCTTTTATTGATTTTATTTGATATTCTTACTTATTTTCAAGTTAAAAATATTTCAAAAGGTAAAAGGTATCCATACTCATGACCAAAAAACGTCTAGTGTCTCTAATAATGTCTATGGGCTTCATCCTTGTCGCTGTACATAATTTGGGAGAAAAACTGAGTTTTGGACTTCAATGCCTAAATCTTATTGGGTTATGTCTTTTTCTCTTTCTTATGTGTACAATTATCGAGGACATAAGGTCAGACAAGCAGTGACATTCATGTCACTACTTTTTTATCTCAAGCTATAATAAAATTCATAGCTTGAGATAAAAAAGCTAAAAAATAATATTTTGGAGGTTATTAGAATGACTACACAAACAATTGACACTTTTGAGACACTCAACCTTGAGTCATTTGTAACCGTTGAAGGTGGTGATGGATTATGTTTGATTTGAAAAGTTATATTTTAGGGATGATTTTCATGGCTGTGATGAGTTTTTTTAGATAAGCCTATTATGTCATTTCTTGAAAAACACAAAACTAACAATCCCGTTAAAAAGAAATCTAAATTAAGATACCTTGTCAATTGCTGGTCTGTGAATAGCATGTGAAAAATGGTTGAAAATTTCGATATAAGAGAAGAGGTATTTGTAATCATGACTAAAATACGATTATCAAGTACATAAGGTCATGCGAGTAGTGACATTTATGTCACTACTTTTTTTCGGATTCCAGCCTATAATAAACTCATAGCTTGTGCACAGAACGCTAAAAACACTTTAAGGAGAAAAGTATGTTCAAAAACTCAAAACCGTATTTACTGGCTACCATTCTCATCGGAATGGCCCTCGCTAATCTATTTAGAAGTTTAGATGCAGTCCACCATACCATTAACTTGATGGGGCTAACTTTGCTTCTTTATAGCCTCTTTTTTAAAAAATGGGCACAGTTTCAAAAGTAACCTTTGAATACTTTGAACGTGTGAGGTGCTTGCAAATGCTTATTTTTGATGTTCCCGAAGTAAAATTATTCTTGCTAATGATAGTGGAGATTGTATTATATTTGATTGCTTTTCTTTGTAACAGAAAAAACAAGGATATGTATATTCGCTTATTTAAAGTATCAGTACTAATGACGCTACTGTATTACATCTCCAGTAGAATTTAATCGCTCTCGAGTTTACTAGTGATAGCAATGGTTAAACCAAGTATGAAATAGAGAAAGGAATAGATTTAAATGTAATAGCTTATTCAGTTTACAAGACTGACTGAGGTTATTCATTCATAGCTTAAGTGTTTTATCATGAAGTTAAAAAGTATTAGTTCGAAGGTATTGCGATTTTCTAGGGTCGTCACTGCTGCCTTGGCAGTTTTCCTTATAAGTACTAGCATTTCTCTCTACAAAAGCAAGACCCCGCCAGTGACTTGGCTAACAGTCGGAGTGTTAGCTTTTGTAGTTATTTTAGTAAATGGACTGCTCTACCGTATGCTTAAGAAACGTCCAGATTCAGAGCATCTATTAACACTAAAGCAGTCCTTCACAGTCTTTCTTGTCATCTCATTTCTAGTGCTTTGTGTAGAGTTTTACACATTACTCACATTCAGTGATATGACAGACCGCATAGTGTTAGCCCTATTAATGCTTTTATTAATCCTCTGTGACTTTCTAGCTTACCTTCAAGCCAAAAAATATTTTAAATAATAAATGATTTTGCTTGATTATTCTGTATGAATCGTAACAATTGAAGCCTAAATCTTGCTTGTTTCCACACAATGAAAAATTCCCATGGGACTCATCATCCTATGGGAGTTTTTTGCGATAAAGATTAATAAGGCAATGTCATTTGACTTTGGCTTAGGTCCACAGTCACTTCATAGTCACTATTATCACGAATAGTGTGCTCGAAGTCTGTAGTATAGAGAACGAGTCGGAGTTTGTCGCCCTTGTTGAGTTTGTAGATGGTTGGTTGTAAGTCCAAACCGATAGACATCCATTCATTTGGTGTAACATTCTCAATGGTAAGAAGGTCTTTACGATTTTGCAGGTTAAGGTGTCCTTTGGTAATGACACGGTATTTGGCCTGCTTGAATGGCAATTCACGTAAGGCTTCCTCCTTGAAGAGACGGCCGTTGTCTAAATTCATGCGTTTGAGTGCGGGAATAGGTGCTAAATATTTCTTGTCACCCATTTCCAGAACCTGAGCCGAAATAAGACCACGGTTTGTGCTAGATTTGACCTTGAGCTCTAGGTGGACACGACCATTAATCTGTATGTCTTGGTCCAGTTCAAAGTCCAAGGTAATGGCGTTGGCTTTGTCTGCAAAAAGGTCATCCTTGAAGCTTTGGTATGCTTTACCGTATTTGGCAAAGGTTTCCTCTTCATAATGGTTAGCGATACTAGCTTCAGTCTCATCAAGCTGAATGTGTTTACCATTGTAGTGCCCAAAGGTATCGAGAACTTCCCAGGTCTGTTCAGACTGGTTGTTTTGCCAGATAACAGTAGGCAGTGTGTAGCCATTATCTAAGCCAAGGAGTTTCTGACAAATCAAGGCATTCATACTTTCTCGGAAGTCAATAGACTGCCAAGCATTCATGTAAACGTGGGCACCATTGTGGAAGAAGAGGTGTTTTTCAAGAGAGTCTGGAAGAGCATTGAACATTTGATAGACGTTAATCGGTTTGACGTTCCAATCCTGGCTACCGTGTGTAAAGACTACAGTAGCTTTGACACGGTCTGCGAATTGGACATAGTTGCGGTCATGCCAAAATTGGTTATAGTCCCCATGCTTACGGTCAATAGCCGTGCTTAGCTCCTTAAGGTAGGTCTCATAATCTTTTTGGTGGCGTAGGTATTCTCCAGCTAATAGGGCACGAGAATAGGTGAATTCAGTCAAGGTATCGAGATCCTCACCAGGGTAGCCTCCAGGGCTGACGAGGAGCCCATTTTCACGATAGTAGTCGTACCAGGAAGAAATACCTGCTTCAGCGATTACCATCTCCAAACCGTCAACGCCAGTTGTAGCAAGGGCGTTGGACATGGTACCCAAGTATGATAGTCCAGTAGTAGTCACTTTACCAGAAGCCCAATCTGCAGTGATTGTATGCTGTCTGTTGCAGCTAGTAAAGGCGCGTGCACGACCATTGAGCCAGTCAATGACAGCTTTATAGGCCAGAACCTGTTGATAGTCTCCGGAGGTCATGAAACCTTCAGAATTGAAGGTACCGACACCCGATACATAGATAGAAGCCACGCCACGAGCCAACATGTAATCATTGAGCGTGTAGGTATCTGTGTGAGCAAAACGCTCCTGAGCCTTTGTGACAGGATTGATAGGCGTAAGGTCTGCTTCAGGTGCCTTGATTTCAGGGTGGCTAAGAGAGATATCACCAGCTGTTTTGACGAGCAAGTCTCCCTCCATCTTGTGGGTGAGCTTATCTGAAGCAGGTTCATTAGTCCCTTGTTGATAAGGACTTGCGGTCATCATGGCTGGAACTGGGAAGTTCACATTAGGGCGTAAGATAGTTACTTTGACCAAGTCTAGCTGCCCATCTTTGTCGGTATCTACTGGTGCTTCCACATAAACCACCTCACGGTGAAGTTGGTTAGTGTCAAATGTAGCCAAGCTCTTACCATTAAAGAAGACGTAATCATTACTTACAGGGATTAAATCTTGGGCTACCAACTGATCAATTAAGGTATTGCCAGACTGTGTGCGTGTCGCCAACAATTGATGCAGGTTATTAAGACTACCATCAAAAGTGATTGGGAAGGCCATTTTCTCTAGGAAAGCCGCACTGTCTGTAAAGTCTACATTAGGGACAAATCCTAGCAGTTGAAGAGCTACCAAACCAAAGACGTCAGCAGTCAAAGGACGGTCTGATTGGAAGAAGGTTAGGAGGTCAGTCTCCCCATCAGCAATCCAATTTTTCAAAGCTAAGTCGGTGTCTTCAAAGAAGAGGAAGGACTTACGAACAAAGGCTTCAAAATTATCCTTGGCACTAGCGTTTAAAGAGACTTCAAAGCCCAAAGAACGGAGTTCCTGACAAGCCATTTCAGGACTTACTGGGATGTAACTAAACTGATTAAATTTCATACTTTAAAACCTCAAAAAAGAATACGTAAACATTTCAGAAATATCTTTACATCAGACATTATACTTGATAAAATGATAGATGTCTAAATTATTGTAAAATGTGAAAGGAAATAAAGAGACAAATGAATGATTTTCTAAAAGAAGCGCTCAGTCATGATTGGATTATAAAGTACATCACTGAGTTTATTGGGACAGCTTTGATGGTTGCACTTGGTAATGGTTCGGTTGCCAATGTTGAGCTTAAAGGGACTAAGGGTAATAAGTCTGGATGGCTTGTTATTGGTTTTGGTTATGGTTTTGCGGTAATGATGCCAGCACTTATGTTTGGTGATGTTTCTGGTAACCACATCAACCCAGCCTTCACAATTGGTCTTGCGGTTGCAGGTATCTTCTCTTGGGTAGCCGTTCCAGGTTACTTGATTGCTCAACTTCTAGGAGCTTTCGTTGGTCAAGCTATCGTGGTTTGGGTTCACCAACCTTATTACCTTCAAACTGAGAATCCTAACAACATCCTTGGTACTTTCTCTACAATCTCTGCTGTTGATAATGATGATGAAACTCCAGAAAATCACAAACGTGCTTGGCTTAATGGTTTTGCCAACGAGTTTGCAGGTTCATTTATCTTGTTCTTCGGTGCGCTTGCTATGACAAACAACTATTTTGGTCATAAGTTGATTGCACAAGCCACACAACTTGGCTATGATAAAGAAGCTATCGCAGGTCAAATGGCTAATGGGGCACTTGCGGTTGCCCACATCGGTGTTGGTTTCTTGGTTGCAGCTTTGGTTATTTCATTTGGTGGTGCAACAGGTCCAGCTCTTAACCCAGCCCGTGACTTGATGCCACGTCTTCTTCACCACCTCTTGCCAACATCAGTTCTTGGTGAACACAAAGGTGATTCTAAATGGTGGTATGCTTGGGTTCCAGTTGTAGCTCCAATTGTTGCGGCGATTTTGGCTATCTGGTTGTTCAAATCACTCTACCTTTAATAATACTTAAAAATCTGAAGTTTAAGCTTCAGATTTTTTTATGCTTAAAATATTGAAAGTAATAAAAAACTGAGAAAATATTCTCAGTCACATCGTCACATCGGATTAGTCATTACTAGAATGGTAGCACCTAAGGTGTAAAGATTCCATAAAACATGAAGTGTGATACTTGCAGATAAGTTCTCTCTTTTTTGGTAGACCATAGAGAGAGCCAAGCCCATTCCGATATAAAGAGTGAGGTAGGCAAGATTAGTTGGCATATGAAAGAGACAAAAGAGCCCAGTGCTGACTAGCACAGCTGTTTTCGAATAGGGGGCCAACCAGGTGAAAATCCACTTGCGAAAGAGGATTTCTTGGAGGAAGGCTGTCGTCATCATACCAATCGCTACAGGTAGGATAGGAATTGTTGTGAGCGTCTTTTGAAGTTCTGCATGGTAGTTGGTATGGGTCAGTAACATGAGGTTACTTCCGATGAGTTCCATCAAGAAGATAATGGCAAAGCCCCAGATAATGGCTTTAATATCCTTTCGATTTAAGCTAAAGTTGTGAATCATACCCTCACTCTTAGCCCAGAGATAGGTAAGGTAAAAATGATAAGATTGATAGCAATGATTCCCCAGCTTTCAGGGTTCGTAAAAGTCAATCCAGTCTGACTATTGTAGGAGGTCATCAGACTCAAAGCAAAGTTTGGGATAACAATCATTAGCATTAAAAACAAACCTTGATAGGTCCGCCTAAATACTATGTGATTAACGAGAATTTTCATACTCTCAATTATACCCTAAAATGAGGAAATAGCTACTCAAAAAGTGAATAAACTATAATGTTTTTCACAATTTATGCGAAAGAAAGTGAAAAAATTACAATCCTATTTTTTCTTTGGAAAATCCTTGTCACACAGCCTCTTTTTGGATAAAATAGAAAAGAATGGAGGTTGTCATGACGCAATCAGGGAATTTTAAGTTTCACACACCAATCTTTCGTGTGAATAACAGACAAGAAAATATTGAGTTTTACCAAAATACACTAGGATTTAAACTATTAACAGAAGAAAATGCTCTTGCCGTCTTCACAGATTGGGCAGACCACCAATCACTCTTTGTGATTGAAGAGTCTCCAGCTTACCGTTGCCGTGCAGTTGAAGGCCCTAAGAAAATTAATAAAGTGGTTATTAAGGTTTCAGATCCACTTGAGATTGAGTACCTTTTGGCGCGTGACGATCACCAAGCCAAGGCTATTTTCCAAGGGGAAAATGGTTATGCCTTTGAAACAGTTTCACCGGAAAATGGTCTTATTTTGATGCACGCTGAGGATGACTTGTCAACGCTCAAGACAATCGAGTATGCAGATGTTGAAGAAAATGAAGACTTTAAAGGTGTTTCAGACTTTACCGTTCAGTCCTTGACTCTGAATGTTGTGGATACGGTTAAAGCAGCCTTCTTCTATGACAATCTTTTTGGTGAAGAACTACCTTTATCTATCCACTTTGAAAAGGCAGAAGGTCCTGACCTTCAAGTAACTCCTGATCAAACTTGGGATTTGGAAATTCTCGAGTTTAAGGTAGCAGAAGACTATGACTTAGTTGCCTTGCATGATAAACTTGAAGAGGAACAGTTCTCAAGTTACTTGGATAGCAAAGGACACCTACTTGCGTTGACTGATATGAGTAATATTGAGGTTTGGCTAACAAAATAATGACTGATTTTCAACAAACATTAGCAACAATTACAGACTACATCAAGGCTGACATCTTTCCGGGTGCCAGCCTTGCCCTTTATGATGGAAAGACTTGGCAGGAGTACTACCAAGGGACTCAAGATGGCTATGTTCCAGTAGTTCCAGGTCTCACCTATGACCTAGCCAGTGTATCCAAGGTGGTTGGGGTTGGGACCCTCTGTCTTTTCTATCTGCAGGCCGATAAATTGGACTTGGATGAGAAGCTGTCAACCTACTACCCTGTAGTAGAAAATAAGACGTTAACATTACGTCAACTCTTGTCTCATAGTAGTGGGATTGATCCTTTCATTCCTAATCGTGATGAATTAGATCAGGAGGGTTTGATTGCTGCTATAAACGCCATCAAGGTTAGGGATGATAAACCTTTCTTGTATACCGATATTAACTTTATTCTCTTGGGGCTGATGCTAGAGGAATTGTCTGGACTAAGTCTGGATAAGCTCTTTGACTCCGAAGTTTTTCAACCCTTTGGTATGTCTGAGACACAGTTTGGGCCAGTTGGGATTGCTGTTCCGACGGTTAAGGGCATTCCGGGCGGAACTGTTCACGATCCCAAAGCTCGTGTTCTTAAAGAGCACACAGGGTCAGCAGGTCTCTTTTCAACCCTTAAAGACTTAGAAATTTTTGTTAATCATTATTTGAAGGATGATTTTGCTAAGAATCTGACGAAAAATATCAGCCAATCCAAGAAGGAACGTAGTGTCGCTTGGGACCTCCAAGGAGATTGGATTCTTCATACTGGTTATACAGGGACCTTTGTTCTGATTAACATCCCAGCTCAACGTGCGGCGATTTTCCTAAGTAATCGTACCTACTACAAGGATGAGAGAGCTCAATGGATTAAGGATAGAGATGCCTTGATTGAGATAATAAAGGAAGAGTTGATCAGTGAAGCGGTCAAGTAGGCACTCCAAGGAAAGAAAGCTTGTCTCTTGCTTTCTGAGTCTGCTCTTTTGCATACTTAATGGGAGTAATCTCTTCGTCTGTGGTATGTTTTTTGTAGTGATAGAAGGCTTGTTAGCGTTTGATAAAGATTCCTTTTCTTTATCTTCTTTTCTATTTTTAAGTATAGTGTCCGCTGTAACCGCTTCTTCCTATATTTTGATAAGAGAGCTACTATACAAACTGATTCATTACCTTGGTTATCGTGCCCAACCTGATTTGAAAGTCATTCGTATGAGAAGAGGGCTTGATATTTCCTTTCCTGTATTTGAAAAGTACGGTCAAGACTATAGGTTACTGTATAAGAAGCGTTTCAAGAAACTTCAAATAGGGTATTTGCTGATATGTTTAGGATACTTTAGTGGACTTAGTCTTATAATGATCATCTGTACAGTCCTATTGAGAGGAGTGTTCGAGCTCCTAGAACTAGAATCAAAACTGTCATCTTCTGAATATAAACAATTTCTTGGTTTTTTGGTCTACATGGGAGTGTTTGTCCTTCTTTTTACAGGGCAGAAATACTGGAGAAAAATCGTAGAGGCTTTAAAGAAAAGAGAAAATGTGACAGTGCTTGCTGTCGAGCATGGTTATCCGATATTTGCGACAAAAGAAGAAGCTTAAGCAGTTGCTATACTGCTTAAGCTTTTTTACTTATTAAGGATTTTTCAACAGTAATATGTTGGATTCCAGCTTCTTCAAAGATTTGACCGACTTCTTGATAGCCATTATTAAGGTAGAACTTAAGTGCCCCGAGTTGAGCATGGAGAGAAATAGATTTAAAGCCCTGTTCTTGGGTAAAATCTTCAGCCTCTTTTAGGAGGATGCTCCCTAGCCCTTGACTTTGGTAGGCATCAAGCACAGCCATGCGTTGGAGGGTGACCTGAGTCAAATCCTTGTTGGGCAGTAAGCGCACGGTTGCAGCAGCCTGACCCTTATCATCATAGAGGACAAAGTGAATGCAGTAGGCTTCATTGGCATCAATTTCGATGGAGCGTGGGACTCCTTGTCCCTTAACAAAAACAGTGTTTCGAATGGCTACGGCATCTAGGTAAGTTTCTGAAAGTGTATCTCTTGTATGTTTAATGATCATAGGGTCATTGTAACAAAGCTTATAGCTAATCGTCAATGGAAAAAAGCTTGATGAGAAGAGGGGACAGGGACATCAAGCTTTCTGTAAGACTTTATTCTTTGATTTTTCGACCGTTTGTTTCTTGGATAGGACGATTATTTTCAAATCCAAGGGTTTGTGTGAATTTTTCTACCTGTTCCTTGCTGACAGTTTCTTGGTTTTTGAAGACAATCCAATTAACACCTTCAGTACATGGTGGGGTTGTTAAGGAGCCTTCAAAGTTGTAGTAGCCTTTGTCTTCAGGATAGAAATCATCTAGTGAGATAGGCTGAGACAACTCAGTTTCAGTATTAGCAGCCTGAGGCATCTTATCCCAGATTTGTTTCAAGGCTTGGTTTTCATCCCCATAATTATAGAGAACAGAGACAACAGTGATTTTGCCAGTATCGGTTTTGTAGACGAAGTGTCCTTCAAGAGGATAGGTTTTGCCGTCAATTTCATTTTCACTGGGTGCGTGAAAATGAAACTGTTGCAATTTATAGACATCATCACCAATCGTTAGACTATTCTTGGGATTTTTAAAGCTGACTTCAATCGTATGACCATTGTTTTCAACTTGGCCTTTTGATTCTTGATTATGAAGGTTTAGTTCTGGAAGATCGACATCTTCAGCTCCTGTGATATTGATTGGAGATTGTTCTTTACCATTTTTGCTGAGTTCATAATCTTTGGAGAGGTCACCCCAATGTTCAGGACCAGTTGCACCAGTATACCCCCATGGAACATCTTTGGATTTAGAGGTTTCAGTGTCAGTCTTGGATTGGCAGGCTACGAGTAGAACGGCACTAGCCATGAGTGATAGTACTCCAGTTAAGGTTGAACATTTCTTAGTCATCTTTCCTCCTTGTTGTCCCTAGTCCCATCACAAAGAGCTATACTTGTCATTAGTAAGGTCTCTTTATTGTGACAGTAATTCAGGCTGATGTAATGATAGCTCTTCTGAGAAAGAAGTGTTTGGAAATTCCAAACGGAAATGCTTATATTCTATAGCTTATCTAATAAAATGTCAATATATATTATAAATTAGTTATAATAATATGATAAAATAACATGATTTTTATAAAAATAAAAGAACTCGCACTAGCGAGTTCCTTATTATTTAGCTTATCCCAAAGCATCGTCCATTGAAAGAACTTCGTGGAAGACACGTTGAGTCAATTCAGTTTTTTGTTCTGGAGTGAGGTATTTAGTGTTTACACAGTAACCAGAGATACGAACGATAACGTCCTCACCATTCATAATCTTTTCGTAAACGTCTGACAAGTCCATAACGTTCAAGTTAACGTGTTGTCCACCGTTTTCGAAGTAACCATCAAGGATTGTTACCAAGTTGTCGACTTGTTCGTCACGAGTTTTACCAAGAGCACGAGGTGATACTTGAGTTGTCAATGAGATACCGTCAGCAGCATAACCGAAGTCAAGGCTAGCAAGTGAGTTCAAGTTTTGCAACCATCCACCTTTAGCTTTGTTAGATGGGTTAGCACCTGGTGAGAAGAATTCAAGTTTAGACAAGTTCACTGAACCATCTTCGTTGAGGTATACCCCTTTGTGAACTGGAGAGTTACCAGTTTGTTTAGAGTAAGCAACGTTAGAAGTGATTGTAAGAAGTGAAACTGTAGCTTCTGCATCTTTGTAGAGTTTGTGGCTACGAAGACGAGTAGTGTAAGCTTCAATCAACCATTCTGCCAATTCGTTTGAACGTGGGTCATCTTCACCCCAACGTGGGTATTCACCGATTGTTTCGTAGTCGTAGATGTAGCCATCTTCGTCACGGATTGGTTTAACTGTAGCGTATTTGATTGCTGACAATGTATCAACAGTATTTGCGAAACCACAGATACCGAATCCCATGTTAGCACGTTGTTTAGTTGGCAAGAAGGCCATTTGAACAGCTTCGTAGTTGTACTTATCAGTCATGTAGTGGATGATGTTAAGGGCATCTACGTAAGTATCAGTCAACCAGTCAAGAGATTTTTCGAAGTTAGCTTTAACAGTGTCAAAGTCAAGAACTTCATCACGGATTGGATCGATATCAAATACTTTGTAGTCTTTATGAACATCGTCGTAACCACCGTTCAAACCAGTAAGAAGGGCTTTAAGTACGTTAACACGAGCACCGAAGTATTGGATGTTGTGACGTTGTTCTTCGTTTTCTGGGTCAAGTGGTGATACACAACATGAGATACAGCTCATTTCACCGTATCCGTCTTTAGCCATAGTAGTTACACCTTCGTATTGGATAGAAGAGTGTTTGTGGCTCATGTGCATACAGTAACGACGGAATGAGTAAGGCAATTTGTCAGTCCAAAGAACTGTCAAGTTTGGTTCTGGAGAGTTACCGATGTTGTCAAGAGTATTCAAGAAACGGTAGTCCATCTTAGTAACACGGTGACGTCCGTCAGCACCCATACCAGCCATAGAAGTTGTGATGAATGTTGGGTCACCTGAGTACAATTGGTCGTAAGCTTTTGTACGAGCAAACTTAACTGTACGAAGTTTCATAACGAAATCATCAACGAATTCTTGGATTTCTGATTCAGTGTAAGTACCACGAGCAAGGTCACGTTCTGCATAGATATCAAGAACGATTGGCACACGTCCAAGAGATGTAGCGGCACCGTTGATCACACGACATACTGCCATGAAGGCGATGTTTGTCCATTGGATAGCTTCTTTAGTATCGAAGGCTGGGCGACGAACATCTACACCGTAAAGGTCACCAAGGCGAACAACGTCTTGAAGTGCTTGATATTGAAGGTTAACTTCTTCACGAAGACGGATTGTTTCTTCGTCGATTTCTTTGATAGCATTCCAGTCGTTAACTTTTCTTGCATCAAGTAGTCAGCACCGTAAAGGGCAAGACGAGCATAAACCCCGATGATACGTCCACGTGAGTATGCATCTGGAAGACCAGTAACTGTGTGAGCGTGACGTGCACGACGGATGTTTGAAGTGTAAGCACGGAAGATACCATCGTTAACTGTAGTTACGTATTTTGTGAAAATTTCGTGTACAGCTGGATCTGGTTCATAACCGTGTTCTTTCAAAGCAGTTTCCGCCATACGGATACCACCTTTAGGCATGAAGTTCAATTTGAAGAGCTCATCATTTTGGATACCATAGATAAGTTCATCTTCTTTTGAAATGTATCCTGCGTCAATGTCAGCGATTGAAGTTGGACGAGTATCCATTGGGAAGCGTCCTTCAGCTTCATAGCCAGCTTTAGTTTCATCTACAATTTTTTTAATTTTTAGAGAGCGTTCAGTTGGTCCTGCAAGGAAGCTTTCGTCACCATCATAAGGTGTGTAGTTTGCTTGAACGAAACGTGAAACGCTAGCTTTTTCTTTCCAGTCAGTTCCTTTAAAGCCTTCCCACGCTTTTTCAAAAACATCTGTGTTAGTTTTAACCGTTGCCATAGTTTGGATCTCCTATAATTCTAGTAACAAAATCATCTGTTACATTCTCTAGAAGTATTCTATCACACAGTAACCGCTTACACAACTTTAAAACTGCGTTTTTAGTGACATTCTTTTATAATACAGTTTTGAAAACAACAAATCTGTATTATAAATTTCTGTTTTTTGGTAGATTTTGGTATCATAAGGGGAGAATGCTTTGTAGTCCCAAAGTTTTATGTGAAAAGCTTTACAATGAGATAAATCTGAGAAAGGAGGCAGGGAGCCATGTTAGAGTTTCCTTTAATAAATGATACCAGTCGGAAAATCATCCATATTGACATGGACGCCTTTTTTGCTCAAGTCGAGATGAGGGATGACCCCAGTCTTAAGGACAAACCGGTTATTATCGGTCACGATCCTAGAAAAACAGGGGGACGTGGTGTGGTATCAACCTGTAATTACGAGGCTAGAAAATATGGTGTCCATTCAGCCATGTCTTCTAAGGAGGCCTATGAACGTTGTCCCAATGCTATCTTTATCTCAGGAAATTATAGCCATTACCGAGAGGTAGGGATGCAAATTCGTGAGATTTTTAAACGCTATACCGACTTGGTAGAGCCTATGTCTATCGACGAAGCCTATCTTGATGTGACGATAAATAAGCTTGGTATCAAATCCGCGGTTAAGGTAGCCAAACTTATCCAGTATGACATCTGGCAGGAACTTCACCTGACTTGTTCAGCAGGCGTTTCCTACAATAAATTTATCGCCAAACTAGCTTCTGATTTTCAAAAGCCTGCTGGTTTGACGGTGGTGCTTCCAGAGGAGGCTCAGGAATTTTTGGAAAAGCTCCCTATTGAAAAGTTTCATGGAGTAGGTAAAAAGTCAGTTGAACGTCTTCACGACATGGAAATATACACCGGTGCCGATCTTCTGAAGATTCCTGAGATGACGCTGATTGATCGTTTTGGACGCTTCGGATTTGATCTCTTTCGTAAGGCTAGAGGGATTTCCAATAGTCCTGTCAGGCCCAATCGTGTCCGTAAATCTATCGGAAGTGAGCGAACCTATGGCAAGCTTCTTTATAATGAAGATGATATCAAGGCTGAGTTGACAAAGAATGCTAGACGGGTGGCTGAAAGTGCCAAGAAAAATAAAAAAGTTGGTCGAATCGTTGTCATTAAGGTCCGTTATTCGGATTTTTCGACCTTAACCAAGCGTATGACCTTGGACAAATCAACCCAGGGTTTTGAGGCCATCGAAAGGACTGCCCATACCATTTTTGACCAACTGGAGGAAAATAGTAGTGGTGTTCGCCTGCTCGGTGTGACGCTGACGGGTCTGGAAGATCAAGAAGGCAGGCAATTGGACCTAGATGATTTGGAGTCATTATAATAGTAGAGTTTTGATTTTTTCTTTTGGAAAGTGACCTTGAAGAATCATCAGACCTATGCTATCTTAAATAGTAACTAAAAGAAATGAGGGAATAATCTTAATGAAAAAAGTTCTTACCTATTTAGGACTGATTCTGGCAGCTTGCTTGCTTCTCGTAGCTTGTGCTTCCAATAAGCCAGCTGAGAAGAAAAAAGCGACACCAACTCCGACAGAACGTGCCAAGGCTGATGCGACAGTTTTAATTGATACTATGCTTGGAAAATCTAGTAACGGTTTTTCAAAACTCTACGGTGAAAATTACGAAGCCTGGACTGAAACGAAAGTCTTTGAAAAACAAGTTGCAGATACTATCGAAGAAAAGGGGTATACACCGGAAGACAAGTATACGTTTAAATACATTGAAGGTTATGATGCTAAGACACCAACCCAAGTGCTTTCTAAGTTCCTCAAGGTCCGTCGTAATATGATTGGTAAGATTCAGGACTATAAGCTGAAAGATGTCAAAGTTAAAGGAAATGAAGCGACAGTTACCTTTACTTCACGCTCTGTTAGTGCCTATGGTGCTGCAGCTGCTGTTCGTACTCTCCTTATGAGTCTCTATGATAACGACATTGACAAGTTGAAACAGTGGAATCAAGCTGATAACAACGATGTAGAAAAAGGTAAAGCCAAAGATCTCACAACGAAATTCCTTTATGGTGAAAACTTTAACGGCGATTTGACACAATTTAAGGATATTGATAAAGAAATGGCCTATACACCTTTGACAGGTGCTGATGATCTAGAAAAGACCTTCAAGCTAACCAAAGATGATGGGGGTAACTGGACTATTTCTGTAGAAGATTATAAAGAGCTTGCCGAAGCCTTGGTTGACCATGATGAATCAGGAAGCAGAGCTGTTTACGCTGAACGCATCCATAAGAATTTATCAGATTATCAACCTGAAGACAGTAGCGACTCAAGCAGTAAGTCATCAGATAAGGATAAGTAGTGTTTTAGCACAAATTGATTTTATCCATCACCACCCCAGCCTCTCGCTGGGGTTTTCTAATACCTAAATCCTAATAATTTTGTCCCTCTCATAATGTCATGAAAGCTTATTTTCCATGCTATAATGGATATTGTAGTCTTTATTCAGAATATTTTGATAAATGATTTGTCGAGTATTTTGGAAAGAATAGGTTGTGACAGCAAACTCTCATCTCTCGATGACAAAGATGTATAAGGACAATATTGATAATGAATTTAACTAATACTAAGCATGAAGATATTTTCAAGAGAGTTTATGCTTTCAAGCTAACTATACTTATTTTAGGAATAGCTATTTTTTGTCTTGCAACATATAGTTACTTAGCTGATAACTTAGTGCTTCTCTGCTGTTGTGCTGTGTTGATGTATTTTCTTTTGGCATTAAAGATTTATGCAAATTATTTGATTACTTCTCAAATGAGGGAGATTCTATTTACTCTGACTGAACTTGATAAGTATCAAAAATATTTTGAATATGCTTATCGTCATACATTTAAACAGGATAAAAAAGCAGTACTACAAGAATCCTACCTAGCAGATGCTCAGTATCACTATTTTCGAGGAGAATTTGATCAGTCCTTGCAGTCACTGAATGAAATTAATATAAAAAAGGCGAGGTGGAAGCGACGCAAAGTATTGTTAACAAGCCTTTCCTACTATCGTATACTTAACAAAATTAATCAAAAAGATTTTGCTGATTTTGAGGATAGCCTTGCCTTGTATCGCAAAATGAAAGGTAAGAATGTTCCAGAACGTTCTGCAAAATTGTTAGCTATCTATAGGGTTGTTTCAGGTCAACCGACTGATTATTTTGAGAGGCTAGCACCAAAATATAAGCTTTACCAAATTGAAGCAAAGTATTACGCTGGTCTCAGTTATCTCAACCAAAACCAACCCGAAGAAGCCAAAGCCTGCTTCCAAGAAATCGTAAACGAAAATCCAGAGCTCTTTTACGTGAAAGAGGCTAAGAAGTATTTGGAAGAGACGGTGTAGTTATCGCTAGAGTTGTCACATGAGTGGCAGCTTTTTTCTATCTTGTTATTTATCCCCTTCCTCCTATAATCTTTATCTATCACCTCTTAGTTTTTTAGTATTAGACGACTAGGGGTGAAGGTGGTACACTACTATCAAAAACTATTGAAGAAAGTATCGAGGATTATAGATATGAAAAAATGGCTTGCAGGTTTAGGGATTCTTGGCTTGTCAGTTTTGACTTTGGCTGCTTGTGGAAACAAGAGTGATGGTAAGGCATCTGGTGAAAAGCAGACGATTACTGTTGCGACGGATTCTGATACGGCGCCTTTCACTTTCAAAAAGGTGATGACTTCAAGGGTTATGATATTGATTTGGTCAAGGCTATTTTCAAGGATTCAGACAAGTATGAGGTCAAGTTTGTGACGACACCTTTTGATTCTATCTTGACAGGGGTGGATTCTGGACGTTATCAGATTGCGGCTAATGATTTCAACTACAATGAAGAGCGTGAGCAGAAATATGGTTTCTCAGATCCGATTTCACGTTCTAACTATGCCATCACTAGTGCTGAGGGGACCAAGTATACTAGCCTAGACGATCTGTCTGGTAAGACGACAGAGGTGCTTCCTGGTTCTAACTATGCTCAGTTGCTTGAAAATTGGAACCACGCCAATGAAGATAAGAAACCAATTACAATCAACTATGCATCTAGCTCAACTGGTCTTTCAACACGTATCCAACACATTCAAGAAGGCAAAATTGATTTTATCCTTTACGATGCTATTTCCTCTGAATACATTGTCAAAGATCAGGGCTATAAGTTGGCTGTAAACAAGATTAAAGACGATATCGGTATGAAGACCGATGGTCTTGAATATCTTCTATTCTCAAATGATAAGCAAGGTAAGGAACTCAGAACCTTTACCAACAAACGTATCAAAGAGCTCAAGAAGGATGGAACCCTTGCCAAACTCAGCAAGGAATATTTCGGTGGCGATTACGTCAGTGATTTGAAATAAGACTGTTAAAAGTTGAGACTGCCGTCTCAGCTTTGGATTGAAGACAAAGCTTTCTTTTGAGGCTTTCCTGAGGTGATGACGGACGTCAGCGACCTTCTTCGAAGTTCCATGACTAAGTTTTGAGCCTAAGGTCTCAAAACTTCCGAACACCTGAAACTTTAAAGTTTCAGGTGTTTTTCTCACGTCGGAAAGCCTCGGTTTATGCTCACTTTGTTCGTGAAATAAGGAATGAGTTCAAATCTTTTTAGTCTTAATAAGGTATTGCTATCAGTGATACGATTTTCTTATCACTATGATAAGAAAAGACTATTTCACAGACTTTCTGAGTCGTGCTAAAATGAATACTATAAAATTATGATAAGATATTTGAATGGTTAGCACTAGGCTAACCTACTTTTTTAGAAAGAAAGGGCGACATTGTGAAAAAGAGTATAGAAGCATTTAATCGGTCACCTTGGTATCTCCAAGTTATCATTGGCTTGGTTGGTTTGGCAGTAGCTGTTGCTTTAGCCATTCCCTTGTCTTGGCTAGTAGAAATTCTTTGGGGTTATATTTTGCAACTGGTTACGGTTGTCTTCAAATGGATTTCATCTTGGATGCCAGCTGGTAAGCTCTTCTCATGGAAGGCTGTCTTCGATGCTGTTCCTAAGATTGTGGAACGCTTGCCTTTAACTTTGGGATTGACTATTGCAGGTGCCTTCTTTGGGTTGATTTTGGCCCTTGTCTTTGCGGTTGTTAAAATTAATCGAGTACGTATCCTTTATCCAATTCAAGCCGTTTTTGTGAGCTTCTTGCGTGGGACACCAATCCTTGTACAACTCATGTTGACTTACTATGGTATTCCACTCTTCCTTCGTTACTTGAATGGTGAGTTCGGCTTAGATTGGAACATTAATGAGATTCCACCAGCTATCTTCGCTATTACAGCCTTTGCCTTTAATGAAGCGGCTTACATGAGTGAAACCATTCGTGCAGCGATTCAAGCTGTGGATGCTGGAGAAATCGAAGCTGCCCGCTCTCTTGGGATGACATCAGCACAGGTCTACCGTCGTGTCATTATTCCAAATGCGGCGGTTATTGCGACACCAAGTCTGATTAACAGTTTGATTGGTTTGACTAAGGGAACATCACTTGCCTTTAGTGCAGGTATCGTCGAAATGTATGCGCAGGCTCAAATCTTGGGTGGTGCTGACTACCGTTACTTTGAACGTTATATCTCAGTAGCCCTCGTTTACTGGGGCATCTCAATCTTGATTGAAAATATTGGTCGTTCGGTTGAAAATCATATGGCCATTAAGGCACCTGAAGTAACTGACATTTCTGGAATTGGAGGTGACCGCTAATGATTAGCATCAAAAATTTGACCAAGGAATTTTCAGGTCAAAAGGTTCTTGATGGGATTAACTTTGATATCGAAAAAGGCGAAGTGGTAGCGCTTGTCGGTGCCTCTGGTGCAGGTAAGTCAACCATCCTTCGTAGCTTAAACTATTTGGAACAACCTGATTCTGGCACCATTGCCATTGATGACTTTAAGGTGGATTTCGAAGCAATTACCAAGGAGCAAATCCTTACCCTTCGTCGTAAGTTGGCCATGGTATTCCAACAGTTTAACCTCTTTGAACGTCGCACAGCCTTGGATAATGTTAAGGAAGGTCTTAAGATTGTTAAGAAACTTTCTGACGAAGAAGCTACCAAGATTGCGAAAGAAGAGCTCGCTAAGGTTGGGCTGTCTAATCGTGAAAATCACTACCCACGTCATTTGTCAGGTGGTCAAAAGCAACGTGTGGCCTTGGCCCGTGCCCTTGCCATGAAGCCTGATGTGCTCTTGCTTGACGAACCGACATCTGCCCTTGACCCTGAGTTGGTTGGTGAGGTTGAAAAATCAATCGCTGATGCAGTTAAGTCAGGTCAGACCATGATTTTGGTTAGTCACGACATGAACTTTGTTTATCAAGTGGCTGACAAGGTGCTCTTCCTTGAGAAAGGGCATATCCTTGAACAAGGAACACCTGAAGAACTTTTCAACCACCCAAAAGAAGAAAGAACGAAAGAATTTTTCGCTTCTTATTCAAAACAATATCTTTAAGATGGGATTTTTGTTACAATAGAAAAAGGTGATACGACAGGACTCCATTTATAGTCCGTAGTCGGATCCTGTAAGGATGATTAGGAGCTTTTGGAATTTTTGAAGATGCCCCGAAAGTCCAATCAGATACTGCCTTCGGCAGTTATTACTAATCGGATTCAGAGGTTGGAGAATGTTGTCTCAGCCTTTTCTATTTCTCACTTTAGGATGATTTATGTTATTAAATATTTTTAAATTTTACCTTTTGGGCCTTGTGATTGCTTTCTTTATGTGCTTGGTGATTGGTGCCTTTTGGCTTGGATGGCGTGCCCTACGTCGTGCTGACAAGACGGTTAAGGAGCGTCAAGGTGCCCTCTATGATGCTATCATGATGTCGATGGTTTCGATTCCTGTCTTGGCTTTTGCTTTTATGGCAATCCTCATCGTGCTGAATGCATAATACTAGCTTTGATGGCCTATTAGGTGTAAGATATCTCTACAAGAAATGCGTAAAAGGAGTGACTCATGTACGATACGATTATTATTGGAGCTGGTCCTGCAGGGATGACAGCAGCGCTATATGCAGCCCGTGCCAACCTTAAAGTGGCAACTTTGGAGCAAGGTGCTCCTGGCGGACAGATGAATAACACGTCTGAGATTGAAAATTACCCTGGCTTTGAAAATATCTCTGGTCCAGAATTGTCTATGAAGATGTTCGAACCTTTGGAAAAATTGGGCGTTGAAAATCTTTACGGTATTGTGTCTGGTATCGAGGACAAGGGTGACTATAAAGTCGTCAAAACTGGTGACGAGGAGTACCAAACCAAGACAGTTATCATTGCGACGGGGGCCAAGCACCGCCACATCGGTGTTGCTGGTGAAGAAGAGTACAACAGCCGTGGGGTTTCTTACTGTGCGGTATGTGATGGGGCTTTCTTCCGTAATCAAGACCTCTTGGTCGTTGGTGGTGGTGACTCTGCCGTTGAAGAAGGAATTTATTTGACACGCTTTGCCAATAGCGTAACCATTGTTCACCGTCGTGACGAGTTGCGTGCCCAAAAGGTCCTTCAAGACCGTGCCTTCGCCAATGAAAAGGTCAAGTTTATCTGGGATTCTGTCGTTGAAGAAATCAAGGGTGATGACATCAAGGTTCGCAGTGTTGATATCAAGAATGTCAAAACTGGTGAAGTGACTAATCACGAATTTGGTGGTGTCTTTGTTTATGTCGGACTTGATCCGGTTTCAGATTACGTGACAGGTCTGGGTATCACTGACCAAGCTGGTTGGGTTATTACAGATGATAAGATGGCGACAAGTATTCCTGGTATCTTTGCCATTGGGGATGTCCGCCAGAAAGACCTTCGCCAAATCACAACAGCCGTAGGGGATGGTGCCACAGCTGGTATCGAAGCTTACAACTACGTGACTGCACTTGCTGATAAGTAAAATAAATGAAAACTCGGGAGGCTCTCGAGTTTTTTGTGTTTGCTTGATGGTTTTCAGCTTGTCTAGCATCCTTTGAAGCAACATCTATGTGTGGTTTTTTGGTATAATAGAAAAGTCTTACTAAAATCAGTAAAAATGAGGTGACCAACTTGCGTGTTGTAGCAGGTGATTTTGGCGGGCGTCCGCTTAAAACGTTAGAAGGCAAAACGACTCGTCCAACAACGGACAAGGTCAAGGGTGCCATTTTCAATATGATTGGTCCTTTCTTTGATGGAGGGCGTGTTTTGGATCTTTTTTCTGGGAGTGGTAGTCTGGCCATTGAGGCTATTAGTCGTGGCATGTCGTCTGCTGTTCTCGTGGAAAAAGACCGTCGGGCACAAGCTATTATTCAGCAAAATATTAAGATGACCAAGAGTGAGAAACAGTTTCAGCTTTTGAAGATGGATGCGGCGCGTGCACTGACCCAATTGACAGGTCAGTTTGACTTGGTGCTTTTAGATCCGCCTTATGCCAAAGAGCAGATTGTGGCTAATATTACTCAGTTAGAGGATCAAGGGCTCTTGGCTAAAGAAGTGATGTTGGTTTGCGAGACAGATAAGGCTGTAGACCTGCCTGAAGAAATTTCAAACTTTGGGATTTGGAAGCAGAAAACCTATGGTATCAGTAAGGTGACGGTTTACGTGCGCTAGGTACCTGTAGCGGGTGTAGAAAGGAAATGCGATGACCCAAATTGCTATGTTTACGGGGTCTTTTGATCCGATTACCAATGGGCATATGGATATCATTGCCAGAGCCAGCAAGCTCTTTGACGAGCTTTATATTGGCCTTTTTTATAATAAAAACAAGCAGGGCTTCTGGGATGTTGCGACTCGCAAGCGTATCTTGGATGAGGTTGTGGCAGATTTTCCCAATGTCAAGGTCATAACGGCTCACGATAGTCTGGCTGTAGATGTTGCCAGAGACCTTGGCGTGACCTATTTGGTTCGAGGCCTTCGTAATGCGACAGATTTTGACTATGAGGCCAATATGGACTATTTCAATAAGGGGCTGGCGCCTGAGCTTGAAACGGTTTATTTGATTGCTAGTCATGAGGTGACACCAGTCTCCTCAAGTCGTGTGCGTGAGTTGATTTATTTTGAGGGGGACATTAGTTCTTATGTTCCTCAAGCAGTTGTTAAGGAAGTGGAGGCCAAGCGTGGCAAACAAGACAAAATCTAAATCGCTATTAGGGAAAATGTGGCGGATTAAGTGGTGGCTCTTAGGTATTTTTACAGTACTTTTCCTCCTTTTTGCCCTCTTTTTCCCGCTCAATAATTACTATGTAGAGCTTCCGGGTGGTGCTTTTGATACCAAGGAAGTCTTGACTGTGGATAAGAAAGCCGATGATTCAAAAGGTTCCTACAATTTTGTGGCGGTGGCCCAAACCAAGGCGACCTTGGCCCTCATGCTCTATGCTCAGCTCAATAATTTCGCTAAGCTTCAAACGGCTGAAGAGGCAACGGGTAATTACTCTGATGAAGATTACATGCGTATCAACCAATTTTACATGGAGACTTCCCAAAACCAAGCCATTTATCAAGGCTTGACGCTGGCTGGTAAAAAGGCGAGCTTGGACTATATGGGTGTCTATGTGCTTCAGGTCAATGATGATTCCAGCTTCAAGGGCGTTCTTAATATTGCGGATACGGTGACGGCTGTCAATGACAAGACCTTTAATAATTCGGCTGATTTGATTAAATACGTTCAGGGACTTAAGTTGGGTTCAAAGGTTAAGGTCACTTATACGACAGATGACAAATCAAAGTCGGCCACAGGTAAGATTATCAAGATCGCCAATGGTAAGAATGGTATTGGTATCGGCTTGACGGACCATACTGAGGTCAAGAGTTCTGAGAATGTGAAGTTTAAACTTGATGGTGTCGGTGGACCAAGTGCGGGTCTTATGTTTACCTTGGCTATTTACGACCAGGTTTCTGGTCAAAATCTCAAGGATGGTCGTAAGATTGCTGGAACGGGAACCATTGAAAAGGATGGTTCTGTCGGTGACATTGGTGGTGCCTACCTTAAGGTGAAATCAGCGGCCGATAGCGGTGCAGACATTTTCTTCGTGCCAAACAACCCAGTAACCAAGGAAATGAAAAAGGCTGATCCGGATGCCAAAACCAACTATCAAGAGGCTAAGGAAGCTGCCGAGAAACTGGGAACCAAGATGAAAATCGTTCCTGTAAAAACAGCTCAAGAAGCCATTGATTATTTGAAAAAGACGAAATAAGAAGAGAGAGTAGGACAGGCAGAAATCCTTGATTCTTGTCTCTGTCTTACCCTCTTTTTTAGGTCAAAGTGTTATAATAGTCCTTATGAAAAAACGTTATAGAACAGTTAATGATTACTATCGTGAGCTTTTTGGCGAAAAGATTTTCAAACTACCAATAGATGCGGGCTTTGATTGCCCCAACCGTGATGGTACGGTGGCTCACGGTGGCTGTACCTTTTGTACGGTTTCGGGATCTGGGGATGCCATTGTAGCTCCTGAGGCACCGATTCGTGAGCAGTTTTACCATGAAATTGACTTCATGCATCGCAAGTGGCCAGAAGTTCAGAAATATCTGGTTTATTTTCAAAACTTTACCAATACCCACGCGCCGCTTGAGGTTATCAAGGATCGCTACGAACAGGCTATCAATGAGCCTGGTGTTGTTGGCATCAATATCGGTACCCGCCCAGACTGTTTGCCTGACGATGTGATTGATTATCTGGCCGAACTCACAGAACGTATGTACGTGACCGTTGAACTTGGACTGCAGACCACTTATGAAGAAACGTCAGAGCTCATTAACCGAGCACACAGCTATGATCTCTATGTAGAGACGGTTAAGCGTGTGCGTGAGCGTGCGCCCAAGGCTGAGATTGTATCGCATTTGATTAATGGTTTGCCAGGAGAAACCCACGAGATGATGGTGGAAAATGTTCGCCGTTGTGTGACGGATAATGACATTCAGGGGATTAAACTCCACCTCCTCCACCTGATGACCAATACCCGTATGCAAAGAGACTACCACGAGGGGCGTCTGAAATTGCTGAGTCAGGAAGAATATGTGTCCATCATCTGTGACCAGTTGGAAATCATTCCTAAGGATATCGTCATTCACCGAATCACTGGTGATGCGCCCCGAGACATGCTGATTGGTCCTATGTGGAGTCTCAACAAGTGGGAAGTTCTTAATGCCATTGACAAGGAGATGGAACGTCGTGGCTCATGGCAAGGCTGTAAAGTAGCTAAGGAAAAGGAGAAAGAAGCATGATGAAACGTCCGATTCAGATGTCTCATGATTTTCTAGCTCAAGTGCTAGATGATGGGAGTATCGCTGTTGATGCGACTATGGGAAATGGCAATGATACCGCCTTTTTAGCTGGTCTTGCCAAGAAGGTCTATGCCTTTGACGTGCAGGAGCAGGCGCTTGAAAAGACCAGTCAACGCTTGTCAGATTTGAAAATTGACAATGCAGAACTCATTTTAGATGGGCATGAAAATCTGGACCGATATGTCACGGAAACTATTCGAGCAGCTATTTTCAATCTGGGCTATCTGCCATCTGCAGACAAGACTGTCATCACCAAGCCCCACACGACTCTTGAAGCTATTGAGAAAATTCTTGACCGCTTAGAAGTTGGTGGTCGCTTGGCGATTATGATTTACTACGGTCATGATGGTGGTGATATGGAAAAGGACGCTGTTCTTGAGTATGTCATTGGTTTGGACCAACGTGTTTTCACAGCCATGCTTTACCAACCCCTCAATCAAATTAACACACCACCATTTTTGGTGATGCTGGAGAAATTACAATGATTACAGACATTAAAGAAAAATTGGCGGAGATGCAGGCCAAATATATCGATAAGCAAAGTGCCGAGGACACCTTGAAAAAAGTCGAAAACCGTAAAACGGCAAAAATTAAGAAAAAGCTGGCTAGTCTTGAGGTCGAACGTTGCCATAAACTTTTGGCCAAGGAAGATGTGACGGCTATTGATAAAAAAATCAGTAAGCAAAAAGAATTATTTTCAAACTGTTGCCATAAAGAAGATTAGGAGGAGCTATGCATCTATCATCGGCTTTACTGGTTCTTCTTTTTAGCTTGATCTTATCGAACGTTATCAACCGTATCTTTCCACGACTTTCTCTGCCCTTGATTCAAATTATTTTTGGAGTGGGCATTGGTTTACTTTTCAAAGGTCGTGTTTTTGAGCTTGAAACAGAACTCTTTCTAGCTTTTATCATCGCTCCCTTGCTTTTCCGAGAGGGGGAAGAGAGTGATATTACCAGCATACTACGTAACTGGAAATTGATTCTATTTCTGATTTTTCCAGTCATCTTCGTATCGACATTGGGAATCGGTTATCTGGCTAAGTCCATCCTGCCTGTATCAGTGCCTCTATCTGCCTGTCTAGCTATCGGGGCGGCCCTTGGACCGACTGATTTTGTGGCCTATTCAGCTATTGCCAAACGCTTCAGTTTTCCAAAGTGGATAGGTTATATTTTGCAGGGTGAAGGGCTTTTGAACGATGCTTCAGGTCTGGTCGCTTTTCAAGTAGCGGTGACTGCCTTGACAACGGGAGCCTTTTCGCTCCTTGATGCTAGTTGGAATTTGTTCCTTTCCGTTATGGGGGGCTTTCTGGTCGGCCTAATCACGGCCCTCCTTAATCGGCTCTTCTTGACTATCCTGGACAATATGGATGCAGCAGATGTCACTGGGGCACTCCTACTAGAACTTGTGCTCCCTATTGCCTCTTACTTTGTTGCGGAGGAGATTCATGTCTCGGGCATTATTGCCGTAGTAGTGGCTGGTATTTCTCTAGCCAGCCGTTTCAAAAAAATTACGGTTTTTGATGCCAAATTGGATAGTATTTCGCATACCATTTGGGGAACCATTACCTTTATGCTAAATGGTATGGTCTTCTTCCTTTTGGGGACGGAATTACCAACCTTGGCCATGCCCGTTCTGCAAAGTAGCACCTACGATAATCTCTGGTTGCTGCTAGCAATCGTGCTTTTGACAGCGACCATGTTTGCCATTCGATTTGTCATGATTAGTGCGGTATTTGCCCAAAGAGCCTGGAAAAACAAAAGACCCCTAAAAAGAATTTGGAAGAGTGCCACTCTTCTGACCTTCTCTGGGGTTAAGGGAACAGTGTCCATTGCGACGATTCTCTTGCTTCCTCTTGCCAATATGACGACTTTAGAACATAGCCTTCTCCTCTTTACAGTGGCGGGTGTCACCCTCTTAAGCTTTTTAACAGGCATTTTAGTCCTACCAAAATTGGCAACGGGGGCAGCCCATACAACCAACCACTATATGCAGATTGCTATTTTGAATGATGTCGTTGGGGAACTTGGAAAGGACCTGAAGCAGTCTAAGCATCAGGGTGCTGTTTACGCTACCATTGACAATTATAATCAACGTCTGGAAAACCTCATCTTGGAGCAAGAGTCCAATGATGTCAAAGAAGAGCTGGCCAATATCCGTGTCATGATTATGGAAATCGAGAGTGAAGGGTTAGAGTATGCCTACAAGAAGGGGCAACTTTCAGAACTTGAATACAATCTCTATCAGCGTTATATCAAGGGATTGGAGCGTCGTATTAACCGTGGCTTCGTCTCCAGCCTTTCCTATGCCTTCGTTGTCTTTGTACGAGGCCTACGTAGGCTCCTACACCTTGCCTTTACCTTTAAATTTCATCTTGGCAAGGAGGAGACGTTACGAGCTCCTCGTTTAACAGAGGAAAATCGTGATCACATGGCGGAGCTTTATTTGACAAATACTGAGCAAGTATTGGAAGCCCTGAGTAATCTGGAAGGTGTCTATCACTCCGACCTCTTGTCTTATCTAAAGCGTGGCCGTTTACAAGAGGCTGAGATTATCCAGTCAGGAGCCTTTGTTGAACGGGTTATTACCCACCTTAGTCCTGACAATATCGACGAGATGTTGCGAGGCTACTATTTGGAACGTAAAGTAATCAACGAATATGAACAAGATGAGTTAATCTCTAGCCGCTACGCCAAACAGCTTCGTAAGGAGGTCAATACTTTGGAGGATTATTCTCTCAAAGAGACCAGCAATACCTTGACCTATGATATGATTAATCTAGCCCGAGGGCGAGTTTAAGTGAAGAAGCCAAGATTTTTCTTGACTTCTTTTTAATGTTTCTCTTTTTCATTACCGTGATTTGGAAAAAGAAAGCCTAGACCAAGGCATGTTAAAATTCCTGCAACAATCAGGATGCTATTTGATATAGGGAGCACGCCATAGATTGCATTAGCAATCATTAAACCAATCAAAGTACTCATGAGGCTAGATTTATAATCTTTTTTGATAAGATTTTCTATTGCAAAGAAAGCAAAAAGAGCGACTGGAAAGAGTGGCCAAAGCGACATCTCAATTTTGGGAAGCCGAGAATACTGTAAGTGATAACTGTTACTGCTGTACCGATTAATCCAATACCTATTACTTTAGTCATGTTTCTACCTCGTTTTCTATATCTGAAAGATATTTTGCTTTAACACCTACTAAATTATCAAAAGGTTAACTTACGGACAATATTATTTGTCTATGTGGTTCATTCTAGAAGCTATTCGGTCAAAAAGGACAGTTTTGACTGAATCGGTAAAAGTCAAAAGATTTTATCACATGGTGAAATCTTTTGACAAAAGTCGTCTATAGTACAGCTCATCGTTCCAGCCTTAATTTTGTATGGCGTATCTCAAATAAAAGAGTAGTGGTGATAAAAGAACAAGTCCCCCAGTCTATGGTCTGAGGGACTTGTTTCTATGATGTTGTTCATAAATAGTGATTAATTCTTAGAGAAGTGGGTTAATGTAAAAACGATGGTCATCAATGGGAATAATTTGAACAGGATTTTGGTAGAAATCAGCCAAGACTTCCGGTGTGATGATGTCATTTTTAGCCCCTTGAGCCACAATTTTTCCTTGGCGGAGCAGAAGGATGTGGTCCATATTTTCAGTGATTTCCTCAGCATGGTGGGTGACATAAAGGACTAGTGGAGCATGAGGAAGTGAAGTGATGCGATCAATCTGACGCAAGAGTTTTTCACGAGCAAAGAGGTCTAAGCCAACAGTCGCTTCGTCTAGGATAATGATGTCAGGGTCTTCCATAAGGCTACGAGCAATCAAACAAATTTGTTTTCCCCTTGAGAGAGGCCGTGATATTGGCGGCCAATCAGTTCCTCAGCTCCAAGTGATATCAGCATGTCCTTAGCTTCTTGTAATTCTTTGTCGCCGTATGCCTTATAGAGGATTGAACTCTTGTACTTACCGGTAAGTACGATCTTTTCAGCGGTCATATGCTTGGGCAGACGCTCGGTGATAAAGGAACTAACAATACCAATCTGTTTGCGGAGGCCTGTGATATCGCCATTACCAAAGCTATAGCCAAGGATCTCAGCTTGACCTTCACTTGGGAAAAAATCAGCGGTCAAAAGACGTAGGAGGGTGGATTTTCCAGCACCATTAAGACCTAGAATGGCCCAGGTTTGCCCTTTCTCCACTGTCCAGTTTAAGTTGGACAAGAGTGTTTTTCCTTGGCGAGTCAAACTGACATTTTCTAATCGTATAAGTGACATAAGTCTCTCCTTTGATGGTAAATTACTCTAATTATAGCATAAAATAAGGGCTTTTATTGGAAAACTGTGGTATAATGAAAGTCAGAATTTTTTTAGAGGAGAAGAAAAAAATGGAAGACTCTAGTGGTCAGTCCTTATTATTTCAATTTATTTTACTAGTCATTTTAACCCTGCTTACAGCCTTTTTCTCAGCGTCTGAGATGGCCCTAGTGTCACTCAATCGCTCTCGTGTCGAGCAAAAGGCAGAAGAGGGTGATAAGAAATTTATTCGCCTACTTAAGGTTCTTGAAAATCCTAATAACTTCTTATCAACTATTCAGGTTGGTATTACGTTTATCAGTCTTTTGCAAGGGGCCAGTCTCTCTGCTTCACTAGGGGCAGTTATAGCAACTTGGTTTGGTCACGTAGCATGGGCTAAAACAGCTGGTAGCGTGGTATCTTTGGTAGTCTTGACCTACATTTCTATCGTTTTTGGTGAGCTTTATCCTAAGCGTATTGCCATGAACCTTAAGGAGAATCTGGCCATCTACTCAGCACCTGTCATTATCGTAACTGGTAAGATTGTCAGTCCTTTTGTATGGATTCTTTCGGCATCAACCAACCTTTTGTCTCGTTTGACACCTATGACTTTTGATGATGCGGATGAGCAGATGACACGTGACGAGATTGAGTACATGTTGACCAAGAGTGATGAAACACTTGAAGCTGAGGAAATCGAAATGCTTCAAGGTGTATTCTCTCTTGATGAATTGATGGCGCGTGAAGTTATGGTTCCTCGTACAGATGCCTTCATGATTGATATTGAAGACAACACTCAGGAAAATATCCAAGCCATTCTTAAGCAAAGCTTCTCTCGTATCCCCGTCTACGAAGATGATAAGGATAAGATTATCGGTGTTATCCATACCAAAAACCTCCTTCAAGCAGGTTATGAGCTCGGTTTTGAGAATGTTAAGCTTCGTCGCATCATGAACGAGCCCCTCTTTGTTCCAGAAACAATCTTTGTTAACGATCTTTTGACGGCATTTCGTAATACCAACAATCAAATGGCTATCTTGCTTGATGAATATGGCGGTGTGGCTGGTCTAGTGACCTTCGAGGATTTGTTGGAAGAAATCGTCGGCGAGATTGATGACGAAACAGATAAAGCTAGTGTAGAAGTTCGTGAAATTGGAGAAAATACCTATATTGTTGAGGGAGTTATGACCCTTAACGACTTCAACGAATACTTTGACACTGAACTTGAGAGTGATGATGTTGACACTATCGCAGGTTACTATTTGACTGGTGTAGGAGCTATCCCTACTCAAGAAGTCAAAGAACACTATGAAGTGATTAATAAAGATAAACACCTTGAATTCATCAATGACAAGGTTAAGGATGGTCGAGTAACCAAGCTGAAAGTCATCATCACAGAAGCTCCAGAGGAAGTAGAAGAATAGCATTAAGAGTATTTTGATTAGAAAACCCTAGAGCTATTAGAACAGAAAATGATAATTGAGCGTTCCATCTCTTTATGAGAGGACGCTTTTTTCTTATCTTCATTTTAAATTTTCTTTAGCTAAATGATAAAATGAAAAACTGCCTTAGAGCATGATATTAAGCCATTTTTACTTACTTGAGGAGAAACGTCTTTATCAGACTTGTCATTTTTGTTTAAAGAATTTTAAACACATTTAGCTCTTTTGATAGGCTTAGAATATAAAATGATAAGATTTTGATTAAAATAGTCTTTTATACCTTTTTTATGGTAAAATATAAATTAACTGACAAATGAAAAAAGGAGAATTTTAATGGCTTCTAAAAAATCTATTTATAGTGGATTGCTTTTCCTTACCCTAGGAGCTTTAGTACCAGTAACTTCTTTTGCGGATGATGGCATTGCTACAAATGATGCTTTGATCACGCAACCAACAGCAGAGCGTGGAACAACAGGCTCTTCTACAGCGCCAAGTGATGGCGATTTGGCTCGCAGTAATGATTCAAATACAGGAGCGACAACGCCAACTGCTCCTGCTGTCCCTGAAGTACCAGCGACGCCTGAAACTCCTACGACGCCAACAGCGCCAGCGACTCCAGAAACGCCAGCAACACCAGCTCCAACAACTGAGTCGTCAGATAAACCTGCTGAAAAACCAGCTGATAAGCCTGATACAGCAGCACCAGCGGCTAATACTGAAACAAAAGAGAACCCTCAAACACCTGAGGTTCCTTCAGTGAATGTCAATGGACAACCTGTTGTGACTGTTACACCTGCAGCTCCAGTTGTGACAGCAGCTGGCCAAACAATTGTTTCTACACAAAATAGCCAAGTTGTTATTGCAAATACTGATGGTACAACAAGTGTCGTTGCTCCTGAAGCGGTAGGATTTAAGGTTAACACTGATGGAACATTGACAGGTAAAGATGCTAAAGGGAAAGAAGTAACCCTTCCTAAGACCGGTGAAGAAGCAGCAACCTTCTTGACAATCGCAGGGACTTTCTTCCTTGCAGCAGCAGCCTTTTTGGGCTTCAAAAAACGTGCTTAACCTATCAGAGAAGACTGGATATCTTCTAGTTTTAGATTTAACATAAGCTCTTATTTTGAGATTTTCCTAAGGTGATAATGGACGTAGGCGAACTTTCTCGAAGTTCCATGCCTCATTTTTAAGCTTTAAGTCTCAACATTATGAACGCCTGAAACTTTTTAGTTTCAGGCGTTTTTGTCGTAGCGGAGAGTCTCAATTTATATTTTTTGTGCTTACACTAAAGACTTTACAGAAATGCTTATTTATGGGATGTTCAGATGCGTTTGTCTGTGTTCTAAGACTGGTTTATTTCCGATTTTTCTTTCTGGTATAGTATAGTTTACACCTTACTAGAGATGTATTATAGTATAACCTTTGCTTTAATTCGGGCAGATAAGAAGCATGTTTTTCGTAAAAAAGGTATAATGAGTTTATGTAAAAAGCGTTTTCAAGGAGGCTGCCATGGCAGAAATTGATTACAGTCAGGTGACTGGACTGGTTCATTCGACTGAAAGTTTTGGATCCGTAGATGGTCCGGGTATCCGTTTTATTGTTTTTATGCAAGGCTGTAAGATGCGTTGCCAATATTGCCATAACCCAGATACATGGGCTATGGAGTCAAATAAGGCTGTTGAGCGTACTGTCGAGGATGTCTTAGAAGAAGCTCTTCGTTTCCGTCATTTCTGGGGAGAGCAAGGTGGTATCACTGTATCCGGTGGTGAGGCCATGCTTCAGATTGAGTTTGTTACGGCTCTCTTTACAGAGGCTAAAAAGTTAGGCATTCACTGTACACTTGATACCTGTGGTTTTGCCTACCGTAATACTCCTGAGTATCATGAAGTCGTTGACAAACTCTTGGCTGTGACTGATTTGGTTCTGCTTGACATCAAAGAGATTAATCCAGAGCAACACAAATTTGTAACTCGCCAACCTAATACGAATATCTTGGCCTTTGCAAAATATCTGTCTGATAAACAAGTGCCAGTCTGGATTCGCCATGTCTTGGTACCTGGATTGACCGACTTTGATGATCACTTAATTAAGCTGGGTGAATTTGTTAAAACCTTGAAAAATGTTGATAAGTTTGAGATTCTTCCTTATCATACTATGGGCGAATTCAAGTGGCGTGAGCTGGGTATTCCATATCCTTTGGAAGGGGTCAAACCACCAACTATGGACCGTGTTAAAAATGCTAAGGCCCTCATGCATACTGAAACCTATCAAGAATACAAGAACCGTGTTGGTGTCAAAACTTTGGACTAAAATGATAACTGTTTGAGATTTAGGATCAGCCTAAAACAGTTTTCCTAACGGTTTTAAATATTATGGAGTGCTTGAAACAGACTGTTTTAAGCATTTTTATCATAAGAAAAATTCTAGACCGATGTTCACTTTGCTTGTGAAATAAGTTCTTATTTCACGTTTTTTGCAGAAGTTCTTAGTCTATGACGTATTTAAAATTGTTTGTATCCATTCGACAAGCTCTTGACAAGAGCTTTTTAACTTTGCTATTATTTATGAAGTACTAAAAAGCAGGTAAATTATGTTTCGTATATTAAAAATTGATGATGATTTTGTCTATCTTAGTCATCCTGATGGGCGCTTAAAGAAAATAGATAAAGCCCTATTTGATTTTGCTATCAATTTGGGAGACCGTGTAGAAGTCTACCAAGATGGCGAATTGACCGTGGTTACTCCGGCAGAAGTCCAAACAGACTTGAGTCTTGATGGAGATAAGTCTGTTAAGTCTAATCTTTTGCAAGGTATTTTGGATCTTTTCCTTGAGACCCTTAATATCCACAATAATCACTTAGGTGATTTGAAGAAGATTTTCACGCAGTTGTTGATTACACTCTTCATGGCTTGGAGTTTGTTGGGAGTCATTATAGTAGAGATTCTACTTTTTGCAGAGTCCATTGTTGTCTTCCTTTGGAGACTTTTGGTTCGTCTTGTTAAGTTGATGCGTATTAAGGACAACACAAAGGTCTTGATTGATGAGACGCAAAAACGCCATGCTAAACGTGAGCGTCAAAGAGCTCAAAGACGTGAGCAAGAAAGACGACGTCAGGATGAACTGGAAGAACGTGAATACCAACGTGAGACTGAGCGCCAAAAAGAATTGATGATTGTTGAAGCTAGCCTTAGTCAGGAAGCTGAGCATGCGAGCCTTTCAACTAGCCTTGCTTTAGAGCAAGCAGGTGTTTCAAGCCAATCTGCTAGTGAAGAGTCAAAAGAAAAAAGTCAAGCAAGTTCAGAGTCTGAAGAGGTATCTAAATCGGCTAAGTCTGAAAAATAGAATAAACAAAAGAACTGAGACAAAAGGGTCCCAGTTCTTTTTCGTATGAAAAAAAGCACCGTAGGTGCTTGTGAGAGGCGACTAAAGTGTTTTTTCTGAGTCACGAACAATGAGCAAGTCAACTTTTGCGTGACGGAGAATGTATTCAGAAGATGAACCGATAAGCAAGCGTTCAAAAGTATTAAGACCAGTTGCACCAACCATGATGAGGTCAACGTTTTCCTTTTCAGGAATGTCAACAGCCAAAAGACTCTTAGGATTACCGAACTCAATGACTTTACGAATCTTGGTTAATCCAGCTTCCTTGGCTTGACGTTCAAAATCGGCCAAAACAGCTTTAGCTTCGTCTTCTAGTTTTTCATAGATGTAAGAGTCGAAAGTCGCAACGCTTTGAAGGGCGCGTGTATCGATAACGTGTACTAAAAGTAACTGTGCATCGTTACGTTTTGCAACATGCACACCTTTGATAAAGGCTAGTTCGGATTCGTAAGAACCATCGATAGCTACCATAATACGTTCATATTGTTGAGACATAAGCTCTACCTCCTATCTTTAGCCCTATTATACTCTTTTAATTTAAAAAGTGAAAGCGTTATTATATGTTTTCTGAAATCTTTTTTTAAATCTTTACCTAAAAAGAGCCTTTTACGCAGTGAAGGGATTTTGATATTGTCCAAAATTGAAGATTACTTGAAAAAGAGGTATAATACAATCTGTTATTAGCTTCGTAAGAAACGTGATAATTGAGAAGAGAATGAATCTTCTTAACTGATGCCATGGGTTAAGCCTTAGATGGTGTCAATAAAAGTAGGGTTCCCCATCAGGTGTTGAATTTTTTATTTTCTACTAGATGTATCTACTTTTAGTATTTTTTGAAAGGATTAACTTATGAAAACATTTGATAAATCATCAAAGTTGGAACACGTTGCCTATGATATTCGTGGACCGGTTTTGGATGAGGCCAACCGCTTGATTGCTAACGGTGAAAAGATTCTTCGTCTTAATACGGGAAATCCTGCGGAATTTGGCTTTACAGCACCAGATGAAGTCATTCGTGACTTGATTATGAATGTTCGTAACAGTGAAGGGTATTCAGATAGTAAGGGGATTTTCTCAGCTCGTAAGGCTATTATGCAGTATTGCCAGCTTAAGGGCTTCCCAAATGTGGATATTGACGATATCTATATTGGTAATGGTGTTTCAGAGATGATTTCTATGTCTATGCAGGCCTTGCTTGATGATGGAGACGAAGTATTGGTGCCAATGCCAGACTATCCTCTTTGGACAGCCTGTGTCAGTCTAGCTGGCGGTAACGCTGTGCACTATGTCTGTGATGAAAAATCAAACTGGTATCCAGATATTGATGACATCAAGTCTAAGATTACTTCAAACACAAAGGCAATTGTCGTCATTAATCCGAATAATCCGACAGGTGCTCTTTACCCTAAAGATATTCTTGAACAGATTGTCGATATTGCACGCCAAAATGATTTGATTATCTTTGCGGATGAAATTTATGACCGCTTGGTGATGGATGGTAAGAAGCACACTGCTATTGCTAGTCTTGCACCAGACGTTTTCTGTGTCTCTATGAACGGTCTTTCTAAGTCACACCGTATCTGTGGTTTCCGTGTGGGATGGATGGTTCTTTCTGGACCAAAGAGAAATGTCAAAGGCTATATTGAAGGTCTTAACATGCTGGCTAACATGCGTCTTTGTGCCAACGTGCTTTCTCAACACGTTATCCAAACCTCACTTGGGGGCTACCAGTCTGTAGATGAGCTCTTGATTCCTGGTGGTCGCATCTATGAACAACGTGAATTCATCACTAATACCGTTAATGCTATTCCAGGGCTTACAGCTGTGAAGCCAGATGCAGGGCTTTATATCTTCCCTAAAATTGATCGTAATATGTATGATATTGACGATGATGAAGAGTTCTGCCTTCGTCTCTTGAAGAAGGAGAAGGTTCTCTTGGTTCCGGGTAAAGGCTTTAACTGGAATGAACCAGACCACTTCCGTATCGTTTACCTTCCTCGTGTGGAAGAGTTGGCTGATCTGGGAAATAAAATTGAACGTGTCTTGTCATATTACAAGCGCTAATATGTCAACAACTGGGCAAAAGGATTTGTCCAGTTTTCTTGATACCTAAAAAGCAGAGGTTTTCGCCTAAAATCCGAACGTTTTAGCTGAAAAAGACATAATTGACTTAATATAATGAATAGTAGAATAATAAATAATTTTCAGACAATTGTTTGCAATTTATAGGTTAAGTGTGCTATAATGATAGGGCTAGTGGGTCTTGACGGATATGTTTGGTACAGGACCTGAGATTATTAAGATTACAAATAGAAAGTGAAGACAATAAATATGGCAAATTTGCTGGCTAAAACTCGTAAAATTACATCTATCTTGCAACGCTCAGTAGATAGCTTGGAAGGAGATCTTCCATACAATAACATGGCTGCTCAGTTGGCAGACATCATCGATTGTAACGCTGCTATCGTTAATGGTGGTGGGGCCCTCCTTGGTTATGCCATGAAATACAAAACCAATAACGATCGTGTAGAAGAGTTTTTTGAAGCCAAACAACTCCCAGAAGAATACACACGTGGTATCAGTCGTGTCTATGACACTCAAGAAAATATTGGTATTGATAGTGACTTGACTATTTTCCCAGTGGAATCAAAGGATGACTTTCCAGATGGTTTGACGACTATTGCGCCTATTTATGGTGGTGGTATGCGTCTTGGATCTTTCATCATCTGGCGTAATGATCATGACTTTGTGGATGAAGATCTTATCTTGGTTGAGATTGCCTCTACAGTAGTTGGTTTGCAATTGTTGAACCTTCAAACAGAAAACTTGGAAGAAACCATTCGTAAACAAACAGCTATTAACATGGCTATTAATACCTTGTCTTACTCAGAAATCAAGGCGGTTTCAGCTATCTTGAATGAGTTGGACGGTTTGGAAGGTCGTTTGACAGCTTCTGTTATCGCTGACCGTATTGGTATCACCCGTTCAGTTATCGTTAATGCCCTTCGTAAGTTGGAATCAGCTGGTATTATTGAAAGCCGTTCACTTGGTATGAAAGGGACTTACCTTAAAGTTCTTAACGAAGGTATTTACGACAAATTGAAAGAATACGAATAAGAAAAATTTTGACATAAAAGTGAGGTAGGTGGTAACTGCCCACTTTTTTTAAAAAGGAGAAAGTAACATGACAAAAGCATTGATTTCAATTGATTACTCTTATGACTTTGTAGCGGATGACGGGAAGTTGACGGCTGGAAAGCCAGCTCAGGCCATTGAAGACCGCATTGCTCAGGTGACACAGGAAGCCTATGATAATGGAGATTATATCTTTGTCGCTATGGACCGACATGATGAAGGGGATACCTTCCATCCTGAAACCAAGCTCTTTCCACCGCACAATATTGCAGGGACATCTGGACGAGAACTTTATGGTAAGTTAGCTGAAGTGTATGACGCCATCAAGGATGATAGTCGTGTCTTTTGGATGGATAAGCGACACTATTCAGCCTTTTCGGGAACGGATTTGGATATTCGTCTACGTGAACGTCGTGTGACAACAGTCGTTTTGACAGGAGTTTTAACAGATATTTGTGTGCTGCATACAGCCATTGATGCCTATAATTTGGGCTATGATATCGAGGTTGTAGCAAGTGCAACAGCATCCTTGACGCCTGAAGCACATGATTTTGCGATTGGGCATTTTAAAAATGTTCTTGGAGCAACAATTGTAGAGTAAGATTGAGTTCTTACTCTTTTTTTGATAAGCCCTCTCTATCAACTAATTAAGAATATGAATTAGTCAAGCGATTGTATTCGTGTTAGACTAAAGGTATTGGTTCATCTGAGAGGAGAAAAATGATGAAAATAAAACGATTATTAGGTTTTGTAGCTATTGCTGTTGCTTCTGTAGGTATTTTGGCAGCTTGTGGTAAGGATGCTGCTAAGGATAAGACAGTGGTTCGAGTAGGGACCATGGCTAAGAGTGAGTCTGAACAAGCACGCTGGGATAAGGTTGAAGAAATCTTGAAAAAAGAGGGAGTTACGCTTAAATTCAGCGAGTTTACGGACTATTCTCAACCAAACGTAGCCCTTAATAATGGTGACATTGATATTAATGCTTTCCAACACTACAATTTCCTGGATAACTGGAATGCGGATCATAAGACTGACTTGGTACCAATTGCTGAGACTTATTTCACAGCCTTCCGTGTCTATTCTGGAACAGAGGGTGGTAAGAACAAGTATAAGGATATTAAAGAATTGCCAGAAGGTGCTACGATTGCCATTCCAAATGATGCCGTTAATGAAAGTCGTGCCCTTAATCTCTTGCAGTCTGCTGGCTTGATTAAGCTTAGTGTAGGTGCAAATGACAAGGCTAAGTTGACTGATGTTAGTGAAAATAGCAAGAATTTAAATATCAGAGAAGTTGATGCTGCTCAGACAGCTGCCAACCTTGATTCTGTTGATGCAGCCATTATTAATAATGACTTCGTTACAGAGGCTGGTATTGATCCTAAGACAGCTATCTACGTAGAACCTGCTAGTAAAAATACTAAGCAATGGTACAATCTACTTGTAGCCCAAAAAGGTTGGGAAAAATCAGATAAGGCTGATGCTATCAAGAAAGTTATCAAGGCTTATCATACTGACGAAGTCAAAGAGGTCATCAAGAAATCATCTCAAGGTTTGGATGAACC
>NZ_CM002133.1:2003990-2013668 GCF_000448665.1 Streptococcus sp. HSISS2 | reverse complement strand
ATGCTGCTCAGACAGCTGCCAACCTTGATTCTGTTGATGCAGCCATTATTAATAATGACTTCGTTACAGAGGCTGGTATTGATCCTAAGACAGCTATCTACGTAGAACCTGCTAGTAAAAATACTAAGCAATGGTACAATCTACTTGTAGCCCAAAAAGGTTGGGAAAAATCAGATAAGGCTGATGCTATCAAGAAAGTTATCAAGGCTTATCATACTGACGAAGTCAAAGAGGTCATCAAGAAATCATCTCAAGGTTTGGATGAACCAGTTTGGTAAGAGAGGACGCTATGGAAAGAGCTATTTTTGCCGGAGGGTGCTTCTGGTGCATGGTGCAACCTTTTGAGGAGCAAGAAGGTATTCTATCTGTTCGCTCTGGTTATACTGGAGGACATGTGCCAAATCCAACTTACGAGGAGGTTTGTCGTAAAACGACTGGCCACACTGAGGCTGTGGAGATTATCTTTGACCCAGAAATCATTTCTTTTGCTGATTTAGTCGAAATTTATTGGGCTCAGACCGATCCGACGGATGCTTTTGGACAATTTGAGGATCGTGGTGATAACTATCGTCCTGTGATTTATTATTTTGCTGAGCGTCAAAAGGAAATTGCTGAACAATCTAAGGCTAATCTTCAGGCTTCAGGACGTTTTGACCGTCCAATCGTGACAAAGATTGAACCTGCGGAGACTTTCTACGAAGCCGAAGCTTACCATCAGGGATTTTATAAGACTAATCCCGAACGTTATGCGCAAAGTAGCGCTATTCGTCACCAATTTTTAGAAGACAATTGGAAATGAGTCATCATCGAGAGTAGGAAGTTATCCTATTCTCGATTTTTTGTTGTGAACTATAGGAAAACGATTGCAAAGTATTGTATACTATTACTAGATAAAGTTGACATACAGAAGGGGTAAAAGAATGACTAAAAAATTAACGTTTCCTGATGGATTTTTGTGGGGTGGAGCGACGGCAGCCAACCAATGTGAAGGAGCTTATGATGCCGATGGGCGTGGTTTAGCCAATGTTGATGTGGTGCCGATTGGTAAGGACCGCCTGTCTATTATCACGGGTCATCGTAAGATGTTTGATTTCGAGGATGGGTATTTTTATCCTGCCAAGGAAAGTATTGATATGTACCACCGTTATAAGGAAGATATTGCTCTCCTTGGTGAAATGGGCTTTAAGACCTACCGTCTCTCTATTGCTTGGTCACGTATTTTTCCTAAGGGGGATGAGGCTGAGCCAAATGAAGCTGGTCTTGCCTTTTACGAGGACCTCTTCAAGGAATGTCACAAACATGGCATTGAACCCTTAGTGACCATCACACACTTTGATTGTCCCATGCACTTGATTACCGAGTATGGGGGATGGCGAAACCGTAAGATGCTTGGTTTCTATGAGAAACTTTGCCGTACCCTTTTCACACGTTATAAAGGTTTGGTTAAGTACTGGCTCACTTTCAACGAAATTAACATGATTCTCCATGCCCCATTTATGGGAGCAGGACTTTGCTTTGAAGAGGGTGAAAATGAGGAGCAGGTGAAATACCAAGCGGCCCACCATGAGTTGGTAGCTTCAGCTATGGCGACGAAGTTGGCCCATGAGATTGACCCTGACAATAAGGTCGGTTGTATGTTGGCGGCGGGTCAGTATTATCCAAATACAGCCCACCCACGGGACTACTGGGCAGCCATGCAAGAAGACCGTAGTAGCTATTTCTTTATTGATGTTCAGGCTCGTGGGGAGTATCCAAATTATGCTAAGAAACAGTGGGAACGTGATGGCATTGAGCTTGAGATGACGGAAGAAGATTTGACCCTTCTTAAAGAGCATACTGTTGATTTCATTTCCTTCTCTTACTATGCTAGTCGTGTGGCTTCAGGTGATCCAGAAGTTAATGAAAAGACTGCCGGCAATATTTTTGCCTCTATTAAAAATCCTTATTTGGAAGCTTCAGAGTGGGGCTGGCAAATTGACCCACTAGGTCTTCGGATTACCCTCAATGCTATCTGGGATCGTTACCAAAACCGATGTTTATCGTTGAAAATGGGCTTGGTGCTGTGGATAGGCCAGATGAAAATGGCTATGTTGAAGACGATTATCGTATCGACTACTTGGCGGCTCACATCAAGGCCATGCGTGATGCTATCAATGAAGATGGTGTAGTGCTCTGGGGCTACACAACATGGGGTTGTATCGATCTTGTTTCTGCCGGAACTGGTGAAATGAAGAAACGTTATGGTTTCATCTATGTGGACCGTGATAATGATGGGAATGGTAGTCTTAAACGCTCTAAGAAGAAATCCTTTAACTGGTATAAGGAAGTTATCGCAAGTAACGGTGCCTCTGTAGAATAGGACTTTTGATCTTTTATTAAAGCTATCTCTAATTCAAGCGATGTTTGGTTTTTTAGTTGTGTGATTGTCAAGGTTTGCTGTTGCAAATCTGGTCAGCACTGGTAGACAATTCTTCTCTGAGTTAGCACTAGGCTGATTGAGAACCTAGATAAATGATTTTAAGGCATCTTAAATTAAGAAGACTTTGTCTTCCATCTAACTCAGCCACTAGGCTGAGTTTTTAAAGTATAGAAATTGTAATGTTTTCTAAAAAATGATATTCTTATTAGAGTTTGAGAGGGAGAAAACATGGATAAAAAATCAGTTGTATTTGTAGCCGACCTATCTTACATGGAAAAGTTAGAGGTAGCTCTTAAGTCTCTATGCGCCCATCAGGGACATTGGAAAATCTATGTCTTAAATGAGAATTTACCAACAGAATGGTTTGCGCTTATGAATCGTCGTTTAGAAACCATTGCATCGGAGGTTGTCAATTGTCGAGTATCTGCAGAAAGTTTTAAAGCATTTTCGCTTCCGAGTGCACATATTCATTATGCGACTTTCTTCCGTTATGTGATTCCAGACTTTGTTCAAGAAGATCGTGTTCTCTATTTAGATAGTGATATGATTTTTACACAGGATTTGTCACCACTTTTTGAGGTTGATTTGAATGGTCTTGGTATTGGAGCAGTAGTGGATTGTCCGACGACGACGGAAGGTTTCAATGCTGGTTTGATGGTTATTGACACTGCCTGGTGGCGCCAACATAAGGTAACAGAATCTCTCTTTGATTTAACGCAGAAACATCACCAAGAAGTCTATGGTGATCAGGGAATCTTGAATTTGTATTTTAAGGATGCTTGGCTCAGACTTCCTTGGACTTATAATCTTCAGGTAGGTTCTGATAAGGACCAGTATATATACGGGGATCTGGATTGGTATGATGCGTTTAAAGGGGTACCTGCAGTTATCCATTACACCTCTTACAATAAGCCTTGGACTGCTAAACGTTTTAATCGTTTCAGGGATATTTGGTGGTTCTATTACGCCCTATCTTGGGAAGATATCTTATTGAGAAAGCCAGCTGTAAAGCTCAACTTTAGTGATGTGGTGGGAGATTTTTCTTATCATACGGCTATTTATACCAATACGGCAGATATTTTTGAGTTGGAACGTCTGTTACAAGCCCTTCCAAATGTGGCTTTTCATGTCTTGGCCCACTCTCATTTTGGTTTTAATTTGGTGAAATTGGAGCAGTATCCAAATCTTATCCTCTATCCCTCATTTGATCCTCTAACCAGTCGCAAGGTTTTGGAAAAAATAGATTTTTATTTGGATATTAATCCATTTGACGAGGTTGATCATATTACAGAAACGATTCATCAGTTGGGGCTTCCTGTTTTCTCTTTTGAAGGGACCAATCATGACCAAGCTGGGAAGAATCAAGTGTTTAAGAATGACCAAGTAGACCAAATGGTAGAGGCTGTTCGAGACTATATAGATACGATTGAGAGATAATCAATGGAAAATAAAGAAGTAGTTAGTATTGTTATTCCCATTTATAATGTGGAAGCTTGTTTACGGAAGTGTTTGGAAACGATAGTCAACCAGACCTATCCTCATCTTGAAATCATTCTTGTTAATGATGGTTCTCCTGATCAGTCAGAAACCATTTGCAAGGAATTCTTCAAGCAAGATTCACGTATTCGCTATGTCCGACAAGTTAATGGTGGTTTATCTGCAGCTCGAAATACGGGGATTGACTTGGCTACAGGTGATTACATTACTTTTGTAGACCCAGACGATTGGGTGACAGAAGATTATGTGGAGACCTTGTATGATCAGCTGAAAAAGTATGGGGCAGATGTTTCTACTGGCAATTATAATTTGTTTAATGATAGTACGAGTAAGTTTTTGATTAAGCTGACGGAGGATGATTATTCTGAAACCCTTTATGAGGGAAGAGATATTATTGATCATGATGCTATCCAGGAGACAAGAGATATGGCTTGGGCATGTGCCATGATGAAGCTCTACAAAATCTCCTTATTTGAGGACCTGCGTTTTCCTGTTGGAAAGAATGTCGAAGACAACTTCCTTATGTATAAGCTTTTGTTAAAGGCTAATCGTGTGATTCACACTGAAAAATGTATCTACTGGTATCGAGTAGGGCGCAAGGATACCTTGTCGCAGGTCTGGACGGAAAAGCGTTTCTTAGATGAGATGGAAGCTAAAAATGAAAAACTAGCACTGCTAGGGATGTTGGGCTATGATTTAACATGGCATCGTTACATTTATAAGACTCGTTTGAAGCGTGCCATTGAAAAATTGGAAGAAGCCAATCTTCAAGATACGGAGACCTATCAGATAGCAAAGGTCAACTTGAGATTTTTGGAGCAATAAAGGGATAGGTTAAAGCTATTTATTGCTTGAAATAGTTAGAAAGGATAACTATGCTCATTATTGCACAAGAACCCAGTCAAGCGACGGATAAACTGAGAAGATTGCTAGACTCTTTGGGGATGAAATCACGAGTGTTCTACACTAATTTTGAAACGGATGTAGATGGAAACACTATAAGTTTAGCATCGTCATTTAGTTATTCCTCTGAGGATGATTATCAAGGCAAACCTCTCTTTTTTAATGATTTGTCAGTTCCTCTTTATTGGGAGCTTTGGACTTTGGGAATTACGACTTATCTTTTTGACGGCAAAGATCGTCGAGCTAATATTATTTTTCGTGAAAATGTTAGAGAGCGCACGGTCAAGCAGGTTGAGTGGTTCGGCCAAGGGGAAAAGGTTGTCGCTATTGATGACTATAACCGTTATGGATGGCGGACCAAGCAACGTCTTTTAGATGATGAGGGGCAAGAACTCATGGATATTTACTTTAATCGTGCGCAAGAGGAAGTCTTATTGCATTATATCCAAGAAGATTATTTGATTCATCAGGGTTCTGTGGGAAGAGATAAGATTTTCTCAGGTAAGGATGATGTAATTAAGTTTGTTCTTGGGCAGGTCCTGAAGTCAGACGAAACTATCATTTGTATGGATCCTAATTTGCTTCCACTGTTAGAAGCTGAACGATTGGTCTATTGTTCTGGTAGCCATGATAATCTTGAGTATCTCCAAAATCAGGTGAGCCATATTTTGATTACTAATTATTATCCTCAAGAGGAGCGTAGGTCGGGATTGATTTATCTCGCTGGTGCAGAACAAGAAAGAAATCAACCTTTTGTTGCCCAGGCCATGGTCATGACTGCTTCGGAAAATATTGAGGGACTAGCTGGTTTGGTTGATAAGTTTCCAGATATTGACTTTCACATTGCAGCCTTAACTAGTATGGGACCTAAATTGACTTGCTTGGAGGAAAAGACGAATGTCCATCTTTATCCTGGGATTAGTCGTAAGAAATATCGAGAGCTGCTAAGGAAATGCTCTATTTATTTAGACTTGAATTATGGCAGTGAGGTTTCTGATGTGACGCTTGAGGCTATTGCAAATGAGCAACTATTGTATGGTTTGGCTTCAACGGTCCACCGTCAATACTATAAGGCCCTACCAACTGTTTTTGCTTCGGTGGAGGAAGTGGGTCAAAGTATCCGCCAACTTTTGCAGGAACCAGATTGCTATCCTAGAGCGCTTAAGGCTCAAAATGAGGCTTTAAAACTGGCTGATAGGGCAGAAATCATGGCTTTCTTTAATCAATTGGAAGGGGGACAAAGATGACGATTTACACCTTTAACCTACTGGTGGGCTATGAGCCTAATGGTGTTGATGTAGCCCAAGCATCCAGAGCTTTAATGCTGCGTGAATTAAATGCGCCTGCTAAATTTGTTTTCACAACTTGGCCTCAACCCTATAAATTGGATTATTATCTTTCTCTGGGACATCGCTATGAAGAATTCCTGCATGCCTATGTCTGTTTTACTGACCAAGATGGTTATATTCCGTCGTTGACAGTGGGAGCCTTGCAACAGCAGTTCCAGTTAACTCGACTGGATTTGAAGAGGCAAGATGAAACAGAGTTTATTTATGAGTTTTCAGATGGAAGTAGACTCATCTTTACAATGGACCCTTATAAAAAGGGGTGTGTCCGATATGTCGATTACCTTACTAATGGTATTTTGTTGAAGCGTGAGTGGTATGGAACCCGTAAACTGGTTACAGAATACTTTGAAAAGGGTATCCTCATCAGAAGAAGTTTCCATAACCAAGATGGTCATATTGCTTTTGAAGAACTCAAGCAGGGAGCTACTTGGTTGTACAGGTTGGAAAATGAGATTTTAGTGTCACAAACGGAAGTCATGCGTCGCTTTTTGGATTGCCTTTCCTTGACACAAGAAGACACCCTATTATTAGATAGGGCTGCCTTGATTGCATTTGCACGACCAATTTTAGAGCTTCAATCACCTGCAAAATTAGGTTTTGTTTTCCATTCAGAGCATGAGTTTAAAAATGGTGGACTCTACTATGAGTATTACTATATCTTTAAGTATGCCCAGCGGTTTGATTTCTTTATCACAGCGACTGAAGCACAAAAAGCAGTACTAGAGACTACCCTTCAGAAACAAGGGCTAGACAATGCTACTATTTATGCCCTACCTGTAGGTCACTTGGATAGTCTTAGTTATCCAGATGGTCAGAGAAAGCCCCTTAGTTTGATAACGGCCTCTCGATTAGACCCACGCAAACGGCTGGATCTAGCCATAAGAGCGGTTGCCCTGGCCCATGACAAAGTGCCAAATCTTCACTTTGATATCTATGGTAAGGGTGTTGAACAAGAAAATCTGGAACACCTGATTGATGACCTTGGAGCAGGTAGTTATATCCATCTAAGAGGTCATGCGAACTTGCAGAAGATTTACCCACAGTATGAACTTTATGTGACCACCTCTCAGTGGGAGACCTTTGGTTTGACCCTGATGGAAGCAGCTGGAGCAGGTCTGGCCTTGGTTGGTTTTGATGCTCGCTATGGTAATCCGACCTTTATCAAAGACGGAAAGAACGGTTATTTGGTTCCGTATGATGAGACCATGGATGAGGATTTGCTTGTTTCTGATATGGCGGATAAGCTTGTAGCAGTCTTAGAAGGCAATCTTGAGTCTATGCATCAAGCTTCGTATGATTTGGCGAAAAAATACTTGAAGCCAGAAATCCTAGAAGCTTGGAGAAAGCTCTTGGTAGCCATAGACTAACTATCTTTCAAATATTGTGGTTTAAGCTAAACCTATGGTATCTGTAGTGACAAAAAAGTTACTACAGTTTTTTTATCCTCCAAGCAAAATAGGCCTAATTATGGTAAAATAGAACGTATTGAAAAATCATCATTTCACGAAAGGAAGCAAGATGAAAATTACGCAAGAAGAGGTAACCCACGTTGCCAATCTTTCAAAATTGAAATTCTCTCCAGAAGAGACAGCTGAGTTTGCGACAACCTTGTCTAAAATTGTCGACATGGTGGAATTGTTGGAAGAAGTGGACACAACTGGTGTGGCCCCAACAACGACTATGGCTGATCGTAAGACCGTATTGCGTCCGGATGTTGCTGAAAAAGGGACTGACCGTGACCGCTTGTTTAAAAATGTACCTGAAAAAGACAACTACTACATCAAGGTACCAGCTATCCTAGAAGATGGAGGAGATGCCTAATGTCATTCAACAATAAAACCATTGAAGAGTTGCACGACCTCCTTGTCTCTAAGGAAATCTCAGCAACGGAATTGACCCAAGCGACACTTGACGATATCAAGGCGCGTGAAGAAGCGGTCAATGCCTTTGTGACGGTGGCTGAAGAAGCAGCACTTGACCAAGCTAAGGCTATTGACGAAAAGGAATCGATGCAGATAACCTCCTGTCAGGGATTCCGCTTGCTGTCAAAGATAATATCTCAACAGATGGCATCTTGACGACTGCAGCTTCAAAAATGCTCTATAACTACGAGCCCATCTTTGATGCGACAGCTGTTGCCAATGCAAAAGCCAAAGATATGATTGTCATCGGGAAGACCAACATGGATGAATTTGCTATGGGTGGATCTGGTGAAACTTCATACTATGGACCAACCAAGAATGCTTGGGACCACAGCAAGGTTCCTGGTGGATCATCAACTGGTTCAGCAGCTTCTGTAGCCTCAGGACAAGTCCGCTTGTCTCTTGGTTCAGATACAGGTGGTTCTATCCGCCAACCAGCAGCTTTTAACGGGATTGTTGGTCTTAAGCCAACCTACGGAACGGTTTCTCGTTTCGGTCTCATTGCCTTCGGTAGCTCACTCGACCAAATTGGTACCTTCTCACAAACCGTTAAGGAAAATGCCCAATTGCTTAATGTTATTGCCAGTGAAGATGCCAAGGATTCAACATCTGCACCTGTTCGTGTAGCTGACTTTACTTCTAAGATTGGTCAAGACATCAAAGGCATGAAGATTGCTCTTCCTAAGGAATACCTTGGTGAAGGGATTGACCCTGAAGTTAAAGAAACCATCCTCAATGCGGCCAAACATTTTGAAAAATTGGGAGCAACTGTCGAAGAAGTTAGCTTGCCTCATTCTAAATACGGGGTTGCCGTTTACTACATCATTGCTTCATCTGAAGCTTCATCAAACTTGCAACGTTTCGACGGGATTCGCTATGGTTTCCGTGCGGAAGATGCCAAGAACTTGGATGACATCTATGTGAACACTCGTAGTCAAGGCTTTGGTGATGAAGTCAAACGCCGGATCATGCTGGGTACTTTTAGTTTGTCATCTGGTTACTACGATGCTTACTACAAGAAAGCCGGTCAAGTCCGTACCCTCATTATCCAAGACTTCGAAAAAGTCTTTGCGGATTACGACCTCATCCTTGGTCCAACAGCTCCAAGCGTGGCCTTTGATTTGGATTCGCTCAACCATGATCCGGTTGCCATGTACTTGGCTGACTTGTTGACTATCCCAGTTAACTTGGCAGGTCTTCCAGGAATTTCGATTCCTGCAGGTTTTGCGCAAGGTCTTCCAGTTGGTTTGCAGTTGATTGGTCCTAAGTATTCTGAAGAAACCATCTATCAAGCTGCAGCTGCTTTTGAAGCAACAACGGATTACCACAAGCAACAACCCGTGATTTTTGGAGGTGACAATTAATGAACTTTGAAACAGTCATCGGACTTGAAGTCCACGTTGAATTGAATACAAACTCAAAAATTTTCTCACCAACCTCTGCTCACTTTGGGAACGAGCAAAATGCCAATACCAATGTCATTGACTGGTCTTTCCCAGGAGTGCTTCCTGTCTTGAACAAGGGTGTTGTGGACGCTGGTATTAAGGCTGCTTTGGCCCTGAATATGGATATCCACCAACACATGCAC
>NZ_CM002133.1:1969749-2002464 GCF_000448665.1 Streptococcus sp. HSISS2 | reverse complement strand
CAATGGTGTTGTGGACGCTGGTATTAAGGCTGCTTTGGCCCTGAATATGGATATCCACCAACACATGCACTTTGACCGCAAGAACTACTTCTACCCTGATAATCCAAAGGCCTACCAAATTTCGCAATTTGATGAGCCTATCGGTTACAATGGGTGGATTGAAGTGCAACTAGAAGACGGCTCAACTAAGAAAATCGGGATTGAACGGGCCCACTTGGAAGAAGATGCCGGTAAGAATACCCACAGCCCAGACGGTTTCTCTTATGTAGACCTGAACCGTCAAGGGGTGCCATTGATTGAAATCGTATCTGAAGCAGATATACGTTCTCCTGAAGAAGCCTATGCTTATTTGACAGCATTGAAAGAAGTCATCCAATATACAGGTATTTCTGACGTCAAGATGGAAGAAGGATCGATGCGGGTCGATGCCAACATTTCCCTTCGCCCATACGGTCAAGAGGAGTTTGGAACCAAGACGGAGTTGAAGAACTTGAACTCCTTCTCAAACGTCCGCAAAGGTCTTGAATACGAAGTGCAACGCCAAGCGAAAATCTTGCGCTCAGGTGGTGTCATTCGTCAAGAAACACGCCGTTACGATGAAGCCCACAAGAGCACCATTCTCATGCGTGTCAAAGAAGGAGCGGCAGATTACCGTTACTTCCCAGAACCAGATCTTCCCTTGTTTGAAATCTCAGATGATTGGATTGAGGAAATGCGCACAGAATTGCCAGAATTTCCAAAAGACCGTCGTGCTCGCTATGTGGCAGAGCTTGGCTTGTCTGACTATGATGCCAACCAATTGACAGCGACGAAAGTCACTTCTGACTTCTTTGAAGCAGCCGTAGCCCTTGGTGGCGATGCCAAACAAGTCTCTAACTGGCTCCAAGGTGAAGTCGCACAATTCTTGAATGCAGAAGGCAAGACGCTGGAAGAAATCCAATTGACACCAGAAAACTTGGTCGAAATGATTGCCATCATCGAAGATGGAACGATTTCTTCTAAGATCGCCAAGAAAGTCTTCGTTCATTTGGCGAAAAACGGTGGCGGTGCGCGTGAATACGTCGAAAAAGCCGGATTGGTACAGATTTCAGACCCTGAAGTCTTGATTCCAATCATCCACCAAGTCTTCGCAGATAATGAAGCAGCCGTAGCCGACTTCAAGTCAGGGAAACGGAATGCGGACAAGGCCTTCACAGGCTTCCTCATGAAAGCAACCAAAGGCCAAGCCAACCCACAAGTAGCCCTCAAGCTACTTGCCCAAGAATTGGCGAAGTTGAAAGAAGAATAATAGATAAAGAACCAGCCGAGAGGTTGGTTTTTATCTGCAATATTTGTGTTAGACTAGTTGGGAACATTAAAAAAAGAGTTTAGGAGCAACCCCATGAACAAATTCTTAAGAGTCCTATTTATCCTCGTCATTCTCGCCATGACTGGTGCTATTATTTTTCAGCTGTTCTTCCCAACTTATATGGGAAGTCATTCGGGGTACGGTATTTCAGTTGGCTGGCAGAGGGAGATTGGTATCTGGAATGTGGCAGTCCTTGTCATCCTGATTGCCGTTAATCTCAAATACGATTGGTTTTATTTGAGAGCTGTACTGATAGCTTTGATTATTGGAGGCCTCGGGATTGGGACTAATCATTTCCTTAGCTATCTTCAACATCATCACTCAGTCAACGCCATAGGTGCACTTGAAAATTATCTTTTAGTCCTTGGCTGGGTTGTAGGTTGGTGGCTAGAGGTGTCTCGAATCAAAAAGAAATAACACAAATAAAGTTGAGATTAGGGAAGTATCTTATGGGGTGCTTCCCTAATCTCTTTTGTCCAGTTTTCCTTGACAAGTAAAAAGAAAACGTTTACAATTTGATGTATAATGTTTCCTGAAAAGAAAACCAAAAATAGTGAAAACAAGGAGATCATCATATGGCTACTATGAAAGCAGCTCGCTGGCATGCAGCGAAAGACGTTCGTATCGAAGAAGTGGAAGTACCTGAAGTACAGCCTCATCAAGTAAAAGTGGCAGTCAAGTTCACAGGAATCTGTGGTACAGATTTGCATGAATATTTGGATGGACCAATCTTCATTCCAACAGAAGAACATGTGTATTCTGGTCAAAAAGCACCGGTTACTTTGGGACATGAATTCTCTGGTGAGATTGTAGAAGTCGGAAGTAATGTGACTCGTGTCAAAGTTGGCGATCGTGTAACCATCGAACCAATTCTTGCAGAGCACAACTTGATTGGTGATTATAACCTTGATCCAAACTTGAACTTCGTCGGCCTCGCTGCAGATGGTGGTTTTGCGAAATACTGTGTCCTTGATGGTGATCTTGTCCATGTGATTCCAGATAGCTTGAGCTATGAACAAGCTGCTCTTACAGAACCTGCTGCTGTAGCTGTGTATGCAGTCCGTCAATCTGCTTTGAAAGCTGGGGATACAGCTGTTATCTTTGGCTTGGGTCCAATTGGTCTTTTGATTGTTGAAGCCCTTCGTGCAGCAGGCGCATCAAAAATCTATGCGGTTGAATTGTCTCCTGAACGTCAAGCGAAAGCAGAAGAATTGGGAGCAATTGTTGTTTGCCCAGAAGAAGGGGAAACAGTCGTAGAGGCTATCCATCGTTTGACAGGAGGTGGAGCAGATGTTTCTTACGAAGTTACTGGGGTTCCGGTTGTTTTAGGCCAAGCCCTTGCAGCTGTTCATAAAGCTGGGGAATGTATGGTCGTATCTATCTGGGAACGTGAAGCCAGCATCAATCCAAATGAATTCGCCATCCAAGAAAAATCTCTCAAAGGAATTATTGCCTACCGTCACATCTTCCCTAAAGTTTTGGAATTGATGGAACAAGGCTACTTCCCTGCTGATAAATTGGTTACTAAGAAAATTAAATTGGAGAATATCGTTGAAGAAGGTTTTGTTGAATTAACCCAAGATAAATCTCAAATTAAAATCTTGGTTCAACCAGAATAAGTTTATAAAGGTCGAATGAATAGATAAAGGTCGAAACCGTTTTGTTTCGACCTTTTTGTGTTACAATAACAGAAACAAATAGATTTGGGAGGCGACTATGTCAAAGACGCTAAAAGGTAGTCTGATGGTCATAACTGCAGGAATTGCCTGGGGATTTTCAGGAGTTTCTGGTCAATACCTAATGGCTCATGGTGTTAATGTCAATCTTTTGACGAGTTTACGTTTGCTTCTGTCTGGTATTTTACTAACGGCTTCGGTCTTTTTAGGCAGCGAGACAAATTGGTTCAAGCTCTTAAAGATAGAAAAACCTTAGTAAGTATCGCCTTATTTGCTCTCTTTGGTCTGGTACTAAATCAGTACGCCTATCTTAGTGCTATTCAATACACTAATGCTGGGACAGCGACGGTCTTGCAGTATGTCACCCCAGTTATCATCCTGGCTTTTGTATGTGCAAAATATCGTAGGTTCCCAACAGCAGCAGAGCTAGTGGCTATTATCATGGCTATTGTGGGAACCTTTACCATCGCAACGCATGGTCAGATAAGGGAGCTGGCGATTACACCTCTGGGCTTGTTCTGGGGTCTCTTTTCGGCGGTGACCTATGCAATTTATATCTTATTGCCTGCTAAGGCTATTGAAAAATGGGGCAGTTTGATTGTCATTGGTTTAGGCCTGTTGCTCGGTGGTTTAATCTTTCCGATTGCTATCCAAGCCTGGAAGTATAAGCTTTCTTTGACTGGTGGAAATCTCCTAGCACTTTTTGGATTGGTCTTCATTGGGACAGTCTTTGCTTACACCGTTTTCCTTAAGGGGACAACCATGGTTGGAGCTGTCAAAGGGAGTCTCTTGGCTTCGGTAGAACCCGTAGCATCGGTCATTTTAACGGTCTTAATCATGGGTGACCACTTCTTTGCCATTGATGTGCTTGGAATGATTTTAATTGTTCTTGCCGTTATCCTCATTTCACTTAAGGATTTAGTAGCCCTTAAAAAACAAGAGAAAATTCAAAGATAAAGATAGAGCCCAAGTGATTGTGGCTCTTTTTCGATACCGTTGTGTCAAAGATGTTCTTAAAAAATAGGACTTAAGTCCCACACATAAACCTTAAAAATATGGTAAAATAAGAGGTAAACTAACATTTTGGAGAGAAAATGAGTATAGACGATTACAGGCCCCATTTTATGGTGGAGGCTGTTTATGATTTGAAACCTGACCAACTACGTGAACACGGTATTCGTGCCGTCTTGGTCGATTTGGATAATACCTTGATTGCTTGGAATAACCCTGATGGGACTCCTGAGCTACGTGCTTGGTTAGATGAGATGACAGAGGCTGATATTCCGGTGGTTGTGGTTTCTAACAACAAACATGAACGTGTTGAACGTGCGGTTGCTAATTTCCATGTGGATTTCGTGAGTCGTGCCATGAAACCTTTTACTAAAGGAATTAATGAAGCGATTGAGCGTTACCACTTTAACCGTGACGAGGTCGTTATGGTTGGAGATCAGCTTATGACTGACATCAGAGCTAGCCACCGAGCTGGCATTCGCTCGATTTTGGTTAAGCCCTTGGTGCAATCAGATGCTTGGGTAACCAAGTTTAATCGTTGGCGTGAGCGTCGCATGTGGAAAAAGATTGAAAAAGCATATGGTCCAATGACCTTTAACAAAGGAATTTAATGGAAGAATTATTTTGTATTGGCTGTGGAGCCCAAATTCAAACAGAAGATAAAGAAAAGGCTGGTTACACACCCGCTAGCTCTATAAAAAAAGCTGAAGAAACAGGTGAATTGTACTGTCAACGTTGTTTCCGACTTCGTCATTACAATGAAATTGTGGATGTCCACATCACTGATGACGAGTTTTTAAAATTGCTTCATGAAGTTGGAGACAGTGATGCCCTCGTTGTCAATGTTGTTGATATTTTCGATTTTAATGGATCAATTATTCCAGGCTTGTCACGCTTTGTTTCTGGGAATGATGTGCTCTTGGTCGGAAATAAAAAGGATATCCTACCTAAATCCGTTAAAGATGGTAAGGTAACTCAATGGTTGACAGAACGTGCCCATGAAGAAGGCATGCGTCCTGTGGATGTCATGTTGACGTCTGCTCAAAATCATCATGCCATCAAAGAGTTGATTCAGCGTATTGAGAAACTCCGTAAGGGTCGTGATGTTTATGTTGTTGGTGTGACGAATGTTGGTAAATCAACTTTAATTAATGCGATTATCAAGGAAATTACAGGTGATAAAGATATTATCACAACTTCTCGTTTCCCAGGAACGACCCTTGATAAGATTGAAATTCCTCTGGATGATGGAACTTACATTTTTGATACACCAGGAGTCATCCACCGTCACCAGATGGCACACTATCTGTCAGCGAAGGATCTCAAGTACGTTAGTCCTAAGAAGGAAATTAAGCCAAAAACTTACCAGTTAAATGCAGGCCAAACCCTATTCCTAGGCGGTCTTGGACGATTTGACTTTATTGATGGGAATAAGCAAGGTTTTACAGCCTTCTTTGATAATAACTTGAAGCTTCATCGTACCAAACTTGAAGGTGCAGATGCCTTCTATGATAAGCATGTTGGAAGTCTTCTCATGCCTCCTGGACCAAAGGATTTGGCTGATTTTCCAAAACTTGTTCGTCACGAATTTACTGTCAAAGATAAGACAGACATTGTCTTCTCGGGACTAGGCTGGATTCGTGTTCAAGGAAAGGCCGACCAACCAACCATCGTTGCCGCTTGGGCACCAGAAGGCGTTGGCGTCGTCGTCCGAAAAGCGATTATTTAAACTTAATAAAGTAATTATAAGGAATAAGAAAGGAAAGGCTAGATAAAGAAGCAATCATTACGAGCTTTTAGGCCATGCTTTTTGTAGAAGTGAAAGCCTCATTCCTATAGTTGAAGAATGAGGCAAGAAAAAATTGAGACCTAGGGCTCGATTTGTAGTCATGGAACTTCGTAAGGAGGTCAATGACGTCCGTCACTATCTTAGAAAAGTATAAAAAGAGTCTTTTCAATGAACATGAAGTTTGCCTAGATTTACGTCATGAGCAAACGATGTGTTTTTCGCTGTGATAGTAATCTAAGTAACATTTTATGTTACTTGGATTCAGAATTTTTGAGACCCTAGGCTCAGAAATTAGCTATGAAACCAAAGGTTTGCTAGCGTCCGCATCACCCTAGAAAAACAGCAAAAAAATAAAAGGAATAAACATGTCATTAACATCAAAACAACGTGCCTTCCTCAAATCGGAAGCTCATACACTTAAACCTATTGTACAAATCGGGAAAAACGGTCTTAACGACCACATCAAAACTAGCGTTCGTAACGCTCTTGATGCCCGTGAATTGATTAAAGTAACCCTACTCCAAAATACTATGGAAGATATTCATGAGGTTGCTGAAATCTTGGAAGAAGAAATTGGCTGTGATACAGTCCTTAAGATTGGACGTATCTTGATTCTCTATAAAGAATCAGCTAAAAAAGAAAATCGTAAGTTGTCACCAAAGGTCAAAGCAATCCAAAAATAGTTGCTGATTTTGCTTGGTGAAGGACAAACTAAGGTATAGGAACACTTTCGAAGCATTAAAGCTAGCCTTAAGTCAGTTGTATAATGCTTGAGATAGAGGAGACGTACATGGCATTAGATCTCGTAACCCCATTTACAAAGGTTCAACTAGAGGAAGAAATCAAAGATACAGGCCGTAAGCAAGTGGGAATATTAGGTGGAAATTTCAATCCTGTTCATAATGCCCACTTGGTTGTTGCTGACCAGGTGCGTCAGCAGTTAGGCCTCGATGAAGTTCTTCTCATGCCTGAATATGAGCCACCTCATGTCGATAAAAAAGAGACCATTGATGAACAACACCGCCTTAATATGCTTATGTTGGCTATTAACGGTATCGAAGGATTGGACATCGAAACCATTGAGTTGGAACGTAAGGGAATCAGTTATACTTATGACACCATGAAGCTCTTGACGGAAGCCAATCCTGATACGGATTATTACTTTATTATTGGAGCGGATATGGTCGAATACCTACCTAAGTGGCATCGTATTGATGAACTTATCGAGATGGTCCAATTTGTTGGTGTTCAGCGTCCTAAGTATAAGGCTGGAACCTCTTACCCAGTTATTTGGGTGGATGTGCCCCTTATGGATATTAGTTCAAGTGTAGTCAGAGCCTACATTAAGAAGGATCGCACACCTAACTTTATGGTGCCACAGTCTGTACTTGCCTACATCAAGAAAGCGGGGCTCTATAAATGACCTATGAAAAATACCTAGACTATTCTCGTGAAGAACTTCTTGAAAAGATTCGAGCGGTCATGAGCCCTAAACGCTTTAATCATGTCCTGGGTGTTGAGCGAGCTGCTATTGCTCTTGCTGAAAAGTACGGATATGATACTGAGAAAGCCGGATTGGCTGGTTTGCTTCATGATTATGCCAAGGAACTCCCAGATCAGGAATTCTTGGGGCTTATTGATAAATATAAGCTTGATCCTGAATTGAAACAATGGGGAAACAATGTCTGGCATGGCATGGTTGGGATTTATAAAATCCAAGAAGATTTGGGATTGACTGATTCCGAAATTCTACGCAGTATTGAAATCCATACGGTCGGAAGCCATGAAATGTCAACCCTAGATAAGATTGTCTATGTAGCTGATTATATTGAGCATAACCGTAATTTCCCTTTGGTAGAGGAAGCTAGACAAGTAGCAGAGCAATCCTTGGACAAGGCAGTTGCCTATGAAACCGTCCATACGGTCGAACACTTGGCTCACCAGGCCTTGCCGATTTTCCCACAAACCTTGGAAACCTATAACGCTTTTGTGCATTACTTGAAAGAGGATTAGTAAGTGAAAACAGCTTTTATTATTATTGATGTACAAAATATCTTAGTAGAAACAGGTTTTGAAACACAAAAGCTGTTAGAGAAAATCTCTTATTTACAAGATCAGGCTAGAAAACAGCAGATTGAAATTATCTATATTCAGCATATTGAAACGGAAGAGGCTCTAACCTCGGAAGATTGGAAATTATCGCCACTATTAAAGAGACAGTCTGATGAGAAGGTTTTTCAGAAGCGATACAATAGCATGTTTAAAGAGACTGGATTAAAGGAATACTTGGATCAACAAGGAATTGAGAAACTAGTCTTATGCGGTATGCAGACGGAGTATTGTGTTGATACATCCGTTAAAGTTGCTTTCGAACATGGCTACAAGCTAGTTGTTCCCGAAGGTACTGTTACAACCTTTGATGGAGACGACATTCCAGCAGAAACGATTAATGAATTTTACGAGAACATTTGGAATGAACGTTTTGCAGATGTCTTAGATTACAAAACGATTTTTTAATGAAAGAGGATTAAATGAAAGAAGAATTACTTGAATTGGTTGTCAAAGCTGCTGATGAAAAGCGAGCTGAAGACATTGTTGCCCTTGATTTGTACGGCCTTACAAGTCTAACAGATTATTTTGTTATTTTGAGTGCAATGAATAGCCGTCAGTTGGAAGCTATTGCCGACAACATCCGTGAGAAAGTGAAAGAAGCTGGCCTTGACGCTAGTCACGTGGAAGGAGACAACAAGGGTGGATGGATCCTTTTGGACCTTAACGACGTCGTTGTTCACATCTTTACAGAAGATGAACGTGCACACTATAACCTCGAAAAACTCTGGCATGAAGCACCAATGGTGGATGTGTCAGCTTATTTGGCATAAGAAATTGAACTCAGTTGGCGACAACTGGGTTTTGTTGGTTAAACTAAAGATTTAATAGGAAGGATGGAGCCTTGTGTTTGGTTTGTTAACTGAACACGAGCTAAAAGCTGTGAGAAAAAGATAAACTTTCTTTGTGCTTTTGACGCTCTTTGTATCTTAGAAAGGATTTGAACCCGTCCTGTAATCGTCGGAAAATAGACAGCTTTGTCTTGGAGATTCCTCCAAGTCCAAGCTCCTAATTTTCATTCCGATTACGGACGGACTCATTATAGAATAGAAAGGATAGGGCCTCGTGTTTAGTTAATTTTTCAACTGAACACGAGCTAAAAGCTGTGAGAAAAAGATAAATTTTCTTTGTATCTGACGATACGGCAGAAATTTTCCTATTTTCTCTGTGCTTTTGACGCTCTTTGTATCTTGATTTATGGCTACTTATGAAACTTTTGCGGCGGTCTACGACGCTGTTATGGATGATAGTCTTTACGATTTGTGGACGGATTTTTCCCTTCGTCATTTGCCAAAGACTAAGGACAAAAAGAAATTGCTTGAATTGGCTTGTGGGACTGGGATTCAGTCTGTACGCTTTTCTCAAGCTGGTTTTGATGTAACTGGACTCGATTTGAGTGCTGATATGTTGAAGATTGCGGATAAGCGTGCGTCTTCTGCCAAACAGAAAATCGACTTTATTGAAGGCAACATGTTGGATTTATCGCAAGCTGGCAAGTATGATTTTGTGACCTGTTATTCGGACTCAATCTGCTATATGCAGGACGAAGTAGAGGTTGGGGATGTCTTCAAAGAGGTTTACAATGCACTGAATGAGGATGGCGTCTTTATCTTTGATGTGCACTCAACCTATCAAACGGATGAGGTTTTCCCTGGCTATTCCTACCATGAAAATGCTGAGGATTTCGCTATGCTCTGGGATACCTATGAGGATGCGGCTCCGCATTCTATTGTCCATGAATTAACTTTCTTTGTTCAAGAGGAAGATGGGAGCTTTAGCCGTCATGATGAGGTCCATGAGGAACGCACCTATGAGGTCTTGACTTATGACATTCTGCTGGAGCAGGCTGGCTTCAAATCCTTCAAACTTTACGCTGATTTCGAGGACAAGGAACCGACTGAAACTAGTGCACGTTGGTTCTTTGTGGCCCAAAAATAAGAGCCTATGACAGTTACAGGTATTATTGCTGAGTTCAATCCTTTTCATAACGGCCACAAGTATCTCTTGGATCAGGCTGAAGGCGTAAAAATCGTTGCCATGTCCGGGAATTTTGTCCAGCGAGGTGAGCCAGCTATTGTGGATAAGTGGACTAGGGCTCAGATGGCTTTGGAAAATGGGGCAGATCTTGTGGTTGAGTTGCCCTTTTTGACGGCAGTTCAGTCTGCCGATTATTTTGCTGCTGGGGCCGTTGATATCTTATCTCGACTGGGAATTGATAGTCTTACTTTTGGCACGGAAGAAGTCCTAGACTATCAGGCAATAGCAGATGTCTATGCTGAAAAGTCTGAGGAAATGGAAGCCTTTGTGGAGAGTTTGCCGAGTGATTTGTCTTATCCACAGAAGACGCAAAAAATGTGGGAAAAGTTTGCTGGTGTAGCCTTTGCTGGCAATACCCCCAACCATATCCTAGGATTAGCCTATGCCAAAGCTTGTGCTGGTAAGGGCACAGAGCTGAATCCTATCCAGAGACAAGGGGCTGGCTATCATTCCTCAAACAAGGAAGTATCTTTCGCCTCAGCAACCAGTCTTCGTCTCCATAAGCAAGATAGTGATTTTGTGGATAAGTTCATGCCCAATAGCAAACTTTTTCAGACTTCTCCACAGGTTTCTTGGGATAATTATTTCCAATTGCTGGTTTATCAGATTATTACAAACCCTGATTTGACCAGTGTTTTCCAGGTGAATGAAGAGATTGCCAGTCGTTTAAAAGCTGCTATTCATGAGGTTTCTTCTGTGGAGGAACTAGTGGATAAGGTAGCAACTAAACGCTATACAAAGGCTCGTGTACGTCGTATTTTGACCTATATCCTGGTCGGAGCTGTGGACAACCCTCTGCCTGAATCCATTCATGTGCTTGGATTTTCTCAAAATGGGCAGTCTCATCTCAAATCTGTGAAAAAGTCTGTGGATATAGTGGCTCGTATCGGAAGAGAGCCTTGGGATATGCTTACACAGCAAGCAGATCAGGTTTATCAATTAGGTAATCCCGAGCTTTCCGAACAGAACTTTGGACGCATACCGATTAGAGTAAGATAGCTTTATAGAAGGTCTACCTCTGGTAGGCTTTTGACTTTTCGTAAACTTTTCTCAAAAAGATCAAACAAAACTATTGACCTTTACTGACTAATAGTGTATTGTAGTCTCATAAGGAATTGCTTCCTTATAAATCTTGCAGGACTAGCCTAAATCCTTGTAAAAAGGTAATTATAGCTTGCCTGCAAAAATATTTACAATAAAGGTCAAAAAAGTCAAAAAAGATATTGACTAATACTGACTAATGTTGTATAATATAAACATAAGGAAATGAAATCCTTATGAAGGCTGTCAAAACAGTCCATATACCGATATGAAAAGATTGCAGCTTGTCTGCTTAAATTTTCATCAAAAAGGTCAGTAAAAGTCAAAACTAAATTCTTGACCCAAGCAGATGAAAGGTATATGATAAAGCTATAAGGAAAAAGGTTTCCTTAATCTACAGGTTTCTTTCTGAAAGAAGCTTGGAAGTTAGCTATTTTGAGAGATTCACAGAAAGAAGGTGGCTCTTATGCTAAATGATAATTTATTCAAGACTGTGAAAGTTCTCAGTCTTCTGCCAAGAGCAAAACCTGAAATTATTAGAAGAGTAGTTGCGGCTACTAAAAATTTTTAGGGTTTTGGTCAGTAAAAGTCAAAATTTACACATGAACTAAAAATAACACTTAAAAAATCACAAGAAAACACAGTATGAGGTAATTATATGAACAACAACTTTAATAATATGGATGATCTTTTCAATCAATTGATGGGTAACATGGGTGGTTACCGTTCAGAAAACCGTCGCTACATGATTAACGGTCGTGAAGTGACACCTGAAGAATTTGCGATTTACCGTCAAACAGGTCAATTGCCTGGTAATGAAGGTGAAGCAGTGAACCCAACTCAACAACAAACTAAAGGACCTAAACAAGATGGTATCCTTGCTAAGCTTGGTCGTAACTTGACTGAAGAAGCTCGTGAAGGTAAATTGGATCCTGTTATTGGACGTAACAAAGAAATCCAAGAAGCTTGCGAAATCTTGGCTCGTCGTACCAAGAATAACCCAGTCCTTGTCGGGGATGCTGGTGTTGGTAAAACAGCTGTAGTTGAAGGTTTGGCACAAGCCATCGTTAATGGTGATGTCCCAGCTGCCATCAAGAATAAAGAAATCATTTCAATTGATATTTCTGGACTTGAAGCTGGTACTCAATACCGTGGTAGTTTTGAAGAAAACATTCAAAACTTGGTAAACGAAGTCAAAGAAGCTGGAAACATTATCCTCTTCTTCGATGAAATCCACCAAATTCTTGGTGCCGGAAGCACTGGCGATGGTCAAGGATCTAAAGGTCTTGCTGATATCTTGAAACCAGCCCTTTCACGTGGTGAATTGACAGTGATTGGTGCAACAACTCAAGATGAATACCGTAACACTATCTTGAAGAACGCTGCCCTAGCTCGTCGTTTCAACGAAGTTAAGGTCAATGCTCCTTCTGCAGAAGATACTTTCAAGATTCTCCAAGGTATCCGTGATCTTTATGAAAAACACCACAATGTTATCTTGCCAGATGATGTCTTGAAAGCAGCGGTTGATTTCTCAGTACAATACATTCCACAACGTAGCTTGCCAGATAAGGCTATTGACCTTGTGGACGTGACAGCAGCTCACTTGGCAGCACAACATCCAGTAACTGATGTCAATGCTGTTGAACGTGAAATCGAAGAAGAAAAAGCTAAACAAGAAGCAGCAGCTGCTAAAGAAGATTACGAAGCAGCCCTAAATGCTAAGGTTCGTATTGAAAAACTTGAAAAGAAAATTGCTAACCATGCAGAAGATCATAAAGTGACAGCTACGGTAAACGATGTGGCTGAATCTGTAGAACGTATGACTGGTATTCCAGTATCTCAAATGGGTGCAACTGATATCGAACGTTTGAAAGATATGGGTAACCGTTTGCAAACTAAGGTTATCGGTCAAGATAAGGCCGTTGAAGCAGTAGCACGTGCCATCCGTCGTAATCGTGCAGGATTTGACGAAGGTAACCGCCCAATCGGTAGCTTCCTCTTTGTAGGACCTACTGGTGTTGGTAAAACTGAGTTGGCTAAACAATTGGCCCTTGATATGTTCGGTACAAAAGATGCTATCATCCGCTTGGACATGTCAGAATACAGCGACCGCACAGCCGTTTCTAAATTGATTGGTACAACAGCTGGTTATGTTGGTTATGATGACAATAGCAATACCTTGACAGAACGTGTTCGCCGTAACCCATACTCAATCATCCTTCTCGACGAAATTGAAAAGGCAGACCCTCAAGTCATCACCCTTCTCCTCCAAGTTTTGGACGATGGTCGTTTGACCGATGGTCAAGGTAACACTGTAAACTTCAAGAACACTGTCATTATTGCAACTTCAAACGCTGGCTTTGGTTATGAAGCTAACTTGACAGAAGATGCGGAAAAACCAGAACTCTTGGATCGCTTGAAACCTTACTTCCGTCCAGAATTCTTGAACCGTTTCAATGCTGTGATTGAATTCTCACACTTGAGCAAGGAAAACCTTTCTAAGATTGTTGATTTGATGTTGGTAGATGTCAATAAGACCCTTTCTAAGAAAGAAATCGACTTGGCAGTTAGCGAAGCCGCCAAAGAATACATGACTGAAGAAGGTTACGATGAAGTCATGGGTGTTCGTCCACTCCGTCGTGTGGTTGAACAACAAATTCGTGATAAAGTCACAGACTTCCACTTGGATAACCTTGATGCTAAACACCTAGAAGCTGATATGGAAGATGGTGTCTTGGTTATCAAAGAAAAAGATGCTAAATAAAAAGCATAGGACCTCCCAATCCGATTAATGAAGCAGAGATGTTAGTAGACATCTCTGTTTTTTTCTTTTTTATTTAAGACTTTCCTTGGGTGCTACGGACGGAAGCGACTTCCTAACGGAATTCCATTCCTAAGATTTGAGCCTAAGTCTCAAATCTTCCGAGTGAGAGAAGCAAATAGTGCTTCTCTCACCTGTAGCACAGCGGAAAGTCTTGTATATTTATTCTTAAATATAAAATGAGATAAAATTATTTAAATTATAATAATCTGATAAATAGTTAAAAATATATTCTATTTTCAAGAAAACGTTGACAATGCATTCATATCGTTCTCTGTTTTTTTGTAAAATTAGTTAAGGAGATGGAATCCTTTTTGTTTCGTACATTATTTTAAAGATAAATGATGCACATTTTAAATAGTGATTTATGGTGTTTATGAAAGAAATTGAAATATACAATTATTGAATATATTTTATAAAGTTAGAAAATTATTAAGTGGCTTCTTTAAAAATACTATTCTTGGTGAATAAAAGTTTGAGCTTTCCTTTTTTATTTTATATTATAATGAAATTTTATGAATAGTTCGTGGGGATTTGTTACTTTTTTGAGCAGTTTAAAATAGAATGTTATGTTTTTGTGACAAATAATTTGAAAATGAATCATTATCATGCTAAAATAAAGTTAGAAAGGAAATATAATGGTATAGGAGAATGAATAAACAGATTGGTAACAGAATAGCAGATTTAAGAAGTGCTAAATCCTTTTCTCAAGAACAAGTAGCTGAAAGAATTGGAATAAGTAGACAAAAATATGCTCGTATTGAAAACGGTATTAATAGTGTGACGTTGGAGATTCTTGTAAAACTTGCTGAGGTTTTTGATGTCACTGTTAAGGATATTACGAAAGTCCTTGATCAAGAAAATCTGTAGCGTATAGATCAGGAGAACAAAAAAAATCGACACGTGACATGCTTTATATGATTGATTTATTTTATGCAAATAAGCATTTGTATGAAAAATTAACTTATCAGGATAAGGAATAGGTAACTCAATGAATAGATCACGAGAAAAAGAAATCCGAAGGAAAGCGAATGAAATAAGAGAGCAGTGCACCACAACAAGGTATGGTATTGCAAATCTTTTCAGAGATTGTAAAAATTTAAAAATTCAGCTTTTTCGTTATCCTATGGGTGAGGATGCAGATCTTGGTTTCACATTAAAACGAGACAATGATACTATTATTTTTACGAACACAAGTATCCGACTTTCAAGGGAAATATTTACACTTGCTCATGAAATTGGACATGCTGTTCTCCATTTTGAAAATATGGATGCCTTTTTTGAAAATAATTCAACTGTTGCAGATTTAGACACTGATGAAAAAGAACAAGAAGCAAATTATTTTGCAGCTTGCCTGCTGATGCCGCAAGAAAAAGTGGAAGGTTTTATTGATTTCGAAATAGAAGATAGTAAAAACATTTCAGCAAGAGATATAGCTAAAATGATGGTAGAATTTAACGTTAGCTTTGAAATGGTAGTTAATAGATTACTTAGTTTACAGTTCATCAATGAACATGAAAAAATACTATTAAATGTTGCTAAAGTAGAAGCTAAAGTAGGGAACCTTATTAAATCAGTTGGTGGCGGTTCTGCTTTAAACCGTCCTAGCGAGGAAATACTTATTCCTGAGCAGTACTCACAGTATGCACTCTATAACTATAATAGTGGGGCAATGCCTAAAGAAACATTGGAAAAAGTTCTAGGTTACTATCATCTTTCACTTGAGGACTTTGAGGATGAGATTAATCAAAGTAGAGTTTTTGGTCAGGAAGATGGTGCAGAGGACATAAATTTGGACGATTTAATTGGAGGATTAAGCGATTGAACGCTTCACTTGATACAAATACTATTATTCATTTTTATAGAGCCGGATGTCAAAATATTCTCTTTGAGTATTTTGACTCTATCTATCTTTGTGACCAAGTCTATTCAATTGAATTGAAAAACCATGGACAGGATATTCTATCTAATGTAGAATTAGATATTCAAGCAGGAAAACTGGAATTATTTTCACAAGAGAGAATGAGTAGAGAAGGGATTCTCCGTCTTTTTGAAGAACATACTGAATATCAAGAAATTTTGTATAATCAGGGAGATAGGGGCGAGGCACATGCTATTGCTTTAGCAAAAATTCTAGGTACATGCTGTTTAGTCACCGATGATACAAAATACGGTGGACCGTATAAGAGCCTTTTGCAATTTGAAGATGAAGTTATGCCATTTACATTTGCGGAAGTTATTATTCTCTATTATATTTTTGGGACAATAGATGCCTCTCAAGCAATATCGTATTTTGATAAAATCAACACCACATCAACTATGAATTGGAATTTTGAAACTCAGCTTAAAAATTTTATAAGACGGTTTAAACCAAAACAGGAAAGTAAAGACGCTATGTGGCTTGATAATGCGTTAAAGGAACAAGAAGTTAGTCTAAAAAATAAACTACAGGATTTGCAACAATCTTTAAAAACAAAGAATCAATAGCCATAAATTTTGCTATTGCATAAGTAACTATACTTCTTGTTATTTTTCCTTGTAGGAAAACTTGCAAAGATAAGATAGTAGACTAAGAATTATCTGGAAAGATCATCTAATTAGTACAGATAGCGGGTTAGTAATGAGAATAGCTATCCTGGAATCAATTTTTAGTGGATCTGCAAGAATAATAAAGAACACAGGTATAAGATGTCAATCCATGATTGAGCTCTATTTGAGAAACGTGGTATAGGGTCTTGCCTAAAATGTAAAGGATGAAGATAAGAGAGAAAGTATTTTGTACTTTTTAAGAAGAATCATACCTCCCATAGATGAACTGCACCTCAAAAAGTTAGATTTTTTCTGTCTAACCTTTGGGGTGCAGTTCAGTTCTTTGCTAGAGGATAAAGGCCTCCCATTCATGTCATGTGAGGAGGAAACAGCCCAGATGACGGTATGATGGAATTCGGTTTTGACATTTTGAGAGACGTTTAAGTCACTTGAGCAATTGGCATAAGCTATTGTAGACTATGTTGATTATTACAACAACAAACGAATAAAAGTCAAACTAAAAAGATTTAGTCCTGTACACTATAGAACTAAATCCTTTACTTAAACTAATTGTCTAACTTTTTTAGGTCAGTACAGCCTATACTACTTACCTTTATTCTTTACTTTGATATTTTTGCAAGCGTTCTTGGATGATGCTAAGTCGGGGTTCTAGGTCTTTTTGGAAGACACGTGTTTTATAGCTGAGGTCTTGTTTGATGTCATCAAGCACAAGGTTTTGTTCCTTGATGATGTCAAGGTTGCGTTTGATTCTGTCCAGATCGTGAGAGATATTCTCTCGTGATTGGTTGAGGTCTAGGATTTCCTCTTTGATGTCTTCACGTCGTTTATAGGCGTAGTAGGCACCATAGGCAAGGGTTCCAAGAGCTAGAAAGCGTCCGAGTTTCATTCTGTTACCTCTTTAGCAATGCTTTCAGCAAGGTCGGCCAAGGCAGCGAAGTCTGGTTCGTGTTCATCAAAGCCCATGTGGATACCATCGTCTGCACCGTAACGAGGAACGAGATGAATATGAGCGTGGAAGACGGTTTGTCCAGCAACTTCTTCGTTGTTGTTAAGAACATTCATTCCGATAGCTTTTGTTGCTTTTTGGACGGCACGGGCAATTTTAGGGACACGGCTAAAGACAGTCTCTGCGGTTTCAGCAGACATTTCTAAGATGTTACGAACGTGCTCTTTAGGAATAACCAAGGTATGTCCTTTTGTAGCTTGTGAAATATCGAGGAAGGCTAGAACCTTGTCGTCCTCGTAGACTTTTGATGATGGGATTTCTCCAGATATAATTTTACAGAAAATACAATTATCCATAATAACGACCTTTCCATGAGTTTTTGTTATAATAGATTATATCATACCAAAGAGAGAAAAGATAATGCTTAAATTAGAAAAGGTGACGGGTGGCTATGCCAATATTCCCGTCCTAAAAGATGTCACTTTTGAGGTGGCTGATGGGGAATTAGTTGGCCTCATTGGTCTTAATGGTGCTGGGAAATCAACAACAATTAACGAGATTATTGGTCTTTTAACACCCTATGGGGGACAGATTGCAATTGATGGTTTAACCATACAGCAAGATACGGCTAGTTATCGTCAAAAGATTGGTTACATCCCTGAGACGCCAAGTTTGTATGAGGAATTGACGCTACGTGAACATTTGGAAACGGTGTTGATGGCCTATGGGCTTGATGTGACTGAGGGGATGGCACGTGCGGAAAAATATCTCAAGCTCTTTCGCTTAGATGAAAAATTGGACTGGTTCCCGACACAATTTTCAAAGGGAATGAAGCAGAAGGTTATGATTATCTGTGCCTTTATTGTTGGTCCAAGTCTTCTCATTGTTGATGAGCCCTTCCTAGGTTTGGATCCCTTGGCAATTTCGGACTTGATTGAGCTTTTGGCTGAGGAAAAACGAATGGTAAGGCGATTCTCATGTCGACTCACGTTTTGGATTCAGCTGAGAAGATGTGTGACCGTTTTGTCATCTTGCATCACGGTCAAGTCTTGGCACAGGGAACGCTTGATGAACTTCGTCAGACCTTTGGTGACAGTAGTGCCAGTCTTAACGATATTTACATGCAGTTAACTAAGGGAGAATTGTCATGATAGCTGAGCTTTTTAAGGAGCGTAGCAAGCGATTCAATACCCGTTGTGCTAAGTATAGTCGCTACGTCTTTAATGACCACTTTATCTTGGTTCTTCTCTTTTTGTTGGGCTTCGTCTTGGTTCAGTATAGCCAGTTGCTCCGACATTTTCCAAAAAATCCATGGGCTATTGTCCTGGGCTTGCTTGTGCTTTGTCTCTTCCTTCCTTTCTGGGGGAACATTGCCACCTATTTAGAGCCTGCTGACAAGCACTATCTCTTGGTGAAGGAAGAAGAGGTACGAACCCATGTTAAGAAGGCAACAGGACGTGCTTTTAGATTTTGGGTGCTTATCCAAACCCTTATTTTTATCTTGGTCGTCCCACTCTTTTTAGCCTTGGGGCTTCCAGTTTGGGGAGTTGTCCTTGTAGCGGTGGCTATGGTTATTCTTAAGTATTTTATTTTCCAGAAAAAGGCTCAACCTTTTTATAAGCAATCTGGACTTAATTGGGCTGTGGCTATTGCAGTGGAAAATAAACGGCAACAATCAATTTTGAAATTCTTCTCCCTCTTTACCAATGTTAAGGGGATTACGTCGAGTGTTAAACGCCGTGCTTATTTGGATGGTATTCTCAAACGTACAAAGAAGGACAAAAACCATACTTGGTACAATCTTTACCTAAGGGCTTTCTTACGCTCTGGAGATTACTTTGCTTTGAGTTGTCGTCTCTTTGCCTTATCTCTACTGGTTATCTTTTTAGTTCCTGAAAAATGGTTGGCTATGATACTTGTGGCTATTTTCGATTACCTCTTGCTCTTCCAACTGACAGCACTAAAATTCCACTTTGCGTATCAAAGAATGGCTAATCTTATGCCATTAGGTAAGGACATGCAGGTGGACAATCTGAAACGTTTGATTAGCCAAATCATCCTTGTGATGACGCTGATTCAGGCTGTTTGTCTCTTGGATTTGAAGTTTAGCCTCATTTTAGTTGGAGTGATGCTTGTTTTGAGCCTTGTCTACCTACCAGCTAAGCTTAAGAAGATGATTGACTAACACCTATTAAATAAGTTAAAATAGAAGCAAAAGACTAAAGAAAAAGGAGATGCCTAGGTGACATCAACAGATAAAGATTTGAGCCTGACTCCTCTCAAAGGAAACAGTGGTAAGGCCTATATGGGGACCTACCCAAATGGAGATCGCGTCTTTGTGAAGATGAATACAACACCAATCTTGGCAGCTCTTGCCAAGGAACAGATTGCACCACAGCTCTTGTGGGCTAAGCGTCTGGGAAATGGTGATATGATGAGTGCACAGGAATGGCTTGATGGTCGCATCTTGACCAAACATGACATGAATAGCAAACAGATTATCCAAATTCTTGGTAATTTGCACCGTTCAAAACACTTGGTAAATCAGCTCTTACAGTTGGATTATCACATTGAAAATCCCTTTGACCTTCTACACGAATGGGAGGAAAACGCTGCCTATCAATTACGTGAGAATGGTTATCTTCAAGATGTCGTTAGAGATTTGAAACGTCATCTTCCAGAATTTCGTGCAGATATTGCGACAATTGTCCACGGGGATGCCCGTCATAGTAACTTTGTTATTACAACCTCAGGATTGATTTATTTGGTTGATTGGGATTCTGTACGTTTGACAGACCGTATGTATGATGTCGCACAGATTCTTAGCCATTACATTCCTTTGGCACATTGGCCTCAGTGGTTGTCATATTATGGCTATAAGAATAATGACCTTGTGATGGACAAGATTTATTGGTATGGGCAATTCTCGTACTTAACACAAATTTCAAAATTCTTTGATAACCGTGATATGGAACACGCCAACCGAGAAATTTATGAATTGCGTAAGTTCAGAGAAACCCTGCACAGGTATTAGAAAGTAAACATGCGAGTTAGAAAACGTAAGGGTGCAGAGGACCACCTAGCGAATCATCCTCAATACGTTATCCTTGAGCCGGAAGCTGCTAAAGGTAAGTGGCACGAGCTTTTTGGTAATGACAATCCTATCCATATTGAGGTGGGATCTGGTAAGGGAGCCTTTATCACTGGTATGGCCCAACAAAACCCTGATATCAACTACATTGGTATTGATATCCAGTTATCTGTCTTGAGTTATGCCCTGGATAAGGTCTTGGCCTCAGGTGCTGAAAATGTTAAGCTTTTGCGAGTGGATGGCTCAGCCTTGACTAATTATTTTGCGGACGGTGAAGTGGACATGATGTATCTGAATTTCTCAGATCCATGGCCTAAGAGTCGTCACGAGAAACGCCGTTTGACTTACAAGACTTTCCTAGATACTTATAAACAAATCCTGCCAGAAAACGGAGAAATTCACTTTAAGACCGATAACCGTGGACTTTTCGAGTATAGTTTGACTAGCTTTTCACAGTATGGAATGGTTCTCAACAAAGTTTGGTTGGACCTTCATGCAAGTGATTACGAAGGTAATGTTATGACTGAGTACGAGCGTAAATTCTCAGAAAAAGGTCAAGTCATCTATCGAGTAGAGGCTCAGTTTAAAGACTAATTCTTTGGTAAATAGGATGAAAAATAGCGATTAGTCACAAATAGGCTAATCGTTTAATATGGAGAGGTCGCATAGAGGCCGAGTGCGCACGCTTGGAAAGCGTGTAGTCCTTAACGGGGCTCGGGGGTTCGAATCCCCTCCTCTCCTTTTTGGAAATAGAGAAAATGTCCCTTCTGAATTGAAAGGGACATTTTTTAGGTATAGTCATCAAAAGAATATGTAATCTTTTAGTCCCAAGGGCTCTGAATACCTGCTACCCAACCGGTACAGAGGGCGCTGGTGATGTTAAAGCCACCAGTATGGGCATTGATATCAAGGACCTCTCCTGCAAAGTGTAGGTGAGGGATTTTTTTACTTTCTAGGGTCTTAGGATTAATCTCCTTGAGGTCAACGCCACCCTTGGTTACGAAAGATTTGGCAAGTGACATTTTACCCGTGATCGGGATTTCCATGTCCTTTAGCTGACTGATAAGATTTTCCAAGTCTTTGGGATGTAGCTGTTTGACCTTATTATCGGTCATATCTTTTGCTAGGAATTCAGCGACACGCTCAGGTACAAGGGCTTTGAGGGAGTTTTTAACTGATTTCTCGCGATTTTCTTCAAAGTAGATCTTGAGATTTTCTTGGTTTTGGTTGGGAAGAAAGTCCAGATGTGCTATCTCACCACCCTTAACAAAGCTAGAAAGGCGAAGGGCAGCTGGTCCAGATAGGCCAAAATGGGTGAAAAGCAGGTCATGGGTAATCTTGTGCTTGCCATAGGACAGAGTGACATCGTCAAGAGAAATTCCCTGTAAAGCCTTGTGTGGAAAGTTAGTTAGAAGTGGACTTTCTGCAGCTTCAAGGTCAGTAACATGGAGTTTGAAATGACGGGCAATATCATGTCCAAAACCAGTCGAACCTGTTGATGGGTAGGATTTTCCACCAGTTGTGACGATGAGTTTGTCACTGGTAAAAATTTGGTCTGAAGATTTAACTTGGAATTGCTCATCGACCTTTTTGACGGAGACAACTTCTGTATTGGTGAGGATAGTAGCACCTAGTTCCTGAATTTTATCCTCCAGAGCCTGGATAATGGTCCGTGATTTGTCTGTCCTAGGGAAGACACGTCCGTGATCCTCGACCTTGAGTTTGACACCATTGTCCTCGAAAAAGCAATGATATCGTGGTTATCAAATTGTGAAAAGACGCTATAGAGGAAACGTCCATTACCAGGAATGCCTGCTAGAAGATCGTCTAAAGTCCCGTTGTTAGTAACATTACAACGTCCACCACCAGTACCAGCCAGCTTCTTTCCGAGACGTTTATTTTTTTCAATTAGGAGGGTTTGTTGGCCATAGAAGGCTGAGGCAATGGTCGCCATCATGCCAGCAGACCCCCCACCAATAACGATAGTATCAAAATGTTTCATGCCTTTATTTTAGCATAATTTAAAAAGGGAGAATAGTTGGTAAATGGTCAGTTTTTTTAGACAATTTATGTTAGAATAGGAGTAGAAGTTTAAATTAGAATAGTTATTAACTATGGAGGAAAATATCGTGTCTGAAAATAACATGAAACACCGTTCATCTGTCTACGATAGCATGGTTAAGTCACCTAACCGTGCCATGCTTCGTGCGACTGGGATGACGGATGATAGTTTTGAAAAGCCTATCGTTGGGGTTATCTCAACTTGGGCTGAGAACACACCATGTAATATCCACTTGCACGGTTTTTGGTCAAATTGCCAAAGAAGGTGTTAAAGACGCGGGTGCTTGGCCAGTTCAATTTGGTACGATTACCGTTGCTGATGGTATTGCCATGGGGACACCAGGGATGCGTTTCTCATTGACATCTCGTGATATCATTGCCGACTCAATCGAAGCAGCTATGGGTGGTCACAACGTCGATGCCTTTGTTGCTATCGGTGGTTGTGATAAGAACATGCCTGGTTCTATGATTGCCATTGCTAACATGGATATTCCAGCGATTTTTGCCTATGGTGGTACCATTGCACCGGGTAATCTTAACGGTAAGGATATCGACTTGGTTTCTGTTTTCGAAGGTATTGGTAAATGGAACCACGGTGATATGACTGCCGAAGAGGTTAAAGAGCTTGAATGTAATGCCTGCCCTGGCCCTGGTGGTTGTGGTGGTATGTATACTGCCAACACAATGGCGACAGCAATCGAAGTAATGGGGATGAGTCTTCCAGGATCATCATCTCACCCTGCAGAATCAGCTGAGAAAAAAGCAGATATCGAAGAAGCAGGTCGTGCGGTTGTTAAGATGCTTGAACTAGGTCTTAAACCATCAGATATCTTGACACGTGAAGCCTTTGAAGATGCCATCACTGTCACAATGGCACTTGGTGGTTCAACAAATGCGACACTTCACTTGCTCGCTATTGCTCACGCAGCTAACGTTGATTTGACACTTGAAGATTTCAACGATTTCCAAGAGCGTGTGCCTCACTTGGCTGACTTGAAACCATCAGGTCAATATGTCTTCCAAGACCTTTACAACGTCGGTGGTGTGCCAGCCGTTATGAAATACCTTCTTAAGAATGGTTTCCTTCACGGTGATCGTATCACATGTACTGGTAAGACTGTTGCTGAAAACTTGGAGGCCTTCGATGATTTGACACCAGGTCAAAAAGTCATCATGCCGCTTGAAAATCCTAAACGTGCTGATGGTCCATTGATTATCTTGAAAGGTAACTTGGCTCCAGAAGGTGCGGTTGCCAAAGTATCAGGTGTTAAAGTTCGTAACATCACTGGTCCTGCTAAAGTATTTGACTCAGAAGAAGATGCCATCGAAGCAGTTCTTTCTGATGAAATCGTTGATGGCGACGTAGTTGTTGTACGTTTTGTAGGTCCTAAGGGTGGTCCTGGTATGCCAGAAATGTTGTCATTGTCATCAATGATCGTTGGTAAAGGTCAAGGGGACAAGGTTGCCCTCTTGACAGATGGACGTTTCTCAGGTGGTACTTACGGACTCGTTGTTGGTCACATTGCTCCTGAAGCTCAGGTTGGTGGACCTATTGCCTACCTCCGTACAGGTGATATGGTTACAGTTGACCAAGATACTAAAGAAATTACTATGCACGTTTCAGACGAAGAGTTGGCGAAACGTAAAGCTGAGACTGAGTTGCCACCACTTTATAGCCGTGGTGTCCTCGGTAAGTATGCTCACATCGTTTCATCAGCATCTCGTGGTGCCGTTACCGACTTCTGGAACATGGATAAATCAGGTAAAGCCTAATTTACTAATATAAAAGAAATCACACCGGACATATGTGCGATGTGATTTTTATTACTTAAAAGAGAGAAATGATGTACGAAGATTATACGATTAAACCCTATATTTCCCCAGATAGAGACCCTAACGAGGTGGTTAAACCTGTTCCAAAGCGAAACATGGAGCCGTTGGCTGATGGACTCTTGGCTGGTGACATCATCTTGCTCTGGCGAATTAACTTTGGCACTTTTACCAATGAAACTTGGTATCCAAAGTATTTTGAATATACTTACGGTATTGATGGACCTAGCCATTTGGCTCAACTACTTGAAAATGGGTATGCATATGAGGAATCTGCCTTTGCTTCTCTAGATCATCTCAATAGTAGTCAGAAGAAAGCCATTCTCAAAGAACGAGGAGTTAAGGGGCTTTCTAAGATGAAGGCGGCTGACTTGGATGAAGCATTAGCTAAAAATCTATCTGAAGAAGAGCTAGGTCAGTACTTTACGGTCCGAGGGATTGCCTTGACTCGAAAGGGAGAGGAAGCTTTAGCCAATCATCAAGAGATTGTTAATCGTCATCCAAAGAAAAAAATATAGCAAAAAACCGGTTGGAAATGTCCAATCGGTTTTCCTTTTATTTTCCGCCTCGAGGTGAGATACCAAGGGCAATACGTCCATAACGACTAATACGTGTCATCTTCCAGACTGGTGAATAAGTGGTCTCCACCCTGACAGAGTTAATGCCGTCAATGGATTTTAGCTTTTCAGCGATTTCATAAGGCATAGTCTCTTCACAGCCACAACCAGTATCAGTAAAGGTCATAAGGAAGTAGCAGTGGCCATTTTCATCGACGGTGATTTCATAAATCAAACCAAGGTTGTAAATATCTAGCTCAATCTCAGGGTCGAATACAGTGGTCATTTGTTCAACGATTGGCTCTAAGAAGGGCTGGGCCAAATCATTGACCTTAATATCATCACGGAAGTTTTTCATAGGACTCATTCTTTCTATTTTGCTTTTGTTTATTATGGCATAATTTAGGGCTTTTTTCAATCTCGGATGGCAATATGAGACTATAGTGAGCGAGTGGATTGACAATAAAAAACTCCAACAGTCAAACCGTTGAAGATAATGTGATTTATGCTTCAATATTAAGCAGTTTTGCAACCAAGGTTGCTTGAATGCCACCTATAATTGGAGCAAGAATGAAAATCCCAAACCTTGTGGAATTGTTCCCACCATTCCTAGATACAACAGATCTGATACCGACCAAACCTAATTTGGGAGTACCGATTGTTTAAGTCAAAGACTTTCCTTCTATATACATTTATACCCACACATAGTTTACCAAAAGCTTAGCTTCCTATCAAGTAAATTGTTTGAAGAGTGAAAGGAAAAAAGTCCTTCAGATATCAAGAATAACTAGTCAAATTGACAGAAAGGAGTGATTGTGATATTCTCATAGTAAGACATTTCAAGAGAAAATGAGGCTATTATGAGTATTGAAAAGACAGTCAGCGAGATTGCTGAAATCCTTGGCGTTAGTCGTCAAGCAGTCAATAATCGTGTCAAACAACTTCCAGAAGAAGATTTAGAAAAAAATGCTAAAGGGGTTACTGTCGTTAAACGCAGTGGCTTGATTAAGTTGGAGGAAATTTACAAGAAAACCATCTTTGACGATGAGCCAATCGATGAAGAAACAAAACAACGTGAGTTGTTGGAGATTCTTGTAGACGAGAAAAACTCTGAGATTGCCCGTCTCTATGCTCAGTTGAAGGCTAAGGACGAGCAGTTGTCTAACATGGATGACCAATTGCGTGTTAAAGACGTTCAAATCGCCGAAAAGGACAAGCAAATTGATCAACAGCAGCAATTGACCTTGACTGCTATGAAGGACAAGGAAGAGCTTAAACTGGAACTTGATGAGGCTAAGGTTGAGGTTGACGAAGCCAAGGCCCAAGTGGAAGAAATCCAGACCAAACAAGAAGAAGCTTCTAAAAAAGGTTTCTTTGGACGTCTATTTGGAAAATAAAAAAGAAGCTGGGACTCAGTCTCAGCTTTAACTATTGTAGGAGATTAAAATGGAAAATTTAGAAACTTATATTGCCTTTGATTTGGAGTTTAACACGGTGGATGGGGTTAGCCATATTATCCAAGTATCGGCCGTTAAGCTGAATCAGCATGAGGAAGTGGACCAGTTTGATTCTTTCGTCTATTCGGATGTTCCTTTGCAATCCTTTATCAATGGTTTGACTGGAATTACAGCGGATAAGATTGCCAAGGCACCAAAGCTAGAGTCTGTTCTGGCGGATTTTAAATCATTTGTTGGTGACACTCCACTTATTGGCTACAATGCTCTTAAATCAGATTTGCCTATTCTAGCTGAAAATGGTTTAGACTTGGAAGAGCAATATGCTTTAGATGTTTTCGATGAGGCCTTTGACCGTCGTGCTTCTGATTTGAACGGTATTGTTAACCTCAAGTTGACTAGTGTGGCAGATTTCTTTGGAATCAAGGGACACGGTCATAACAGCTTGGAGGATGCTCGTATGACCGCACAGATTTACGAGAAGTTTCTCGAATTAGATGAGAATGCCAAACTTTTGGAGCAACAGGAAGAAGTCAGTAACAATCCTTTTGCTGCCTTAGGTTTGGGTGGCCTTTTCGACTAAAGCTTTACAGGAGTTGTAAAGGCTGTAAAGAGTGATAGCTAACTTTTTCTGTAAGAAAAGAAAATCCTCTAGGGTTAGGGCTTGCATATTACCTTGCGTTATAAGGTAGAATCTAGGTATCAAGGGTGGCCAAAGTCCTCCTTTGATAGAAAATCTTAAAAGGAGGTGACTGAGATGTCGCAGTTTTCAACAGGAGAGTTGGCTAAAGCAGCAGAAGTGTCAGTTAGGACTGTCCAGTACTATGATCAAAGAGGTATCTTGACACCATCTGAAGTCACAGAAGGTGGCCGGAGAATCTATCACGAATCAGACTTGGAACGCCTGCAAGTCATTTGTTTCTTAAGAGATTTGGACTTCTCAATCAAACAAATCAAGAAACTCTTGCAAGAGGAGAATAGGGAACAGGTTTTAGAGCTTTTGTTGACAGACCAAATCGAGAGCTTGGAAAAGTCTTCGAAGGAAATAGAGGTCAAACTAAAACGTGCCCGTCACTTGCAAAAAGCAACTGCTAAACGACATCAACTTTCGCTGGAAGATTTGTCAGACATTTCACGTCTTATGGAAAATCAAAAATCATGGCGTCGCTTGCAGTTGAGAATATATGGGAGTGTCATTCTAACCTCCCTTCTTTATCTGATGAGCCTACTGGTTGTCATTTATTATTTTAAGGATCCCAGAGGTTTGTTTGTTGTCTGTCCTGCTTTTATTATAGTAATGAATTTAGTGATGTTTCACTATAGAAAGCAGTTTGAATACCTCTGTCCTAATTGTCATAGGACCTTTGATCCAAGTTTTAAAGAATTTGCTCTTGCCGGACATACCCCACGGACTCGTAAGCTGACTTGTCCTCATTGTCATGTAAAGTCCTACTGTCTAGAGTTGGCTAAGACTAAAACCAAATAATTTATCGAACTTAAAAAACGCTTGAGAATTACTTCTCAGGCGTTTTTAGCTTATTCAACTGAGCTTAGGGCTTCAAGCATATTAAGTTTGGCAAGACGTTTGTTGACGACGAAGCCAAGGATAATAAGGATTATGCCGATAAGAACAGCTGGTAAAAGGTAGGTAGCCAATCCGAGAGATGGATCAAACATGATACGATCTGGCGGAATGATGCTTACCATATAATGGTGAAGTGCCTGTCCAAGACCGAACCCTACGAAGATACCGATGATTGAAAGGTAAATGGTTTCACGATAGATGTAGAGGGATACTTCGTTATTGTAGAAACCAAGAACCTTAACGGTTGAAAGTTCGTGGATACGTTCTGAAACGTTGATGTTAGTGAGGTTATGGAGAACAACCACAGCAAGGAGAATGGAAACCGTAATCAAAATACCAATAACCTGTGTCAAGGAATTGACCATAGTGCTGATTTGCAGTTTAAGGCTGTTGTTTTGAACAACACCATAAACATTTGGTAAGTTGATGAATTTGGCTGCCATATTTTCAACATTTTGCTTTGTTGGTTCAGCGAGAGTAACAAGGTTGGCATTATTCACTGAAGGTGTCCCAAAAGCTTTTTGGTAGTAGCTAGCATTCATAAAGAGGAAATGCCCCATGTACATTTCAGTGATACCAGCTATCTTAATCTTGACAGATTCATCCTGACTGTTTTGCACAGTAATGGTATCTCCAACCTTTAGGTTTAGGAGTTTTGCCATTTTTTCAGAGATAATAGCTCCGTCATTAGATAGCTTGAGAGTCTTATTACGGTCTCGGTCATGCAAGCTAACGTAACTATCAACGAGTTTATCGTCACGGTCGTTAAAGACAAGGGTTGAGATTTCTTGAGTGTCCTTGTTGCTACCGGCAATTTTTTGCAAGGTTTCAAAATGGACATTCAAGTATTCTTTGACGTCTTTGCCATCGAGGAGTTTAGTGAGTTCCTCATCCAAAGCACTTGACGTATTTGGTTGCTTGGCAACAATCATATCATAGTGAATGATATCTTCAAACTGTTGCTGGTTAAGGTTAGATACAGAAGATCGAATTCCTAAACCTGCGAAGAGCAGTGCAATAGAACCTGCGACACCAAAGAGGGTCATAAACATCCGTTGCTTATAGCGGAAAATATTACGCATGGTAACTTTTTCCGTGAAGCTGAGACGTTTCCAAAGAGGTGTGATGCGCTCTAGGACAATCTTAGCTCCTGCACGAGGTGGTTTTGGAAGGAGGAGTTGGGAAGGTTTTTCCCAGAGCTCTTTCTTGGCAACCGCAAAGGCAGGTAGCACAGCAGACAAGAGACCTAAAAGGAAGGCCACAAGAGTAAGTCCTAGGTAGAAGTGCAATTCGAAAGCAGGAAGCTGCAAATCGCTCTTATAAGTATTGTGAATGAGAATCGGTAGTAGTGTATGACCGGTAATAACACCTGCGGTTGTACCAGTAATACTTGTTATCAAACCATAAATGACGAATTTATGGATAATTCGAGAATTACTGTAGCCTAGGGCGTTGAAGATACCAGCCTTACCACGTTCCTCTTCAACAAAGCGTCCCATGGTTACAAAGGTAACCAAAGCAGCCATAAAGTAGAGAGCGACAGGGAAGATGTTACTCACATCGTGAATGATGTTAATATTACTTTCATAAGCAACATATCCCTCAGAACCCGGAATCTCTCGACGAGAGTAGAATTGATAGCTAGGCGCTGGTAAATTATCAACCATTGCTTGACTTTCTTCGAGTTCTTTTTGCTTGGCTTCAATTTTGGTAGTAGCTTCTTTGACGCTAGCGGCTTCGGCTGGGTTGCTTGTAGCCATTTGCTGGGTCTGTGCGAGTGCCGTTTCAAGTTCTTGTTTAGCTTGAGTAATTTGAGCTTGAGACTGTGACTTGATTTCAGCGAGGCGTTTCTCAGGTTCGTCTTTAAAGAGTTCCTTGAGTTCAGTCTTTCGTTCAGAAATCTTATTTGCGTATTCCTCACTAAAAGGACTAACGTTTTCCAAATCCTTGTAGCGGATGCGGGCAATCATGTAATCATTAGAAGTGAAGTCCGTCTCTGGAACAATGGCATAGCCATCCAGTTTCCCCGTACCAGCACTGGCATTACCAAGGCGGTTCCTAGAGAGAAGTTCAGAGGAATTAACAAAACCAGTAATGGTATATGTTTGTTCCTTTAATTGTTTTTGCCCTGAGCTATCTACTGGCTCAGAAAAGTTAATCTTATCTCCGACGCTATATTCTTCTTTATAGGTTGAGGAAAGAGCGATTTCCCCGTCCTTAGTAGGAAGTTTCCCCTCAATAAGGTCATAAGTAGAGATTTTCTTAGGTTTAGAGAAAATACGAAATGCTGTATTCTTCCCCTTGATGACAGCATCTTTGAAATAACCATACTCGATGTCTACATTCTTTTTCTTAATCGAATTGAGAAGGTCCTGATCGGTTTGGTTGATACTGTAAGTGCTGATTAAGCTCAAGTCAGCTGTTTGATGCGTCTTGAAGAAGTGTTCCCCAGTTTTTTCATATTAGGAGAAGTTACTTTAAGACCAATCAAGGCAAAGGATCCCAGTGCCATAAGTAAGGCAATAGAGAGCATACGCCCTTTAGAAGCTACAAAGGTTCGCCAAACATCTTTCCAATAAGTTGTTTTTTTCATGACGGTGCTCCTTTCTAGTATTCCAAGTCCTCGATTTTTTGTGGGTTGGGATTAGTTTCCACACTCTTAATCTTGGCATCGTGCATTTGGATCACACGATCAGCAATTGGAGCTAGAGAAGCATTGTGGGTAACAATAATAACAGTTGTTCCCTGTTTGCGCGCCATGTCTTGAAGGAGGGTTAGGATTTGTTTCCCTGTTTGATAATCCAGAGCCCCCGTCGGTTCATCACAAAGAAGAATCTTTGGATTTTTGGCAACGGCACGTGCAATAGCGACACGTTGTTGTTCCCCACCAGATAGTTGTGATGGGAAGTTGTCCAAGCGGTCCCCTAAACCGACTTCGACAAGTGTTTGTGAGGCATCTTTAGCGTTTGGAACGATTTCAGATGCTAACTCAACGTTCTCCCTGGCCGTAAGGTTTGAAACTAAGTTGTAAAATTGGAATACAAAACCAACGTCCTCACGACGATAAGTCGTAAGTTCCCTAGCTGAGTATTCAGAGATATCCTTACCATCAATAATGACGCGGCCTTCGTCATTGGTGTCCATACCACCTAAGATGTTAAGAACGGTTGATTTTCCGGCACCGGAGGCACCGAGAACGACGACAAGCTCCCCTTTTTCAATTTCAAAGCTTACGTCATTATTTGCGATAATTTCCAGATCACCGGTTTTATAGCGTTTATAGCTATGCTTCATTTGAATATAAGCCATGAATTTCCCTTTCATATGAAATAATGATGCTGTTAATTACCTATCTTTCCTTATCTCATTGTAACGGATTTTCCTTGAAATATCTAGCGTTTATGCTAAAAAATACTAAAACATAGCAAGTTTTTCTTACATGTGATAGAGATGTGTGTGAAGCGTTTACATATGAGAAAATAGTTTAGTAAATGAGCTTTTTGTGAGTCTCCGATTTGGTCATTTGGTTATAAAGTTAGGCTATTTTTAGTGTTTTACCAGGTATTTTCTCCAATTTTAACACTTGTTTGTCGTAATAGAGGAGTTAAGGTCGGTGTATTTAGCACGTTAGAGCTGATAAGATACAAATGTTATGGGATGAGTAGTATATGAGAGAGTTGATCCTTAGCATCATCTTTAGTAGTTTCCTTTGTTTTCATTAAATAAAGGAACGCTAATAAAGATAACTATAAATAAACTTTAGATGTAAACTATATGAGATTTTCTGAAGGAGCGGTATTCATTAAATCTATCAAGACCCTTTAAAATAGAGTTTTAGAGGTGTATATCACTAATCTTTTTATAATCGTTTGTTTAATTAATAGAAGGTTAGCTTTTTCTTTTAGGGCTATCTTTTTATAGTTGCTTTGAAAGTGTTTGGACACTATGAAGGTATCAGATAGACGTTTGGTGCAAAGTAGCTCTTTTATTGGCACTTTAGCCGACAAATCTTTGGTTTACTGAGCATTGCTTAAAGAATTTACCATTTGTCTAGGCTTAAAAGCTTAATCTGATAATAGATTTTCATCAATTTTAGGACATGAATTTTTTATTTATTTAAAATGCTTAAAAATTAAGGAATCGCTTGAAACGAAAGCTTTTGAGTGTTAAGATAGATAGCATAATGAAGGTTTATAAGATGAGTTCAGTATGACCTTCATTCGATCAACAGCAGCATCTAGGACTCATGTTAGTTAATCGGAGCTAACAAAAACATAGTGAGGGAGTTATGATTAAGAAAAAGATAATAGTCTATTTCGTAAACTAATGATTGGCTTGGTCTCGACTTTAGGGATTTTTGTTCTATTCATGGGTACCAGTATCGCATCGGCTGATGCAAAAGGGGCCTCTCAGGTTAATTCGGACACCAATCAGACTAAGACGAAACTGCTTAGTGATGAGGCAGAAAGCAAACATGAAGCTTCTACTCAAGATAGCAAGGGTCAGGAGTCTCCTAGTCAACCAGAACAAGATAAGGAAGCTGATAAGCCATCTAGTGAGGAAGCACCTGACTATATTGTTATTACAGAAGTAGTGGATTCATCAGAGCAAAAGCAGGATGAAAATCAAGTTGTTGAAGGAGCAGCTCAATCTAGCGACTCAAACTTATTGGATGAGATTTTGGCTCAGACGAGTGAAGTTGGTGAATATAAAATTTATGTGAAGAATGATGATGAGCTATTAATCTCTGGACCTGTGCCTTCAAAAACGGTGAATGATGATGTGAATTATCCTACTTTGGAAAGCTCA
>NZ_CM002133.1:1966471-1968127 GCF_000448665.1 Streptococcus sp. HSISS2 | reverse complement strand
TTATGTGAATTATCCTACTTTGGAAAGCTCATTAGATTCAGCTAGCATTTACTTAGGTCAAAAGAATCGTTCTAAAGAAGCAAACGAAGAAGATGCTCAGTCAGGCCTTGGTCTGGTTGAGGAGTGACAGTTTTAATTAATGACGACAAAAAGACTTGGACGTGATTTGTCCAAGCCTTTTGTTTTATGATTGATTTGCGAAATAAGTGCATAGAAAAAGGAATTGCAAGATTCCTTTAAATTCTTTAGAATGGCAATTTACCTGCAAAGGCACCCATTGATTTTTTAGTCGCTTCGTCAATTTGTCCGAGAGCATCATTAAGTGCTTGAACAGTCATATCTTGGAGTGTTTCCACATCATCAGGGTCCACAACAGCATCAGCAAAAGTGATGTTAACCACTTTTTTGTCACCAGTTAATTCAGCAACGACCAAGTCTTGGGCTGATTTTCCAGTGAAGGTTGTAGCAGCCAACTCAGCTTGGCTTTTTTCCATTTGTTTCTGAAGCTTTTGAGCTTGCTTCATCATGTTTTGCATGTTCATCATAATATTTTCTAGATTCCTTTCATACCAAGGGTTTAGCCCCTGTTTGTTAAAATTTGATGCCTTATTTTGCCTAATAGAAGAGGCAGTCAAAACCTCAACTATTATACCATGTTTGGCTTGATTGACAAAGTAAGGAGGCATACTGAAGAGAATCTGGCATTATAGGTGCGTTCAGTCTGTTTAGAACAAAGTTATCAAGAGGTTTTAGCAAAAAACTATTGGACCAATTACAAAAGAAAGAAATTTTTAAATTGTAAGACTTGTGATGAATAATATAAAATGGTTTATTGTTAATCCAGTCAACATTTGATTGGAGATAGAAAAAGAAAGAGAAGATGACAATGCAAAAAAGAATTATTTTAGGGCTTTTTGTGGGACTACTTACAGTCTTGTGTATGAGTCTCTATACTTATTGTAATTTAAAATTTAACTCTGTTTATTATGCTCAGCATATTCCTCATAAGAAGGGGACAGAACCGGATTTAGTTATGTTGATAGAGAATATGGACTGGATTTATACACCGGAGATTGATGGTATTCGATACGACAATGATGGAACAAACGCTATTATAAATACTAAAAGTAAATCTTTTCTAACAAAATCCTTAGGAAGCTTTTTATATGATAAAGATAATATGACTGTCGGTTTTGACAGTAGGTTTAGATTTGAGGACGTCAGTTATTTCTCAGAAGAAGCAAAAAGAGTTCAAGTTAATGAATCGAAAATTAAACAAGAGATTAGGGAAGATTTTTCCCCAATTATGAAGGTTCAAACAAAACCTTTTATCAATCTTCAGTGGTTGTTTAATTTACTTTATCAAAGTAGGTTTAATTAGAAACGCTAATCCTACAGAGTACTTTTGGGTTTATTGGCCTGAAGGACAAAGTGGAAAAAGTATGCGATTTAATGGGCCTATTTCCTTGGGATTTATGACGGCTAACTTTTGAAAACACCTCGTTTTTATGCTACTATGAAAGTTATGAACAGACAGTTACAAGGCTTGACTCAGATGGAGGTCAAGCGGCGGATAGATGCCGGAAAACAAATCATTTTTAAAGCAAAAACTGGCTCCAGTAATTGGGAGATTTTAGGCGTAATGTCTTAACTCCT
>NZ_CM002133.1:1953284-1964940 GCF_000448665.1 Streptococcus sp. HSISS2 | reverse complement strand
ACAGTTACAAGGCTTGACTCAGATGGAGGTCAAGCGGCGGATAGATGCCGGAAAAACAAATCATTTTAAAGCAAAAACTGGCTCCAGTAATTGGGAGATTTTTAGGCGTAATGTCTTTAACTCCTTTAATATGCTCAATTTTGCGATCTTTGTGGCATTGATTGCTGTGCAGGCCTGGTCTAATCTCTTTTTCTTCGGGATTATTGTGCTTAATGCTTTTACGGGAATGATGACGGAGTTGCGTGCCCGTCGCATGATTGATAAGCTCAATCTCATGAATAAGGATCAGATACGTGTGGTTCGTGATGGTCAGGTTTCTGCTATTGATCCTCAAGATATTGTCTTGGATGACCTGATGCTTCTATCTGCGGGTGAACAAGTGCCTAGTGATGCTAAGGTTGTTGATGGAATGGCTGAGCTAAACGAGGCTATGTTGACTGGTGAGAGTGATCTCATTCTCAAAAAGGATGGGAAGGAGCTGCTATCAGGTTCTTACCTGGTGAGCGGTCAGGTCTATGCTAGAGTCATTCATGTAGCTGAGGACAATTACGCCAATAAGCTCATGCTAGAGGCCAAAACGCACAAGCCAATCGTGTCTCGTATCCTCTATAACATGGATAAGATTGCCAAGTTCACAGGAAAGATTGTTATACCGTTTGGTCTGGCTCTCTTTTTTGAGGCTTACATGATTAAGCAACTCTCTCTTCAAGAGTCGGTCGTTACGAGTTCGACGGCGCTTTTAGGCATGTTGCCTAAGGGAATTGCCCTTTTGACCATAACCTCTCTGTTGACGGCTGTCATTAAGCTTGGGATGAAGCATGTCTTGGTGCAGGAGATGTACTCTGTTGAAACTCTAGCGCGTGTGGATGTCCTTTGCCTGGATAAGACAGGGACGATTACGCAAGGAAAGATGACCGTTAAAGGTCTAGAGCTCTTGTCTAAGCGTTTCACAAAGGAGGAGTTGGAAGGTTTGCTGGCGGCTTACATGCAGCATAGCAAGGATAACAACTCAACGGCCCAGGCTATTCGTAATGCCTATGAAGGTCTGGAAAACAACTATCAGGTTGGCGATATTATTCCATTTTCAAGTGATCGTAAATGGGGTGCTATGGTTATTGAAGGGGTTGGAACTCTCTTTTTAGGTGCACCTGAGATGCTACTTAAGGAGAACCCTCAAGCAGTAGAACAGGCGCAGGCACGTGGTTCTCGTGTCTTGATTTTAGCCTTGAGTCAATCGGGTATTGATACAGAGACCATGGTCTTACCTCATGATGTGGAAGCCTTGACCTTGCTTGAAATTGCCGATCCAATCCGTGAGGATGCAGCTGATACATTAGAATACTTGCGTTCGCAGGATGTTACCCTTAAGATTATCTCTGGAGACAATCCAGTAACGGTTTCTCATATTGCCCATCAGGCTGGCTTTGTTGATTATCAAAGTTATATTGACTGTTCTAAGGTGAACGATGAGGAGTTGGAGGCCTTGGCTGAGGAGACAGCAATCTTTGGACGGGTATCTCCGCATCAGAAGAAGTTGTTAATCCAAACGCTCAATGCTAATGGACATACCACAGCCATGACAGGTGATGGTGTCAATGATATCTTGGCACTGCGTGAAGCGGATTGTTCGATTGTTATGGCAGAGGGAGATCCTGCAACACGTCAGATTGCCAACTTGGTCCTTATGGATTCTGAGTTTAAGGACATTCCTGAAATTCTGTTTGAGGGACGCCGTGTGGTTAATAATATTGCCCACATTGCACCTATTTTCCTCATCAAAACGGTCTATTCCTTCCTTTTGGGGCTTATCTGTATTGCCAGTATTGTTTTTGGAAAGGCAGAGTACCTCTTGGTCTTCCCATTCATTCAGGTTCAGATGACTTTGGCCGGTCAGTTTATTGAGGGTCTTCCACCATTTGTTTTGACCTTCGAGCGTAATATTCGACCTGTTGAGAAACATTTCCTCAGACGTTCGCTCCAGTTGTCTATTCCTAATGCCTTGATGCTGGTTATCAGTGTTCTCATATTCCATCTGTCTCAGGTCTATCTTGGCATGAGCAATACGGATATGCTGACGCTATCGTATTACATGATGGGGTCGACGGGTGTCCTTGCCGTTATTCGTGCTTGTATCCCCTTGAATAAGGGGCGTGTGGCCTTGATTATTTACTCAGTCTTTGGTTTCTTGATTAGTTCTTACTATCTAAGTGATGTGATTGAAATTACAACGCTTAATGCGATTACCTTGCCGATTTACTTGGTGGCAATGGCTATCTGTACACCGCTATTCTTCTGGATTAGCTACAAACAAGGTGCCTTTCAAAAAGCATAAAACAGAACTCGAGCTTGGTAACAGGTGATGGCTCAAAATTAGGAATTGTGGGACTTGAAAGGTCAATAAGAGTTCTGGTTAATCTTAAAATGCCAGTTTGACCTATTGAATTGGGCTTAGACTAGCAATTGTCAAAATTAACAGAAAATTCTTGACATATCTCTAAAAAGGAGTAAAATAGTTAGTATATCAGAAAGTAACTGGTCTTAGATTTTCAGGGAGCCTGCGGTGATTGTGAGTAGGTAATCGAGATGAGTGAACATTGGGCTGATTGGATGATAATGAGAAGGTAATACATATTCTTCTCGGTTGGCACCCCTTACCGTGCAGCTCCTTGTTAGAGGAGATAGAGATGATGGTCGTTTTTTGGAGACCATTAACTGAGGTGGTACCGTGTTAAACTAGATTTAATGCCCTCACAGAGTTTTTCTCTGTGAGGTTTTTTGTTTATGGTTATCCCTTGAGATTGGACTTACTCACGTTAAAAAAGTGTTATGATCTTTATTCAATGAAAGGTTGGGTATTATGGATGCATTAAGCGATATTCGAAGTGATATTGATAATATTGATAGTCAGTTAATTCGACTACTGGCCCAACGTCAAATACTTGTGGAAAAGGCAGGGCGGCTGAAGCCAAAAGGAGACAAGGTTGCTGTCCAGGCTAGTGATCGTGTTGCTCAAGTCATAGCTAACCGTCGTAAGGAGGCACTAGAGCTTGGCTTATCACCAGATGTTGCTGAAAGTGTTTGGCGAAGCATGATTCAAGCCTTTATTGCTTTGGAAGAAAATGTGAATAAAGAACAATAAATGATTTGATTTTAGACCAATTGAACCAGTAACAGGGTCTTGTATCCGACTTACTATTCTTGATAAACCAGTTTGAAAGGAAATACTATGAGAAAAATTTTACCAGCCGATACCTTAACACCAATCTTGGCTTATATGCGTGTTCAGGGGGAACACAAGGTTATCCTTGAATCCATTCCTCGTGAGAAGGAAAATGCACGTTTTTCGATTGTTGCCTACAATCCGGTCTTTGAAGTAACCTTCAAGGACGGTGTTCTTTATGAAAATGGTAAGGCGATTGATCAGGATCCTTTTGAATACTTGGACCAAGTAACAGTCAAGGGCATCAAGTCTGACCTCCCTTTTGCAGGCGGTGCTATCGGGTTTGCAGGCTATGATATGATTGGTCTCTATGAAAATATCGGTGAGATTCCCGAAGATACGATTGGAACACCTGATATGCATTTCTTTATCTATGAGTCTTATTTGATTTTTGACCACAAGAAGGAAAAGGTTTATGTGGTTGAGGACAATATCTACTCTGGTCGTGACAACGATGCGGTGCGTCAAGCTCTTGGGCAGGTGGTAACGAGCCTACAGACTCAGGCGCCAAACGAGTTTACACCTCAAGCCTTGCAAGCTTTGCAATTTTCAAATCATATCGAAAAAGAAGTCTTCATGGATATGGTGGCTAAGGCCAAGAAACTTATTCGTGAGGGAGATATGTTCCAATGTGTGCTTAGTCAACGCTTTTCAGCTGACTTTGAGGGAGATCCTTTGGATTACTACCGTAACTTGCGTGTGACTAATCCATCAAACTACCTTTATTTCTATGATTTTGGAGATTATCAGGTGATTGGTGCCAGCCCAGAGAGCTTGGTTTCAGTGAAAAATGGAGAGGTGGTAACCAATCCGATTGCTGGAACACGTCCTCGTGGTACCAATGAGGCTGAAGATGCTGCTTTGGCGGATGAACTCTCACATGACATCAAAGAAACTGCGGAACACCGTATGTTGGTTGACTTGGGTCGTAATGATATTGGTAAGATTGCTAAAAATGGTACGGTCAAGGTGACCAAGTATATGGAAGTTGAGTATTTCCGCTATGTCATGCACCTTACTAGCGTAGTTAAGGGGCAACTCTTGCCTGAATTGACAGCACTAGATGCTCTAAAATCAACCCTACCAGCTGGAACCGTGTCAGGAGCACCTAAGATTCGTGCCATGCGTCGTATCTATGAGTTGGAGCAGGAAAAACGTGGTATTTATGCGGGAGCTATTGGTTATCTGTCTGCGACAGGGGATATGGACTTTGCCATTGCTATCCGTACTATGATTCTCAAAAATCAAAAAGCCTATGTTCAGGCAGGTGCAGGTGTTGTTTACGACAGTATTCCTGAAAATGAATTTTACGAAACGATTAACAAGGCGAAAGCTATGACAAGAATAGGAGATGCCCAATGATTTTATTAGTTGATAACTATGATTCTTTTACCTATAATTTGGCACAATACCTAGGGACATATACAGAGGTAAAGGTTTTGCGTAACGATGATGACAAGCTCTATGAAGAGGCAGAAAAAGCTGACGGGCTAGTCTTCTCACCAGGTCCAGGTTGGCCAGCTGATGCGGGTAAAATGGAAGCCTTGATCAAGGATTTCGCTGGTAAAAAACCGATGATGGGAATTTGCTTGGGGCACCAGGCTATTGCGGAAACTTTTGGTGGTAAACTTGGCTTGGCTAAGAATGTCATGCATGGCAAACAAAGCAATATTACTTTTGAAACGCCATCGCCAATTTTCAAGGATATTGACAATGATGTCCCAATCATGCGTTACCATTCCATTGTTGTTGACCGAATGCCAGAGGGTTTCGATGTGACAGCTATCACAACGGATGACCAGGAAATCATGGCCATTCAACATAAGGAGCTACCAATTTATGGTTTGCAATATCACCCAGAAAGCATCGGAAGTCCAGATGGGCTCAAGATGGTTGAAAATTTTGTAAAAATCGTTGCAGGCTAGTCGGACAGTCTTTTGACTAGATTGGTCTACGCTCAAAACATCTCCTCGTGCATCAGAAAACATTGAACCGTTTTTAAAAGGAAAACAGATATGAAAGAAATATTCCTACAAATCTCAAACCGACAAGACTTGTCTCAAGACCAAGTCCAAGCAGTCTTTGACCGCATTCTCAAAAATGAAGTCTCAGAAAGCCAAATCGCTGCCTTCCTTATGGGGCTCAAAACTAAGGGAGAAACAGCAGATGAAATCACAGGTATTGTGCGTGCCCTCAAATCACATGCGACGGTCTTGCCTGAGACCTTCACAGATGCTATGTGTAACTGTGGAACTGGTGGGGACCAGTCTTATAGCTTTAACATTTCAACAACGGTTTGCTTTGTCTTAGCAGCAGGTGGTATTCGTATGGCCAAGGCTGGTAACCGTTCGATTTCCTCTAAATCTGGTTCGGCAGATGTCCTTGAAGCCCTTGGAATCAACGTTGCAGCATCACCAGAAACCCTATCTAAAGCACTTGACGAGGTTGGTTTGGCCTTTATCTTTGCCCAAACCATGCATCCTGCTATGCGCTTTATCGGTCCAGCTCGCCAAGCTCTTGGGATTCCAACGATTATGAACTTGGTCGGACCACTGGCTAATCCGCTTGACCTTGAGACGCAACTCATGGGGCTTTATCGTGTGGAATTGCAAGAAATTGTTGCTAATGCGATCCAACAGTTGGGACGTAAACGTGCGGTTATTATCACAGGTCCTGACAATATGGACGAAGCTGCTCTCTATGGCACTAACACCTACACCCTTTTGGAAGATGGTCACATCAGCCAGCACACTTTCACTTATGAAGATTTGGGTATGGAAAAGGTTGAGTTGTCAGATATCACAGGTGGCGATGCCAAGGAAAATGCAGAGATTCTTCTTAGTGTCTTGAAAAATGAAGCCAGTCCTTATCTTGAAACAACAGTGCTTAATGCAGGTCTTGGTTTCTTTGCTAATGGTAAGGTTGCGACTATTAAAGAAGGTGTTGAGCTTGCTCGCCAATTGATTGCGGACGGCTCAGCCCTAGAGAAACTTCACCAACTCCAAGAGGTACAAGTATGAGTAAAACCTTTCTTCCGACAATCTTAGAACAAAAAGAAAAAGAAGTGGCTCAGTTGGTCATGGAAGACTTGCAGCCCTTGCGCCAGACCTATCGTCTTTATGATTTTCTCAAGTCAAATCAAAACAAGCTGCAAATTATTTCTGAAGTGAAAAAAGCTAGTCCAAGTATGGGTGATATTAACCTAGATGTGGATATTGTGGCTCAGGCTAAGACCTATGAGGAAAATGGGGCAGCCATGATTTCTGTTTTGACGGACGAGGTTTTCTTCAAGGGTGATATTTCCTATTTGAAAGAAATTTCGTCGGAGGTGGCTATTCCAACCTTGGCTAAGGACTTCATTATTGATGAGAAACAGATTGTGCGTAGTCGTAATGCGGGTGCGACAGTCATTCTCTTGATTGTAGCGGCCCTGCCAGAGGCTCGTCTCAAGGAGCTCTATGATTTTGCGACTAGCCTTGGCTTGGAAGTCTTGGTTGAAACGCATAATCTGCCAGAATTAAAAGTGGCTCATCGTATTGGTGCTGAAATCATCGGCGTTAATAACCGTAATTTGGTCACTTTTGAGACAGATATCAATACCAGTCTTGAAATGTCGGCTCATTTCAAGGATAAACCAGTTTATATTTCTGAATCGGCTATTTTCACAGGTCAGGATGCCGCCCTAGTTGCCCCATATTTTAATGGGATTCTGGTAGGAACTGCCCTTATGACGGCTGACAATGTGGCTGAGAAGGTCAAGGAGTTGCAAATTGACAAAGGTTAAAATTTGTGGACTATCAACACCAGAAGCAGTGGCGACTGCGGTTGAAGCAGGAGCTGACTACATCGGCTTTGTCTTTGCCAAGAGCAAGCGTCAAGTGAGTATTGAACAAGCTCACCAGCTAGCTAAAGGAGTGACAGGGCAGACAAAAATCGTCGGTGTCTTTGTTTCACCTAGTCTTGAGGAACTGAAAGAAGCGATTGGTCAGGTTCCCTTAGATATCGTTCAGATTCATGGAACTTTTGATGAAGCTCTGATTTCTCAGATTTCAGTACCAGTGATTCGAGCTATTCAGATTTCGGATAGTGAGTCTCAAGTCAAGAGCCAGGCGGATTATCTTCTTTTTGATGCTCCCATTGCTGGCAGTGGTCAGACCTTTGACTGGCAACTCTTGGCTGACAAGCAGATTGAACGGGACTACTTTATCGCTGGTGGCTTGACCGTGGATAATGTGGTAGAGGCCAAGGAAACTTTTCATCCCTATGCCTTAGATGTGTCCTCAGGTGTCGAGACAGACGGTCACAAAGATTTAGATAAGATTAAAGCATTTATAGAAAGAGTGAAAGCATGACATATCAACAACCTGATGCAAAAGGATTTTACGGGAAATTCGGTGGTCAGTTCGTTCCCGAAACGCTGATGACAGCCGTTATTGAATTGGACAAGGCCTATCGTGAAGCCAAGGAAGATCCAAGTTTCCAAGCGGAATTGGATGACCTCCTCAAAAACTATGTGGGCCGTGAGACGCCTCTTTACCATGCCAAACGTTTGACTGATCATATTGGTGGGGCGCAAATTTACCTTAAACGTGAGGATCTTAACCACACAGGTGCCCACAAGATTAACAATGCCCTTGGTCAAGTCTTGCTTGCTAAACGCATGGGCAAGAAGAAAATCATTGCCGAAACAGGTGCAGGTCAACACGGTGTTGCAACAGCGACAGCCGCAGCCCTTTTCGACATGGACTGTACTATCTATATGGGTGAAGAAGATGTTAAACGTCAGGCGCTTAATGTTTTCCGTATGGAATTGCTTGGTGCCAAAGTTTTCAGTGTTACCGATGGTTCGCGCGTGCTTAAGGACGCTGTAAATGCAGCCCTCCGTGCTTGGGTAGCTGGTATTGATGATACCCACTACATTATGGGCTCTGCCCTTGGTCCTGCACCATTCCCAGAAATTGTTCGTGACTTCCAATCTGTTATCGGTCGTGAAGCCAAACGTCAATATGCAGAGATTTCTGGCGGTAAATTACCTGATGCCGTCATGGCTTGTATCGGTGGTGGTTCAAATGCTATCGGTATGTTCTACCCATTTGTCAATGACGAGTCAGTAGCTATGTATGGTGCTGAGGCTTCTGGTTTGGGGCTTGATACCGATAAACATGCCGCAACCTTTGCCAAAGGTCGTCCAGGTATTCTACACGGAGCGCTTATGGATGTCCTCCAAGATGCTCATGGTCAAATCATGGAAGCTTTCTCTATCTCAGCTGGTCTGGACTATCCAGGGGTTGGTCCTGAGCACTGTTATTTCAACGAAATCGGCCGTGCGACTTACGACTCTATCACAGATGAAGAAGCTCTCGAAGGCTTCAAACTTCTATCACGTTTGGAAGGTATTATCCCAGCCCTTGAGTCTAGCCATGCCATTGCCCTTGCGCAAAAAGTGGCAGCTAAGATGTCGCCAGACCAAAGTCTCCTTGTCTGCCTTTCAGGTCGTGGGGACAAGGACGTGATGCAAGTCAAAGAACGTTTTGAAGCTGAAGCAGAAGGGAAATAAACCATGACAAAAACACTAACAAAACACCTACAAGCTATCAAAGACAGTAAACACGGCATTTTTGTACCTTATATCATGGCGGGTGACCACGCTAAAGGCCTAGACGGACTCTTTGAGACTATCGCTCTCTTGGAAAATAGTGGCGTTTCAGCTATCGAGGTAGGTATTCCATGGTCAGACCCTGTGGCTGATGGTCCCGTTATTGAACTGGCAGGACAACGTAGTTTGGCTAAAGATGTGACTTTGACAGCTATTATCAAGAAGCTTCAAGAACAAAAACACAGGTGCCTTTGGTGATCATGACTTATATCAACCCAGTTTATCAATATGGTATTGAAGCCTTTGTTAAGGACCTGGCAGATACATCTGTCAAGGGGCTCATCATTCCTGATTTGCCAAATGAACATGCTGACTTTATCACACCATATTTGAAAGATAGTGATATTGCTCTTGTTCCTTTGGTAAGCTTGACGACAGGAATTGAGCGTCAGAAACAGTTGATTGATGGGGCAGAAGGCTTTATCTACGCCGTTGCCATCAATGGTGTTACAGGTAAGACTGGTAATTACCGTGATGACCTTGACAAACACTTGGCTAACTTGACTGCCCATGGAGACATTCCAGTCCTCACAGGTTTCGGTGTGTCAACAGAGGAAGACATTAAACGCTTTAACGCTGTATCAGACGGTGTTATCGTAGGATCAAAAATCGTCCGTGATCTTCACGACGGTAAGGAAGAAGACGTCACTGAATTTGTTAAGTTCGGTTCACATTTCGAAAAATAGAAGATGATACTCTCCAGAAATGGGGAGTTTTTTTCATCAAAAAAACTACAAATGTAAATAAAACTCTTGACACTTTTTCATGATAACGTTAAAATAAATCTACAAACGTAAACAAATAACAAATTCAGAAAGGAACTATCATGCTGACAATTTCACCTGCGGAATGGGAAGTCATGCGAGTGCTCTGGGCCAAGGGGCAAGCGACTTCTTCAGAGATTATAGCGATTCTATCAAAGAAGCTAGACTGGTCGGCTTCGACAGTAAAGACCTTGATTGGACGTTTGGCAGACAAGGGTTATCTAACCAGTCAGCGTCAAGGACGAGGCTTTATCTATCAAGCTAGCTTGGGGGAAGATGAGGCGAATTTTCAGGCTTTAGAAGCTGTTTTTGAGAAGATTTGTTTGACCAAACACAGCGATTTGTTAGGTCAACTCATGGAAAAGATGCCGATGACTCAAGCTGATGTGGATAAGTTACAGGCCTTACTTGTAGCAAAAGAACCTGTGGATCAGGTGGTTTGTGACTGTGTGCCTGGCCAATGTGCTTGTGGGCATCATATAGAGGTGATATAGGAAATGGCAAAAGAAACCTTTGTGGTTAATGGGATGACCTGTGCATCCTGTGTAGCCAATGTTGAAAATGCTGTTAATAAGTTGGATGGCGTGGACAAGGCTGTGGTTAACCTAACCACTGAAAAAATGTCTGTGGATTACGCTGGGGATAAGGTTAGTCCAGAAGCGATTGAAAAAGCTGTGGCTGACGCTGGTTATGAAGCTGAAGTCTACAATCCAGACACAGCCAAAAGCCAGGAAGAGCGTGAAGAAGACAAGATTCACAAGGTGCGTGAGCGACTTATTTGGTCGTCGGTCTTCACCATTCCTCTCTTTTATCTAGCTATGGGGCCAATGGTCGGTCTACCTGTGTCAAACTTCTTGTCTCCTCACCATGCTGCCTTGACTTATGCCTTGGTGCTGCTAGTCTTGACAGTTCCAGTCATGTGGTTGGGTCGTTCCTTCTATAGTAATGGTTTTCGTACTTTGGCCAAGGGTCATCCTAACATGGATGCCTTGGTAGCCCTGGCAACATCGGCAGCCTTTCTTTATAGTCTCTATGGTACTTACCATATTTCATTGGGACATGCCCATCACGCCCACCAACTTTATTTTGAGTCAGTGGCCGTTATTTTGACCTTGATTACTCTAGGTAAGTACTTTGAGACCCTGTCTAAAGGTCGAACTTCAGAAGCTATCAAGAAACTCATGCACTTGTCAGCCAAGGAGGCAACCGTCCTTCGGGATGGTAGGGAAGTCAAGCTTCCTGTGGATAAGGTTGTTCTTGGTGACCATATTGTGGTCAAACCTGGGGAAAAGATAGCCGTGGATGGTCAGGTAATTTCTGGTAGCTCTGCGATTGATGAGAGTATGCTTACAGGGGAGTCACTCCCTATTGAAAAATCCTCTGGTAAGCCAGTGTTTGCAGGTTCTATTAATGGTCAAGGTAGCTTAATTTATGAGGCTGAAAAGATTGGTAAGGACACCTTACTTTCCCAAATCATTAAATTGGTTGAGGATGCCCAACAAACCAAGGCACCGATTGCCAAGATTGCCGATCAAGTGTCAGCGATCTTTGTTCCTGTTGTCATGGCTATCGCACTTGTTTCAGGTCTCTTTTGGTACTTTGTCATGGGACAAACCTTTACCTTCGCTATGACAGTAGCAGTTAGTGTCTTGGTTATTGCTTGTCCATGTGCTTTGGGTCTTGCGACACCGACAGCTATCATGGTTGGTACAGGCCTTGGTGCCGAACACGGTATTCTCTACAAGCGTGGGGATGTGCTCGAGCTAGCTCACAAGGCTGATGTCCTCGTTTTTGACAAGACAGGAACCATTACTCAGGGGAAACCTCAGTTGGTTTCTAGCTATACCTATGGCAATAGCGGAGCAGCCTTACAGCTTTTGGCATCCTTGGAAGCTAAGTCTGAACACCCTTTAGGTCAAGCTATCCTTGTGGCAGCAGAAAATGCTAACTTGGACTTGTTAGAGATGGATAACTTCTCAAGTCTGACTGGGCGAGGACTTACTGCCAGCTATGCAG
>NZ_CM002133.1:1923900-1951667 GCF_000448665.1 Streptococcus sp. HSISS2 | reverse complement strand
TAGCTGGAAATCAAACCCTTATGACAGAGGAAAGAGTCGACTTGACTTCAGCACAAGCTGATTTCCAACACTTGACGGCTGATGGTCAAACTCCTATTTTCCTGGCTGAAGATGGTAAGTTAATCGGACTCTTCGGTGTAGCCGATCAGGTTAAAGAAGACAGTGCAGATATGGTGGCAGCTCTTCATCAAATGGGCAAGGAAGTCATCATGTTGACTGGGGATAATGACCAAACAGCTCAAGCTATCGCTCAAAAGGTTGGCATCAAACGTGTTATTAGTCAAGTGCTTCCGCAAGAGAAATCTAGGGTGATTAGCGACCTTCAGGCAGAAGGAAAATCAGTCATCATGGTTGGTGATGGTATCAATGATGCCCCAGCCCTTGCGACTGCCGATATCGGTATTGCCATGGGTTCAGGGACAGATATTGCTATGGAAAGTGCCGATATGGTCCTTATGAAACCCAACCTCATGGATGTCGTTAAGGCTCTGAAAATTAGTCAGGCGACGATTACAACGATAAAAGAGAACCTCTTTTGGGCCTTTATCTACAATATCTTGTCTATCCCAGTAGCTATGGGTGTCCTCCACCTCTTTGGAGGTCCCCTTCTTGACCCAATGATAGCAGGACTTGCCATGAGCTTTAGCTCTGTTTCGGTCGTCCTTAATGCTCTGCGCCTCAAACGTCGCAAAGTCTAAGCATTGATTGCTTGTGACCTCTTCGACTTAAGCTGTGTACTAAAAAATAATTAAAGAAAAGGAAGAAAGAAAAATGACAAAAACATATAACATCACAGGAATGAAATGCCAAGGCTGTGTCAACACCGTTACTGAAAAACTCTCCGCTATCAAAGGCGTAGACAAGGTTCAAGTTGACCTTGAAAACAAACAAGTCACTATCGAAGGGAAACCTTGGAAATGGTCTCTCAAACGTGCCCTTAAAGGTACTAAGTTCGAGCTTGGTGACGAAATTTAAGACAGGAATGAAACAGCTATTAGGCTGTTTTTTTGCCTATAATCTTTTTGAAAATCCCTTCCTTTTGTGATATGATTAAGGTAATTATGTTCTCAAAACTGAGACTAGAAAATCAAGAAAAGAAAACGGTATACCTATGTCTAAACAAACCCTTATCCTTCTCTACGGTGGACGTTCAGCAGAACGTGAAGTGTCTGTGCTCTCAGCTGAGAGTGTTATGCGTGCGGTGGATTACAGCGCATTTGAGGTTAAAACCTACTTTATCACTCAGTCTGGTGATTTCATCAAAACACAAGAATTTACAGAAACACCAAGTGATGATGAGAAGCTCATGACTAATGACACAGTTGTGGCTAGTCAGGCTATCAAACCAAGCGATATTTATGAGGAAGGCGCTGTGGTATTCCCTGTGCTCCATGGACCTATGGGTGAGGATGGATCTATCCAAGGTTTCCTCGAAACCCTCAAGTTGCCATACGTGGGTACTAATGTCTTGTCATCAAGTGTGGCTATGGACAAGATTATGACCAAGAATATTCTTGAAGTTGCAGGTGTCCCTCAGGTTGCCTACACAGTCTACATCGAGGGTGAAGATTTGGAAGCAGCAGTAGCAGAGACGCTTGAAAAATTGACCTTCCCAGTTTTCGTAAAACCTGCTAACATGGGGTCATCTGTTGGGATTTCGAAAGCTGAAAACGAAGCGGAGCTTCGTGCAGCGATTGATCTAGCTCTCAAATATGATAGCCGTATCTTGATTGAGCAAGGTGTGGTTGCCCGTGAAATCGAGGTTGGTATCCTTGGAAATACAACTGTCAAAACGACAGATCCAGGTGAAGTGGTCAAAGACGTGGCTTTCTATGATTACCAAGCTAAATACATTGACAATAAGATTACCATGGACATCCCAGCTCACGTGCCTGCAGAAGTCATGACGCAAATGCGTACCTATGCAGCCAAGGCCTTCCGTGCTCTTGGTGGTTGTGGTCTTGCTCGCTGTGATTTCTTCCTGACAGAGGATGGAGCCATCTACCTTAACGAGCTCAATACCATGCCAGGTTTCACTCAATGGTCAATGTACCCACTACTTTGGGAAAATATGGGACTATCATACTCAGACCTTATCAAGGAATTGGTAGCCTTGGGACAAGAAATGTTTGAAAAACGTGAAAGCCATTTGATTTAAGCACTATGATTTAGATGACAGACATCTTAGTCTTGGAGAAATCTCTGAGACTGAGGTGTTTTTTCTTTACAGAAATCTAGATTTTATTTATATCTTTTCTTTATCACCTCGATAAAAAATACATATTATCCAAATAATCTAACAGGTGGTAGAATAAATCTAACGTTTCAAATGCGAGAGAAGGGTCAAAGGGCTAGAAGTAGATGTCAGTGAGTGCTCACGGAATTTTACACGCCTTTTGTATCTTGTAGAATTGAACACAGGCTAAATTCCTAGAGTAAAAGACAAACTTCCTAGTGTGCCCGCACACGCCGTCAGTTTCCTATTTGCCTTACGGAATTTTCTACGCCCTTTGTATCTTATGGAATTGAACACAGGCTAAATTCCTAGAGCAAAAGATAAACTTCCTAGTGTGCTAGCACCCGTCGTCAGTTTCCTATTTGCTTACGGAATTCTATACGCCTTTTGTATCTTGTTTTGAGGAGGTAAGTTTTGGACTGGTCCATTGTTCAACAGTATTTGCCCTTTTATCAGAAGGCATTCTTTTTAACTTTACATATTGCCGTTCTGGGGATTCTTGGTTCCTTCCTTTTGGGCTTGGTGGTGAGTGTTATTCGTCATTACCGAGTGCCGATTTTGAGTCAGCTTTCGACGGCTTATATTGAGTTATCTCGTAATACGCCGCTCTTGATTCAACTTTTCTTTCTCTACTTTGGCTTGCCTCGTATAGGTTTGGTTCTATCGTCAGAGGCTTGTGCTGTGGTAGGTTTGATTTTCTTGGGTGGTTCCTATATGGCGGAGTCCTTCCGAAGTGGCCTAGAGGCTGTTAGTCAGACCCAGCATGAAGTGGGGTTGTCTATTGGTTTGACGCCATTCCAAGTCTTTCGCTATGTGGTCCTTCCTCAGGCAGTGGCTGTGGCGCTTCCGTCATTTAGTGCTAACGTCATCTTCCTTATCAAGGAAACGTCAGTATTCTCAGCGGTAGCCTTGGCGGATTTGATGTATGTGGCCAAGGATTTGATTGGTCTTTACTACGAAACCGATGTAGCTCTAGGTATGTTGGTGGTGGCTTATCTCTTGATGTTGCTACCGATTTCCCTAGTCTTTAGTTGGATTGAAAGGAGGTTACGCTATGCAGGATTCGGGCTTTCAAGTTCTTCTTCAGGGGAATAATTTCCTACGTATCATACAAGGTCTAGGCGTAACTATTTGGATTTCCATCGTTTCGGTGCTTCTTTCCCTTTTATTGGGGACCCTTTTGGGAATTGTCATGACGTCGAAATCTAAGATTATTCGTTTTTTGTCACGTATTTATCTGGAATTTATTCGTATCATGCCCCAATTGGTTTTGCTCTTTATTGTCTATTTTGGCCTGGCTAGAAACTTTAACATCAATATCTCAGGTGAGTTATCGGCTATTATTGTCTTTACCCTTTGGGGGACGGCTGAGATGGGTGATTTGGTGCGTGGGTCAATCACGTCGCTCCCTAGGCACCAGTTTGAGAGCGGAAGGGCCCTGGGCTTGACCAACAGTCAACTTTACACTTATGTGATTATTCCGCAAGTCTTGCGTCGCTTGTTGCCTCAGGCCATTAACCTGGTGACCCGGATGATTAAGACCACGTCTTTGGTGGTGTTGATTGGTGTGGTTGAGGTGACCAAGGTTGGTCAGCAGATTATCGATAGTAACCGCTTGACTATCCCAACAGCTTCTTTCTGGATCTATGGTACGATTTTGATTCTTTATTTTGCCATTTGTTATCCAGTTTCTAAGCTGTCTACTTATCTTGAAAATCGTTGGAGGAATTAAGATGACCGAAAGCATTTTACAAATCAAGGATTTGAAAAAGTCCTTTGGGGACAATGAAATTCTCAAAGGTATCTCCTTGGACCTTAAACAAGGTGAAGTCGTTGTTATCCTGGGTTCCTCAGGTTGTGGGAAATCGACACTCCTACGTTGTATCAATGGCTTAGAGACCATCCAAGGAGGCGATATTCTCCTAGACGGTAAGTCTATCACTGGTAGTAAGAAGGATTTCCATCTGATTCGTCAGAAAATCGGCATGGTCTTTCAAAGTTATGACCTCTTTCCACATTTGGATATCCTACAAAATCTGATTTTGGGGCCGGTCAAAGCCCAAGGGCGTAACAAGGAAGAAGTCATCGCCGAGGCTGAGAAACTTTTGGAGCGTGTGGGACTTCTGGACAAGAAGCATAGCTTCGCGCGACAACTATCGGGTGGTCAAAAGCAGCGTGTAGCCATTGTCCGTTCCCTGCTTATGCATCCTGAAGTTATCCTCTTTGATGAGGTGACGGCCTCGCTTGACCCTGAGATGGTTCGTGAGGTTCTGGAATTGATCAATGACCTCGCTCAAGAAGGACGCACCATGTTGATTGTAACCCATGAGCTTCAGTTTGCGCGTGCCATCGCTGACCGTATTATCTTTATGGATCAGGGAGTCATCGCTGAGGAAGGTACTGCTGAAGAATTCTTCAATCATCCAAAGACTAAGCGAGCTCAAGAGTTCCTCAATGTCTTTGACTTCAGTCAGTTTGGTGCCTATTTGTAACCCATTGTTTTTAGTGAAAATAAATTATTTTAGGAGAGAATTATGAAACTAACAAAGAAAATTTTTGCCCTATTAGCCCTCGTCTTTGCCTTGGTTGCAGTGACGGCTTGCTCAAGCAACAGTAGCTCTGGTAAATCAACAGCCAAAGCACGTACCATTGCAGAAATTAAGAAGAGTGGTGAGCTTCGTATCGCCGTCTTTGCGGACAAGAAGCCTTTCGGTTATGTAGATAGCAAGGGTGCTTACCAAGGTTACGATATTGAACTTGGTAACCGTTTGGCTAAAGACTTGGGTGTAAAACCTAAATACGTCTCAGTAGATGCGGCCAACCGTGCCGAATTCTTAATTTCAAACAAGGTAGATATTACACTTGCCAACTTTACAGTGACTGATGAACGTAAGAAACAAGTGGACTTCGCCCTTCCTTACATGAAAGTCTCAATCGGTGTGGTATCACCTAAAGACAAGGTCATCAAGGACGTTAAAGAACTTGAAGGTAAGACTTTGATTGTTACTAAAGGGACAACTGCTGAAACTTACTTTGAAAAGAACTATCCAAATATCAAATTGCAAAAGTATGACCAATACAGCGATGCTTATCAAGCCCTCCTTGACGGTCGTGGTGATGCCTTCTCAACTGATAATACCGAAGTTCTTGCTTGGGCTCTAGAAAATAAAGGTTATGAAGTCGGAATTACATCACTTGGTAACCCAGATACTATCGCTCCAGCCGTTCAAAAAGGTAACAAAGAACTCCTCGACTTTATCAATAAAGACATTAAGAAACTTGGCGAAGAGAATTTCTTCCACAAAGATTATGAAAAGACACTTCACCCAACTTACGGTGATTCAGCTAAAGCTGATGACCTCGTGGTTGAAGGTGGCGAAGTGAAATAAGACTGTCCCCCTCTTAAAGAGGCAAGTCTTGCTTAATAAGAATAAAACAACCACTCCTGCTTATATCTAGTCTAGCTAGAAGCAGGAGTGGTTTTATTTGTTTTTATTTTTCCTTTTGATCTTCCATTCAACAAAAAGGACATAGCTAAACAAGCCTCCCAACATACCAAATAGGAGATAGGGTTCCAGACGATCAGACAAGGTTATTCGTTGACCGTAAGGGGATTTAGAGCCATCTTTCCAAGTAATGGTTTTGTCCCTATCATCAATCCTTTTGTAGGACTCACCATTATAAGTCAAATAATGATCCTTCCGTACATACATATTCAAATAGTTAAGGCCGTTCTTTGTGGGAAGGTCTGAGAACAGACTTTCCTTGGCGTAAACTTCAATGTAGATGGTTCCATCTTTAAGACCTTTAATTTTCTGAGTTCGAGCATTTTTGATAAGGAGTTTTCCATCTTGTATAATTTCCCAATCGTACTTACGACTTTTTCCTCCTTCGTTATAGGAAATAGCAAGCTTGTGATTTTCAGACTGCCATAGCCCGTAGATACTGTCTTTATAAACGTTATGATCAAAGAAAATACCATAGATAATGAGTATAGGTAAGAGGATTAGGAAACCTATCCCAAAAATGTTGGCTAAACGGTCTGTAAAGTTATCCCAGTGTGCTCGCCATCCCGTTTTGCGTTTCTGTTGTTTCCGATATGCTTTTTGTGAATGATACTTTCGGTTGAGATTCTTTCGGTCAGCGTATTTTCTTTTTGTTTGGTGTCTCATTGAGCTTCTCTTTCCTCTTTTTCCGAGCCTCTATGATGGTAACTAATAATAAAATACCCATAAGTATCAAATAGAAGGCTTCAACAACTTCATCTATAGTAGTTTTACGTTCTCCATAAGGGCTGGTAGAACCATCTTTCCAAGTGATGGACTTGTTTCCGGAGTCTATTCGCTTATAGGAGTCACCATCGTAAGTGAGATAATTGTCTTTGCGAAGATAAAAATCCATATAGCTGAAACCATCCTTGGTGGGTAGGTCAGTCAGGTAGCCTTCTACAGTATAAAGCTCCATGTAGAGGGTACCGTCATTGAATCGCTTGATTGGGCGAGTCCTAGCAGCATAGATAATATACTTACCATCCTGTACAACTTGCCAGTCTATATTTCCTCCTTTCTGAAGATGCTTATAGGAAATCGCTAACTTATGATGATCAGACTGCCAGAGACCATAAATGTTATCTTTGTTGACGGTATAATGATGGTAATAATAAAAACCACCATACAGCAGTGCTAGTATTATTAAGATGATCAATTCAGATGTTGGCTCTAGTAGAATTAGCTTTCTCCAATTAAAACGCCACCTTTTGGGTTCTTCAATACTTTGGCAGTCACTTTTTCTGTTTTTCTCTTTGTTAGAGGGACGAATTGATTTTTTCTTTGTCATGCCTAATCCTTTCATCAACCATTGTAACAAATTCACCTCCCAAGCAAAAGCTAGGCCGATTTGTGATATAATTGGAGGGTATATTGAGAGACAAGAAAGTCTATTTTTTGTCAGATTTGTAAAAAAATAAAACAGAGGATTTTAAGATGAAACTGACACTCCATGAAATTGCCAAGGCTGTTGGCGCTAAAAATGATGTCACTGCCTATGAGGATGTCGCTATTAACCAGATTGAGTTTGATAGCCGTAAGATTACAGCGGGCGATCTCTTTTTGCCGCTTAAGGGTGTGCGTGATGGGCACGAGTTTATCCAAACAGCTTTTGAAAATGGTGCTCTAGCGACATTCACAGAAAAAGACTTACCATCTGATCAAGCCCACATCCTAGTTGATGATGCTCTTGAGGCCTTCCAAGCTTTAGCTGCCTACTATCTTGAAAAGACTGGCGTTGATGTCATTGCGGTAACTGGTTCTAACGGTAAGACAACGACCAAGGACATGATTCATGATATTTTGGCAACGACCTACCGCACCTACAAGACCCAAGGTAACTACAATAACGAGATTGGTCTTCCTTATACCGCCCTTCACATGCCTGATGATACTGAAAAAATCGTCCTTGAGATGGGACAAGACCACATGGGTGATATTCACCTCTTGTCTACCTTGGCTAAGCCAAAAACAGCTGTTGTCACTTTAATTGGAGAGGCTCACTTGGAATTCTTTGGTAGCCGTGATAAGATTGCTCAAGGTAAAATGCAAATGCAAGACGGTATGCCTGATGGCAGCCTCTTACTTGTGCCAAGTGATCCTATCGTAGATCCATTCTTGCCAAGCAATCTTGAAGTGGTACGATTTGGTGAGGGCTCTGATCTGACAGTCTCTGACTTGACAGAATACAAGGATCACCTCACCTTCTCAACTAACTTCCTAGATGGACAAGTTACCTTGCCAGTCACTGGAAAGTACAATGCCACAAATGCTATGGTTGCGGCTTATGTCGCTAAACACTGGGGTGTGACTGAGGAAAATATCTTCTCAGCTTTGGCCAACTTGCAGCTGACAAAGAATCGTACCGAATGGAAAAAGCAGCCAATGGCGCAGATATTCTTTCAGACGTCTACAATGCCAATCCGACAGCAATGAAGCTCATTTTGGAGACCTTCTCAGCCATTCCTAAGAATGAAGGAGGTAAGAAGATTGCTGTCTTAGCTGATATGAAAGAACTCGGTGAACAGTCTGTCCAACTTCACACGCAGATGATTCTTAGTCTAGCACCAGATGCTATTGATACGGTGATTTTCTACGGTGAAGACATTGCGGACTTGTCGCAACTTGCTAGCCAGATGTTCCCGATTGGTCATGTCTATTATTTCAAGAAGACAGCTGACGAGGACCAGTTTGACGCTATGGTTAAACGCATCAAAGAAAGCCTAGGCGAGCACGATCAAATCTTGCTCAAGGGCTCCAACTCTATGAACCTAGCTAGAGTTGTTGAAGAACTCCAAGCCAAGGATTAAGCTCTAAAACCTGCATTAAAGAGCTGTTTATGGAACTTTGAAGAAGTGGTGACCGAACTAACTTAAGGAAAGTCACAAAATTAGATTGTCTTAAATCAAAAGCCTGCTCGTTAAAGCAGGTTTTTGATTTACCTGAAATTTGATATAATAACGAGAATAGCAATTTTATCAGGAGAAGAGAATGAAGGATTTTTTGACAACGACCCAAACCCGGCCACCACAGATACCTTTGCCCTATTATCTGGTGATGCTAATGGTATTGGCGCTGCTGGCCTACCTGAGTTGGTCTTGGCATGCCAAAAAAAGTTGGCGTCTGACTTTTCTAGGAGTCCAAGCCGTTCAACTGATTAGCCTTTACATTTGGTATATTTGGCAGGGATTTCCTTTAGATGATAGTCTCCCTCTTTATCATTGCCGCTTGGCCATGCTCGCCCTCTTGCTCCTAAAAGATAGTAAGGTCAAAACTTATTTTGCACTTATGGGCTTGGTTGGAGGTTCTTGTGCGATCATTCATCCCATATTTGATCCTTATGATTTTCCGCATATCTCCAGTATTTCCTTCATCATTGGGCATTATGCTCTACTGGTCAATAGCCTCAATTATCTTTTGAGGACCTATAAGACTCACCCTATTTCAAAGAATATGATTGTGACGCTTACCTTGCTATTGAATCTCGGACTTGTAGTTGTTAATCATTTTGTTAACGGAAATTACGGCTTATTAAGACATACCCCTTTTATCTCAGACGCCTGGTTACCTATCAAATACCTTGCTGTTTCAGGAGCTTTGATTTTTCTTATGATAGTTATGAAAAAAGGTCTGGAATATTTTGAAGAAAAGTATTGAATAAATGAAGGAACACGCCATCAGAGAGTTGATAGCGTGTTTTTTCATTTTATTTGTTTTATTCTAACACAAAACGCTTTCAGAATTGCTTTCACACTGTAATTTGGATATAATAAAAGGGCTGTGCCTGCGAGAATTATCGCAAGCCTTGACAACAAATGTAGCTTTCAAAAGACAGAAATTTTCTGAAAGAAGTGCTACAACGATCTTGCTTTTCGTTCTGGTAAAACCCTATTGCTATTAGTAGCTCTGGGACATGGGATTTTTGAGATTTACTAAGAAGCTGCTGACATCCATGCCACTAAGGAAAAGTAACAAAAAGATTATTTTTAAAGAAGAAAGAAAACTATGAGTATTCAAGACGAAATCAAAAAACGCCGTACTTTTGCCATCATCTCTCACCCCGATGCTGGTAAAACAACAATTACTGAACAATTGCTTTACTTCGGGGGTGAAATCCGTGAAGCTGGTACCGTAAAAGGTAAGAAGACCGGAAACTTTGCTAAATCAGACTGGATGGATATTGAGAAACAACGTGGTATCTCAGTAACCTCATCTGTGATGCAGTTTGACTATGCGGGTAAACGTGTCAATATCCTTGATACTCCAGGGCACGAGGACTTCTCAGAAGATACCTACCGTACCCTTATGGCGGTTGATGCTGCCGTAATGGTCGTTGACTCAGCCAAAGGTATCGAAGCCCAAACCAAAAAACTTTTCGAAGTTGTCAAACACCGTGGTATTCCTGTCTTTACCTTCATGAACAAATTGGACCGTGATGGACGTGAGCCACTTGACCTCTTGGAAGAGTTGGAAGAAGTGCTTGGTATTGCCAGCTACCCAATGAACTGGCCTATCGGTATGGGGAAAGCCTTCGAAGGGCTTTATGACCTTTATAACGAACGCTTGGAGCTCTATAAAGGTGACGAGCGCTTTGCCAAGATTGAAGATGGTGATACTTTATTTGCTAATAATCCATTCTATGAGCAAGCTAAAGAAGATATTGAACTCTTGACAGAAGCAGGAAATGAATTCTCTGAAGAGGCTATTTTAGCAGGTGAATTGACACCGGTCTTCTTCGGTTCTGCCCTCACTAACTTCGGAGTTCAAACCTTCCTCGATACCTTCCTCAAATTTGCTCCAGAACCACATGGCCACAAGACCGTAGATGGTGATGAGATTGATCCTCTTAACAAGGATTTCTCTGGTTTTGTTTTCAAAATCCAAGCCAACATGGACCCACGTCACCGTGACCGTATTGCCTTTGTTCGTATCGTTTCTGGTGAATTTGAGCGTGGTATGAGTGTTAATCTAACACGTACTGGTAAAGGAGCTAAGCTCTCTAACGTCACTCAGTTCATGGCTGAATCTCGTGAAAATGTTGAAAATGCCGTGGCTGGAGATATCATCGGGGTTTACGATACAGGAACCTACCAGGTTGGTGATACTCTTACTGTTGGAAAAACAAATTTGAATTTGAGCCACTACCAACCTTTACACCAGAATTGTTCATGAAAGTTTCTGCTAAAAACGTCATGAAACAGAAGTCTTTCCACAAGGGAATTGAACAATTGGTGCAAGAAGGAGCCATCCAGCTCTACACCAATTACCAAACAGGTGAATACATGCTTGGTGCCGTTGGTCAACTTCAGTTTGAAGTCTTCAAACACCGTATGGAAAATGAATACAATGCCGAAGTCGTTATGACACCAATGGGTAAAAAGACTGTGCGTTGGATTCAACCTGAGGACCTCGATGAACGCATGTCATCAAGCCGAAATATCTTGGCCAAAGACCGCTTTGACCAACCAGTCTTCCTCTTTGAAAATGACTTTGCCCTCCGTTGGTTTGCGGACAAATATCCAGATGTAACATTGGAAGAGAAGATGTAATGTACTAAGATTGCTTAGGCTATTTCATATCCTAAGCAATCTACGCCACGTCCTATGAGACCGTGGCTAAGTCCCTTACTAACTCGAAAACGGAAAAATATCGTTTCCGTTTTCTCATGTCGTAATATCTTTTAAACACACAAAAAACCATAGGACTTCCACTTAAGACTGTCCTATGGTTTCTTTTATTTTTCCGTATTGAGTAATCTGCCTAGGAATCGATGTAGGGCGAAGAAAACGATGAGGCTGGCTAATGTTTCTCCTAAGAAAGATGAGCCATTAATAATAAATGAGTAGAGATAAGGGCTTTGTCCTTTAGGAGCATAGCTTCCCCAAAAGATGACACCGGCTATAAAGTGAATGAGATAGCGTGAAAAGCCCCCTAGCAGAATACCGCCAGTGATATACACTAGAGACTTGAGCTTTTTCCCTTGTATGATGGCTTTATCGAGGGCTGGTTTGACCACACCACTAATCCCAATAAGGCTAAAGGCAACAAAATATTCCAGAAAACCTTGTGTTAAGGTTAGCCAACCGCCGGCTGCTTGTCCTGTCACCACCTGGAGAAGCCCCCAGATGAGACCGCCCATAGCACCGGCTTTAAGCCCCCAGCGAAAACTGAGGAGAAAGATGGGCACCATCTTAAAGGAAAGGGAAATCCAAGGGCCTAGTGACATGGGCTGAGTAACTAGGTCCAGGATATAAGCAATGGTTGCAAAAAGGGCAACCTCAATCATTGGTCGAATATTTGTTTTCGACATAAAAAACCTCCTATACCAATCGTCTTGATTGGCTGTTTTTTTGCCACATCAAAACGACGTCATAGAAGTTCCTCTATTTCAATCTATTTTGAGACACATCCCTACGCAGGTTCTAACCTGATCAGGTGGTAAGAGTTTAGGCAAGTCTTGAAGAAAAATTCAAGCTAGCCATTCTCAGCAATTGCTCCTCTTGTGACTCCTTAATTGTACTACCAGAAACCCATTTCTGCAAGTGTCTGAAATCCTAAAATTGTGGTATAGTTAAAGCAAGGATTATCTTTACAATAAAAAAGGAGAAATAACTATGGGACTTTTTTCAGGACTGCTTGGCAACGCATCTAAAAAAGATAATGATAAGGTTGAGCGCCAATTGGAAGGTATCTTAATTCCAGGTGAACAGGTGGAGTTAGCCTATGTTTTGGTTCGTGACTTGATTGTCTTTACAGAGAAGCGCTTGATTTTAGTCGATAAGCAAGGTGTTACCGGGAAGAAGACTTCCTACAAGTCTATCCCTTATCACTCGATTTCTCGTTTTACTGTAGAAAGTTCGGGTCACTTTGACCTAGATGCTGAGCTTAAGATTTGGATTTCATCAGCACTGGAGCCCGCAGAGGTCCTGCAATTTAAGAGTGATAATAACGTCTTTGAAATTCAACAAGCTTTGGCAGCAGCAGTGCTAAAGTAATGAGGAAGAAAAATGTTTATTGAAAAAGAACTGGGTTATAAGCGTCACTGGATTAATATTGACTCAGATATTATTTCTGAGCAATCCTACCTTTATACCAAGTATGATATTGACCAGGAAACCATAGAGTATGCCTTGGATAAAAATGAACGAGCTCACATGGACTACAACCGTGAGAATGGAACAATCACTTTTATCTATAATGTTCTGGCTCTTGAGAAGGACAATGAATACTATGAAACCATTCCTCTGACCTTTATTGTTCAAGATACGCGTTTGGTGACCATTAGTAACAAGGATAACGCTTATGTGATAAGCAAGATGCAAGATTATGTGGATAACCATGAGGATTTGTCTATCTACAAATTGCTCTTTGCAGGACTTGAGATGATTTCAAATGCCTACTATCCCGTCATTGAATGTTTGGATCAGCAAAAAGATGAGGTTAGTCGACGCCTAAGACAGACAACGACGAGTAAGAATCTTTACGATCTTTCAGATTTGGAAATAGGCATGGTCTATTTGGTGGCTGCAGCCACACAAAACCGTCTTCTATTGGAACACATCAAGGGGCACGCCATTTATCGTCGTCTCAATGAGGTCGAAAAAGAGCAGTTTGATGATGCCATGATTGAAGCCAGGCAGTTGGTTGCCATGACGGATCTTATTTCTAAGGTCTTACAGCACCTATCAGGTTCTTATGACAATATCCTAAACAACAACTTGAACAACAACTTGAGCAATCTGTCCATTATTGAGGTACTTTTAGGAGTGATTGCCGTTATTACTGGTTTCTTTGGGATGAATGTTCCTCTACCGTTTATGACTGTCAGTCCAGCCTGGATTTTCATCATTATCGGTAGTGCGATCCTTTGTTTGGTCTTGGCCCGCTACTTGCGTTGGTTGGTCCATAAATAATAATTAGTGAGTGAAACCGTCTTCTCAAATTGGAGGCGGTTTTAAAACGTTATTCACTGTCTTTTTATTCTTAAATATGATAGACTAGATGAGTTGTTAAAATAAACGACTATTAAATACAGGTAGTTAACATACTACACAACCAAGTCTCATAAGGTGGCTTCGCACCGCCTTCAAATAGAAAGAAGAATACTTTGAAATTTACAGATTTAAACCTATCAGAAGACATCCAATCAGCTGTTGTAGCTGCCGGTTTTGAAAAACCATCACCTATCCAAGAGTTGACAATTCCACTCGCTCTTGAAGGTAAGGATGTTATCGGTCAGGCCCAAACTGGTACTGGTAAAACAGCTGCCTTTGGTTTGCCTACCCTAGATAAAATTCGTACAGAAGAAAATACAATCCAAGCCCTTGTTATTGCCCCAACACGTGAGTTGGCAGTGCAATCTCAAGAAGAGCTTTTCCGTTTTGGTCGTGACAAAGGCGTTAAAGTTCGCTCAGTCTACGGTGGTTCTAGCATTGAAAAACAAATCAAGGCCCTTCGTTCAGGTGCCCACATCGTTGTAGGGACACCAGGTCGTCTCCTTGACCTTATCAAACGTAAGGCTCTTAAACTCAATAACATCGAGACTTTGATTTTGGATGAAGCTGATGAAATGCTTAACATGGGCTTCCTTGAAGACATTGAAGCTATCATTAGCCGAGTACCAGAAGAACGTCAAACCCTTCTTTTCTCAGCAACTATGCCTGATGCCATCAAACGTATTGGTGTGCAGTTCATGAAAGATCCTGAGCATGTGAAAATCAAGGCTAAAGAATTGACCAATGTTAACGTTGACCAATACTTTATCCGAGTGAAGGAACAAGAGAAGTTTGATACCATGACTCGTCTTATGGATGTTGACCAACCTGAATTGTCAATCGTCTTTGGACGTACCAAACGTCGTGTGGATGAATTGACACGTGGTTTGAAACTTCGTGGTTTCCGTGCAGAAGGTATCCACGGTGACCTTGACCAAAACAAACGTCTTCGTGTTATTCGTGACTTCAAGAACGACCAAATCGATATCTTGGTTGCGACAGACGTTGCGGCGCGTGGTCTTGACATTTCAGGTGTTACTCACGTCTACAACTACGATATTCCACAAGACCCAGAAAGCTATGTTCACCGTATTGGACGTACAGGTCGTGCAGGTCAATCAGGTCAATCGATTACGTTTGTAGCGCCAAACGAAATGGGTTACTTGGGAATCATCGAAAACTTGACTAAGAAACGCATGAAAGGCCTTAAGCCACCAACAGCTCAAGAAGCCTTCCAAGCTAAGAAGAAAGTTGCCCTTAAGAAAATTGAACGTGACTTTGCGGATGAAGCTATCCGTGCTAACTTTGACAAGTTCAAAGGCGATGCGGTTAAATTGGCTCAAGAATTCACACCTGAAGAATTGGCGCTTTACATCTTGAGCTTGACCGTTCAAGATCCAGAAACAATGCCAGAAGTGGAAATTGCTCGTGAAAAACCATTGCCATTTAAACCATCAGGTGGTGGCAAAGGTGGCAAAGGTGGCCGTGGTAACCGTGGTCGCGATAACAACCGTCGTGGTGGATATCGTGGCGACCGTAACCGTGATGATCGAGACGGTGGCCGTCGTGACTTCAAACGCAAGTCTAAGAAAAACAGCCGTGACTTCGAAAATCGTGGCAACAAACGCCCACACCGCACCTCAAGCGAAAAGAAAAACGGCTTTGTCATCCGTAACAAGGGTGATAAGTAAGGATGAAAACGCTCTATGAAAATAGGGTGTTTTTTGCTATACTTAAGTGGATGAATTATCATGAGGTAGTTTATTAGGAATTAGAAAAACTTATGTAGGAGGATTATATTTCAGATATGGTAATAGTATCCGGTTTAGTTGGTGCCATTCTATCGGCCTTGATAGCAATTTATGTATCGCTTCTTGGTAGAAATTCTAGCCTAGATAGTAGTTCCAAATGGCGTGAGGGATTGCTAAATGTTGCTTCAAAGTATCAGTTGACGAAAGATGATGCTCAGAGGGTTAGATCTTCTTTGAGAATGTTTAAGCATGATAATAAAGAAATAGTTACTTTCTCATTTGATTGGTTTACAAATATTATGATTGTTGAGTTGGAAAGGATATTGTCAGAACCCTCTCAAAAGTGCTCTCAAAAGTGTAAAAAATGTAGTAAAGAGTATTTTCTGAAATCAGATGATATAAAAGTCGTTAGGTTATTTGCTAATTTTTACTTAAGTATCATTATGAGTATCAAAGTGAAATGGGGCCTAATCAACTTATTTTAGGAAAGAAAAAAGAAATAATCAAGAGAATGTCTTGGTTAGAGAAACATTTGAAGAATTATTTAAATTAAGGAATGGAGAGGTAAGAGGTGTAGGAAATGAGTAGCGTATTTTTAATTACTGGTATTGTTTTAATAGTTGTTATTTTTCTTGATATTCTTATAGGTGTAAATAATATTTTGTTGTTAGAAATAATTAAAACTCTCAGTAACGCATTATGGAAGACGAGTGTTTTTTTCTAATTCTTGATATCTTTTATGCTATAATAACACAGTACTTTTATAAAAACGTATTTTCTAGTTTAAAAAATGCTCATTTAATTGGATTATTTAGTGGAGATTTTTCGAGCAATGAATGGTTTATTTTGATATGGGTTGTTTCTGTTTTGTTTTTTATCTATCAGGTTTTTGAATTAATTTATACAATAACTAGAGATAGTCAAAACAAAGATTATCTTGATAGCTTAAAAAAAGTAAGTGGAGAAACTGATAGCTAGAGAAGAATAAGGTTGTTTCTAACAAGGATTATAAGAGTAGTATAGTTAGCATGTTTAAAAATATTTAAAATTAAATTAGCGATAAAACATTTTAAAATTTGGAGATATTATTCAAAAAACACACGGTTATTTTTCCGTGTGTTCTTTGATATAAGCTAGTTTTTTCTCTCGGCTTTTTTTCTTAAAGCGTGCTTCGGCGCTCATGGCTTCAGGCTTGCTGTCAAAGGTTTCTGAATAGAGGAGTTTAACTGGTAGGCGAGCTCTGGTATACTTAGCGCCCTTGCCTGAGTTATGGGTTTTGAGGCGGCGTTCGACGTCTGTGGTGTAGCCTGTATAGAGGGTGCCGTCGGCACACTCAACAACATATATGTAGGCCTTGCTATCCTTTTCTGTCATCGTTTAGGACTCACCCTCAGCCTTTTTCCCAAAGTAAATCTCAAAGATTTCGTCGGTATAATCACCATTTTCCTTGTGAACAAAGAGGGGAGGAAGGATTTTCAAGCCATCTGTCGATCCGTCTTTTATGGCTTCAATCAGGAGCATATTAGCCTCACGTCCCATTTTAGGATAGATAAACTGGATGCGTTTAGGAGCTAGATTATACTGGCGCATGGTGTCGATGATATCCAAAAAGCGGTCAGGGCGATGCACCATGGCAATGCGTCCATTAGATTTGAGGGCATGACGAGCGACCCGGCAAATTTCTTCTAAATTTGTCGTGATTTCATGACGGGCCAAGAGGTAGTGCTCTGACAGATTTTTCTTGGAAGTTTCTGTCGCCTTAAAGTAGGGAGGGTTACAGAGGATAAGGTCCACCTGAGATCGTGGGGCATGGTCAAGCAAATTTTTCAGGTCGTCATTGACTACAGTCACCTGGTCCTCTAGTTGGTTGAGAGTGACGGAACGTTTGGCCATATCAGCCAGACGTTCTTGCAACTCAACTAAGGTAATCGGTGCCTCGGTGCGCGTGCTGGCAAAGAGCCCAACGGCACCATTTCCCGAACAGAGGTCAACGATTAATCCTTTCTTTGGAATTTTTGGGAACCGAGAGAGGAGGACGCTATCAATAGAGTAGCTGAAGACCTCCTTATTTTGAATGATTTTCACATCTGTGGAGAAGAGCTGGTCAATGCGTTCTCCATCTTTTAAAATTGGATTTGTCATAGTTTTATTGTAACAAAAAACAGCTCCCAAAGGAACTGTTGCGAGTGATTACTCTAGGACACCGAAGGTATATCCTTGATTTTTGAAATATTCGATAATTTGTGGAAGGGTCTGAACAGTCAGCTCCTTACCAGCTGTATCGTGCATTAGTACAACTTTAACAGTAGTTTCAGGGAAATATTTCTGTGAACCATCCATATAAGCCATCATGCTTTCAGATGTGGTTGGACGAACAGAGAGTGGTTCTGCATCTCCACAGAGCATGTTCCAGTCAATCCACTGGACACCTTGTTTAGCAAGAGCTTGGTCGGTTCCCTCTAGGCCTTGCCATGACATATGACCACCAGGGTAACGGAAAATTCTTGTTTTGAAATCCTTACCTAAGATTGCCTTGAAATTAGCCATAGTTTGGTCGACCTCAGTAGTAATCTGACTTTGGTTAGGAACACGTCCTGGATAAAGCAGATTGAAGTTATGGCTAAGACTGTGGTTGGCAATGGCATGTCCTTCAGTAATTTGGCGTTTGAGGATGTCCCCATTTTCAGGGGTGATGGTATAGCCGATGTGGAAGAAGGTTGCGTGAACGCCATACTCTTTCAGAATATCCATGACTTGTGGTGTCAAAGTAGGATCAATCCCATCATCAAAGGTTAAAAAGACCACCTTACCCTTAACATCTTGAGACTTTCCTCGGATAGTGTTATTAACGGCAGTGACATCATAGGCGTAGTCAGACGCCTCAATGCTGTGGTTGCTTCCTTTTTTGAGTTGTGTTTTATCCTCTTTTTTAGCTTTTTTTGAAGAGCTACTTGAACCCTTAGACACTTGTTCGTTTTTGGTGTCTTAACCATACGATTAACCTTAGAGTTTTGGTGCTGGAATAGGACAAAACCTAAAACAATAAGTACAGCAAGGTTAGCTATAATAAGACATATATTAAGTGTCTTTTGATTATTCCCTAAAATATCATTACTTCTTTTCATGATTACATTATATCTCAAACTTAGAGAAAGTGCCATAATGTTTTCATGTATTTTTGCATAATTTTTTACTGGTATTTTACTGAAAAAAATGCGTTTTTCTAGTATAATATAAAAAATTGTAGAAAAAGAGGTAAAAACGTGTTTTACGCTTATTTACGTGGGCTTGTTGTCTTCCTTCTTTGGATTATTAATGGCAATGCCCATTATCACAATCGTGACAAGTTATTGAACAAGGATGAGAATTACATCTTGGTGGCTCCTCACAGGACTTGGTGGGACCCTGTTTATATGGCATTTTCAGCTCGCCCAAAGCAGTTTATTTTTATGGCTAAGAAAGAGCTCTTCAAGAGTCGCATCTTTGGTTGGTGGATTCGTATGTGTGGGGCTTTCCCGATTGACCGTGAAAATCCTGGTCAGGAGGCTATTAAGTACCCTGTTAATATGCTTAAAAAGAGCAAGCGTAGTTTGATTATGTTCCCAAGTGGTAGCCGTCATTCTTCTGATGTTAAGGGTGGGGTTGCGGTTATCGCTAAAATGGCAAAGGTTAAAATTATGCCAGTTGTTTATCAAGGGCCTCGTGAACTCAAGGGGCTCTTGACGGGTGAACGTGTAGATATGAACTACGGAAATCCTATTGATATTTCGGATTTGAAGCGTTTGAATGATGAGAATATTCAAGAGGTTGCCCGTCGTATCCAGTCTGAATTTGATCGCCTTGATGAAGAAGCTTTGAGCTATCAAACAGGTAAGAAACCAAACCCATTGACCTATATCTACCGTGTACCACTTGGCCTTGTGGCTATCCTTGCGGTGATTTTAACAATGGCTTTCTCATACGTGGCTAGCTTTGTTTGGAATCCTGAAAAACATCGTGCTAAAGAAACGCAAAAATAAGTAAAGGACTCTATCAGATGTCAATCTGATGGAGTTTTTTGTCCTTTTGATATTTTTTCTAGATTTTTACGAATAAAAAGAAAAGATATCAATTAAGGAGAGTAGCGTGAAGAAAAAATTCTAGCTTATGTCAAAGACAATCGTCTTTTTGTGGGGATCATCAGTGTACTCTTGGTCATTTTTTGTCTCTTCCTGTGGCTGACTTGTGGCGCTGGAAATAGCATGGAGGCGGAAACGTCTTACACAGATATTTCTGCTCTATCAACCTCGTCTTCACAGAAAAGTTCAAAAGCTCTTTCTGAAAGACCTGCTCAGTCAAAGACTGAGGCAACAGATACACAACATGAGCAAGTAACTGTAGATGTCAAGGGGGCGGTGACAAAGCCAGGTGTGTATACGCTAAATGCAAGTTCTCGGGTGACGGATGCTATCAAGGCAGCTGGAGGAATGACTGAGGATGCGGACGCTAAGAGTGTCAATTTGGCCGCAAGTTTGTCAGATGAAGAAGTCATTTATGTGGCGAGCAAGGACGAAAATGTATCAGTGGTAGGCCAATCTGACTCAGGGGCGGCCTCTGATAAGGGAGGAAAAACGAGTCAAAAAGATGGCAAGATTAACCTCAATACTGCGACTTCAGAGCAGCTACAAACCATTTCAGGAATTGGTGCCAAACGAGCAGAAGACATTATTGCCTATCGTGAAAGTCATGGTGGCTTCCAATCTGTAGATGATTTAAAAAATGTCTCAGGAATCGGCGATAAAACTTTAGAAAAAATCAGAGAATCGATTTATGTGGCTTAAAAAGGCTCCAGTCAATCTTTTTTCCTTGGCTCTTTTGATTGCCGCCCTTTATTTTACAATTTTTGCCACTAATCCCTATGCGATTGGGGCTTTTGTCTTTCTATTGCTGTGCTTCTTTAAGCATCATTGGAAGAACACAGTATCTCTTAAGTTTGTTGGTGTTATAGGTGCTTTCTTTCTAGCTTACTTTCTATTCTTGCATCATAGAGCTGCTATACAAGATAAACAAGCTCCTAGTGAAATCAAACAGGTAGTATTGGTTGCAGATACAATCTCGGTGAATGGTGAGCAATTATCAGCCATTGGTAAGGCAAAAGGGCAAACCTATCAGATTTTTTACCGACTTAAGTCAGAAAGGGAGCAACATTACTTTAAGACGGTTAGTCGGACACCTGTCTTAAGGGGGAAAATTAAGGTATCACCAGCAACGGGTCAGCGTAATTTTCAAGGGTTTAATTATCAGTCTTACCTAGCTAGTCAGGGTATTTATCGTATTGCTAAGATTGAGCACTTGGACAGTGTGGCGCCCTTGAAATCCATTTCTCCACTAACCTTTTTTCATCAACTGCGAAGGAAGGCCCTGGTTCATATTCAGACACATTTTCCTAATCCGATGAGACACTATATGACAGGCCTACTCTTTGGGTATTTGGACAAAGAGTTTGACGAGCAGAGCCAGCTCTATACTAGCTTGGGGATTATTCATCTTTTTGCACTTTCAGGCATGCAGGTGGGCTTTTCCTAGGATGGTTTCGCTATGGTCTTTTACGTATTGGTCTTCCTAAAGACTATCTTTTTATCCTCTTAGTGCCATTTTCACTTTTTTATGGGCTAATGACAGGATGGACAGCTTCGGTACTAAGGTCCTTAATACAAAGTCTTTTGGCTGAGTTAGGTTTTAAAAAGCTTGATAATATGGGAATGACTTTACTTCTTTTATTTCTCTTTTTACCCCATTTTCTTTTAACAGTGGGAGGTATATTAAGTTGTTCTTACGCTTTCTTGTTGTGCTTATTTGATTTTGAGGAGTTGTCCTCTCTGAAGAAGTCCATCTATACGAGTCTAGTATTGAGTCTAGGAATCTTGCCATTTCTAACTTACTATTACGGGACCTTTCAACCCCTTAGTTTAGTCTTAACGGCCCTATTCTCCATACTTTTTGATAGCTTTCTCTTACCGGTCTTGACAGTTTTCTTTACACTCTCGAGCTTTCTTGTCCTGACTCAGCTCAATCCGCTTTTTGAATTGATGGAATCCCTTTTAATTTGGATACAATCTTGGCTTGGTCAGCCATTGGTTTTAGGAAAACCCAGTCTCTTTCAGTTCGGCTTGATGATAGCCGTCTTAATTTTTCTCTTTGATTTTTGGAAAAAGCCTCAGATGAGGATTTGTCTTTTAATCGCTTTTAGTCTTTTGATGATTTGGGTCAAACATCCCTTGACTAATGAGGTAACTGTGGTAGATGTTGGTCAGGGAGATAGTATTTTTCTGAGAAGTGTAAAAGGTGAGACAGTTCTGATTGATGTAGGTGGTAAGGTGACTTTTGGCTCTAAGGACAAGTGGCAAAAGGGTAACCAGACGAGCAATGCCGAGAAAACCGTGATTCCCTACCTGCAGGCTAGAGGAGTGTCTAGTATCGATCATTTGGTTCTTACTCATACGGACACAGATCATATTGGCGATTTGGAGGAAGTGGTTAAGCGGTTTAATATTAAGGAAATTTGTGTCAGTCAGGGAGCCTTGACTAAGACTAGTTTTGTTAAACGCCTTCAGGAACTGAAGCGGCCAGTCCGTCCTCTAAAGGCTGGTGATAAATGGCCCATAATGGGAAATCATTTACAGGTTCTGTATCCTCAAAAAGTCGGTGATGGTGGCAATAATGACTCCATTGTCCTCTATGGAAAATTATTAGGGACTAGCTTTCTTTTTACAGGTGATTTGGAAAAAGAGGGTGAGAAGGCGTTGATAGATAGCTATCCTAATTTAAAAGTAAGTGTTCTTAAGGCTGGACACCACGGATCAAAAGGGTCTTCGTCTGAAATGTTTTGAACCAGATACAGCCCTCAATCGCTCTTATTTCAGCTGGCGAACATAATCGCTATAAGCATCCTAATGAGGAAACACTAGAGCGTTTTAAGGACCGAAACATTAGAGTTTTACGAACAGACCAGGATGGTGCTATACGGTTTAAGGGATGGTTCAAACTATCAAGTGAAACTGTCCGATAATTGTTTAACTTCTTAATTTGTCATGCCCCTCAATCTATGGTAGAATTAAAAGGCTAATATTCCAGTATAAGAAAGATTGAACAGTATGCGTAAAATTATTATCAATGGGGGTAAGAAACTTCAAGGAGAAGTTACAGTATCTGGGGCTAAAAATTCGGTTGTTGCTTTAATCCCGGCCATCATTTTATCGGATGGGGTAGTGACTTTGGACGGTGTTCCAGCGATTAGTGATGTCGATAATCTAATTGAAATTATTGAGCTAATGGGTGGTTCGGTTAAGCGTGATGGCGAAACGCTTGAAATTGACCCTCGAGGCGTTAAAGATATGCCGATGCCATTTGGTAAGATTAGTAGACTCCGTGCTTCTTATTATTTCTATGGCAGCTTGATTGGCCGTTATGGTCAAGCTACAGTGGGACTTCCTGGAGGATGTGATTTAGGTCCACGTCCTATCGACCTTCACCTAAAGGCTTTTGAAGCTATGGGCGCTACGATTTCCTATGAAGCTGAGTCTATGCGTATTGCCACTGAGGAAGGTCAACGTATTAGAGGAGCTCATATCTATATGGACACCGTGAGTGTCGGAGCGACCATTAATACCATGTTGGCTGCGTCTAAGGCTCAAGGACGTACTGTTATTGAAAATGCAGCGCGTGAACCTGAGATTATTGACGTAGCTACCTTGCTTAATAATATGGGAGCACATGTCCGTGGTGCTGGTACTGAGGTTATCACGATTGATGGCGTTGATAGCTTGCACGGTACTCGCCACCAAGTTATTCCAGACCGTATCGAAGCAGGTTCATACATTGCTATGGCAGCAGCAATTGGTAAGGGAATTAAGATTAAAAATGTTCTTTATGAGCATCTCGAGAGTTTCATTGCTAAGCTTGAGTCAATGGGTGTTCGTATGACAGTTGAAGAGGATTCTATCTTTGTCGAAGAACAATTTGATTTAAAACCAGTGGATATTAAGACATCACCTTATCCAGGCTTTGCGACTGATTTACAACAACCCATGACTCCCTTATTGTTGAAAGCGGGAGGCCGAGGAAAAATCATTGATACCATTTATGAAAAGCGTGTGAATCACGTTCCTGAACTTGCTCGTATGGGAGCAGATATTCAGGTGCTTGGTGGTCAAATTGTTTATAATGGTCCGACACAATTTACTGGTGCCCCAGTCAAGGCAAGTGATTTGCGTGCAGGTGCAGCTCTTGTTACAGCAGGTTTAATGGCGGATGGTCAGACCGAAATCACGAATATTGAGTATATCCTTCGTGGGTATTCAAATATCATCGAAAAACTTTCTGATCTGGGTGCAGATATTACTTTGATCGAAGATTAAGTCTAAGGTTCAATCCCTTGTGGTTGAGCCTTTTTCCATTCTTAAAACTGTGTTATAATACTCTCATGGATATATGGACTAGTCTGGGGGCTTTTGCCTTCTTTGAGTCAGAACGCCTTTCTTTTAGGCCACTCATCTTTTCAGATCGATTTGACTTGCACGAAATAGTGTCAAATCCACAGAACCTACGCTTTTTCTTTCCATCAACCAAAACTCAGCTGGAGACGGATTGTCTTTTGGTCCATTATTTCATGAAAGAACCTTTGGGTGTTTGGGCCATTTTGGATAAAGAGTCGAGTAAGATGATTGGTGTTATTCGTTTTGAAAAGATAGATGTCCAGAAACGGACTGCCGAACTTGGTTATTTTTTGAATGTCTCTTTCTGGGAACGAGGCCTAATGACGGAGGCAGTCACTTGTCTAACGGATTTAGCCTTATCAGCTATGGGAATGGAACGTATCATTCTTATAGCCCATTTGGAAAATAAAGCATCTATTCGTGTGGCAGAAAAGTCTGGTTTTAAACTCGTGTCTCGCTTTAAAGGAGCCGATAGATACACCCGTGCCATGCGTGATTATCTCCGCTTTGAGAAGGAGGAGAATAGTGAGTAAACATCAAGAAATTCTAGATTATTTAGAGGCTCTGCCTATCGGTAAGCGTGTCAGTGTACGTAGTATTTCCAACCACTTGCAGGTGTCTGATGGAACAGCCTACCGAGCCATTAAAGAGGCTGAAAATCGAGGATTGGTAGAGACTCGGCCTCGTAGCGGTACTGTTCGCATTGAAAAGAAAGTTCAAGTACGTCTTGACAAGTTAACTTTTGCAGAGATTGCTGAGATTACAGAGTCTGAAGTTATTTCTGGTCACGAAGGTTTGGACCGTGTTTTCAGTAAATTTTACATTGGTGCCATGACTATTGAAAATATCACGCGTTATTTAACAAAGGGAGATTTGCTTATTGTTGGGGACCGTGAAGATATTCAATTATTGGCCCTAGAGCACAATAATGCTATCCTAGTAACAGGGGGATTTCAGGTTTCTGAGCGGGTTAAGGAACTTTCTCGATTGAGACAATTTCCAGTCATGGTTACAACCTATGATACCTTTACTGTGGCAACGATGATTAACCAGGCCCTGTCAAATGTACGGATTAAAACAGATATCAAGCCAGTTGCTCAGGTTTATACAAGACGAGAAGATTACACTTACATGACTCCTGAAATGACTGTTAGGGATTATCAGAATGTGGTTAAGCGGACTAATCTCGTTCGTTTCCCGATTGTGTCTGATGACAATCAGGTTGTTGGAATTGTGACCATGCGTGATGTGGCTAACCAGCATCCAACGACCATGCTTAAAGCTATTATGACAAAACCTACGGTTACCAGACTTGAGACTAGTTTAGCGACCGTGGCTCAAAAGATGATTTTCGAAGACTATGATATGATTCCTGTTGTGGATGACGAAAAACATTATCTAGGGACGATCACCCGTCGACAGGTTTTAGAGGAACTTCAAGACAATAATCGTGGCGATTTGCACACCTTTAGCGATCAAATGATAGCTAATCTGAACCAAGACAAGCATGCCTTTAACTTTGAGGTGGAACCAACCATGATTGATAATTCTGGCAACCTTACCCAAGGTGTTCTTGCGGAGATGGTTAAGGAAGTAGTTTATCGAATCATGGAAAAACAGGCGCAGAAGGGCTTAGTGATTGAAGAGATGATGTTTTACTTTCTTCAAGCGGCTCAGATTGATGATAAGGTAACGATTACCCCGAGTATTATTGCTGAGACCAGACGTAGAGCCCATCTGGACCTTATGGTTACTCATGGGAATCATACCGTCTGCAAATCAGTTGTTGTGGTTAAGAAAACATAGTAATGAATAAAAATAAAAGATATAAAGAAAACGGAGAAAACAATGATTACATTAAAATCAGCACGTGAAATTGAAGCAATGGATAAGGCAGGAGATTTTCTTGCCAGCATCCACATTGGTCTACGTGACCTCTTGAAACCAGGAGTGGATATGTGGGAAGTAGAAGAGTATGTGCGTCGTCGCTGTAAAGAAGAAAATGTTCTTCCTCTTCAAATTGGAGTTGAAGGAAGCGTTATGGATTATCCTTATGCTACTTGTTGTTCCCTTAATGATGAAGTAGCACACGCCTTTCCACGTCATTATACTTTGAAAGATGGCGACCTTTTGAAAGTTGATATGGTCTTGTCAGAACCTCTTGACAAATCCATTCTTGATGTATCAAAATTAAACTTTGACAATGTTGCTCAAGTTAAAAAATACACAGAATCTTACACTGGTGGTTTGGCTGACTCATGTTGGGCTTATGCGATTGGGACACCTTCTGATGAAGTTAAAAATCTTATGGAAGTAACTCGTGAGGCTATGTACCTTGGTATTGAACAAGCGGTAGTTGGTAACCGTATCGGTGATATCGGTGCAGCTATTCAAGAATATGCTGAAAGTCGTGGTTACGGGGTTGTTCGTGATTTGGTTGGACATGGTGTGGGACCAACAATGCACGAAGAACCAATGGTTCCTAACTATGGGGTAGCTGGACGTGGTCTCCGCCTTAAAGAAGGAATGGTCTTGACCATCGAGCCAATGATTAACACAGGAACTTGGGAAATTGATACAGACCTTAAAACGGGTTGGGCACATAAAACGCTTGATGGCGGTCTTTCCTGCCAATACGAACACCAATTTGTGATTACCAAAGATGGTCCAGTCATTTTGACTTCTCAAGGCCAAGAAAGAACTTATTAGTATGAAACGACAAGGCATAATGGCCCGTCTCTTAGATAGGCTTCAATGGCGACCTTTGCAGGTCTACCTTAGACATTATCGTAGTGCAGAGGTAGATATTTCTACCATTGCCGTGGCTTATTATTTGATTTTGACAGTCTTTCCGCTCATTGTCATTGCAGCCAATGTCTTTCCCTATCTGAATATTGATACCACTGATCTCTTGAATTTTATGAGCGAGCATCTTCCCAAGCAGTTTTATGCTCCTGCAGCCAATGTTGTCAAGGATGTCTTCTCCACACCTTCTGGACAGTTGTTGGGAGTTGCCTCTTTGACGGGATTTTGGACCATGATTAAGTCCTTATCTTCGCTTCAAAAAGCCATTAATAAGGTATATGGTGCCTCAGAACACCGAGACGTCTTTATCAGTCATATTATCGGTGGACTCTTGAGTTTGGTTATCTTGTTTTTGCTGACCTTTGCGCTTATGTTATCGACAATTATTCAGTCGGTCCTCCGAGTCATCAATCAGACCTATCCTATTGGGTCTGACCTGACTCAACTGATTTTGAATAGTATTCAGCCCTTGAGCGTTGCAGTGGTATTTCTGGGAGTCATGGTACTTTATTTCATTCTTCCAAATGTGAAGATTCGAAAAATCCGTTATATCATGCCGGGGACTATTTTTACAACCTTGGTGATTGGGTATTTGAGCAATTTGTTTGGGACCTATGTGATTCGTACGCTGAGTCGATTGGTTGATATCAAGTTATTCGGGTCAATTATGATCTTCGTCTTCATGCTTTGGTTTATCTTTTTAGCAAGGATTTTGATTCTGGGGGCTATTTTTAACGCAACCTATCAGGAACTTAAACAAGGTGAACTACACAGCCGAAGAGGAGATGTGCTTACCATTATTCATAGTTTTCAGGAGATGGTAATGATAGCACAAAACACAAAAAAGACGAGGACAATTCTTAGATGCTAAAGAGAGCTTGGCGAGGTCCAGGCTCTTTTGGCGGGAATGAGTTCTTGTCAAAGAAAAAAATAGAGAGATTGTAGAGGAAAAAATGAAAAAA
>NZ_CM002133.1:1872118-1922490 GCF_000448665.1 Streptococcus sp. HSISS2 | reverse complement strand
GCTTACCATTATTCATAGTTTTTCAGGAGATGGTAATGATAGCACAAAACACAAAAAAGACGAGGACAATTCTTAGATGCTAAAGAGAGCTTGGCGAGGTCCAGGCTCTTTTGGCGGGAATGAGTTCTTGTCAAAGAAAAAATAGAGAGATTGTAGAGGAAAAAATGAAAAATCAAACTATTCGTGATTTAACTCATATTGCTATTGTGGCAGCACTTTATGTGGTCTTGACCATTGTGCCACCTTTTAATCTGATTTCGTATGGTCCATACCAGTTTCGAATTGCAGAAATGTTTAATCTTTTGGGATTTTATAATCGCAAGTATATCATTGCTGTGACCTTGGGATGTTTGATTGCCAACTTCTTTAGTTTTAACATGATTGATGTGGTCATTGGTAGTCTCTCAACCTTGGTTTTTGTCAGCTCAGGTGTCCATTTCTTTGACAGCTTTAAGAATCAAGATATTTTTGGAGGCCTTTTTGACAAGGCCCAGGTCTATTTTGCCCTTTATTTTTCATTTTTCATGGTGACTATTGCTGCTGAGTTGACCTTGGTGGCTCATGCTCCGTTTTGGGCAACTTGGTTCTCTGTAGCTATGGGAGAATTGGCTTCACTCTTGGTCGGTGCCATTCTTATCAAAAAATTAGCCAAAGTGATTGATTTTGTTTCCTAAATTAACGTCTGTAAAGGCGTTTTTTGTTGCTTTTATGATAAAATGTTCCTATGGAAAAACGAATGAAAGAGCTGGTTGCCAAACTTAACCAGTATGCAAAAGAGTATTATACTGAAGATGATCCCTCGGTATCAGATGCCGAGTATGATAAGCTCTATCGTGAACTTGTAGCTTTAGAGGCTGAGCACCCCGAGCTTGTTCAAGCAGATAGTCCGACTCATCGTGTGGGAGGTTTGGTCCTTGATGGTTTTGAGAAATACCAACATGAGTATCCCCTTTATAGTTTGCAGGATGCTTTTTCTCGAGAAGAACTTGATACCTTTGATAAGAGAGTTAAGGACGAATTTCCTAATGCTGATTATATGGCTGAACTCAAAATCGATGGTCTTTCTATCTCGTTGACCTATGTGAATGGTATTCTACAAGTCGGTGCGACACGTGGTGATGGTTCAGTTGGTGAAAATATCACTGAAAATGTCAAGCGTATCTCAGATATTCCACTGAAGTTGGATCAACCGCTTAACATTACTGTGCGTGGGGAATGTTATTTGCCACGTGCTGAATTCGAACGCATCAATACCCAACGCCAAGAAAATGGTGAGGCAGAATTTGCCAATCCTCGTAACGCTGCTGCAGGGACCCTTCGTCAATTGGATACTAAAGTGGTGGCTGAGCGTCGTTTGGCGACTTTCCTTTATCAGGAAGCCAGTCCGACGGAACGCTTGACGCAAAATGATGTCTTGAATGAGGTGACAGAACTTGGATTTTCAGTTAATCCACGTCGTATTGTCACTTCATCGATGGATGAGATTTGGGACTTTATTCAAGCTGTCGGTCAGGATCGTGATCACTTGGCCTACGACATTGATGGTGTTGTCATTAAGGTCAATAGTTTGGCCATGCAAGAAGAACTAGGCTTTACAGTTAAGGCACCACGTTGGGCTATTGCTTATAAATTCCCGGCTGAGGAAAAGGAAGCCGAGCTTCTTTCTGTGGACTGGCAAGTGGGTCGAACGGGTGTGGTAACGCCGACGGCTAATTTGACGCCGGTACAATTGGCAGGGACCACAGTTAGCCGAGCCACCCTTCACAATGTGGATTATATTGCTGAAAAAGATATTCGCATTGGTGATACTGTTATTGTCTACAAGGCAGGTGATATTATCCCTGCTGTACTCCGTGTAGTAGAAAGTAAGCGTACAACACAAGAACCAATGCAAGTGCCGACGCAATGTCCATCGTGTGGCAGTGATCTCTTGCATTTTGAAGATGAAGTTGCCCTACGTTGTATCAATCCTTCTTGTCCTGCTCAGATCAAAGAAGGCCTGATTCATTTCGCCTCCCGTGATGCCATGAACATCGCAGGTATGGGACCTTCAGTGGTTGAAAAGCTCTTTCAAGCTGAATTGGTAAAGGATGTGGCTGATATCTATGGATTGAACAGCCAGGATTTCCTCCAGCTAGAAGGCTTCAAGGAAAAATCTGCCGAGAAACTTTATGCTGCCATTCAAACGTCAAAAGAAAACTCTGCTGAGAAATTACTCTATGGCTTGGGCATTCGTCATGTCGGTGCTAAAGTAAGCAAGCAGTTGCTGGAAGCTTTTGAAACGATCAAGGATTTGGCAAGCGCTGATGTTGAGGCCATTGCAGCTGTCGATGGATTAGGGGAGGTTATCGCCAGGTCTATTCAACGTTATTTCGTCAAGGAGGAGGTTAAAGTTCTTTTGAAAGAACTAGAATCCTATGGCATTAATATGGCCTATCTTGGGCAAAAAGTTGCAGACAATGCCATTTTGTCTGGAAAGACGGTCGTTTTGACAGGTAAATTGGAACATCTTAAACGTAGCGAAGCAAAAGCAAAACTAGAGGCCTTAGGTGCCAAGGTGACAGGATCTGTCTCTAAGAAACAGATTTAGTGGTTGCCGGTAGTGATGCTGGAAGTAAGTTGGAAAAAGCACAAAGCCTAGGCATTGATGTAGTGGATGAGGCTTGGTTGCTGAATTTATAGGAGTTCAATATGAAACAAAAACGTGCCCGCTTAATTTATAATCCAACATCTGGGCAAGAAATTATGAAGAAAAATGTTGCTGAGGTATTGGATATTTTGGAAGGTGCTGGTTTTGAAACGTCAGCTTTTCAAACAACACCAGATGAAAACTCAGCCAAAAATGAGGCCACTCGTGCCGCTAAAGCAGGTTTTGACTTGGTCATTGCTGCCGGTGGTGATGGAACGATTAACGAAGTGGTTTCTGGGATTGCTCCGCTCAAAATGCGCCCACAAATGGCAGTGATTCCAACAGGAACAACGAATGACTTTGCGCGTGCTTTGAAGATTCCAAGAGGGAATCCTGTTGAAGCAGCCAAAGTCATTGCCAAAAAACAAACCCTGCAGATGGACATTGGTCGTGCCTATGATGATAAATACTTCATCAACATTGCGGCTGCAGGTTCCTTTACCGAATTAACCTATAGTGTTCCTAGTCGATTGAAGACGGTCCTTGGTTACTTGGCTTATCTGGTTAAAGGAGCTGAGCTGTTGCCTCAAGTTAAGAAGGTTCCAGTTCGCATTACACATGATGAGGGCGTCTTTGAAGGTGGCATTTCTATGATTTTCGTTGCCCTGACCAATTCGGTCGGTGGTTTTGAAACGATTGCTCCGGATGCTAAACTGGACGATGGTAAATTTACCCTAATCATGGTTAAAACAGCCAACCTTTTTGAGCTGGTTGACCTTATTCGACAGGTTCTTCAAGGTGGAAAACACATCTATGATAAGAGAGTTGCTTATATCAAAACCAGTTCGCTAGATATCGAGCCCTTAGGTGAAGATCGGATGATGATTAATCTCGATGGAGAATATGGTGGAGACGCCCCTATTCATCTGCAAAATCTTAAGAATCACATTGAATTCTATGCAAATATTGATGAAATCTCTGACGATGCCATCACGCTTCCTGACACCGATGAATTGGCTCTCGAAGCCATCGCACAAAAATTCAGTAGCGAAGCTGAAAAAATTGAAAATGATTAAATGACAGACAGAATTTCGGTTTATGCTAACTTCGATTGTAAATCAAGGATTTATTGCAAATCATGTGTCGCCTTCTTAGTTTTTGACACATTTAAATCGTCTGTCTACCTTCTAAAGCAACCTGCTTCAGGTTGCTTTTTTAGTATTTCTATAGAAAATAACGTTTTCATTTGTTACAATAGTAAAAACCAGTAAATTTTTCTGGAGTGTATCTTGGGGAGGGTGAGAAGCTTAATAAGGAAAAGGACAGTCATTTCAATGATAATGACATAATAAAGAGTGAGAATTCTTTTGAGTCGGCTTTTATGACAAAGGACCTGAGTTCGAGTCTGCTTTTCAGGAGGAAAAAGCTGAAAAGCGGTATGTCTTTCTCACTTTTGTTTCTCCAATGATACTTTTACTCGTAAGCTTGGTATCAGCTATTTTATCTTGAAAGCATCAGCCAGTAATCTTGTATTTAGCTGTGATTATTGCCTGCTTCGTGCTTTCTATCATTATCCTCAGGCTAGGGCTAAAACTGAGAAGGTTTCTCTGGGCGTCCATTGTTCTTGCATTGATTGGGCTAATATTCATTGCCACTTTGGGCTGTTCTATTTATTGAGAAACCATAAAAAATACAGGGTGATTCAGCAGGCATCTCAGTCGGAGAATAAAGCTGATAGTGATAATCCTCAGGATTACGAAGATGTGTCTGCGGCTTATAACTGGACTGAAGAAGACTTTGAGAATTTGAAGCCTAAGAAAGATACACTGTGCTCAATTATTAAACGCCACGGAAAGCCAAAATATGTCGTGCTGGAGTCCAGTGGTTTAAAGGGAGAATATAGCCAGGGAGATGAAAAAGAGTATATTGATCTCACTTTTGTCAAAAATAAAGAAGGTCAATATGTTTATGATGGTGGGACAGCGACTTATCCACCTGATGGCGTCACGGTAGTTGATAATTATAGTAGTGACTGGACAAAAGAACAGCTTAACCGGTTACGAACTAAAGACCAAGAAATTTTTGGGCCAGCAACACCCTTGTCTGAGGTAGTGAGGGAACACCCTCAGGCAGACAGTGCACAGAGGCGCATAAGCGTGCATTCTTCAGGAGCTATGCATAAGACAGTTGATCTTGATTATACTGTTCAGAATAGCTCTATTAAGAAAGCAAAATTTTTAAGACTATCTTTTGAGTACAATGAGGAGAAGAAGGATTATTATCTGAGTTATAATTCTGCTTCTCGTTACTCTTGGTGAAGGACTTATGATAATGAAATAATTATTCATTAGACAGCAATTTTTTTAGTAATAAGAGATTCAATTATAAAGGGGGATTTTATAATGACAGCATCAAAAACCAAACGTCTCTTGTATTTTATGTCCGAATTGGAAAAGGGAAATGACATTTCAAAAACGGACTATCTGGCTCGCTTTGGCATTAGCGAGCGTACACTTAAAGAGGATGTTAGCGAACTTAAGGACAATTTGACAGAGCTACGTCCTAATATGAAAGTAAAATATTCCAGAAAATATGGTTCCTACCATGCCCAATATGAGCAAGGATATGGTAATCTGAAATATAATCAAGCGGTTATCTTGTCTAAAATTCTTTTGGAGAGTCGTGCCCTTCGAAAAGATGAGGTATCAGAAATTATTAACATCTTTGTTGAGAGGGCTGTAGATGACAAGGAACGCAGACGTATCAAGCAATTGACTGAGTTAGAGCTAGATAGTTATCAAGAATTGAAGATTTATCAAAATCAAGATAAGTCACTCTTACCAGCTATTTCAGCGATTTTTGATGCCATTGTGGACCAACGGCCCTTGGCTTTCAGTTATCGTAAACCTGGAGAAAAAGTGGAGGAATATAAGGTCTTTCCGATTTCTGTTATCTTCGACAACCACTATTTTTACTGTATTTCCTATAAATTGGATGATAACTTTACCTGTGATTATCAGTTCTCTGAAATCCGTTATTTCCGTGTGGATCGTTTCCAGACCATTGATAAATCTGAAAATAAGGTCGCATTCACGCTCAGTTCAGAACAAGAGGATCGTTTGATTACAGACGAGCAAGTGCGCTATCAGGCTTTCTCAATGCTTTCGGGAAATGAATGGGTTCGCATTACTTTTGAATATACGGGTCTCTACCGTGATGTCTTGGAGTCTGATATTCCCAAACTAAATCTTCTTGAAGAGACGATTAATGACGGTATTGACAAGGCTCGCTATGAGATTGAAACCTTTAGTTTATTGGGTTTCCAAAAGTATATCCAACGTTTTGATGGAGATTTCGTTTTTCTAAAGATTGAAACAATAGATAACAAGTGAAAAGGGTTTTCAGGCGACTGAATGCCTTTTTGTTTAGGACAAGGAGATTCTATTTGTGTTAAAATAGATTTGTGGAAACGCTATCATTTTCATACGGAGGGAAAGTATGAAAGAAAAGAAAAAAGAAATGCAAAAACAGGTTATGACTCTCTTGGGGATTTTGATTTTTGCCTTTGTCAATGTGTTTATCTTTGATGATAAGATGGGCGCTGGATTTTCTGCCTTTTCAACCATTACCCTGATGAGTATCGGACTATTGTCTAAGCGCACCAGCCTGCGAGTTTTGGCCATTATTTCCTATCTCATCAATGTTGTTGCGGCTATTTTGGGTTTCAATTATGTTGGTTTTCTAACAGCCGTTCAGGCTATCGAACTTATTTTCATTATTTGGTATCTTTACCCACGTGACAGTTTTTTGGGACGGGATATAACGGATAAGTACACCTACCGTTTTCGTTGGATTCATCTGCTTCTAACTGTTTTAGTGTCGATTGGAGGCTATATTGTTTTTGCGATTGTCTCTAGTATGTGGGACGGTTCTTTCTTGGAATATGGTGGGAATACAGCCCTTATCTTTGCCATGCAATATTTGCTTTTGATAAGTATTACTAAGTCACGGCAGGACGAACCGACTAAGATTGCTCATTATTTTCAGAAGGAGCGCCGTACGAGGGAAATGAAGGCAGCAATAGAAGCTGAACGTTTGGCCAAAGAGAGAGCTCTTGCAAGGGCTTTTGAGGTACCTCTGAAGGCTCCTAGTCAAACAGCTGAAAAATTTGGTAGTAACATGATCAAATTCGCTTCTGTTTGGCTATTGGTAATGGACATGTCCATTTTGGCTTATTTCTTCCGTCCCAATGATGTTGGTTTCAGTTTTGGTGCTTTCTTTGTTCTCTTGACTATTGTCTTGTCTTTGATTTTCAAATCAGAGGAAGACAAGGAGGATGTTTTCTCTATCATCTACCACAAGATTCGTCCTATTCAACCTATTTTCTTTATTCTGCTCTTGATTGCTCACGCTCATAAGTTTAGCTACGGTGCTGCTTACGCTCTCTTGTTCTCAGCTGCTTATTTCTTCTGGGCAATCAATAAGATTAATATGAAGACCCTCTTGACCTTTACGGTTGTCATTTATTTCTTCCCAGTCTTTGGTTACCTTTCTAACCCTTACCGACTCGGTGCTGAAAACCTTAAGATGGTGGGTGAATTGGTGACAGATCGTAATAAGTCCAATACCTTTTATGTTGGCTATTATTGGTCACTTCTAGGATTGCAGGATGATGGTGAGTATGAAGGTGTGCCTCTGTCTTGGCAGGCTGCTAAGTTTGTAAATACTGAGATTTTATCTGGTAATGAGAGTAAAACCTCAGGTTTTTTCTATGAAAATAATCATGGCGACTATATCTATGATTTACACCTAGCCAATAACCAGGGGACAATTAAGGTAACAACGGGTTCTGGAAAGGCTAAAAAAGAATTCCAATTCATGGACTTTGGCAGAACCTATTATAAGTATGAAAAATTGAAAAAATCGGATAACCAAAAGCGTTACAAAAATTTTTATGAGGTAGGGACTGTTACAACTAAGTTGGGAACCTATAATCTTTATCTCGAAATGGACCAAGATTGGGTTGATGACTATCAAAAAGACCCGACTAATGTTGACTACCGTTTACTTATCTTTGGCGACAAACTCACACCAAAAGAAGCTTACGAAAGAGCATATCATTACTAAACAAAAATATCTCTGCAATGTGCAGAGATATTTTTGTTAGTCTTTGTATCCACGTTTGGATAACTCTCTTACAAGGACAGCTCCCAAGATTGACGGTACTAATTGTCCTAGGAGGAGATTGAAAACGAGAGCAAGATAAGGAAGTTTAAGTAAGGCACTAAGCCAGATAGGTACTACTAAGGATGGAACGAGTAGGATTGGGAGAATGATAAACCAGCTAGACAGCTTAGCTTTACGGATGAGATAGATGCTACCAGTTGCCAGAAAGCTGGCACAGAATCCACCGACAACATCAATCAATCCTAGACCACCAAAAGAGTTAGCAATAGCATTTGCGAGACTGAGGGGAACAACCAAAAATGGGAAAATATAGGTTAATCCATATAGAGCAGTGGCCAGACGCATTTGGACAGCACCAAAGGAAATGGCTTGTGACACAAAGAGAATAGCGATGTAAAGAGCCATGATAATAGCTGACAGAACGAGTTTTTGAGTGGTATTCAGTTTAGTTTTCATTAGTTCTCCTTAATTGGGCATAGTAAAAGAGTAGTAGTTCTACTCTTTTTAGGGATTTAGGTCTAGAGTTGTTTTATAAGTCAATCTCCAAGACAATAGGTGTGTGGTCTTGGCGATCACCAGAGTCAATCATGTCTGATTTTGTGACCTTATCGGCAATACGGTTTGAAGTTAACCAGTAGTCAATTCTCCAGCCTGTATTATTGATTTTAGATGTTTTGCTACGTTGGGCCCACCATGTGTAGGCACCTGTAACATCGCCATTGAGATGACGGTAGGTATCTGTGAAACCTTTAGCGAGGAGATTAGTAAAGCCTTCACGTTCTTCATCTGTAAAGCCTGGTGAACGACGATTACTTGAAGGATTGGCCAAGTCGATTTCCTTGTGGGCAACATTATAGTCGCCAGTCGCAAGGACTGGTTTCTGGGCGTCCAATTCGGCTAGGTAATCCGCATATTTTTCATCCCAGATTTGACGTTCAAGCAGACGTTTGAGACCATCACCAGCATTTGGTGTGTAGACCTGTGTCACAAAGAAATTGTCAAATTCGAGAGTGATGATGCGCCCTTCACAGTCCATAGTTGAAGGCGCCCCAATTTCAGGATAAGTAATGACTGGTGTCAATTCTTTTTATACAAGAACATGGTTCCAGCATAACCTTTACGGGCGGGTTCAACAGATGAACGCCAAGTATTGACATAGTCAGGGAAGTAGTCTTCCAAGATTTGCAGATGCTTTTTGGTAGGACCTTTAGCAGATAATTTTGTCTCTTGAATAGCAATGACGTCTGCATTTTCAGTGACCAAGGTATCGATGACTGTGCGTGATAATTGAGCGCGTGCAGAATCACTAGTAAGAGCGGCATTTAGGGAATCAATATTCCAAGAAATTAATTTCATGTGTACAGTTTCCTTCTTTGGATTTTTCTTATCTATTGTAGCAGAAAATAAGATGTCAGGCGAGTTATGGGATTGTTAAGAACAACTTGGAGGAGTATAATTTATCTTATATTGAGAGGTGATAATCAATGAAAAACAAACACGCATTTATTATTTATTTTGGGTTCTCTTTTTGCTGCAAATCATCCTTACAATCATGATTTGGTGGTCACAGGGGCTAGTGCTTCCTCTGGTCGTTTTTCCGGGGGTGAGTTTCTGCTTCCTGCTTTATTTAAGGTACCTCTTAGGCTACAGCCTTAATCAGTCTCCTTCAGAACCCTTATTTGTCCTCCGTAGGATTGGCCTTGGGACCAGTTTAAATCCTAGGAATCCACTAGGCTATAAGATTAGTATCCTACTAGTCATGGGTGTTTTGATTTTCCTCTTTTGTCTGAATCTGTTCGCTCTTCTAAATCCTTAATCGTCTTGTTAACAGCAAGTTTCATATCCTTAACACTATTGTCATCAAAGGCATTCTATGATAGGATGAAAGGTGAAATGATAAAGAGAAGAGGAAAATCATGCGAAAGCTGTCAGAAGCAGAATGGATAAGCCGTTTTGAGCAAGTTCAGGGACGTAATCCAAAACCTGATGAACTACAACTGGCTTATCAGTCTGGACTTATTGAAGTCTCGAAAAATTACAATTATATCTATATTCTTCTGGGCTCTCTATTAGCAATTGTCGTTGCCATAGGAATTAGTCTGATTTCAGGGACAACACATCAACAGTCTGAGGGACCTTCTACAATGGCTAGCACGCTTTTCGCATCAACGGGAATATCAAGTGACAATTCTAGTGTTTCGGCGAGTGAAAATCCACGTTGGACCAATGATAAAGGAAGTCGTCTTGCTAATTTAATGGTTTCTTGGGGTAACCAGATGAATCAACCTGGTTATCAGGAAATTACCAAAGAAGCCTCCACTATTCCTATCCATTGGGGGTCAGACCGTGATCAGGTTGTGGACGCAACCTATGCTGCAAATGGGAATAGCAGTTCTGAGTACACTATTGTTTCAGTATATGAGCGTTGGCAGGGTACGACCGTTCACCGTTATTTCTTCTCCATAAAAAGAGATGGAACACCAGTTGTTCTTTATTCATCAACTACTAATGGTAGCATTTACTACGTCAAAGAAACAGGAAATGAAAATCTCAAATCAGCATACGCCGATATTGTCAGCAACTAAAAACTAGATTTCCAATTGGAAACCTAGTTTTTTAGTGTGAAGAAAGGCAAGATGAGAAAACTCTAAGTACCACCTGCCTAGTTAGAGTTACATTCTTTGATATTCACTTTTCTAAGTAGTGTGTTATTTAACCTTTTTAGCCAACATAGTCGCAAATTGAAGGGCAATTGGATTACCATATTCATCTAAGCGGTGAAGGTGACCAATATTTTCATTGTATTTGACAAGCTCCCAGTCGCTATAGTAGTTTTTCAATTCGCCTTCTTCAAAGGTAAATGGGAAAGGCATGGTACAAGGGTGCTCCTCAGTATTCATGGCACAGACAATTAAATTGTAACCACCAAGGGCAGTACGCTCTTGCATATTCTTGATGATAGCCGGAATTTGGTCAGGATCAAGGAACATGAAGACCACTGTTGAGAGAATAAAATCAAAGGTTTCTGATTCTGGAAGAGCAGCAAGGTTGATATCGTAGTAACCAGCTCTAACATTGTAATTTTCCTCATCAGCGATCATCTGGATACGTTGGGTAGCTTCATTATTAATGTCAACAGCAGTGACATCATGTCCAAGTGACGCTAAATAAAGAGCGTTACGACCATGACCACAACCAAGGTCTAGAGTGCGACCAGGTTTGATATAGCCAGATTGCACGGCCTCAAGAACCTCAGAGTGGGCCTTAGTATCATACTTTTTAGCCATGTAGTCCTCAGGTTTGCAATAAAAAGACAGATAGCATTCTAAATCCTCTGAAGCAGCAGCGATGCGGTGCCAAGCCTGAGGTTCTACAAAAGGAATATCTGTTTCAGGTGTGAAGAGATGTTCCGCAGTAACCTGCCCTTCTTCATCTAATTCGTAAAAATGAAGAGCCCCAGACAGGATGGTCAGTTTAGCCCATGTTCCTACCTTTGTATTATGTTTTTGAGTCACCATTTCTGGAAGAGTAGTGGCTGTCCAGTTTGGGAGACGTTTATAGCAAAGAAGTTGCTGATCTATAGTCATTTTGTGAGTTCCTTTCAATAGGTATGGTTCTATTATAGCAAAAGTTTGGAAAAGAAAAAAAGTCTAGCTGGGGGGCTAGACGCTTTTATTGTGAGAGAACTGATAATCTAGGAATGGGGGAAAAGTGTTTGGGGAAGATAGGTATAAATGTTAAGAAGGGGTCCTAGACTATCAAAAACGTTCATGAGAACAATAAGTTTCAAATGATAAAATATTTATCTTGAACTCATTCGTTCTCTCTTTACACTATCTATTCTACCAAAAAAATCAGCAAAATGCTTACATAATATTAAAAAGCGTAAGAAAAAATCACGAACAGTCAATTAATGGTCTTGAATGGTAACTTTGTACAATCTATTTTGAGTGATTACTATTACAGTATCCTAAGAAATGTATTTATAGAAAGTAGATAAAAGAAAAACGTCTAACTAAAGCAGCTAGACGTTAATTATAGGAGAGATCTGGAAATCTAGGAATGGGGGAAAAGTGTTTGGGGAAGATAGGTATAAATGTTAAGAAGGGTTCCTAGACTATATTTTATTCTGTTTATGAGAATAGTGAGTAAAAACTTATAAAAATAACTTTTTGCCTCATCCGGTCTCTCTTTACATTTTCTATTTTACCAGAAATATGGAATATAACTTTACATATTTTTAAAAAGTGTAAGAAAAAATCATGAACAGTCAATTAATAGTCTTGAATGGTCATCTCACTTTATTAAAAAAGCAGATCCCTCAGGTTCTGCTTGTAAATGATAGTAATGATTTGATACCTTAAACAATCTTACCATAGAGCTTCTTAACATTGTTAATATCAACAGGTTGGATACTTGTTTTTCCACCCTTAGGTTCCATTACAGAGGCAACTGCACTATTATGGTCAAGTCCAATCGCATGTCCCAGTTCGTGTTGGGCAGTGTTAAGGAGTTTACCACCATTTTTTGGTAGTAGTTGTTTTTAACATGGAAGCTATTCAGGTAAACGGTAGCATTGTTATATTGCTTGGTTGGGACATAATAAGTAGAGTAGGTAACTCCCAGAGGAGAGGCTACATTTTCTTCGAAACGTTCATCAGCAATAATGTTAGCTTTTAGTTTATCGTCGGTAAGTAGGAAGTTAAAGGCTCCAGTATTGTTCCAAGAGGTAATAGCTTCCTTGTAAGCAGTCACAATCTCTGGTGTTTTAGCTTTGATGAAGATGGTTGCTTCATTACTTGACCAATGAGGTGTGTTGTAATTTTCTTTGACAAGAACGTTGTTCTTTTGCCATACTTGTGCTACTCGGTCAACTGGTTTAGTAGCTTGGCCTGAAGCTGTGGGCTTATTTTCGGTAGTCACAGGCTTCTTAGGCTGAATAGTTGCAGTTGTTGAAGGCTTGTTTGCAACTGTAGCTGGTTTCTTGGGTTGGTTAGCCGTAGAACTTGATGTTTTAGGTTTAGAAGTTCCAGTAGTCGCTGGTTTTGTTATGTCTGTTAATGGTTTTGGAAAATAGGTAGACAAAATTTTATGAACATTGCCATTGTCAATTGTCGTTGAAACCCATGTAGCACCATCTTTTGACCAAGTTTGTGCTTGTGCGACAGTTTCGGTCTTTGATGTTGCTTTATTTTCTTGAGATTGAGAATGACTTTCTGAACTTGTCGGAATCTTAGTCTCATAGGTTCTGACTCCGGTCTGACGATTAACAGTGCTACTTGCTGTTTGACTATTTTGAGCTAATTCGTCAAAAGTTGGAGTAGTTGAGGTAGATTGATTAAAATCATTTTCATGTGTATGTTGGTCATCCACAGAGGTGTGTGAGATTGTGGTGACGGTAGCAGGTGCTTCAGAAGCAATAGCAGCATGTGTTTAAGTGCCAGTACCAGGATTTGTACTTGTCTCAAGTTCAGCAAAAGTCAGTGCCTGAGTGGAATCTGAGACATAAGTCTGATCAGCAGAAGCTGTCTGAGAATGTCCCAAAAGAAAAACACTCATGATACCAACAGTTGCAAGGGTTAACAAGGTCTTCGAATGGAATCCTTGCCTTTCAGTAAAACGTAACATAACTTTCTCCTTTTTAATATAAAACAAAAACAGTCCTAATGATACCATCTGAAAATGAATATAAAGTGACAACAATATAACAATTGTTATATAAATAAAAACTTGGTCGTTAAAAAAAGACTTTATACAGAAAAAAAGAATAATATCCGCTTAAATATGATAAAATGACAAGTAGGTATGCTAAGTGCATTAGAAAGAAAGAGGGAAATAAGATGCTTTCTATTATCATCCTGGAAGATGATGCCTTACAGCGTCACCGTGTTGGTCGCTTATTGGACGAAGCGGTCGAGGAGTCTAAGGCTGTTGTTAATGACATCACATTCTTTGAGAATGGTCAGGAATTGTTAGATGCTGACAGAGGTTCAGGTAAATCCATGATTTACCTTCTGGATATTGACCTCAAAAATCAGACCAAGCAGGGACTAGATATTGGTTTGGAGATTCGAAAAGAAGATTTGAAAGCACAAATTGCTTTTGTAACAGCCTACTCGGAGTTTATGCCCTTAACTTTTCGTTATAAGATTCAGGCCCTTGATTTTGTGGATAAATCCATGGAAGATATGGATCTCAAGAGAGCTTTGGTAGAGCTTTTGGATTTTGCCCAGTCACAGGTTGAGCAAGAAACGAAGACACAGAGTCTCACTGTTAAAACGGATAAAAATGATGTCAGTATTCCTTATAATGACATTTTGTATATTGAGACAGCTCCTGTTCCACATAAGTTGATTGCCCATACCAAGACAAACCTGGTTGAATTTTATGGGAAAATTGCAGAGGTGGCAAAACTGGATGATATATTCTTCCAAACCCACCGCTCTTTCGTCGTTAATGTCAGCAATGTGACAAGTGTGGATCGTACAGCTAATATGGTTTTCTTTGATGACGATGAGTCTTGCCTCCTTTCGCGAACACGTAAAAAAGAACTTTTGGAACGATTGAAAAATCGTTAAAGTATCTAGCCTATCCTTCTTCTCTAATAGTTATTAAAAATTTTCTGAAAACCGAGATGATTATTCAGTTTTATCTCATCTATTGACGGGAATTGTGATAAAATAGTAGCGTGGCTTTTATCATATACCTATCATGACTAGAAGGAGGTGGCTAACTATCATATGATGATTGATTTTCAAATTGCATTAGAGTATCTTTTGCATTTTATCGTCATACAATGGATTTACGAACAGACCAGTTTGGTTAGGGTTCCCCGACTGATTCTCCCCTTGGCTTTCTTAGTAGATTCCTAGGAGGATTACTCGGTTCCTCTTTCGGGGTCGGCTTGTCCTTTATGACGCCTTTCTATCTTCTTTTCTATGCCTATTTCTTTGGCAAGGAAAGAACGGCCAATATGTTGGCCTTCTATGCCTTCTACCCTTTAGTCATTTATCTGTTGATATTTAATGGTTATTCTTATTTCTTGATGCCAGCCTTTAATATCACTTCAGATTTTCTCAACAAGAGTTATCTTTATTTTATTTTCTTTGACCTTCTAATTGTTCCAACCTTTGTTGCTCTTTCCAAGCTCCTTAATATTGACTTTAAATCTTTAAGGGTCTTGGAGAGAGACCGTAAGTTTAGTCGAATTATGTTTTTCACTAACTTTATCTTGATTAGTTATGTGATTTTTAACTATGCTGTGGTTGTAGCTTCGCAATTCTTTTCACTCTACTATGCTGGTCCTATCGTAACCTTAGTTGGTTTTGCATCTATCCTTTTTGCTGTATATAGTGTCAATAAGTATGCAGATGAGTACTTTGAAAATCAGCGTCGGAAAGAAAATCGTCGTCACTTGGATGATTTAGAAAAGTATTCTGAGCAAGTTGAGAGCCTTTATGAAACACTACGTGGTTTTCGTCATGATTATACCAATGTTCTGATTTCGCTTAGTGAGGCGATACAGATGAGAGATATTGACCAGATCAAGATGATTTATGACACTGTCCTTAAAGATTCAGCATCAGATTTGAGGCAACAAAAATTTGATTTGGCGAAACTAACACATGTAACCAATATGCCACTCAAGAGCCTGTTATCTTCTAAACTGGCTGAGGCGTTTGATAAGGGAATTCATTGTCATGTTGAGGTCGAAGAAGGTGTTTTCTTCACAGATATGCGTGTCTTGGACTTGATTACTATTACATCAATCCTCTGCGATAATGCGATTGAGGCAGCTGTTCTGTCAGAAACACCAAAGTTGTCTATTGCTATCTTTAAGATGGAGGGGCAGTCTGTAATTGCTGTTGAAAATTCCACTAAGGAAGCTTCTATTGACATAGCTCCTTTGAAGCAAAGAGGATTTTCGACCAAGGGAACAGGTCGTGGTTTAGGCTTAGCAAATATTGAAGAAATTCTCTTCAGATATGACAATGTGTCACTCGAAACGGAGTCAGCACAGCACCGTTTTGTGCAGTTATTGTCCGTTACACCAAAACAAGATTAATTGGGGATTTAATAAGAGTTTTTAGAATTCTTGTTAGTCCCTATTTTTATGTTTTGAAATATGTTAAAATAGTAACGTTAATCATGTGTTTTTTAATTTAGGGGGATTTATTATGTTGAAAGACGAATGGTTAGAATACTTTGAAGCTGTCAATGGGCGAAAGCCGAGGCCTATTGATTTTAAAGAGGCTCTAGAAAGAGGAGAGTTTATCCTCTCTGAGGAGTCAGACTCAAGCCAAGTAACTAATCAAGCACCGTCTGATCAAGGACAAGCATCGCCTGATCAATCATTAGATGGAGAAACTGCAACCGCAAAAGCACTAGCCCAGTCTCAAAAAGAGCGTAACGGCGCACAAGAGGCCCTAGCTAATGCGGCTCAAGAAAAGAGAAAAGCGCTATCCCAAGAAAGTGCTCTCCAAGTGAAGACGCTTCAATCAGGTCGTGAAGCTGAGGTTCTTCAAAAGGAAGAAGAACAGCGTCAACGTGTCGCTGAAGCTAAAGAACGGTTGGCTAGTTATGCGCCAACACGTCTGGATTCAGTAAGCCATTCAGCAAGTGCTGCGAGTGCAACTATTCAGGATATTCCAGTGTTCAGCAATGAATCACAATATCATGACAGTTCTGAGGACTTGAAAAAAGCCAACCGAAAAGAAGAAAAAGAGGCCAAGAAAATTGCTCGTCAGGCTGCTCGTGATAAGAAAAAGGCCGAAAAGCTTGCTGATAAAGTCAAGTCCAAAGAAGATCAGACTGTAATCAAACTAGAAAAGAAATTGGAAAGTCAGATTCGTCTTCTAGAAAGTGTTCAGAACATTGACAAAAAATCACAGAAGGCAAAAAGTTGGGGTAAAGGGGCCTTGATTTCTAGCCTTATTGCCGTTGTTTTGATGCTGTTGATTGGTGGTGTTTATGGCTTTTGGCGTAACGCTTCAGGTAACATTGAGGGGACTTGGGAATTAAAAACGTCAAAAGTCTTGGATGAAAATTCTGGCAAGTTAACCAATGCTCTTAAGGAGCATGAAAACAATAATGAAATTTATGTCTCTTTCCTTAAGGTTGACCATTCCAATAATCTACAGACACATTCTTACTTCTATACTAAGGGTAAGGAGGACCACCCTACTTTTACGGCTTCAGATTATCTGAAGGAGTATCAAGTTGTTGATCAGTGGAATAAGTCTATTACCTATACCAAGGAAGTCTCAGAATTTAAGCGTGAGTTGACTCGGGTGGTCTCAGAACTTTATCCAAATGCCGATAAGAACTTAGTGGATTACTATATTTCGGATAATGTAGATAACTATAGACTTTATCGCAAAGGAAAACGAACCAAGTCGTATACTGTTAATAAGGATACCTTGGTTGTTTCTACCTATAATGAAGATGGTAAACTGACTAGCCGTGATACTTATGAGAAGGTCTCAAAAGCGACAGCTAAAGGCTTAGAAGCTGAATATGCTGAAGCAAAAGTGGCTTACGAAAAAAATCATAAGACTACAAGCAAAAAATAGGTAAAAAGTGAGTTAGAGGTTGTCTCTAACTTTTTTGTTGAAAATTTGAGTCTGTCAAGTTTTTTTCTTGACACATAAAAATGTTATGGTATACTAGATAAGGTCGAGAGGTGATTAATGCCTCCACCATAATAAAAAACTAAAGAAAAGAGATATTACAAAATGGCAGTAAAAATCCGTTTGACTCGTATGGGTTCTAAGAAAAAACCTTTCTACCGTATTAACGTTGCAGATTCACGTGCTCCACGTGATGGACGTTTCATCGAAACAGTTGGTACTTACAACCCACTCGTTGAAGAAAACCAAGTAACAATCAAAGAAGATCGTATTCTTGAATGGTTGTCTAAAGGTGCACAACCTTCAGATACAGTTCGTAACATCCTTTCAAAAGAAGGCGTTATGAAGAAATTCCACGAATCAAAATTCTCAAAATAATTTTTTAGCCTATGGATACCATTGAAAATCTTATTATCGCTATCGTTAAACCTTTAATTGCTTCACCAGATCAGTTGACCATTAAAATTGTTGATGGCTCTGAGTTTTTGGAGTACCATCTTGACCTCGACCCAGCAGACATTGGGCGTGTTATCGGGAAAAAAGGACGTACTATTACGGCGATAAGAGCGATTGTCTATTCGGTACCTACTCAAGGTAAGAAGGTTCGTCTTGTTATTGACGAAAAAGAGAATGCTTAAGAGGCGACCTTAGGGTTGTCTTTTTTGCATTTTTTGGTTAACCCTCTTAGTCTTTGGTATAATATGAGGGTTAAACATAATACCTAAGTCAAAGATTAATCTGAAAGAAGGAGCAAGAATGACTTATCAAGAAGCGTTAGAGTGGATTCACGGTCAGTTGAAGTTTGGCATTAAGCCAGGTTTGGAACGTATGGCCTGGATGCTTGAAGAACTAGGAAACCCACAAGACAATTTGAAGGCTGTGCATATCGTTGGGACTAATGGAAAAGGGTCTACGGTAAATGCCCTACAAACGATTTTTAGTCAAGCAGGTTATGAAGTTGGAACCTTTACCTCGCCTTACATTATTGATTTTAAGGAACGGATTTCTGTCAATGGTCGTATGATTTCAGAAGAGGCGTTGTTGGACTTGGTTGAACGTGTTAAGCCTGTAGTTGATCGTCTACCAAAAGAGACAGAGCATGAAAATGCGACAGAGTTTGAGATTATCACAGTCTTGATGTTTCTCTACTTTGGACAAGTCCATCCTGTGGATATTGCATTTATAGAGGCTGGAATGGGCGGCTTGCATGATTCGACTAATCTATTTAGTCCTCTAGCGGTCATCTGTCCATCTATTGGTCTGGATCATCAGGCGGTTTTGGGAAATACTCATGCTGAAATTGCGGCAGAAAAGGCTGGTGTTTTGAAAAATGGAGCTCCCTTTATTTTTGCGACTGAGCGAGATGATGTTCGAGCAGTCTTTGAAAAGAAAGCACATGAAGAAGGGGCTAAGACCTACGAGTTAGGAAAAGATTTCACAGCTAACGGAACAAGTCATTCCTTTGATTTTGCTTACGAGGGACAAAAGCTAGAAAATATCTCATTGGCTATGGCTGGTCAGCATCAGGTGGCTAATGCTAGTTTGGCCATCATGACTTCTTTGCTGCTTCAAAAAGATTATCCAGAAGTGACTCCTGACCTCATTAAGGCTGCCTTAGCTCATGCTAGTTGGCTAGGTCGAACAGAGTTTTTGATGCCTAATCTCATGATAGATGGTGCTCATAATAACGAGAGTGTTAAGGTCTTGATTGATTTGTTAAAATCAGAATATGCGGATAAGGATATTGAATTGCTTTTTGCAGCTATTGATACCAAGCCTATTGATAGTATGTTGGCTCAGTTAGAGTCGGTCGGTGATTTGACAGTAACCAGCTTTGAGTATCCAAATAGTGTCAAATTGGACAAGTACCCAGCTGCTTACAAAAAGGTCCCAGGCTTCCAAACTTGGATCAAGAATCATGTATCAGCGGATAAAGACAAATTATATGTGATTACAGGATCTCTTTATTTTATTTCTCAAGTTCGAAAATGGCTTTTAGAGCGAAAAAGTAACGTTTAGACTTGAAAGATAAGACTTAGGGGCGTATAATACCCCATATGTTTTAAAAGTAAGGAGAAAAAATGCTTCAACGTCTGAAAAACATTTTAATAGGTGAACCCTTGACCCAGGATAATAGCAGTGATGATCACTTATTATCTAAGGTTCAAGCGTTAGCCATGTTGTCGAGTGATGCTCTATCATCTATCGCATATGGTCCTGAACAGGTCGTATTGGTCTTGATGGCTGTATCAAGCGCTGCTATTTGGTGGTCTATCCCTATTGGGGTTTTGGTTTTAGTCCTTTTGGCTAGCCTTACTATTTCTTACAGACAGGTAATTAAGGCCTATCCACAAGGTGGTGGTGCCTACATGGTAACTTCGGAAAATCTGTCACCTAAATTTGGTTTGATAGCTGGTGGTAGCCTCTTAGTCGACTATATGTTGACAGTAGCCGTTTCAGTTGCCTCAGGTGCGGATGCCATTACTTCAGCTATTCCTTTACTTCATCCCTATAATCTGGAAATCTCAATGATTTTGGTGCTTGTTTTGATGGTGATGAACCTCAGGGGAATGCGTGAATCGGCAAAATCTCTGATGATTCCTGTTTATCTCTTTATTGTCTCAACGATGTTCTTATTAGGATTTGGTTTCTTACAGATCTTAACGGGGCATATGCCTTATGCGGCTACGGCCCATTTAGGCCAACCGATTACAGGTGTGTCAGTGATTCTTATTTTAAGGGCTTTTACATCAGGTTCGGCTTCATTGACAGGGGTGGAAGCTATTTCTAATGCAGTGCCTTTCTTTAAGAAACCTAAGCCTAAAAACGCTGCATCAACCCTCTTTATCATGTCAAGCATCTTGGGGATTATGTTTGCCGGGATTACCTTCCTAAACTGGTGGACTGGCATTACACCTCATTCAGGTGTGACAATTTTGGCACAGATGGCTAGAGAAATTCTTGGCTATTCATGGATTGGTAGTATCTTATTTTATATCTTCCAATTCTCAACTGCTATGATTCTTGCAGTAGCAGCAAATACTGGTTTTTCAGCCTTTCCGATGTTGTCCTTTAATATGGCTAAGAATAAATACATGCCTCACATGTATCTTGAAAAAGGTGCACGTATGGGATACTCTAACGGTATCTTGACGCTGGCTATTGGGGCCATTACCCTCTTATTCATTTTCCGAGGAAATACGGAACGGTTGATTCCGCTTTATACTATTGGGGTGTTCATTCCTTTTGCACTTTCTCAAACAGGGATGGTTGTCCATTGGATTCGTGAATATGGTAAGGGATTCTGGAAACACTCTTTAGCTAATATTTTAGGTGCCCTAATTTGTTATGCTATCGTCCTCATTCTCTTCCTTTTCCGTCTAGGAGATATTTGGCCATTCTTCCCTATTATTGCGATTTTGATGTGGATGTTCCTTAAGATTAAGAAACATTACAATGGGGTTGCTCAACAATTGCGTATTGATGGTCAAGTCAAAGAACATCATTATCAAGGCAATATTGTCCTTATCTTGGTGGGGAATGTTACAAAGGCTAATATTGGTGCTATTTCTTATGCACGTTCTATTGGTGATAAGGTTATCGCTATGCATGTGTCTACTAAAGATACAGAGAATAAGGACAAGGAAACCGAACAAGAGTTTAAAAAATATTTCCCAGAAATCGAGATGGTTCATATCCAATCACCTTACAGTTCAATTACGCAGTCAACTATTCAATATGTAGACGAAGTAGCTACTCAGGCTGAAAAAGAGAATGCGACTCTGACTGTTATGATTCCACAGTTTGTTCCGAAAAAATCATGGCAAACCATGCTTCACAACCAGATGAGTTTACGATTGAAATATTATCTCAAATGGCGTGAGAATATTGTCATTTCATCATATTCTTACCACTTAAAAGATTAAATAAAGACAAGCGAGGACAGTCCCCATGTGACGGGGAGTCTTCGCTTTTTTAGCTGGAATTCAGCTAGGCAATTTTATTTTTTGCAAGAAAAATCGAGCAAAATGAGTTATAATAGATAGTACTATAACGTTTCAAGAGGAAATTATGGCAAATCAAGAAAAAGTAGAACAAGCAGTCTATCAATTATTGGAAGCTTTGGGTGAAAATCCTGAGCGTGAGGGTCTTTTGGATACGCCAAAACGTGTGGCTAAGATGTATGCTGAGATGTTTTCAGGTTTAAATGAAGACCCTAAAGATCAGTTTACAGCAGTCTTCTCAGAAGTACATGACGAAGTTGTCCTTGTCAAGGATATTCCTTTTTACTCTATGTGTGAGCATCATTTGGTTCCCTTTTATGGAAAGGCTCATGTAGCTTATCTGCCAAGTGGGGATAAGGTGACTGGACTGTCAAAATTAGCACGTGCTGTTGAAGTGGCGGCCCGTCGTCCACAATTGCAAGAACGTCTGACAGATCAAGTCGCTACAGCGCTTGAAGAAGCCCTTAATCCTCGAGGTGTTTTTGTCATGGTGGAAGCAGAACACATGTGTATGACCATGCGTGGTATTAAGAAACCAGGAAGTAAGACCATCACAACAGTTGCTAAAGGCCTCTATAAAGAAGACCGTGAAGAACGTAAGGAAATTCTTTCTTTGATGCGTGATTTTTAGGAGTTAAAATGTTTATTGGTAAACATGAAATTGCAGGTAAGGCCTGCATTATGGGAATCTTGAATGTCACCCCAGATTCTTTTTCAGACGGTGGTGATTTTGACACAATAGAAGATGCGCTAGCTCAGGTTGAGCGTATGATTGCTCAAGGGGCTAGTATTATTGACGTGGGTGGTGAGTCTACAAGACCCGGAGCAGAATTTGTTACCGAGGAAGAAGAGATTGCTCGTATTGTGCCAATTATACAAGCTATTAAGGCAAAATATGACGTTCTTATCAGTATTGATACCTACAAGACAGCTACTGCTAGAGTTGCTCTTGAAGCAGGTGCGGATATTCTTAATGATGTTTGGGCAGGTCTTTATGATGGTCAGATGTTAGCTTTAGCTGCTGAGAAAGACGTGCCAATCATCCTAATGCACAATCAAAAGGAAGAAATTTACAATGACGTCACTGAAGATGTCTGTGCCTTTCTCAATCAACGTGCGCAAGCTGCCTTGGAAGCTGGTGTAGCCAAGGAAAATATCTGGATTGATCCTGGCTTTGGTTTTGCTAAAAATGTCCAACACAATATAGATCTGCTTAAAGGCTTGGACAAGGTTGTTGAGCTTGGGTATCCTGTTCTTTTTGGGATTTCTCGTAAGCGTGTTGTGGATTATCTCCTAGGTGGAAATATTCCTGCCAAGGACCGTGATCAAGGAACAGCTGCTCTATCTGGTTATGCTGTTAGCAAGGGATGTCAAATTGTTCGTGTCCATAATGTTGAAGCCAATCGTGATATTGTCAAGACTATCGCAGGAATTTTATGAAACGAAAAAAAGCTCAAATCGAGCTTTTTTTCTTAGTCTTGAATTGTCCAAACGCTGACAGATTTTTCAGAAACTGGGAAGTCTCCCCATCCGTCTTCATCAATGGTTACAGTATCAGAGCAGTTTCCAAGGATGTCATGGAAGGTTTGTCCTGCCCAATCACTGCCAATTTCCATAGTTTTGCTGTTAGCAACATCATTAGAAATGGTTACGGCTAATGGAGTACCGCCTTCGTTGCCAGAGCGTGTCCATCCGATACAGTTAGGGTCGTCAAAGTAGTCTATTTGCTCTCCGTAAGCTAATTCTTTACGAGCGTAAAGTAGGGTGTCTAAGACCTCTTGGAAACTTTCCTGAGCAAACTCTCCTTCGATACCATAGTAGTCCCCATAAAACAGGCAAGGAAGACCATCTTCACGAAGTAGAATAAGAGCGTAAGCAGCTGGCTTAAACCATTCTTCAACAGTTGATTCTAGAGCCTGTCCACGTTGGGTATCGTGGTTCTCTACGAAGGTTACCGCATGCTCTGGGTGATTTTTGACTAATGTTTGATCGAAAATAGTCGTCAAATCGTAATCGGCCCCTTCCAGGCTGGCATCGTATAAGTTGTTATGAAGGCGAACATCCACAAGGTCAAAGCGGTTTTCAGTTTTTCGAGATAAGTATTATTATCTTCTTCCTTGGCATTCCAAAATTCCCCAAAGACATAGAAGTCTTGTCCTTGTTTTCTTTGACGTCACGTATGAAATTACGCATAAAGAAAGAGTCTATATGTTTGACAGCATCCATGCGGAAACCGAGGACTCCAGTTGTTTGTACGAACCAGTCGACCCAACTGTAGATATTTTCAATGACTTCAGGATGCTTATAGTCTAGATTGGCATACATAAGGTAGTCAAAGTTACCGTTTTCGTTGTCTACCAAGTCGTTTTCAGCCCAACCTTTGTTGTCACCTTGGATAAGATAGATACCACTTTTATTACGTTTGGCATCGAAGTCCGTCCCGTTAAAGTGGTACCAGTGCCATTCAAAATCATTGTAGGCCTTTTGACGACCATCAAATGTGAAATGTGTCCACCCTTCAATTTCAAAAGGCTTGCTGATTTCTTTTGTACGATCCTCTGGGTCAACTTCGACCACTTCGAAGGTCTCGAGTTTATCCGCTGCCGCCTTGTGATTAAGGACGACGTCAGCCATGGGTACAATACCAACGTCTTTGAGGCGATTAATAGCATTAAGATATTCATCTTTGAAACCGTACTTAGTGCGAATAGTACCTTTTTGATCGAATTCGCCTAGGTCAAAGAGGTCATAGACTCCGTAACCGACATCATCTTTATTAGTGCCTTTAAAAGCAGGTGGCATCCAAACATGGCTAATACCAAGGTCTGAGAGATGTTGGGCATCTTCAGCCAAGTGATTCCAATGTTGTCCATCGCTTGGAAGATACCATTCAAAATATTGCATTACAGTTTGATTTGTCATAGTTAATTCCTTGTTCATTGAGAAAGTCTATATGTTATAGCAGGAAGTTTTTCAACCTCTGCACCTTTATTTTATCAAATAAGAATAATTGTGCAAGCGTTTGCATTGAATAAAGTGACAAAAGTCTCTGTTTTGTCTAAAAAATCATACGAATTAGAGCGTAACTTTTTAGCTGTTTTATGCTAGAATAAGGGTAAGTTTAGTCGTCTAAAGGAGAGTAAATGGATAAAATAATTTTGAATGGTTGCCGTTTCTATGGCTATCATGGTGCTTTTGCTGAGGAACAAACCCTAGGACAGATTTTTGTGGTGGATTTGGAATTGGCAGTTGATTTGGTCAAGGCCTCACGAAGTGATGAACTAGCAGATACGGTTCATTATGGCTTGGTTTTTGAGGCTGTGAAGAGACAGGTGGAAGAAGTAAAGTATAGCTTAATTGAGCGTTTAGCTGGTGCTATTTGCGAAGATTTATTTGCTCAATTTGGCCCTATCCAAGCCATTAAGATTCGTATTTATAAGGAGAATCCACCTATTAACGGACATTACAAGAGTGTGGGAATTGAGTTGGAGCGTAGCCGATGACAAAAGTTTACTTGAGTTTGGGGTCTAACATGGGCGACCGCCAAGGCTATCTCCAAAGAGCTGTGGAAGCCTTGAAGCAGTTGACTGATACTGAGGTTGAAACCGTGTCCTCTTATTATGAAACAGCCGCTTGGGGCTAACAGATCAGGCTGATTTTTTAAACCTCGCCTTGGCATTAGAAACGCAGTTGCCAGCTGAAAGCCTACTCAGTGCTTGTCAGGCCATTGAGAAAGACTTGGATCGCGTTCGCCATGAGCATTGGGGACCCCGGACCGTGGATATTGATATTCTTCTCTATGGACAGGAAATTTGGGAGACTGAGCATCTGATAGTACCACATCCTTTCATGACTCAGAGAGCCTTTGTTTTGGTTCCTCTGCTAGAAATTGCAAAGGACTTAGTTGAGCCTCAAACTGGTCAAACCTACGAAAATTATTTGAGTCAATTAGACACTAATGATGTTCACAAATTCGTGACTTCGGACTAGTTTTTACTAAAATTCCTTGTCGTCAAGATGGGGATTTTTTGCTATAATTAATCTTGGCTTTTGCTGTATTTTTCCTCGATGTTCGAGGGGAAAATAGTAACACATTTGTAGGTTCTGCCTTTAATGATAGGGAAGCCTATCACAATGCCTACGAAGAAATAAAAAGAATAGAAAAGTATGGAAAAAATATGCTTGATGAATTAAAAAAAGATTTAGTGGGAATTGATATTCGTTTCAATGAACCCTTAAAACGTTACACCTATACCAAGGTTGGTGGACCAGCAGATTATTTGGCCTTTCCACGTAATCGTTATGAGCTTTCACGTATCGTCAAATTTGCTAATAAGCAAGGGATTCCCTGGATGGTTCTTGGAAATGCTAGTAATTTGATTGTCCGTGATGGCGGTATCCGAGGCTTTGTGATTATGTTTGACAAGCTTAACGGTATTGCAGTAAACGGTTATCAAATTGAAGCAGAAGCGGGTGCTAATTTGATTGCGACAACAAAGGTGGCTCGTTTCCAAAGCTTGACTGGTTTTGAATTTGCAGCAGGCATCCCAGGTAGTGTTGGTGGTGCTGTATTCATGAATGCTGGGGCCTATGGCGGAGAGATTGCTCATATCTTGGTTTCAGCTCAGGTTTTGACAAAAGACGGTGATATTCGTACCATTGCGGCACGTGACATGCGTTTTGGTTACCGTCGCTCGGTTCTTCAGGAGACTGGTGAAGTTGTTATTTCAGCTAAGTTTAATCTCCATCCAGGTGACTATCATCAAATTAAGAATGAAATGAATCGCCTCAATCACTTACGTGAACTTAAGCAACCTCTCGAATACCCTTCATGTGGTTCTGTTTTCAAACGCCCACCAGGCCACTTTGCTGGTCAGCTTATTACGGAAGCTAATCTTAAAGGACATCGTATCGGTGGTGTTGAAGTTTCAACCAAGCATGCTGGTTTCATGGTCAATGTGGATCAAGGAACAGCTAAAGATTATGAGGATCTTATCGCCGATGTCATTGCCAAGGTTAAGGAAAATTCTGGAGTTACTCTAGAACCTGAAGTTCGTATCATTGGTGATAAGCTTAACTAAATCAACCCCTATCTTATATTTAATTTTTATGGAGGACTTATGACAATTGACTAATCCGATTATTGCCTTTCAAAACGTCTCAAAAGTGTTTGAAGACAGTGGCACACAAGTTTTAAAAGACATCAACTTCGAACTAGAAGAAGGAAAATTCTATACTCTTCTTGGAGCTTCTGGCTCTGGGAAATCAACCATTTTGAATATCATTGCTGGCCTCTTAGATGCGACCAGTGGTGACGTCCTTTTAGATGGAAAACGTATCAATGATATCCCTATCAATAAAAGGGATGTCCACACCGTTTTCCAATCTTATGCCCTCTTCCCACATATGAATGTCTTTGACAATGTGGCCTTTGCGCTTAAGTTAAAAAAGGTCCCTAAAAAGGAGATTGAAGAGCGTGTAGAAGAAGCCTTGAAAATGGTTCAACTAGATGGTTATCAAAAGCGCTCAATTCAAAAATTATCTGGTGGACAACGTCAACGGGTGGCCATTGCCCGTGCGATTATCAACCAACCACGAGTGGTCCTTTTAGATGAGCCTCTGTCAGCACTGGATTTGAAGCTACGTACTGAAATGCAATACGAGTTGCGTGAATTGCAGCAGCGACTTGGGATTACCTTTGTCTTTGTTACCCACGACCAAGAAGAAGCCCTGGCTATGTCGGATTGGATTTTTGTTATGAATGATGGGGAAATTGTTCAGTCAGGAACCCCTGTTGATATCTATGATGAGCCTATCAACCACTTTGTAGCTACTTTTATTGGAGAATCCAACATTCTTCCTGGCGTGATGATTGAGGATTATCTGGTTGAGTTCAATGGAAAACGCTTCGAATCTGTTGATGGAGGAATGCGTCCTAACGAACCTGTTGAAGTGGTTATACGTCCTGAAGATTTACAAATCACGCTTCCTGAAGAAGGAAAGCTACAAGTTCGAGTGGAAACGCAACTCTTCCGTGGGGTTCACTATGAAATTATTGCTCATGATAATCTTGGCAATGAATGGATGATCCACTCGACCCGTAAGGCTATTGAGGGTGAGATTATCGGTCTTGATTTTACGCCTGAAGATATTCACATCATGCGTCTCAATGAGACAGAAGAAGAATTTGATGCCCGTATTGAAGAATATGTGGAAATGGAAGAGCATGAAGATGGCTTGATTAATGCCATTGAGGAGGAGCGCCATGAAGAAAACAGCTAGCCTCTTTTCGGTACCCTACCTGCTTTGGCTTCTGCTTTTTGTGGTCGCTCCAGTGCTCATGCTCTTGTATCAGTCTTTCTTTGATATCAGTGGCAACTTTACTTTAGATAATTACGGGACCTTCTTTTCCAGTTGGACCTACTTGAGGATGAGCTTCAACTCGGTTCTTTATGCGGCTATTATTACTATAGTCACTCTCCTCATTTCCTATCCTACGGCTTATCTTTTGACGAGACTCAAGCATAAACAGCTTTGGTTAATGCTTGTCATTTTGCCAACCTGGGTCAATCTCCTTCTTAAAGCTTATGCCTTTATGGGGATTTTTGGTCAACAAGGTGGGATTAACGCCTTTCTTGGTTTCTTTGGTATTGCACCTATGCAAATCCTTTTTACGGATTTCTCCTTTATTTTTGTAGCCAGCTACATCGAAATACCATTTATGATTCTGCCGATTTATAATGCCCTAGATGATTTGGATGAAAATATCGTTAATGCGAGCAAGGATTTGGGTGCTAATGATTGGCAGACCTTTACTAAGGTTATCTTTCCTTTGTCGCTTAACGGGGTTCGTTCAGGTGTGCAATCAGTCTTCATCCCCAGTCTCAGTCTCTTTATGTTGACACGCTTGATCGGTGGTAACCGAGTGATTACACTAGGAACGGCTATTGAACAGCACTTCCTCACAACGCAAAATTGGGGGATGGGGGCAACCATTGGGGTTGTTCTCATTGCTGCTATGATTGCGACTATGTGGTTAACGAAGGAGAGACGTCAATGAAAAAATTTGCAAATCTCTATCTCGTTTTTGTCTTTGTTATCCTCTATTTGCCTATCTTTTATTTAATCGCCTATTCTTTCAATAGTGGTGGCGATATGAATCATTTCAAAGGCTTTACGCTGGATAATTATCAGAGCATGTTTTCAGATAGTCGACTCATGTTGATTTTGGCTCAAACCTTCTTCTTAGCCTTTCTTAGTGCTCTCTTGGCGACACTCATTGGTACCTTCGGGTCTATCTTTATCTATGAGAGCAAACAGAAACAACAAACGGGGATTTTATCTCTAAATAACGTGCTCATGGTTGCACCTGACGTTATGATTGGTGCCAGTTTCTTAATTCTATTTACCTTAATTGGCTTTCAGCTTGGTTTCGTCTCTGTTTTGCTAAGCCACATCGCCTTTTCAATTCCAATTGTGGTTCTCATGGTTTTACCACGTCTCAAGGAAATGAATCGTGATATGGTAAATGCGGCCTATGACTTGGGTGCGACCCAGTGGCAGATGTTGCGAGAGGTAATGCTACCATACTTGACACCTGGAATTATCGCTGGTTATTTTATGGCCTTTACTTATTCTTTGGATGACTTTGCCGTGACCTTCTTCGTTACGGGTAATGGTTTTTCAACACTTGCTGTGGAGATTTACTCACGTGCTCGTAAGGGAATTTCTTTGGAAATCAATGCTCTCTCAACCGTTGTTTTCCTATTCTCTATCCTTTTGGTTATTGGCTATTACTTGATTACCAAGGAGAAAAAGGAGGAGCAAGATGCGTAGACTCTATGAATTTTTACTAGGGATTGTAGCCATTATACTTGTCCTTTGGGGAATTTCTGCCTATATGCAAAGTCACACAGGAAGTGCCTCTGATAAATTAGTGATTTATAACTGGGGGGACTATATTGATCCTGATCTCTTGACCAAGTTCACCAAGGAAACAGGCATCAAGGTTCAGTATGAAACTTTTGATTCCAATGAGGCCATGTATACCAAGATTAAGCAGGGGGGGACTACCTACGACATTGCTGTACCGTCAGACTATACCATTGATAAAATGGTTAAGGAAAACCTGTTGGTGAAATTGGATAAATCTAAAATCCATGGCTTTGATCAAATTGGCTCAAGCTTCAAGGGACTTAGTTTCGACCCTCACAATGATTATTCCATTCCTTATTTCTGGGGGACTGTCGGCATTGTCTATAATACAAAATTGGTAAAAAAAGCTCCTCAGCATTGGAATGATCTCTGGTCGTCTGATTACAAAGACCAAATTATGCTAGTTGATGGGGCACGTGAAGTCATTGGCTTTTCACTTAATAGCTTGGGATATAGTCTGAACACCAAGAACATGACGGAATTGCGTTTGGCGGAGACCAAGCTCAATAGTTTAACCCCTAATATCAAAGCTATTGTAGGCGATGAAATGAAGGGCTACATGATTCAAGGTGATGCTGCTATCGGAGTAACTTTCTCAGGGGAAGCTAGTGAGATGCTTGATAAAAATGAGAATCTTCGTTATGTTGTTCCTTCTGAGGGCTCAAATCTTTGGTTTGATAATCTGGTTATCCCGAAGACAGTTAAGCACAAAAAAGAGGCTTATGCCTTTATCAATTTCATGCTTAAGCCAGAAAATGCAGCTCAAAATGCCGAATACATCGGTTATGCAACACCTAACGATGCAGCCAAAGCCTTGCTTCCAAAGCGGATTACTGATGATAAAGCCTTCTATCCATCAGAATCAACGATCAAAAACCTAGAAGTCTATGATAATCTAGGCCAAAAATGGTTAGGCATCTATAACGATATTTACCTTCAAGTTAAGATGTATCGTAAATAAGCCTTCTAAGTTTAAGTGCTAGATTCAAAGTAAAACAATTCTTCAAATGCTTTTATTTCAAAAATAATGAGAGGCTGAAACACTATCGTTTCAGTCTTTTTACTAATGCCAATAAATATCGCTTATTAATCCTCATTTCCATAAGAATCATAGGGGCTTTGGCTAATGTCTATGAAGGGAGCAAAAAGAAGATTTGTTTTTCTTGAATAATTGTATTGCTGTGCTATAATAAAGCGAAGGAATTTATAATGTTTATTTTGGAGGACTTAACATGCAAACAGCACTTCTCTTTTTACTGATCTCCTTCCTAATTCTCATGGGAATTCTCATCAGTATGCTTTATGTCGTTCGTCAGCAGTCAGTAGCTATTGTTGAACGTTTTGGACGCTATCAAAAAATTGCAACTAGTGGTATCCATATGCGTCTGCCATTTGGTATCGATAAAATTGCCGCACGTATTCAATTACGCTTGCTTCAAAGCGAGATTGTAGTGGAAACTAAGACCAAAGACAATGTCTTTGTCATGATGAATGTTGCTACACAGTACCGTGTTAATGAGCAAAATGTGACCGATGCATACTACAAACTCATGCGTCCAGAGGCTCAAATTAAGTCATATATTGAGGATGCCCTTCGTTCATCCGTTCCTAAATTGACACTTGATGAGCTTTTTGAGAAGAAAGATGAAATTGCCCTTGAAGTACAACACCAAGTGGCTGAAGAAATGACAACCTACGGTTATATCATTGTGAAGACTTTGATTACTAAGGTTGAACCTGATGCTGAAGTTAAACAGTCTATGAATGAAATCAATGCTGCCCAACGTAAGCGTGTAGCAGCCCAAGAATTGGCAGAAGCGGATAAAATCAAGATTGTCACAGCAGCCGAAGCCGAAGCTGAAAAAGACCGCCTTCATGGGGTAGGTATTGCCCAACAACGTAAGGCCATCGTTGACGGTTTGGCTGAATCTATTGCTGAATTGAAAGAAGCTAATGTGGGTATGTCTGAAGAGCAGATTATGTCTATTCTCTTGACCAACCAATATTTAGATACCCTTAATACCTTTGCTGTTAAAGGTAATCAAACCTTATTTTTACCGAATAATCCAAATGGAGTAGATGATATTCGTACCCAAATTTTGTCAGCCTTGAAGACAGATAAATAGTAAGCAAACAAAGAAGCCAGATTTGAGATAATCTGACTTTTTTGTTTATTTTTCTAAGAACTGAGCCAAGCGGATAACTTCAATCTTATAGCCATCTGGATCAGTGATAAAGTAGTACATTTTTGGTTTACCAGGAAGACCTGAGAGATCAGTGACAGTGTAGCCAGCTTCTTTGTGTGCTTGGTGTTTAGCTTCTAGGTCATCAACACCAACAGCGATGTGTCCATAGCCATTTCCAAGGTCGTAAGCTTCATGATCGTAATTGTATGTTAATTCCAACTCGTAATCAGGATCGTCTTCGAGTTGCATGTAGACAAGCGTGAATTTATATTCTGGAAAATCATTACGACGGACTTCTTTGAAACCAAGAGCGTCTTGGTAAAAGTTTAGTGAAGCTTCTAGGTCCTTAACACGAACACAAGTGTGTAGGAATTTAGTCATGTGAGAGACTCCTTTTATCTAATTTTGTATTCTCATAGTAGCATTTTGGGACCGTTTTTCTAGTCTTAGCTACATGTGATATAATGGCGAAAAAGAATCTGAGGAGGTATTTATGACGATTTTAGCGATTGATTTTGGCGGAACTCAGGTCAAGTCTGCCCTTGTTTCGGAGGAGTTTGCCCTTGAAAAGAGTCTACCAACGCAATCATCTCCACAAACCTTGAATCAAACCCTTGATGTGATTGACTATTTGGTAACGTCGGTTAAAGTAGCCTTAACGGGCATTGCTATCAGTGTTCCTGGGACAGTAGATACTGATGAGGGTGTTATTTATCACGGAGGCTTGTTGCGATTCTTCCACGGTTTTCGTATCAAAGACATCCTTGAAGCCAAGTATCATTTACCAGTCACGGCTCTTAATGATGGGAAAGCAGCAGCTTTAGGCGAGCTGGCGATGGGGCATTTACAGGGAGTGACCAACGGTGCAGCCCTTGTTTTGGGTTCAGGTCTAGGTGGTGGTCTTATTATTAATGGTAAACTTTTTCAAGGAAGTCACTTTCAAGCGGCTGAGTTAACATTTCTTCTTCCAGTTCAAATGGAAAAAGTTAATCCTTCACAAATGCGAGGAACAACTCTTTCAGCTGTTGGTTTCATTACTAGGGTTAATGAAGTGTTGGGTAATGCTGATTTAAAAGATGGTCGTGAAGCTTTTAAGGCAATCAATGCTAGAAATGAAGCTGTTTATCCAATTTTTGAGGCCTATTGTCGAAGCTTAGCTATTACTATTCTAAATCTTCAATCCATCTTTGATATGGAAATCTTTGTTCTTGGAGGTGGTATTTCAGCTCAGCCGGTTCTGATTGAGGAGGTCAACCGCCAGTTTGATAAGGTTCGCCATGAGATAGACTTTATCGGAAAAATTATTAAACGACCTAAAATTGTCGCCTGCCATCACCATAATGGTGCTAATTTGATTGGTGCGGCTTATTTCCTTAAACAGAGATAACGGATACTAAAATAAAATGGCGCCAAAAATATACATAAAATACCTAACTTTTTTGTGACAAGCGGGCAATTCCGTTCGTTTTTTGCTCTTAGGACTTTACAATATTCAGAAAATTCGCTATAATGGGACCATTAAAATTTTGGAGGTGTCTTTATGACAATTTATAATTTCTCAGCAGGACCTGCTACATTACCAAAACCAGTGCTTGAAAAGGCACAAGCTGAATTGCTTAACTACCAAGATTCCGGTATGTCCGTGCTAGAAATGTCCCACCGTTCTCCAGAATTTGACAAAATCGTTAAAGATGCGGAAGCGACACTTCGTGAGTTAATGGCTATTCCTGATAACTATAAGGTTATTTTCTTGCAAGGTGGCGGCTCTACACAATTCTCAATGCTACCACTGAACCTCGCTCAAGGGAAGAAAGCTTACTACCTTGTAGGTGGTTCATGGGGTAAAAAAGCTTATACAGAAGCTGTTAAACTTTCAAAAACCATTCCTTTTGAACCAATTCTTTTGGCGTCATCTGAGGATACTGTTTACGATCATATTCCAAGTTTTGATCCTTCAACAATTGATCCAGAAGCTGCCTATGTTCACTTGACTACTAACAATACCATTGAAGGAACAGCTATCTATGATTTGCCTGATACCAATGGTGTGCCAATTGTAGCTGATATGTCTTCAAATATTTTGGCTGCTCGCTATAACGTTGAAGATTTTGCCCTTATCTATGCTGGTGCTCAGAAAAATATTGGACCTGCTGGTGTGACAGTGGTTATCGTCCGTGAAGACTTCCTTAACGACCAACCACAATTGTCTGCTATGTTGGACTACCGTATTCAAGCTGAAGCAGGATCACTTTACAATACACCACCATGTTTCAGTATTTATATTTCAAAACTCGTCTTTGACTGGGTTAAAAATGAAATTGGTGGCGTAGATAAGATGGCGGAAATTCAACGTGAAAAATCAGGTCTTCTTTATGATTATATCGAGTCATCTGATTTTTACACCAATCCTGTTAAAGATGCCAAGGATCGTTCTGTCTGCAACATTCCATTTGTCACACCAAGTAAAGACTTGGATGCTAAATTTGTAGCAGAAGCAGATGCTCTTGGCTTCAAGAATATCAAGGGTCACCGCTCAGTTGGTGGTATGCGTGCCAGTGTTTATAACGCCTTTCCACGCCAAGGTGTGCTTGATTTGATTGACTTTATGAAGAAATTTGAAGCTGAAAATAAGTAATTAGGTAAAGAGATGGAAATTAGACAAGCCTTTCCAAATGAAATTAAGCCCATCATGACGGTTATTGAGAGTGCCAGAGCTGCTCTAGCAGAAGCTGGCAGTTCCCAATGGCAAGGGGCTGATGGTTACCCTACTGAAGAAAACATCTTTGATGATGTCCTCAAAGGACAAGCCTATGTAGGTATCATTGACGGTCAAATTGTTTCTTATGCTGCGGTGGTTACTGATGGAGACCCTGCTTACGACAAAATCTATGACGGTGATTGGAAGCATCACAATAAGCGATACATTACTTTTCATAGGATTGCCGTTTTGACTGAGGTTACAGGTCAAAGGGTCGCTCAAACCTTTATTCAAGGTCTTATCGAGGGAACTGACGCTCATGATTTTCGTTGCGACACGCATGAAAAGAACCTTGTCATGCAGCATATTTTGGAGAAGCTAGGTTATGTCTATTGTGGCAAGGTTCCTATTGACGGGGAACGATTTGCCTATCAGAAAATCAAAACCAAGAGGGAAAAGGCCTTCTATCAAGAAGTTGATGAGGCAACCCATCATGGTATACATTGATTCAAGAGGAATAAAATTATGGTATTTAGTGTAAAAACGTATAACAATATTAACCAGATTGGTTTGAAGGAACTTGGAAATCATTTTCAAATCGATGGTGATTTAGCGAAAAATCCGGATGCTTACATCATTCGTAGTCAAAATCTCCATGATACAGTTTTCCCTGAAAATTTGAAAGCCATTGCTCGTGCCGGTGCTGGTACTAACAATATCCCAGTTGCTGAAGCCACTCAAAAAGGAATTGTTGTCTTCAATACTCCAGGAGCTAATGCTAATGCAGTTAAAGAAGCTGTTTTGACTTCTATCTTGCTCTCAGCACGTGACTATATTGCGGCCAATGCTTGGGTTAATACGCTTAGTGGTGACGATGTGCCTAAACAAATCGAAGCAGGTAAGAAACAGTTTGCAGGTAGTGAGATTGCTGGTAAAACACTTGGTGTTATCGGACTTGGTGCCATTGGTGCCCGTATTGCCAATGATGCTTACCGTTTGGGAATGAAGGTCTATGGTTATGACCCATATGTTTCTATTGAAGCTGCCTGGAATATCTCTCACCATGTCAGACGTGTTTCTGATCTCAAAGAAATCTTTGAAAACTGTGACTATATCACCGTTCACGTTCCGTTGACACCTGATACGAAAGGTACTTTCAATGCGGACGCCTTTAACCTCATGCAAAAAGGAACAACAATCATCAACTTTGCCCGTGCAGAATTGGTAGAGAATGATGCGCTCTTTGATGCTTTGGAAACAGGTGTCGTAAAACGTTATATCACGGACTTTGGGACAGAAGAACTGCTTAACAAGCCTAATGTGACAGTCTTCCCGCATGTCGGTGGTTCAACAGGTGAAGCAGAACTCAACTGTGCGATTATGGCTGGTCAAACCATCCGTCGCTTCATGGAAACAGGTGAAATTGTCAATTCTGTTAACTTCCCACGTGTACAACAAGCTTTGAGCGCTCCATATCGTATTACCTTGATTAATAAAAACGTGCCTAACATTGTGGCTCGTATCTCAACAGCGGTCTCTGATTTTAATATCAATATTGACAATATCATCAACCGTTCAAAGGGAGAGTATGCTTATACCCTTCTTGACCTTGATGAAACAGACAAGTCTAAGATTGATGAATTGGTCGCTAAGTTTGAGGCTAGTGACAATATCGTACGAGTACGTTTGATTAAAGGTAAATAATTCAAAAATAAGCTGACAGGGACATGTGTTTCCTGTCTTTTTGTTATAATGAACCTATGTTTTATCGTCAGTATTATGTATCTCCCCTTGGTCGCCTGTCCTTGGTGGCTAGTGAGGAAGCCCTCTATGGTATATGGTTGGAAGGACAAAATCATTTTCAAGCTGGTCTTGAAGAGGAAAAGTTAGTAGACACCTCAAATCCTATTTTAGAAGTGACAAAGAAGTGGTTGCAGGCCTATTTTGAAGGTGAAAATCCAAGCCCAAATATCCTTCCATTAGCTGAACGAGGAACAGACTTCCAACAAAAAGTTTGGTCGGCTTTAAGAGCGATTCCGTATGGACAAAGCAGATCATATGGTCAGATTGGTAAGCAGCTTTCTTGTCATTCAGCTCAGGCTGTTGGAACCGCTGTTGGGAAGAATCCCTGGTTGATACTTATTCCTTGTCACCGTGTCCTACCTAACACCGGTCATATAGGAAATTATGCTGCTGGAGAGGCTGCCAAGCGTTTCTTACTCCATTTGGAAGGGCTTAGGTTTGACAAGATGTAGAAACATGCTTATGCTATAGAAAAGGAGAAAAACATGTATACTTTTTATGAATATCCAAAATGCAGCACTTGTCGTAAGGCTAAAGCTGAACTCAATCAATTAGGTATTGAGGTTGAGTCCATCAACATTAAGGAAAATCCACCTTCAGCTCAATTTCTAAAAGAGCTTCTAGAGGGGTCAGATTTAGAGCTCAAGAAATTCTTTAATACGAGTGGACAATCCTACCGTTCTTTAGGATTGAAGGACAAGCTTCCAACCTTATCGGTAGATGAAGCTGTAAAACTCTTAGCTTCAGATGGTATGCTGATTAAACGTCCTATCTTGATTAAGGATGGTAAGGTTTTACAAATTGGCTACCGTACGCCTTACCAAGACTTAAATTTATAAAAAGTAAGCAAAATGTCTTGCCACGGTAAACAGTGATATGGTAAGATAGAAACAGTTGCCGCTATAGTTAAATGGTATAATAGAGCAATGGTAATGCTCCGTTCCGAGTTCAATTCTCGGTGGTGGCATCTGTGATTTACTCCAGCTTAGAGCTGGAGTTTTTTCTTGTTCAAAGGGAGTCCGTGGACGGTAGGGATTTTTCAAAAGAATTTACTGAAAACTCTTGAAATCCAAGAAAAAAGGAGTAGACTATTAGGTGATTAAACCTAGGAGGCAACTCGTGAAATACTACGTTCAATTCATGTTGATTTGCTTATTTGCCGTTATTGGTGAAGCCATTTCAACTTTTTTTAAACTACCCATACCTGGAAGTATTATTGGTCTATTCTTGCTTTTGATTGCTCTGCAGCTCAAGTGGATTCGTTTGCGTCATATTCATGCAGTCGCAGAATTTTTAATAGCCAATATGACCATTCTATTTTTGCCAGCAGGTGTCGGTATTATGGAACGATGGGATGCTATTTCTGATAACATTGTCCCTATTATTTTGATTATTATGGGTGCCTTGGTTCTTAATATTGTAGTGATTGCAGTAGTTGTTGGTTTTATCAAGAAACACTTCGAAGGTGACTACAAGGAGGTTAAACGTGGCTAATTTTTATAACACACCCTTGTTTGGCTTAACCCTTTCTGTGTTGGCCTATACAATCGGGCTTTTGATTTACCGTCGTTTTCCTAATCCATTGACAACACCTCTTCTTGTATCTACTGCCTTGATTATCTTGATTTTGCACTATACAGGAATTTCATATAAGGATTACTATGTAGGCGGTTCATATCTTAATAGCTTGATTATTCCGTCAACGGTTGCCCTAGCTGTTCCTTTTTATAAAAATCTCCACCTCATGCGTCACCATTATAAGAGTATCTTGATTGGTTCGACTTTGGCCTGTGTTCTCAATACAAGTTACACGGCCTTGATTGCTAAACTTTTTGGGATGGATTATTTCCTAGCGATTTCCCTCTTTCCAAAGTCTGTAACAACGGCCATGGCTGTGGGGATTTCTGAAAAAATGCAAGGGATTACGACCGTTACCCTAGTAGTCGTTGTCATTACGGGAATTTTAACCTCTGTCCTAGGTCCTGTTTTTCTAAAAATAATGGGAATCAAGGATCCGGTAGCTATTGGGCTTGCTCTCGGAGGAACTGGACATGCCGTAGGTACTGGAGCTGCCTTTAGATATGGACAAGTAGCAGGTGCCATGGGTGGATTATCTATAGCTGTGACAGGGATTTTATACGTCTTTATTAGCCCTATTGTGGCTAGTTTGATTTTAAGCTAAAAAATTAAGGCTTGGACTGGTTTTCCAAGCCTTTTTAGCTGTGAAAAACAAGCAAAATCTGACCTTTTATGCTATAATTAAGGTTATGAATTATGGAGATTATATCTGGGATTTGGGTGGTACCTTACTGGATAATTATCAGGTGTCAACCCAAGCCTTTCAAGCAACTTTGAAACAATTTAACCGTACGGCGGAATTTCAAGCAGTCTATGATGCTCTTAAGGTGTCAACCAGTACTGCTATTGGAATGTTTGCACCTGATATAGCTGATTTTCGCACCCTATATAAGCAGGAAGAGGCTAAGCATTTGCAAGAACCTGTGCTTTTTGAAGGAGCTAAGGCGATTCTGGCGAAGATTGTAACTGAAGGTGGGCGTAACTTTTTGGTTAGCCACCGTAACCATCTAGTGCTAGACATCCTGGATAAAGCAGAGATTACTCCTTACTTTACAGAGATTGTAACTTCGGAAAATGGTTTTGCGAGAAAGCCTAGTCCTGAGAGTTTCCTTTATTTAATAAAAAATACGATATTAAACACGGCTTGGTCATTGGTGACCGCCAGATAGATATTGAGGCTGGAAAAGCGGCAGGTATGGACACCTTACTTGTTGATGGCCATAAATCATTATTGGAGATAGTGACATAAATGACTGATGAATTAAAAAATTTCGAAGAAAAAGCACAAGAATATGATGCTAGTCAGATTCAAGTTCTAGAAGGACTTGAAGCGGTGCGTATGCGCCCAGGGATGTATATTGGCTCAACCTCTAAAGAGGGCTTGCATCATTTGGTATGGGAAATAGTTGATAACTCTATTGATGAGGCGCTGGCTGGTTTTGCCACTCATATTCAAGTTTTTATTGAGCCTGACAATTCCATTACGGTTGTCGATGACGGTCGTGGTATCCCAGTAGGCATCCAAGAGAAAACAGGCCGTCCAGCGGTTGAAACAGTCTTTACGGTCCTTCACGCTGGTGGTAAATTTGGCGGTGGCGGCTACAAGGTCTCTGGTGGTTTGCACGGAGTTGGTTCTTCGGTCGTCAATGCCCTCTCAACCCAACTGGATGTTAAGGTCTATAAAAATGGCCATATTCACTTCCAAGAGTATAAACGTGGTGTTGTGGTAGACGATTTAGCGATTATTGGTGATACAGAGAAACACGGAACAACCGTTCACTTTACTCCGGATCCAGAAATTTTCCAAGAAACAACGGAGTTTGATTTTGGAAAATTAGCTAAACGTATCCAAGAATTGGCCTTCTTGAACAAGGGGCTGCGCATTTCGATCACCGATAAACGTGAGGGTCTTGAGCAAGAGAAACATTATCACTATGAGGGTGGTATCACCTCTTATGTCAAATACATCAATGAAAACAAAGATGTTATCTTTGACGAACCTATTTACACGGATGGTGAAATGGATGGTATTTCAGTCGAAGTTGCTATGCAGTATACGACTGGCTACCATGAAACTGTCATGAGTTTTGCCAACAACATCCACACCCATGAAGGTGGTACTCACGAGCAAGGCTTCCGTACGGCCTTAACACGTGTCATTAATGATTATGCACGTCAAAATAAGATTCTTAAGGATAAAGATGATAATTTGACTGGGGACGATGTTCGTGAAGGTCTTACAGCCATTATCTCTGTTAAGCATCCCAACCCACAATTTGAAGGTCAAACCAAGACCAAGCTAGGGAACTCTGAAGTGGTTAAGATTACTAACCGTCTTTTCAGCGAGGCCCTTAGTCGTTTCCTTTTGGAAAATCCAGCTATCGCTAAAAAGATTGTTGAAAAAGGAATTTTGGCTTCTAAAGCTCGTATTGCAGCCAAGCGTGCGCGTGAAGTGACCCGTAAGAAGTCAGGTCTTGAAATCTCTAACCTTCCAGGTAAGTTGGCGGATTGTTCGTCAAACAATGCCGAAATGAATGAGCTCTTCATTGTCGAAGGAGATTCAGCTGGCGGTTCTGCTAAGTCAGGTCGTAACCGTGAATTCCAAGCCATCCTACCTATTCGTGGTAAGATTTTGAATGTTGAAAAGGCTAGTATGGATAAGATTCTGGCTAATGAAGAAATTCGTTCCCTGTTCACAGCTATGGGTACTGGATTTGGTGCAGAGTTTGATGTCAGCAAGGCTCGTTACCACAAATTGGTTATCATGACCGATGCCGATGTTGATGGAGCTCACATTCGTACCTTGCTCTTGACCTTGATTTATCGCTTTATGCGTCCAATCTTGGAAGCGGGTTATGTTTACATTGCTCAACCTCCAATTTATGGGGTTAAGGTTGGCTCTGAAATCAAAGAGTACATCCAACCAGGTGTAAATCAGGAAGAAAAATTACGTGCTGCTCTTGAAAATTACAGTGTGGGACGTTCAAAACCTACAGTACAACGTTACAAAGGTTTAGGTGAAATGGATGATCACCAACTTTGGGAAACAACCATGGATCCTGCAAATCGTTTGATGGCACGAGTTTCTGTGGATGATGCTGCAGAAGCAGATAAGATTTTTGATATGTTGATGGGGGATAAGGTTGAACCTCGCCGCGAATTTATCGAAGAAAATGCCGTTTACAGTACTCTAGATATCTAATATTCTTTTAGAAAAGGGTGCAATGCTAGGATAACTATGATATAATCGTAATGTTATTCTACATTTATGAACATAATAGACGATTAAGGAGAAACTATGTCTAGCGGAATTGTTTTACTGATTGTAGTGGTAGTTATACTTGTAATTGTCGCTTACTTAGTCGGTATTCTTATTAGAAAACGAAATGATTCGCGGATTGCAAATCTTGAAGAACGCAAGCAAGGCTTGTTTGACTTGCCGATAAATGAAGAAATTGAAGAAGTCAAAAAGCTTCACTTGATTGGGCAAAGTCAGACAACCTTCCGTGAATGGAATCAGAAATGGGTAGATATCTCGACAAATTCATTTGCAGATATTGAAAATCATATTTTCGAAGCTGAAAATATGAACGATACCTTCCATTTTTTCAAGGCTAGTGGTGAAATTAATAATATCGAGAGTCAGTTAGATCTTGTGGAAGAAGACATCAAGTCTATCCGTGAGGCTCTCTCAACCTTGAAAGAACAAGAAGAAAAGAACAGTGCTCGTGTGAAGCATGCTCTTGACTTGTATGAAGAGTTACAAAACTCTATTGAAGAAAATTCTGATAACTTTGGCTCTACCATGAGTGAAATCAATAAACAGCTTAAAAATATTGAAGCTGAGTTTTCAGAATTCGTGACTCTCAACTCATCGGGTGACCCTGTTGAAGCATCAAGTATTTTGGATCGTGCAGAAGAGCACACTATTGCTTTGGGTCAAATTTCAGAGAAGATTCCAGCCATTGTCGCTAAGTTAGAAGACGACTTCCCAGATCAGTTGGATGATTTGGAATCTGGCTATCGTAAGCTGATCGAGCAAAATTATCACTTCCCTGAAAAAAATATCGAACGTCGTTTCCAAGAGATTCGTGAAGCTATCCGTTCAAATTCAAGTGAGTTGGTTTCTCTTGACTTGGATCGTGCGGAAGAAGAAAATGTTGAGATTCAAGATAAGATTAACAACTTGTATAGCATTTTTGAACGTGAAATTGCATCTTACAAAGTTGTTATGCGTCACAAGAAAGTCTTGCCAGACTATCTCAAGCATGCTAAGAATAATAATAAGCAACTTCAAGAAGAACTTGAACGTCTCATGTTAACCTACATCTTCGATGAAACTTATGCTGCGGATGTTCGTAGCTTTGCTTCTGATATTTCAGGTGTGGAAACAGCTGTTCTTCCAACTCTTGAAAACTTTGATACTCAGGTTAAACCTTTCTCAGAGCTCGAGAAAACATTTGAAAAGAGTCTCAACACCCTGTCTGCTGTTGAAAATGGACAGGTAGAGGTCTTTGGAAACCTTCAGGCTATTGAGAAAAATGAAGCTAAGGCACGTGAAGCACTTGATGTGTATGTTAATAAATTGCATGTTATCAAGCGTTTCATGGAAAAACGTAACCTTCCAGGAATTCCTCAGTCCTTCTTGAGTGTTTTCTTCTCAACAAGCGCTCAAATTGAGGCTCTCATGGATGAGCTTAGCCGTGGACGTATTAATATTGATGCGGTAATGCGTTTGACTGAGACATCTAAAAATGCCATCGAACATTTGGAAGAGACGGCTTACTTGGTTGTTCAAAATGCAACCTTGACAGAACAGTTATTGCAGTATTCAAACCGTTACCGTTCTTTCGAACCTGCTGTTCAAAGTAGCTTCGAACACGCCCTAAAATTGTTCGAAGTTGACCACGATTATGATGCATCTTTAGAAGAAATTTCTTACGCCTTGGAAACTGTAGAACCTGGTGTAACAGAGCGTTTTGTTTCATCTTACGAGAAAACACGAGAACTTATTCGTATGTAAGTAAAAGATTCTGGACCTTGGTCCAGGATTTTTTGTAAGAAGCATTTATTATTTTACAGTTAAGCGCCAACCTAGTTAAAAATAAAATAGGTATTTAAAAAAGAGAGGTAATTATGTCACAAGTTAAAGGGTTATTAGTCATGGACGTAGACTCAACTCTTGTCCAAGAAGAAGTCATTGATTTACTGGGAGAAGAGGCAGGTGTCGGTCAACAAGTCGCTGAAATCACAGAGCGTGCCATGCGTGGTGAACTGGATTTTAGACAGGCTCTCAATGAGCGTGTAGCAACCTTAAAAGGATTACCAGAAAGTATCTTTGACAAGGTCTATGCTCGCATTCATTTTAATAAGGGAGCTAAGGAACTAGTGGATGAACTTCATGCACGTGGCTACAAGGTAGGTTTGGTTTCTGGAGGCTTCCACGAGACGGTTGACAGACTAGCCTCGGAGGCAGGCATTGACTATGTTATGGCTAACCATCTAGAGGTGGTAGATGGTGTTTTGACGGGTAAGGTTTATGGTGAAATCGTCACCAAAGATGTCAAGGTAGCCAAACTCAAGGATTGGGCAGCAGAAAATGGCCTCGACCTCTCGCAAACTATTGCTATGGGTGACGGTGCCAATGATTTGCCGATGATTAAGACAGCTGGCATCGGTATCGCTTTTTGTGCCAAGCCAATCGTCCGTGAACAAGCTCCATACCAAATCACAGAACCAGATTTGTATAAGGTCATTGAGATCATGGATGAGGTTGGAAAATAGTAGAGATAAAAAAAGTCCTTTGGATGATTTCAAGGGACTCTTTGTGCATAAAAAAAAGCACCGAATCGGTGCCACTTTTTCAAGTTGAATACGGACTAAGCCTTATTTTAACTCGCTGTCTTGTTTCGAATGGTTTCAAACCACTATTATTATATAGTTTTGTAACTAATATGTCAATTACTACAGGGTAAAGTATAAAATATTTTATTCTTGATTACAAGATTTTAACGTCATACTATTTAATCAGTAATTCTATCAGATATTGAAATGTTATTTAATAAGTGTATAATATTTTCTATAAATTTAGATTTTTCAAATAAGGAGAAATGTATGACTAAGCCATACTCAATTGGACTTGATATTGGAACGAATAGTGTTGGATGGGCCGTTATAACTGATAGTTACAAGGTTCCGTCTAAAAAATGAAAGTCTTAGGAAATACCAGTAAAAAATATGTTAAAAAGAACCTGTTGGGGGCATTGCTCTTTGAATCCGGAATCACAGCAGAAGGAAGAAGATTAAAGCGTACTGCAAGACGCCGTTATACTAGACGTCGAAATCGTATTCTATATTTACAGGAAATTTTTAGCACAGAGATGGCTAAGGTAGATGAATCTTTCTTTCAAAGACTAGACGATTCATTTTTAGTTCCTGATGACAAGCGTGACAGTAAGTATCCGATTTTTGGAAACCTAGTAAAAGAAAAAACCTACCATGATGAATTTCCAACTATCTATCATTTAAGGAAATACTTAGCAGATAGTTCTAAAAAAGCAGATTTACGTCTAGTTTATCTTGCATTGGCTCATATGATTAAGTATAGAGGTCACTTCTTAATTGAAGGAGATTTTAATTCTAGAAATAATGATATTAAGAAGAATTTTCAAGATTTTTTGGACAGTTATAATGCTATTTTTGAATCAGATTTATCACTTGAGAATAGTAAACAGCTTGAGGAAATTGTTAAAGATAAAATTAGCAAATCAGCTAAGAAAGAACGTTTATTAAAACTATTTCCTAGGGAAAAGAATTCAGGGATTTTTTCAGAGTTTCTGAAGTTGATTGTAGGAAACCAAGCTGACTTTAGGAAATTTTTTAATTTAGACGAAAAAACTTCCTTACATTTTTCTAAAGAAAGCTATGACGAAGATTTAGAGACGTTGTTAGGTCACATTGGAGATGATTACAGTGATGTCTTTCTCAAAGCCAAAAAAGTTTATGACGCTATTCTTTTATCAGGTATTCTGGCTGTAACAGATAATGAAACAGAAGCACCTCTTTCTTCTGCCATGATAATGCGATATAAGGAACACGAGGAAGATTTGGCTTTACTAAAGGCATATATAAGAAAAATTTCGCTAGAAACCTATAACGAAGTATTTAAAGACGACACTAAAAATGGTTATGCTGGTTATATTGATGGAAAAACAAATCAGGAAGATTTCTACGTTTATCTAAAAAAACTATTGACGGGTCTTGAAGGTGCGGACTATTTTCTTGAAAAAATTAATCGAGAAGACTTTTTAAGAAAGCAACGTACATTTGATAACGGTTCGATACCATATCAGATTCATCTTCAAGAAATGAGAGCTATTATTGACAAGCAAGCTAAATTTTATCCTTTCTTGGCTAAAAATAAAGAAAAAATCGAGAAGATTTTAACTTTCCGAATTCCTTATTATGTAGGTCCACTTGCGAGAGGGAATAGTGACTTCGCTTGGTCAATAAGAAAACGAAATGAAAAAATTACACCTTAGAATTTTGAGGACGTTATTGATAAAGAATCTTCGGCAGAGGCTTTTATTAATCGAATGACTAGTTTTGATTTGTATTTGCCAGAAGAGAAGGTGCTTCCAAAGCATAGTCTCTTATACGAAACTTTTACAGTATATAATGAATTAACAAAAGTTAGATTTATCGCTGAAGGTATGAGAGATTATCAATTTTTAGATAGTAAGCAGAAGAAAGATATTGTTCGACTTTATTTTGAGGATAAAAGGAAAGTTACTGATAAGGATATTATTGATTATTTACATGCAATTGATGGATATGATAGAATCGAATTAAAAGGCATAGAGAAACAGTTTAATTCTAGTTTATCTACTTATCATGATCTTTTAAATATTATTAATGAAAAAGAGTTTTTGGATGATAGTTCAAACGAAGCGATTATCGAAGAAATTATCCATACTTTGACAATTTTTGAAGATAGAGAGATGATAAAACAACGTCTTTCAAAATTTGATAATATTTTTGATAAATCCGTTTTGAAAAAGTTATTTCGTAGACATTATACTGGTTGGGGTAAGTTATCTGCTAAACTAATTAATGGTATTCGAGATGAAAAATCTGGTAAAACTATTCTTGATTACTTAATTGATGATGGTATTTCTAACCGTAATTTCATGCAACTTATTCACGATGATACTCTTTCTTTTAAAAAGAAGATACAGAAAGCACAAATTATTGGTGACCAAGATAATATTAAACAGGTCGTTCAGTCTATGCCAGGAAGTCCCGCGATTAAAAAAGGTATTTTACAAAGCATAAAAATTGTAGATGAATTGGTTAAAGTTATGGGAAGAAATCCCGAGTCAATTGTTGTTGAGATGGCTCGTGAAAACCAATATACCAACCAAGGTAAATCTAATTCTCAACAACGCTTAAAACGTTTAGAAGAATCTCTCAAAGAGTTAGGTAGTAAGATACTTAAGGAAAATGTTCCTGCAAAACTTTCTAAAATAGACAATAACTCACTTCAAAATGAACGCCTCTATCTGTATTATCTTCAAAATGGAAAAGATATGTATACCGGAGATGATTTAGATATTGATAGATTAAGTAATTATGATATTGATCATATTATTCCTCAAGCTTTTTTGAAAGATAATTCTATTGACAATAAAGTACTTGTTTCATCTGCTAGTAATCGAGGTAAATCAGATGATGTTCCAAGTTTAGATGTTGTCAAAAAAAGAAAGACATTTTGGCACCAATTGTTGAAATCCAAATTAATTTCTCAACGAAAATTTGATAATTTGACAAAAGCTGAACGAGGAGGTTTGTCACCTGAGGATAAAGCTGGTTTTATTCAACGCCAGTTGGTTGAAACACGTCAAATAACAAAACATGTAGCTCGTTTACTTGATGAGAGATTTAATAATAAAAAAGATGAAGATAATAAAGCGTTACGAACAGTAAAAATTATTACCTTGAAATCTAGCTTGGTTTCTCAATTTCGTAAGGATTTTGAACTTTATAAAGTTCGTGAAATAAATGACTTTCATCATGCTCATGATGCCTACTTGAATGCTGTTGTGGCAAGTGCCTTGCTGAAGAAATACCCTAAACTAAAGCCAGAATTTGTGTATGGTGACTATCCAAAATACAATAGTTTTAGAGAAAGAAAGTCCGCTACAGAAAAGGTATATTTCTATTCAAATATCATGAATACCTTTAAAAAATCTATTACTTTAGCTGATGGTACAGTTATTGACAGACCACTTATTGAGGTAAATGAGGAGACAGGTGAATATGTTTGGAATAAAGAATCTGATTTAGCGACTGTAAGGAGAGTACTTTCTTATCCGCAAGTAAATGTTGTGAAAAAAGTTGAAGTACAGTCAGGAGGTTTTTCTAAAGAGTTGGTACAGCCGCATGGTAATTCTGACAAGTTGATTCCTAGAAAGACCAAGAAAATGTTTTGGGATACAAAAAATATGGTGGATTTGATAGTCCTATTGTTGCTTATTCTGTATTGGTTATGGCCGAAAGAGAGAAAGGAAAGTCTAAAAAGTTAAAGCCAGTTAAGGAGTTAATTGGTATAACTATTATGGAAAAAGAGTCTTTTGAAAAGAACACAGTGGATTTTCTTGAAAGAAGAGGACTCCGAAATATCCAAGTTGAAAACATCATACAGTTACCTAAGTTCAGTCTATTTGAATTAGAGAATGGAAGACGTAGATTATTAGCAAGTGCTAAAGAGTTACAAAAGGGAAATGAGTTTATTCTGCCTGACAAATTGGTCAAACTACTTTATCATGCTAAAAATATCTATAATACTCTAGAACCAGAACATCTAGAATATGTAGAAACTCATCGGACAGATTTTGGAAAAATCCTTGATACTGTATCAGTTTTTTCTGAAAAATATATTTTGGCAGAAGCAAATTTAGAAAAGATGAAAGAAATCTATCGTAAAAATGTGGATACTGAAATTGATGAGTTGGTTACTTCCTTTATCAATTTGTTGACTTTTACTTCGATTGGAGCGCCAGCCACTTTTAAATTCTTTGGACGTAGTATTGAGAGAAGACGATATTCATCTATCGCTGAGATTCTAAATGCCACACTTATTCACCAATCTGTTACAGGCCTCTATGAAACACGAATAGACCTTGGCAAACTAGGAGAGGATTAATGGCGGGTTGGAGAACAGTAGTCGTAAACACACATTCTAAACTGTCATATAAGAATAATCACCTTATTTTTAGAAACTCATATAAAACTGAGATGATTCATCTTTCTGAGATTGATATACTTTTATTAGAAACTACTGACATTGTACTGACTACTATGTTAGTGAAGAGATTAGTTGATGAAAATGTTCTTGTTATTTTCTGTGATGATAAACGATTACCGACTGCTTTCCTTACGTCGTATTATGCACGTCATGATTCTAGTCTACAAATAGCTAGACAAATTGCGTGGAAAGAAGATATTAAATGTAAAGTATGGACTGCTATTATTGCACAAAAGATATTGAATCAGTCCTACTATTTGGGGGAATGTTCCTTCTTTGAGAAATCTCAGTCAATTATGGAGTTATATCATGGATTAGAACAGTTTGATCCTAGTAATCGTGAGGGTCATTCTGCCAGAATTTATTTTAACACGCTTTTCGGTAATGATTTTACTAGGGAAAGTGATAACGATATCAATGCAGCATTGGATTATGGATATACCTTATTATTGAGTATGTTTGCACGTGAGGTTGTCATCTGTGGTTGTATGACACAAATTGGTTTAAAGCATGCTAATCAGTTTAATCAATTTAACCTTGCTAGTGATATTATGGAGCCATTTAGACCAATTATAGATAGAATTGTTTATCAAAATCGTCATAATAATTTCGTCAAAATCAAAAAAGAACTCTTTTCGATTTTTTCAGAAACCTATCCCTATAATGGAAAAGAGATGTATTTATCAAACATTGTTAGTGATTATACAAAAAAAGTTATAAAAGCGTTAAATCAGTTAGATGAGGAAATTCCTGAATTTAGAATATGAGTTATAGATATATGCGAATGATATTAATGTTTGATATGCCAACAGATACTGCTGAAGATAGGAAAGCGTATCGTAGGTTTAGAAAGTTTCTTTTAAGTGAAGGTTTCATCATGCACCAGTTTTCGGTATATAGTAAACTTTTATTAAATAATACCGCCAATACAGCAATGGTTGGACGACTTAAAGCTAATAATCCTAAAAAAGGAAATATAACAATACTAACAGTTACTGAAAAGCAATTTGCCCGTATGATTTATTTGTACGGAGATAAAAACACTAGTATTGCCAATTCAGACGAAAGGTTAGTGTTCTTAGGAGAAAATTATTTTGATGAAGATTAATTTTTCGCTTTTGGATGAGCCTATGGAGGTTAACCAGGGGACAGTTCTCGTAATTGAGGATGTGAGTGTGTTTGCTCAATTAGTCAAGGAATTCTATCAGTATGATGAACAATCGAATTTAACAATATTTGATAGTAAAATAAGGAGTATAAGGTCCTCTGAATTACTTTTAATAACAGATATTTTAGGTTACGATATTAATACTTCTCAGGTATTAAAGTTGCTTCACACAGATATTGTAAACCAGTTGAATGATAAACCTGAAGTTAGATCAGAAATAGATTCTTTGGTATCATTAATTACTGATATTATAATGGCAGAGTGTTTAGAAAATGAACTAGATATAGAGTATGATGAGATTACACTTTTAGAACTAGTTAAAGTATTAGGTATCAGAATCGAAACTAAGTCTTGTACGGTTTTTGAAAAATATTTGAGATCTTACAGATTTTCAAATATTTAGTTAAAAAGAAAATTTTAGTATTCGTCAATAGCTTGTCGTATTTTTCTAAAGATGAAATTTATCAAATCTTGGAATATATAAAGTTATTACAAGCTGATGTATTATTTTTGGAACCTAGACAGATTAAAGGGATTCAACAATTTATTTTAGACAAGGATTATATTTTGATGCCCTATAATAACTAGTAATTTGGTAATAAGTATAGATAGTCTTGAGTTATTTCAAGACTATCTTTTAGTATTTAGTAGTTTCTGTATGAAGTTGAATGGAATAATTATTTTGTTAGAGAGTAGATTATAAGGCTTTGATAGAGGAGGAGTTAAGTTGCTTTACATATGATTATTAAGAAATAATCCAATATGGTTACAGTCACATCTTGTCTAAAACGTTGATATATAAGGTTTTTTAAGGTATAATAAATATAAAAATGGAATCATTTTGAAACTGAAGTCATGCTGAGATGAATAGCGCGATTACGAAATCTGGTAGAGAAAAACGATATACGAGGTTTTAGAGCTGTGTTGTTTCGAATGGTTCCAAAACAGACGAAGAGACTGAAGTCGAGCAACCTTTGTTTTAGAGCTGTGTTGTTTCGAATGGTTCCAAAACAAATCCAGTTGAAAACGTTGGTACTAATGCGTTTTAGAGCTGTGTTGTTTCGAATGGTTCCAAAACTAATATGAGCGTACAACAATCTATTATTACGTTTTAGAGCTGTGTTGTTTCGAATGGTTCCAAAACATATTTCGTATTAGATAATGCCAGGGACTTGTTTTAGAGCTGTGTTGTTTCGAATGGTTCCAAAACATATTTCGTATTAGATAATGCCAGGGACTTGTTTTAGAG
>NZ_CM002133.1:1859304-1870597 GCF_000448665.1 Streptococcus sp. HSISS2 | reverse complement strand
AGGGACTTGTTTTAGAGCTGTGTTGTTTCGAATGGTTCCAAAACATATTTCGTATTAGATAATGCCAGGGACTTGTTTTAGAGCTGTGTTGTTTCGAATGGTTCCAAAACCCAGTTGACTTATGGTAACTCTGTTCAAAAGTTTTAGAGCTGTATTGTTTCGAATGGTTTCAAAATCTATAGGTTTATTCTATTCCTTCAGATCTTGACTGATGAAAAAACTCTCGGAAATTATTTTCCGAGAGTTTTAGTTTAGTTCCCAATTGAAACGGTTCCGTCTGATCCGACTTTGACAGTTGTTCCGTCTTGGCTATTGACCTCAACTGAACCATCCTGGCTCACTGTTCCATTATTGCCATTGTTGTCATTGGCTTCGACAGTGTTATTTCCGTTTGTTTTTGCTGAGTTACCGTTTCCGTCACTCACTTCAGTTGAACCGTCTTTGTTGACTTTTACTGAAGCACTTGAGCTGCTTGAAGAAGATTTTTTGGTCACCTTACTGGATGATGTTGATGAAGATGACGAGTCAGTTTTGTCTTTAGAGTTGCCACATGCTGCTAAGGTCAACAAGGCAAGAACTGAGACAGAGGCTAAAGTTAGTTTAGAAAATGTTTTCATAATAGTCTCACTTTTTTCTTAATACATCCATTGTAAAGGAAAAATTGGAAATTCGAAAGCGCTCTCAGACGATTTTATCTAACTGTAATCCCTCAGTAATAGTGGTGTTGTGCTAGGCTAATCTATTGGAAAATAAGAGGTTAGCTCCTTAACGCTTTCCATCATAATGACAGACAGTTCAAGTCGTTAAGCTCGGTAGGTCAGCTTCTCTTTGTTATAATAAGAGTAAAACGTAATGAGGTGACTAAGATGTATCAAACAATTATTAAGGGTGACAAACCTTATCATTCCTTTTCAGAGGGTTACGGGGCACCTGTGGAACTTTTTGGCTATACTGAGGACGGGGAAACACCCATGAGTTTGGTGAATATTGCTTTGGCTTCTTGTGTGACCATGTGTTTACAGAGTTATTTTGCAAAGTTTCAGGGAAAGGATGAGCTTGCTATTCGGGTTGATTCTAGCTATGAAGAGGGTCATTTCAAGCTGAAGATACATTTGCCTGAGGACTTGGTTATCGAAAATGAGGATAAATTACTGGCTTTTGTGGATGAGTTTTGTCGTGTCAAGAAGCTCTTTCGTGAAGATATAGTGGTTGATATCAGCTTAGCCCCATAAGCTGATTATCCTTTACTAAGTTCGTGTTATACTAGTAAGTAAGGATAAGCTATTTGCTTTAAAGTGGAATAGACAATGATAGGAGGGCTTGCTATGCAAGACAAACTACATGAAATTCGAGTATTTGAGAATTTTCGAGAAGAACTGTTTGAAACTGGCCATGTCATCGTGACGACAAAGGTGGTTGAGAAGTCTCTAAATTATTTTGGCAACGCACATGGTGGTTATTTATTCACGCTTTGTGATCAGGTGGCTGGACTGGTGGCCATCTCAACAGGTGATTATGCAGTGACACTTCAGTCTAATATCAATTATCTAAAGGCTGGACATCTGTCTGATGACCTAAAGATTGAAGGGCTTTGTGTCCATAATGGTAAGTCTACCAAGGTGGTGGATGTCCTCGTCACTAACCAGGAGGAGAAAATCCTAACTAGGGCAACATTTACCATGTATGTGACAGGTGCAGTAGAAGATTAGAGAGGAAGAGCTTATGTCAGATTTTCAAACCATGGACGATTTTGCGGTCTTTGTCAATGACTACCTGACACCAGAACAAGTGATTGTCCAAGCTTATTCTTATGCTGCTGATCAGCAAGAACTGTCTCTTCTCGTGACTATTGATGACTATGAGATGATGTGTCGTTGGCATGTTGTTTGGACCTTCTCTGGCTTACACCAGGCCTTCTTTCAGTCTATGATGGATTCTGATAACGGTTTTTTCATTGATGCGAATAGCTTGGCGATGAAGGTACGTCTCAAGGATCAGGAGCTCTTGTTCCAAGCAAGTGCACTGGAAATGGTGGTTGTCGATTACCCAGATCCCCTCTATCGTTTGGCTGAAGTATCTTTTAACCAAGGCGGTCAGCGTTACACTTATCTTTGTGAAGATAAAAGTGTGGAGGTAGAGGATTGGGTGCTTGTTCCTATAGGTTCTGGTGATAAGGAAAAGCAAGCCTTTGTGGAAAAAATCTCCTATGCCTTAGCTGATGAGACGCCGATTCAGCCAACAGAGATGAAACAGGTTATTCAAAAACTTCATCTGGTGACTGTTCGTTATGATGTGGAAATTGTTAAAAAAGGCTTTTTGACGTTTTCAGGTCTGACTTTTGAAGGTGGAGAAATTGGCAAGCCGACGGAGCCTCTCTGGATTTCTTTTCTTGCAGAGCGAGACGATTTGGCCCTTACTACTTATGGGATTCGCATCACTGACGGAAGTCGAAAACTTATGTCACTGCCTTGGCTGGTGAGGACGAGGCCTTGGAGATGATTGCCCTTGCACCGGCTAATTATGCAGTTTTTAAACTTAAGGGGCCGGCGACAGCAGCGGTCTGGGAGAGTTTTCAGCACGCCAAGAAACATTTTGATATTATTAACCAGCCTATGGTAGAGGTCTATCCACCAGGTAATCGTCAGGCTGAAGATTATGAGATGGAAGTTTGGATTCCGATAAAGGAGGATGTGTAGATGCGTCTGGACAAGTTTTTGGTTGACTGTGGTCTTGGCAGTCGTAGTCAAGTCAAGACTTATCTTAAGAAAAAGCAGGTGACCGTCAATGGTCAGGTGGAAACGTCTCCTAAGACTCAGATTGATGAGAAGAAGGACCAGATTGCTTATCAAGGTCAGGAACTAACACATGAGACCTTTGTTTACTATCTTTTGAATAAGCCAAAAGGTGTGATTTCGGCAACAGAAGATGCTCGTCATAAGACGGTTTTAGATTTACTGGATGAGACAGCTCGCCACAAGCAGGTTTTTCCAGTTGGTCGGTTGGATATTGATACTCATGGCCTGCTTCTATTGACCAACAATGGTGATTTGGCTCACGCTATGTTATCACCTAGAAAACATGTGGACAAGATTTATCAAGCTAAGGTAGCAGGTGTCATGGACGAAGCAGATATGCAAGCTTTTGAAAAGGGTATTGAGCTAAAAGACCACACTTGCCAACCAGCTAAATTAGAGATTTTGTCAGTAGATCAGGCAGCTAAAACGAGTACAGTTCAGATTACCATTGCCGAAGGTAAATTCCACCAAGTCAAGCGCATGGTAGCTGCTTGTGGTAAGGAAGTGACAGACTTGCAACGTTTGAGTATGGGATCTTTAGTTTTGCCAGATGATTTAGAAATTGGCACTTGGCGTCGATTGACTCAAGAGGAGTTAGACGGATTAAGCGTTTTTGGAATTCCTTTGGCTTAAGCTTAACAAACAGTTGCGAAATAGGTAGATTTTTGTTACCATTAAAATGATATACTAGAAGAAAAAGAGGTAAATTCAAGTGGCATTTGGAGATAACGGACCACGTAAGAAATCATTCTTTGAACGTCTGACAATAGTTGTCGTTTTAATTATGTTATTAGTAACAGTTGGGGCATTGATTTTCCAAGCAGTCGCAGCTGTCCTTTAAGACGCTATTAAGCGTTTTTTTGTGTATGTCGGAAACTCATTGCTTTAAGATGAAATGAGGGCATGCAACATGTGTCAGAAAGAGAGAAAATAATAGATGAGTATGTTTTTAGATACGGCCAAGATCAGCGTCAAAGCAGGTCGTGGTGGCGATGGGATGGTTGCCTTCCGTCGTGAAAAATATGTGCCGAATGGCGGTCCTTGGGGCGGTGACGGCGGAAAGGGTGGCTCAGTCATTTTCAAAGTTGACGAAGGCTTGCGTACCCTTATGGATTTCCGTTATAACCGTAAGTTCAAGGCCAAGAACGGTGAAAAAGGGATGACCAAGGGAATGCATGGTCGTGGTGCCGAAGACCTGATTGTGAGTATTCCGCCAGGTACGACAGTGCGTGATGCTGAAACGGGCAAGGTTATTACTGACCTAGTCGAAGAAGGTCAAGAGTTTGTCATTGCTCATGGCGGTCGTGGCGGTCGTGGAAATATCCGTTTTGCGACGCCTCGTAACCCTGCACCTGAAATCGCTGAGAATGGTGAACCAGGTGAAGAACGTGAACTTCAGTTGGAACTGAAGATTTTGGCTGATGTTGGTTTGGTTGGTTTTCCATCTGTTGGTAAATCAACAATTCTTAGTGTGGTAACGGCAGCAAAACCAAAGATTGGTGCCTACCACTTTACGACGATTGTTCCTAACTTGGGAATGGTTCGTACTAAGTCAGGTGAGAGCTTTGCCATGGCTGACCTTCCGGGCTTGATTGAAGGGGCTAGTCAGGGTGTTGGTTTGGGGACACAGTTCCTTCGCCACATCGAGCGTACACGTGTTATCCTTCATGTGATTGATATGTCGGGAAGCGAGGGGCGTGATCCTTACGAAGATTACCTTCAAATTAACAAGGAATTGGAAACTTACAACCTGCGTTTGATGGAACGTCCGCAAATTATTGTTGCTAATAAGATGGACATGCCTGAGGCTGAGGAAAACTTGAAAGAGTTTAAGGAAAAATTGGCTGCTAATTACGATGAATTCGATGAGTTGCCACAAATTTTCCCAATTTCAAGTTTGGCTCATCAAGGTCTAGAGAACCTTTTGGAAGCGACCGCAGAACTTCTTGATCAAACAGATGAATTCTTACTTTATAGTGAAGAAGATATGGAACAAGAAGAAGTATACTATGGCTTTAACGAGGATGAACGTCCATTTGAAATTAGCCGTGATGACGATGCTTCATGGGTACTTTCTGGTGAAAAACTTGAAAAACTCTTTATCATGACAAACATGGAACGTGACGAATCAATTATGAAATTTGCACGTCAATTGCGTGGAATGGGAGTTGACGAAGCACTCCGTGAACGTGGGGCTAAGGATGGCGACATTGTTCGTATTGGTAACTTTGAATTTGAGTTTGTGGATTGACGTTGAAAGACTCTCTAAGTGCCAAGCACTTGATAGTCTACGGCAGTCGCTATGGCGAACTGCCTATCAACCTCACTAACTACGTTAAGTCGGTAAAATCGACCGACTAACCTTCGTGTCGTGACCGTGCAAGACTCTCTAAGTGCCAAGCACTTGATAGTCTACGGCAGTCGCTATGGCGAACTGCCTATCAACCTCACTAACTGAGTTAAGTCGGTAAAAATCGACCGACTAACCTTCGTGTCGTGACCGTGTATGACTCTCTAAGTGCCAAGCACTTGATAGTCTACGGCAGTCGCTATGGCGAACTGCCTATCAACCTCACTAATTGAGTTAAGTCGGTAAAAATCGAATGGCTTTTTGAGGTGTGGTCAATACGAAGGAAATCTTGCTGAAAACAAAAACTATTGAAAAAGAGGTTTACAATGGGAGATAAACCGATATCATTTAGGGACAAAGATGGGAACTTCGTTTCTGCGGCCGATGTATGGAATCCAAAGAAGCTTGAAGAGCTTTTCACTCGCTTAAATCCAAACCGTAAGCTCCGTCTTGAACGTGAGCGTCTGGCAAAAGAAGAAGCAGAGAAACACCCTGAATTAAATGAAGAAACAGAGCAAGTCTAGCACTTGCTCTGTTTTTGTCTTCTCAAATTGTGGCAATCAAAAACAGCTACTCTAGTAAGAGTAACTGTTGTGATGATTAGGCGTTTAGAACCTTGTCCAAGAATTCTTTCAAACGTGGGTGTTGAGGGTTATCGAAGATTTGATCTGGTGTACCATCTTCGAGGAACTCACCATCCGCAGTAAAGATTACTCGGTTAGCAACTTGACGGGCAAATCCCATTTCGTGAGTAACGATAAGCATGGTCATTCCTTGTTGTGCTAACTCTTTCATAACGTCAAGAACGTCTCCGACCATTTCAGGGTCAAGAGCAGAAGTCGGTTCGTCAAAGAGCATGATGTCAGGATTCATGGCCAAACCACGTGCAATTGCCACACGTTGTTTTTGTCCACCTGACAAGCTATTTGGTGTCGCTTCAGCCTTGTCTTCAAGACCAACACGCTTCAACAAATCCATTGCTAATTTATCAGCTTCTTCCTTAGTCATACGTCCAAGTTCAACCGGTGCGAATGTCACATTTTCAAGTACTGACATGTGTGGGAAGAGGTTGAAGTGTTGGAAGACCATCCCGATGTTTTCACGAGCTTTGTCAACATTCGTCTTAGGGTCTGATAATTCAAAACCATCCACGATTACTTTACCTGATGTAATTGTTTCAAGTAGATTGAGGGTACGAAGGAAGGTTGATTTACCAGAACCTGAAGGTCCGATGATACAAACAACATCGCCCTCGTAGAATTTGGCGTCAATGCCTTTAAGGACTTCATTGTCGCCATATGATTTGTGCAAGTCCTGCACATCGATTTTCAATTCAGCCATTATTTAAGTCTCTTTTCTAGTCGTTTAGCCAATTTCGTTAAGAATGTGATGATGACCAAGTAAAGGATGGCCAAGATAGCATACATACGGAATGATTGGTAGTTACGAGCAATAATGATTTTACCAGTTTGGAAGAGTTCGACCAAACCGATAGCTGATACGATAGTCGTATCCTTCAATGAGATAACAAATTGGTTGATGAAGTTTGGCAACATCAAGCGGACAGCCTGTGGCAAAATAACCTTACGCATGGTTGTATTGTAAGGAACACCCAAGCTTCGGCTGGCTTCCATTTGACCAATTGGCACAGCTTCAATACCACCACGCACAATTTCAGCAATGTAAGCACCACCATTAAGTGAGAGGGCGATAGTCGCTGCCACAAAGTCATTGATTGGTGATTGGTGACCAGTGATATTTTCAATCAAGTTTGGAATACCCCAATAGATGAAGGCTGCAACGATCATCAATGGGATACCACGGACAACGTCAACGAAGACTTGTGAAATCACACGAAGGGTCTTGTTTGGTGCAACTGCCATCATACCGAAGATGACACCGATAATCATGGCAATCGCAAATGAAAGAAGGGTCAATCCAATAGTGATACCAAGACCTTGAAGAAGTTGGTGGTAGTTGTTTTTAATTAAGCCAACAATTGTTGTTTCATCAACAGCTTTGGTTGAGCTCTTTTCTTTAGATTTGTTATTGTCAAGGTATTTGTTGATAATCTTATCATAAGTACCGTCTTTAACAATAGCAGCCAAACCATTGTTGAACATTGTAATCAATTCAGGGTTAGTCCCTTTTTTAACAGCAAACCCAACTTCACCAGTAGAGATTCCCTTAATAGGTGTTTCAAAGTTACGTCCTTGTTGGATAGCGTAAAGAAGAACAGCTTCGTCATCCATAAGGGCATCGATTGAACCAGAGTTCAAGCTGTCATACATAGTAGAAGCTTCATCGTATGCACGAAGCGTGAAGCCATACTTATCGGCATTTTCTTCTAACCAAGAGTAAGAAGATGTTCCGTTTTTGGCACCAATAGTCTTACCTTTGAGATCTTCGTATTTCTTAACGTTAGAGCCTTTTTTCACAGCCAAACGAATGTTTGAAGTGTAGTAAGGATCTGAGAAATCAAAGATTTGTTTACGGGCATCTGTGATGGTCATACCAGCCAATACCGCATCGGCTTGGCTAGATTGAACGGCATTAAGGGATGCATCGAAGCCAGGGTTGGTTAATTTGACATTGAAACCTTGGTTTTTAGCAATAGCATTGATGATGTCAACGTCAATACCAACATACTTACCAGAACCATTTTGATATTCAAATGGTGCAAATGATGAGTCCATTGAGATGGTGTAAGTTTCCTTGGCAGGAGTTGCTTTTGCATTAGCATCACCAGTCAATTTAAGATCTGCTGAAGGTTTTGAAGAAGATTTTGATGAGTTACCCAACCATTTTTTCATGATTTTGTCGTAGGTACCATCTTTCTTCATAGCTTTAAGAGCTTCGTTGAATTCCTTGATGAGGTATTCGTATTTGCCCCCTTTTTTCACAGCGAAGGCGAAGCTACCGATAGATTCAGGCTTAATATTGATGGCATAGTCTTTACCTTGACCAATAGCGTATTGAACAACAGGTGTGTCGTCCATGGCTGCATCAACGGAACCAGAATCCAAACTATTGTTCATCAAATCACTGGTGTCAAACGTTTTAACAGTGAAGCCATACTTGCTTGCGTTTTTATCAAGCCATGATTGGGCAGCAGTACCGTTTTTAACACCGACTGTTTTACCCTTCAATTGTTTGTAGTCACTGATTTTATCACTACTACGTGTGTAGATAACAATGGATGTGTCGTAATAAGTGTCTGAGAAAGTGAAGACTTTCTTACGGGCATCGGTAACAGTCGTACCGGCCATAAGGGCATCGGCCTGTCCTGCTTGTACCGCATTAACGGCTGCATCAAAACCAGGATAGGTTTGGTTAACATCCCATTTTTCACGTTTGGCAACTTCGTTGATAATATCAACGTCGATACCCTTGTAGGTCTGATCAGAGTCTTTGAATTCAAATGGGGCATAGGCTGTATCTGAAACAACTGAAATCGTGCTAGCAGATGCTTTAGCTCCGAAAACAAAGAAAACTGACATGGCACTCAAAAAGAGTGTCAGAAGTTTTTTCTTCATTATAAAAAGTTCTCCTTTATAAAATACCTTCCTATTTTATCAAAAAAAGCCTTTGTTATCAAACTTTGAGAGGTTTGATGTTAGGAAATATAACAAGATTCGTCAATTATGAGAGCTATTTAAGAAGAAGTTGACAAGCCTATGTCAATTCGTTACACTGGAATCTAACACAAGAAAGGTTTGTAACAGGAGTTATTTAAATGAAAAAACGTATGCTTGAGAAATATACTAGGCTATATGATAAAGTCCCAAGTTGGCTGATGATTATGCTCTCTTGCCTTATTGCTACTGGTTTTGTCCTTATAGGTGGACTGTTAGCAGGTTTTGTTGTAGGAATTCCGGTAGCCCTTGTCCTCTTTGTCATGATGCTAAATGGTAGTGTGCAACCGCAGGATATTAATGCAATCGCCTTTAAGTTATTCTCATCTGAGTATTTTGAACTGGGTGTTTTTGCCTTTACTGCTCTGATCGTCTTTTTCTGGGTCAAAGTTGTTGAAAAGCGCTCCATTCTTTCCCTTGGATTCTTTAGAGGCTCTATTTGGTGCCATATGCTCAAGGGCTGGGGATTTGGGACTCTACTCTTGTTAGTGAGTTTCCTCGGGACTTATTTACTTGGTGGTTTAGAATTTGTAAGAGTAGATTTTTCTCAGAGAACCCTCCTATATATACTATCCCTAATACCTTTCTGGTTTATCCAAGGTGGAACCGAGGAGCTGGTGACTCGTGGTTGGTTGCTTCAGACAGTTACTAATAAATTGAACCTTTCTTGGGGAATTGCTATTTCAAGTTCTCTCTTTTCAATGCTACACATGGGAAATCAAGGGGTTACCGCCTTGTCTCTTATCAGTATTGTTTTAGTAGGGGTTCTCATGGCCCTTTACATGCTCAAGACAGATAATATCTGGGGTGTCGCTGCCATTCACGGTGCTTGGAACTTTGCGCAAGGAAATCTAGTTGGCGTGGCAGTTAGTGGACGGGATGTAGGCGGTAGCTTATTGCACTTTCAGGCCAGGTCAGGCGTACCTGATTGGTTGTCAGGTGGAGCCTTTGGTCTAGAAGGGAATATCGTTACCTGTCTCGTTCTTCTGGTAGGTATCGTCATCCTCCGATTACAATTGAAAAAGAAAATTTTTAAGGCTGAGTTCTAAAGACTCGGTCTTTTTACTTCTATGTTAAAATAGAAGAAACACTTGGAGGGGACAATATGATAGTTAAGCTTGATAGGGTCATGTTGAAATTGAAAATAGTGGTTGGCCTTATATTTTCCGTCTTGTCTTTATGGATTCTTTGTCCTGAGCTTATTAGAGGTTCTCTCCGTGAAAATCCAGTCAAGCAGTTTCTTGCTGTCATTGTTTTATTTTGGCTTTTATTATCCATTATTCTTCTCATAGACGGTATCGTAAATCTCAAAGGTCATGGTAACCTCTTGGAACTTGATGACAATTTCTTGACCTACTACGGCCAAGCATTTGGACGGAAAACCTTTGACATTCCCTTATCTGAGATTGAATTTGTCAAGAAAGCTTGGACAACACGGATGGAGGATATTGAACGCTCTTCGACGGTGAGATATTCTTTGAAACGCATTGAGCATGTCTTTGACTACGATGCTGAGATTGATGATAAAAAGAGGTACCAGGTTTTGCTTGTCTTCTTCAAAAATGGTGAGACAGCTGTTACTTATGATAAAAAGCTTGGTCATCAATCACGGAAGAAACGTGCCTATGTCGCTAAGATGCGAATGATTCAAATTCCGCTTACAAGTGGGGAAATTTTCTCCGACCAAGAGATGAATGATTACATAAATGAAAGGAAAAACCATGATAGATAGAAAAGAAGACAACCAATTTCATTTGGTTTCTAAATACGAACCTTCTGGGGACCAACCTCAGGCCATCGAAACCTTGGTTGATAATATTGAAGGTGGGGAGAAGGCTCAAATCCTAAAGGGAGCGACAGGAACAGGTAAGACCTATACCATGAGTCAGGTCATCCAGCGCGTGAATAAACCAACCTTGGTTATCGCCCACAATAAAACTTTGGCAGGTCAGCTTTATGGTGAGTTCAAAGAATTTTTCCCAGACAATGCTGTAGAATACTTCGTTTCCTACTACGATTTCTATCAGCCAGAGGCCTATGTGCCATCATCAGATACCTATATTGAAAAAGATAGCTCTGTCAATGACGAAATTGATAAGCTCCGTCACTCAGCAACATCAGCCCTATTGGAACGCAATGATGTGATTGTTGTGGCTTCTGTCTCTTGTATTTACGGTTTGGGTTCGCCCAAAGAATATGCGGATTCAGCTGTCAGTCTGCGTCCAGGTCAAGAAATTTCTCGAGACAAGTTGCTCAATGACTTGGTTGATATCCAGTTTGAGCGAAACGATATTGATTTTCAACGTGGGAAATTCCGTGTACGTGGCGATGTGGTCGAAATTTTTCCTGCCAGCCGTGACGAACATGCTTTTCGAGTGGAATTTTTCGGTGATGAGATTGACCGCATATGTGAGATTGAGAGTCTGACCGGACGTAATCTCGGTGAAGTTGAGCACCTTGTTCTTTTCCCGGCTACTCACTTTATGACCAATGAAGAGCATATGGAAGAAGCC
>NZ_CM002133.1:1797307-1857683 GCF_000448665.1 Streptococcus sp. HSISS2 | reverse complement strand
GAATGGAGGCTCAGGTTAAGCAATTTGAAGCCGAGGGGAAACTCATCGAGGCTCAACGTATCCGTCAACGGACAGAATACGATGTCGAAATGCTTCGTGAGATGGGTTACACCAACGGTGTCGAAAACTACTCACGCCACATGGATGGTCGTAAAGAAGGCGAGCCACCATTTACTCTACTTGATTTCTTCCCAGAAGATTTCCTCATTATGATTGATGAAAGCCACATGACAATGGGACAGATTAAAGGAATGTATAACGGAGACCAAGCCCGTAAGAAGATGTTGGTTGATTACGGTTTCCGTTTGCCATCGGCTCTTGATAACCGTCCCCTCCGACGTGAAGAATTCGAGAGTCATGTGCATCAGATTGTCTATGTGTCTGCTACACCGGGCGACTATGAGATGGAACAGACCGAGACTGTGGTTGAGCAAATCATCCGTCCAACAGGGCTTCTTGATCCAGAAGTCGAAGTTCGTCCAACTATGGGTCAAATGGATGACCTTCTTGGTGAAATTAATGTCCGTACTGAAAAAGGTGAGCGTGTCTTCGTCACAACTTTGACTAAGAAGATGGCTGAGGACTTGACGGACTACCTCAAGGAAATGGGTGTCAAGGTCAAATACATGCACTCTGACATTAAGACTCTAGAGCGTACGGAGATTATTCGTGACCTGCGTCTAGGTGTCTTTGATGTCCTTATCGGAATTAACCTTCTCCGTGAGGGGATTGACGTTCCTGAAGTTAGTCTGGTTGCTATTTTGGATGCGGATAAGGAAGGCTTCCTTCGTAACGAACGTGGACTTATCCAAACAATTGGACGTGCTGCCCGAAATAGCGAAGGACACGTAATCATGTATGCGGATAAGATTACGGAGTCTATGCAGAAAGCCATGGATGAAACGGCTCGTCGTCGTGAAATCCAAATGGCCTATAATAAGGAACACGGCATTGTTCCACAAACCATCAAGAAAGAAATTCGAGATCTTATTTCGATTACCAAGGCTAATGAAGCAGAAGTGGCAGAGGATACGGTGGACTACAGTGCCATGAATAAGAAAGAACGCCAAGAAGCCGTCAAGAAACTTCAAAAACAAATGCACGAAGCAGCAGAATTGCTTGACTTTGAATTGGCAGCTCAAATCCGTGATATGGTGCTAGAGTTAAAGAGTATGGATTAATTGACATTTCAGACTTAGCCATTATTTAAGCAATCTACTGTATATGAAAGAAAGGTAAATTTATGTCACGTTCACAAGCAACTATTTTGACCAATATGTGCCTCATTGAAGATGGTCATGGAAATATTGTCATGCAAATCCGTGATCCAAAACGTTATTCCTGGTCGGGAGCAGCCCTGCCCGGTGGTCATATCGAAGCACACGAAGGTCTGGTAGAATCAGCTATCCGTGAGGTTAAGGAAGAAACTGGTCTGACCATCAAAAATCCTAAATTAGTTGGTATGAAGCATTGGTACACGACAGATGACGAGCGTTACCTGGTTTTCCTCTATAAAACTTCAGACTTTGAAGGAGAAATCCATTCAACAGAGGAGGGCGAAGTTCGCTGGGTTGCTAGGGAGGATGTGCCTAAGATGGACTTGGCCTATGACATGCTCAATCTGTTACGTGTCTTTGAGGAAGACCAGCTCTCAGAACTCTTCTATCGGGAGCGCCTTGAAGATGACTTCATCCGAGAATTTTGGTAATAAAATGAACTAACTATTTATTCAAATGAATGAATAGTTTTTTATTATTTCTAAAACGATATGGAGAGCTTTAAAATAAAGGAAATTCCTAGTGATTAACAAGCAAAAATTAATAAAAATAAAAATTATAATCAATAAAAGTCCATTTTCCCATTGACAAATGAATAATAATACATTATTATACTTATATAGTTAATAAATATAGAAAAGAGATTGATTATGAAAACATGGAAAAACTTTTGTTGGGACTTACTGGAGTCTTTGCTTTGACGGCTTTAGCTGCTTGTTCGTCATCAAATAATACCTTGGACAAGGTCAAGGATAAGGGAACTTTGACAGTTGCTCTTAATCCCCACTTTGCTCCCTTTGAATTTAAAACCCTCCAAGATGGTAAAGATACTGTCGTTGGGGCAGATGTTGAAATTGCTAAGGCTATTGCTGATGAACTTGGTGTGAAAGTCAAATTCTCTGAAATGTCCTTTGACAATGTCCTAGCCAGCGTTCAGTCTGGTAAAGCAGATATTGCCATTTCTGGTATTTCGGCAACGAAAGAACGTCAGAAAACCTTCGATTTCTCAGATACTTACTATGAGTCTGAAACAGTTCTTGTCGTTAAAAAAGACGACGCAGGAGCTTATAAACAAACCAGCGACTTTGCTAAGAAATCTGTAGCTGTTCAAAAAGGTTCCATCCAAGAAAAAATTGCTAAATCTAATTTGTCAGATGCTAATGTCGTCGCTTTGTCACAACCTGGCGAAGCCATCAATGAATTGAAGTCTGGTCAAGTTAATGGTGTCGTTCTTGAAAAAGCTATCGCTCAAGGTTACGTGGAACAAAATAGTGACTTGGCTGTGTCAGACATTAAGCTCAAGTCAGATTCAAATGATGCTTATGCTGTAGCCATGCCTAAGGGAAGCGATAAACTAAAAGCTAAAGTCAACAAGGTGATTACTAAACTCAAAAAGAAGGTAAAATTGATAGCTTTGTACAAGATGCCTACGCTCTCTCGCTAAAGAGTCCTACTAAATAAGGAGTAAACAATGAAGAAATTTTGGTTTGTACTCACGGCCTTAGTCGCAACTTGCGTCCTGGTCGCCTGTAGCGGAAGTCAGGGGGTGAAACCTCAAACGATTAAGGACAAGAAGAAAATTGTTGTCGCCACTGAATCAGAGTTTGCGCCTTTTGAATTCAAAACGCTCATTAATGGCAAGGACACTCTGGTCGGAGCAGATATCGAGTTGGCCAAGGCCATCGGAAAGAAATTAGGTGTCAAGGTCGAATTTTCCGTTATGTCCTTTGACAATGTCCTAGCCAGCGTTCAGTCTGGTAAAGCAGATATTGCCATTGCAGGAATCTCGGTAACAAACGAGCGTAAGAAAGTCTATGATTTTTCTGATAGCTATTACACCGCTGAAAATGTGGTTATTGTTAAGAAAGATAAGGTCAATGACTTTACAAGCACTGATAGTCTAGCTAAACAAACCGTCGGTACTCAAAAAGGATCCGTTCAAGAAACAGTCGCTAAGAAACAAATTCCGAAAGCTAGCGTGGTTTCACTGGCTTCAAATGGTGAAATGATTAATGAACTCAAGTCAGGACAAATTCAGGCCGTTGTACTTGAAAAGGCTATTGCTGAGGGGTATATCTCTCAAAATGATGATTTGACCCTTGCCAACTTTAACCTCAAGTCAGACGGTTCAGATGCCTATGCAGTTGCAACACGTAAAGGCTCAGATGACTTACTTAAAGAAATTAACGCCGTCATCAAAGAGACTAAAAACTCAGGCAAATTTGACCAATGGCTAAAAGAAGCATCGACTTAAAAACAAAGTAAGTAAAATGAAAAGAGTTTCTATGATGAATTGAATAAAAGTTCTTTTAGAAACTTTCCTTAGGTGATGCCGAACGTCAGCCAACTTCTTTGAAGTTCCATGACTAGGTTTTGTACCTAAGATCTCAAAATTCCAGGCACCTGAAACGAACACGTTTCAGGTGCTTTCATCACGGTGGAAAGTCTCATTTGATGCTTACTTTGCTAACTTAAGAGAGTTTTCAAAAATATTCTTAAATCTAAAATGGGGAATACCCCATTTTTTATTGAATTCTATGTTAAAAACAGGTATTATCAATGTAAGTCTGTCATAAATGACAATAAATAATGTAGTAAAGCAGAGCTTGAGATTAGCAAGGAGAGATAATGAAGCTACCACGTTTTGGTGTTGAAGAATGGCTTAATGTCCATGAAAAATCCGCCATTTATGATATTGCAGGTGTTTCGATTAAGGCCCTAACCCTAGAGGAATTATTTGACCTCTCAGGTATTGATAAGGACACTTTTTTTAACCAACTTTTAAGGAAAAAGATGGATTACGGCTGGATTGAAGGGTCACCAGAGTTTAAGGCTCAGGTGTCAAGTTTGTACAAGAATATGCCAGTTGACAATATCCTCCAAACCAATGGTGCTACAGGTGCGACTATGCTTGCCCTCTATGCTCTGATTGAGACAAAGGATCACGTTATCTCCATGTATCCCACCTATCAACAACTTTATGATATTCCTAAATCCCTAGGAGCAGAAGTGGATTTCTGGGAAGTTCAGGAAGATAAGGGCTGGTTGCCTGATTTGGATCAACTGCGTCGGCTGATTCGTCCTAATACCAAGATGATTTGTATTAACAATGCCAATAATCCTACAGGTGCCCTTATGGATGCTTCCTACCTCAAGGAGTTGGTGGCCATTGCTAAGGAAGTGGGCGCCTATATTTTCTCAGATGAGGTTTATCGCAGTTTTGATAATCCTGCTCCTTCCATCGTTGACTTGTATGACAAAGGCATTACCGTCAATAGTCTGTCGAAAACCTATTCAATACCTGGCATCCGAGTAGGCTGGGTAGCTTCTAATACTGAGGTGGCAGACATTCTACGTGACTATCGTGATTACACAATGATTTGTGCCGGTGTTTTTGATGACATGGTGGCGATCCTTGTCCTCAAAAATAAGGAAGCCATCTTGGAGCGTAACCGTAAGATTGTGACGGAAAATATAGCTCTTATGGATGCCTGGATTGCTGATGAGCCTAAGGCTTCTTGGATTCGCCCAGCTAGTGTATCGACTTCCTTTGTCAAGTTAGAGGTTCCTCGTCCCATTGAAGACTTTGCTCTTGAACTCCTACAGGACTATGGTGTTCTCATTGTTCCAGGTAACCGTTTTGACAAGGAATCCCATGTCCGCATCGGCTATTGTTGTGACAAGGAAGTTCTCCAGAAAGGTTTGGAAAAACTTTCGCAATTTTTGCATAAATGTTGACATTATCACTAATTTCAAGTAAAATAACAAGCGAAAAATTATATTTATACAGGAGTTTCTTATGAAAATGAAAAAACTTTTCCTTGGGGCTATGGCTCTCCTTGCTACTGTGACTTTAGTAGCTTGTGGGTCAAAAAAGGATGCTTACGAATCCATTAAAGAAAATAAAAAGCTTGTTGTAGCTGTGAGCCCAGACTACGCACCATTTGAGTTCAAAACTTTGATTGATGGCAAGGACCAAGTGGTTGGTTCAGATATCAAATTGGCACAAGCTATCGCTGATGAACTCGGGGTTAAACTTGAAGTGGCAACAATGAGTTTTGACAATGTCCTCTCTAGTCTTCAAGCTGGTAAGGCTGATATTGCCATTTCAGGTATCTCAGTGACAGCTGAACGTAAGAAAACCTTTGATTTCTCAGATCCTTACTACGAAACACAAAATGCTATCATCGTACGTAAAGATCAAGCTTCTGATTACTCAAGTCTAGATGCTTTCAAGGGTAAAAAAGTAGCCGTTCAAAAAGGAGCTATTGAAGAAGGACTTTCTAAGAAACAATTGAAAGATTCAACAGTCGTATCACTGACAGCTATGGGTGAAGCTATTAACGAAGTCAAATCTGGCCAAGTTGATGCTGTTGACCTTGAAAAACCAGTAGCAGAAGGCTATGTTGCCCAAAATTCAGATTTAACTTTGGCAAGCGTTGCTCTTAAAGTTAATGATGGCGATGCGAAAGCTGTTGCCATGACTAAAGGTAATGATAAGTTGAAAAAAGCTGTTAATAAAGTTATCAAGAAATTGAAAGATAATGGTACTTACGACGAGTACATCAAGGATGCTTCTAAATACACAGCAGTTGACTAAAATAGGAACTGGAGATGATTTCTCTAGTTAGCTTGAAGACCAAGTCTTCTTTTTGAGACTTTCCTTAGGTGAAGTTGGAACTTATCCTTTCCTAAGGAGGTTTCAAACCTAGAATCTCAAAACTACCAGCGCCTGAAACTATAGAAGTTTCAGGCGTTTTATCGTGGCAGAAAGTTGTGTTAATAATCTCCTTATTGGAGAAAGGAGTACACCAAGGTTTTTGAAGTGATACTTAGGTCATCTCACTATTTAAAATGCTCTGTATATGTATTGACTAGAGAAATTTTTATTATGCCTAAGGAAGTAAAAACCTATCTAGAATTTCAAAAGGTGGAAACCTAAAAGATATTTCTTGACAGACAAAGATGAGTTTTGTATACTTGAATAGAACGTGTAAAATGTTACATTATCTTGAGGAGGTGAATTCAATGTCAAAAACAGTTGTTCGTAAAAACGAATCACTTGACGACGCTCTTCGTCGTTTCAAACGTTCTGTGACTAAAGCTGGTACTCTTCAAGAGGCTCGTAAACGTGAACATTACGAAAAACCTTCTGTAAAACGTAAACGTAAATCAGAAGCAGCTCGCAAACGTAAAAAATTCTAATTAAGAATGATTCTATAGCAAAAAAGCTTGAGTATTTTCTCAAGTTTTTTTCTGTTTTAGCGAATAGATAAGACAGTTGGTTTAACTAAAAGCATATGAAACTAAGATGTCTAATAATTATCAGACATCTTAGTTTCATATGCTTTTAGTTAAACAAATAGAGATTATTTGTTTGCAAGAAGGTCGCGGATTTCAGCGAGCAATTCTTCTTGTGATGGACCAGCATTTTCAGCAGCTTCTTCAGCAGCTTCTTTAGCGGCTTTATTGCTAAGAGCAGTTGCTTTACCAGCAGCTTTAACAACGAAGAAGAGAGTAGTACCAACGATGATGAAGTTGATGACTGCGCTCAAGAAGCTACCGTATGCGATACCGTTCCATGACAATTTAGAAAGGTTTTCAACGTTAGCAGCCTTAACAACTGGGTTAAGGATAAGTGGTGTGATGATATCACCAACAAGTGAAGTAATGATAGCGTTGAAAGCAGCCCCCATAACAACGGCTACAGCAAGGTCAAGGACATTCCCCTTGAACAAAAAGTCTTTAAGTTCTTTAATCATTTTGACAATGATTCCTTTCTTTTATTTACTTTTAATAGTTTATCTGATTTTATATATCTTTACAAGGGATTTGCTCAGAAAAATCATTTTTATTTTACTTTCATTTTTCATCATGCTATAATTAAGGGTAATGCAATTATGGTAAGATAGGGGGCGCGTAGATGGCAATTGACAAAGCTTTAATAGAAGATATTAAGAGCAGCACCAATATCGTTGACGTGATTGGTGAAGTTGTCAGTCTAAATCGAGCAGGTCGCAATTACCTCGGACTTTGCCCCTTCCATAAGGAGAAAACCCCCTCATTTAATGTTATTGAGGACAGGCAGTTTTACCATTGCTTTGGTTGTGGAAAGTCTGGAGATGTCTTTAAATTTTTGGAAGAATACCGTCAGATTTCTTTCCAAGAAAGTGTCAAAGTTCTGGCAGATCGCTTAGGTATCGCAGTTACTATAGATACCCCAAGGCAAGCCCAACAGCAGCATTCTCCAAATCAAGCTTTTTATGATCTTCATGAGGATGCTCTCAAATTCTATCATGCCGTACTAATGACGACTAAGATAGGAGAGGCGGCGCGTGCTTATCTTTATGAGCGTGGCATGACTGACGATTTACTTAAGGCCTTTCAGATTGGTCTATCCCCTGACGAACCAGATTATCTCTATCAGTCTGTTTCCAAAAAATACGACGAAGAGGTGCTGACAGAATCAGGTCTTTTTAATCTTTCTGAAAGTAATTGTCTTTTCGATACCTTTAAAAATCGAATCATGTTTCCGCTCAAAAATGAATTCGGTAAGACAATAGGTTTTTCAGGTCGTGTTTGGACTAAGGAAGCTATTGAACAAGGGCAAGCTAAGTACAAAAATACCAGAGCTACTCGCATTTTCAATAAATCCTATGAACTCTACCACTTAGATCAGGCTAAGCCAGTGATTCAGAAGACTCATGAAGTCTATTTGATGGAGGGCTTCATGGATGTTATTGCTGCTTATAGGGCTGGGCAGGTCAATGCGGTAGCTTCTATGGGAACGGCTCTGACGCCTGAACATGTCAATCGTCTGCGCAAACTAACCAAGAAGATTGTTCTGACTTATGATGGTGATAAGGCTGGGCAAAATGCTATTGCTAAGTCTTTGGAGCTTTTGTCGGACTTTCAGGTCGATATTGTTAAAATACCAGACAATATGGATCCTGATGAGTACCTTCAAAAAACATCTGAAGAGGCTTTGGGCAAACTGTTGGTCGAGTCTCGCATCTCAGATGTGGAATTTTGGATTGGCCAACTTAAACCTGCTAATGTAGATAATCTTCAAGCAGAGATTGCTTATGTTGAGCAGATTGCAAAGATTATTGCCAAGTCACCATCTGTGACGGCGCAAAATTCTTACATTTCTAAGGTGGCTGACTTACTGCCTGACTTTGACTTTTTCCAAGTTGAGCAAGCAGTTAACAACGAGCGCCTGACCTTGAGAAATCAGCAGACGGCTCAATTATCGGCTGCCGGCAATCGTAGTTATGAGTCTTCTGCGTCAGGATTTAGAGGAACGGTTAAGCTACCATCTACGCCTAAGATTACAGGCCTCCGTCGGGCGGAAAATCAACTCTTCCATCGTATGCTTAATCATCCTATGATTTTGAATGACTATCGCATGAGAGAGGAGTTTTTCTTCCAAACGCCTGAGTTAGAGGAGCTTTATCATATTCTGAAACAAGATGGTCAGATTGATACCGTAGCTTTATCTCTACTTTCTCAAGAGGTGCAAACAGCCTATTATCAGGTTTTAGAGGAGATTTTACCACCTGAAACAAGTCTTGAAGAAGTTCAGGCTATCGAAGAGCGTAGAAATCATTTTTTGAGGGAACAGGACTTTCGTAAGCAAAGTAAACAAATAAGAGAATCAAGTAACCACGGTGATGTGGATGCAGCGGTGGAAGCTCTGCAGATGCTCATCGCCCAAAAACGAGATATGGAGTAACACATGGCAAAGAAAAACAAAATACAGCATTTAACGTTCAAGTCGCTGATTTCATTCGTAACCACAAAAAAGCTGGTACAGCAATTGATGATGAAGTCACAGAAAAACTTGTTATCCCATTTGTTCTTGATGCTGATGGGATTGATGACCTTTTGGAACGTTTGACAGACGGTGGTATCTCTATCACTGATAAGGACGGAAATCCTTCATCTAAATATGTTGTTGAAGCCCCAAAACCAGAAGAGTTGACAGACGAGGAGCTTCTTGGTTCAAATTCAGCTAAGGTCAATGACCCTGTTCGTATGTACCTCAAAGAGATTGGGGTAGTGCCTCTCTTGAGTAACGAAGAGGAAAAAGAATTGGCTATCGCTGTTGAAAATGGTGACTTGGAAGCTAAACAACGTTTGGCAGAAGCCAACCTTCGTTTGGTAGTCTCAATCGCTAAACGCTATGTGGGACGTGGTATGCAGTTCTTGGACTTGATTCAAGAAGGTAACATGGGGCTTATGAAAGCCGTTGATAAATTTGACTACTCTAAAGGTTTCAAATTCTCAACTTATGCGACATGGTGGATCCGTCAAGCTATCACACGTGCCATCGCAGACCAAGCACGTACCATCCGTATCCCAGTTCACATGGTTGAAACCATCAATAAATTGGTCCGTGAGCAACGTAATCTTTTGCAAGAGTTGGGCCAAGACCCTACACCTGAACAAATTGCAGAGCGCATGGGTATGACACCAGATAAGGTCCGTGAAATCCTCAAAATCGCTCAAGAACCAGTCTCACTTGAAACACCTATTGGTGAAGAAGATGACAGTCATTTGGGTGACTTTATCGAAGATGAAGTTATTGAAAATCCAGTCGATTACACGACTCGTGTCGTTCTTCGTGAACAATTGGATGAAGTCCTTGATACTTTGACAGACCGTGAAGAAAACGTTCTTCGTCTCCGTTTTGGTCTTGATGATGGGAAAATGCGTACTTTAGAAGATGTTGGTAAAGTCTTTAACGTTACTCGTGAACGTATTCGTCAGATTGAAGCGAAAGCCCTTCGTAAATTGCGCCATCCAAGCCGCAGTAAACAGCTTAAAGACTTTATTGAAGACTAAGAGAGTAAAATGGAGTAGGGCCTGATGTAGGGCCCTGATTTTGGAGGAAAAACTATGTCTGAAGTGACCTATACTGAAGCAGAAATTGAAAAAATCAAAGACCGTATCTTGGAAGCCCTGGAAATGGTTATCGACCCAGAGCTAGGGATTGATATTGTTAACTTAGGCCTCATATACGACATCCGTTTTGAGCAGGATGGTTCCACTGAGATTGATATGACCTTGACAACGATAGGTTGTCCCTTGGCAGATCTTTTGACAGACCAAATTCATGATGCCATGAAAGAGGTGCCAGAAGTCACTAAGACTGAAGTGAAGTTGGTCTGGACACCAGCTTGGTCTGTAGAAAAATGAGCCGTTATGCCCGTATCGCTCTAGGTATTCGTTAGGAGAGCGTTTATGAAAACACTGGCTATCGTTGTCCCCTGTTATAACGAAGAAGAGACTATTCATCCATTTTTAGAAGCTTGTCAGGCTGTTGAAAAGCAGATAGCCAATCAACTAGCGTTTAACTATTACTTTGTGAATGATGGTTCTAAGGATAAAACTTTAGAGGTATTGAGACAGGTTTCGAAGCAGTTTGAAAATGTTCACTATCTATCTTTCTCACGTAATTTTGGTAAGGAAGCTGGCTTGCTTGCAGGCCTTGAAGCAGCTCAGGGAGACTATGTGACAGTTATGGATGCTGACCTTCAGGATCCGCCTGAACTGCTTATTGAGATGTATGCCAAGATTCAAGAAGGTTATGATGTTGTTGGGACTCGTCGTGCTGACCGTAAGGGAGAGCCTCCGATTCGTTCCATCTTTGCCAAGACTTTCTATTGGCTAATTAACAAAGTTTCTGATACCGAGATGGTTGATGGCGCACGTGATTTTCGTTTGATGACTCGCCAGGTTGTTGATGCTATCCTAGAACTCAAAGAGGTTAATCGTTTTTCAAAGGGACTCTTTTCTTGGGTTGGTTTTGATGTGGCCTATGTCTCTTATGAAAATCGTGAACGTGTAGCTGGAGAAACCTCTTGGTCTTTCTGGAAACTATTGAATTACTCTTTAGATGGTTTTATCAACTTTTCAGAAGTTCCTTTGAAACTAGCTACATGGGCAGGAACCTTCTCATTCTTGATTTCTTTGGTTGGAATTGTTTTCGTCATTATCAGAAAGTTGACCATTGGTGGAAGCGTAGCTGGTTGGGCGAGTCTTGTCTCTATTATCCTCTTTATCGGAGGTATTCAGCTCTTAGCGCTTGGTATCATCGGTCACTACATTTCCAAGATTTTCTTAGAAACCAAGAAACGACCGGTTTATATTGTTAAGGAAAAAGGGTGAAGGAATGAGTGAAAAAAGAAAACAATTAACGCCTTTATGTTAATTGTTCTTTTGTTTGGATTAATATCATTATTTGCCTCTTATCCTCTTTCAAATGGAGATGAAGGTTTCCATATGGCAAAAAGTTACTCTGTTTTTTCTGAGACATCCCCTAAGGAGACCTCAGAAAAAAGATTGAGAGAGATTGAGCTTACTGCCATTAGTCAACCTAAACAAATTTCTATAAGAAAATTTTATGGTGAAAAGATTAAAAGTGTTGCAAATGATGGGATTAAATTTAATGTTTTAACCGATCAAAATCTAACATTAAAAATAGATGTTGGGCATTTTATACCCGCAATTGGTTTACTCCTAGGAAGGATAGTTTATCCAAGTTATGGTGTAATGCTATTTTCTGCTAGATTATTTAATTTAATCTTCTTTTTGGGAGGAATGTATCTAATTTTTAGAAGGGCTAAGTTTGATCATCTGATTTTCTTGATGATATTTACTGTTCCTTTTATGCAAAAAATAGCCAGTCCATCATATGATATCTTTGCGTTTCTTGCTGTAGCAGCCTTTGGGACAAATTTCTTGTATTTGAGTCAGTTAAAAAAAGTATCAGATGTAAGGAAAGAAGATGTTGTTTATACAGCAATGACTATAGCATTGATTTTGTTAACAAAACTTAACTATATTTTTGCTTTACCAGTATTATTGGGGATTCCAATAGTATATAATCCTATAATATCAGCACTTAAACGTTGTTCTAGAATATCAAGAGTGTTATTAGCAATTGTAACTAGTTTATTATTCTTAACAGTTGTTTTATTTGTCCACAGAGTCTATAATATTCCCGATTTGATAAAAGTATTTTTCAATAATTACTTTAATGTTGCAACTATGGGTGGGAGGGGTGCGACACTATTCTCTGTAGTTCAGGATAATCTTCCGGAGATAGTGAATATCTGTTGGATTGTTTGTTTAGTATTAGTAATGATGTCAACTCAAAAGAGCGAATACAGATTACCTACTGCTCTAGCCGGTCTAATAGTTTATATATTAAATTGGTTTGGTATATTTTTAGGATTTTACAGTTTACATCCAAATCATATAACTTTTGATGATTTGACGGGTAGGTATTTACATGCATATATTATTTTCCTCGTCCCACTGATGTCGTGGTTGGGAATGAAAATGAATTTTAGAATATCCTCAAAAGCTAAGTATTATATTGCTATTTTTTCAACAGCTAGTGTCTTAGCATTATATTTAATTGTAATTGTATATAGAGGGTTTATTTTAGGTATTACCCCTGCGTGGAAAAACTAAGAGAGAAAGCAGATTTTTTCTGCTTTTTTGTTAAAATGAAACTAACATTATTGGAAATATAAGGAGAAAAATATGATTCTAGTAACAGGTGCAAATGGTCAACTCGGAACTGAACTTCGTCACCTTCTTGATGAACGTAACGAAGAATATGTAGCAGTAGATGTGGCAGAAATGGACATCACGGATGCTGACAAAGTAGACGAAGTGTTTGCAGAAGTAAAACCAACCTTGGTTTATCACTGTGCTGCTTACACAGCTGTTGATGCTGCTGAAGATGAAGGTAAAGAACTTGACTATGCTATTAACGTGACTGGTACTGAAAATGTCGCTAAAGCTGCCGAAAAACATGGTGCAACGCTGGTTTATATTTCAACGGACTACGTTTTTGATGGTGAGAAACCAGTCGGTCAAGAGTGGGAAGTTGATGACAAACCAGATCCACAGACAGAGTACGGTCGTACAAAACGTATGGGTGAAGAACTAGTCGAAAAACATGTGTCAAACTACTATATTATCCGTACTGCGTGGGTATTTGGTAACTATGGTAAGAACTTTGTCTTCACTATGCAAAACCTTGCTAAGACTCACAAGACACTCACAGTTGTTAATGACCAACATGGTCGTCCAACTTGGACACGTACTTTAGCAGAATTTATGACTTATTTGGCTGAAAACCGTAAGGAGTATGGTTACTATCACTTGTCAAATGATGCAGCAGAAGATACAACTTGGTATGACTTTGCGGTTGAAATCCTTAAAGATACTGATGTTGAAGTGAAACCTGTTGATTCAAGCCAATTCCCAGCTAAAGCTAAACGTCCACTTAACTCAACAATGAGTTTGGCTAAGGCTAAGGCTACAGGGTTTGTCATTCCGACATGGCAAGATGCTTTGAAAGAGTTTTACAAACAGGAAGTGAAATAATGACACGAAAAAGAGTGCTATTATGTAGCTTATTACTCAGTCTATTATATGTCATTTCAATTGCTGTTTTCAATAAGGGGTTGAATGGAGCAGATCTTAGCTTCCATCTAAATCGTTTGTTGGGTATGGAAGGTATATATGCCTCCCCTATAAACTTCAAAGCTTTTTATGGTATAGGTTTGGGAGTTAATTATTTCTATCCGTTTTTAACCTATTATCCATTCTTTGTATTATATAGGTTATTCCACAGTGTTTTCCTAGGATATTATATATATCAATATTTACTAACGATACTTACATTTCTAATTGCTTATTATTCGATAAGTAATATTATGGTTAACGAAGACAAGGAAAATAAAAGGATTTTGCGGGTTTATTATTTGCTACCTTTTATACTTTTTCTTTATATAGATTAGATAACATTGTGATACGGTTTGCAACAGGTGAATTTATCGCCTATGCTTTTATTCCGTTAGTTTTCTATGGTCTTTACACTATTTTAAAAGGAGATTATAGAAAATGGTATATTTTAAGTATCGGAATGTCTTTAGTAGCCTACTCTCATTTAATTTCACTACTTCTCACAGCTTTACTAGTTGGTCTCATTTTTATAATAACCTTTTTATTTGTGAATAGTAAGAAGGAGAGACTATTAAGTTTTATAGTGGCAACTTTATCTACGATTTCCATTTTTGCGTTTCAATTGGTTCTTATGGGAGAGCAATCGTTATCGAATGCTATTGTGAAGCCACAAGGAGTAAATTTAAATGCGACTGCCCACTCACTTAAAGATTTATTATTGAATCTCAACTTTGAAAACAATTATACACTTCCAGGATTTCTAATTATTTTTTGTCTAATAGTTTCTCTTATTGGGGTGTTTAAATTACAAAAATATGATATCCTTATTTTGTTTTGACTCTTATCCTCATAGTTTTTGAAAGTCCATTAATACATTGGCCTGAAAATAGTGAACATATAGTATCTTCAATACAGTTTATTTGGCGTCTAAATAATTTTATTACCCTTTTCACTGCTTATTTGGCAAGTAAAGTCTTTGTTAGTCTTTCATTAAGAAAAGAGTGCTTAATCGCAGTATTAATTGGTGTGATTGGCTTGACGACATTCTTTAGTGTTTCACAAGCTCAAAAAACAATAAAGGGACCACAAACAACTTTTAACAATATGCCTAAAGAAGAACTTCTTCCAGTTGTTACAAATGGAGATTACCATGCTACAGATTATATGCTAAGTACAGACGGTAGTATTTCTGATTATGATGCCTTTCAACGAAAATTACGACATGAAGTTATTAGTTTGAAGGATAATCAAATTGTTAAAACAAAGATATTATTTAACTCTTTGAAGACAAAATTAATTATTGATAGTGATAAGAAGCTAACAGTGAGCTTGCCTTTCTATGCATATAAAGGTATATCAGTTGATTTAGATGGTAGTATAACAGATTTTTCTAAGGCTCCGGATGCTGGGGTAAAAATATCGGTACCAGAAGGAAAACATGAGATAGGGATTTCGTATCACTATACAATTTTGGCAAAGATATTTTTTGTAATCTCATTAGTATCTAGTCTCTTTGTAGTGTTATATGCTTATATAATTAAGAAGATAATTAAAAGTTAGTGTATCTATAACAAAAATTGTAGTGGTAAAACTTTTTAAAAGAGGTCTTTATGACCTCTTTTTTAAGTGGTTTAGTGAATCGTTATGTGGGATTTTCACTTTTTAAAAAATCTATAGTATAATAAAGGGAAAAATCGTTTTGTAGGAGAAATAATGAGTTCACAAAAATATACTTTGACAAAGAATATGGATCAACAACCACTCATTTCAGAAAAAATATCTAACCAAAGTTCTATGAAAGAGAATTATATTTGGAATATGTTGGGAACTATCTCGTCTTCTTTAATTTCAGTTATTCTCCTACTTTTAGCGTCCAGACTTCTTGATTCTAGAAATTCAGATATTTTTAGTATTGCGTACGCACTTGGACAGCAGTTCTTTGTGTTAGGATATTTTCAAATACGTAATATGCAATCTACAGATGTTAAAGAAAGGTATTCATTTGTTTCCTACCATAATACACGTATAGTAACAATTATTATGATGTTAGTAACCTCTCTTGGATATGTTTTTGTACAGGGATATGATTTATATAAAGCAATAATTATATTACTTTTAGTATTTTATCGAGCAATTGATGCCTATTCGGATGTTTTTCAGGGGTATTTTCAACAACGAAATAGATCTGATTTAGCTGGAAAGGTTCAGTTTTTTCGAAGTTGGGTCTGTATATTAGTCTTTGGGTTAAGTTTGCTCCTAACAAAATCTTTATTGCTTTCAAGTGGCATTATATGTTTGATAAATCTATTTCTCACAGCTATACTAGATTATAGAGTTTCTATAAATAACTTTAAAGTAGATTTTCTTCCATCAATAATAAAAGATAGAAAAAATATTACCTCTATTTTGAAAGAAGCTTTTCCTTTATTTCTAAATGGTTTTTTGATTACCTATGTCTATAATGAAGCTAAGATTGATATTGACTTGCTTTTAACCCAGGGATTTTTTTCCAATGGTATTCAGCGAGACTTTAATGTGTTGTTTATGCCCGTCTTTGTTCTATCCCTTTTATTTTTCGTTTTAAGACCTTTGACGACACAATTGTCTATTTATTGGTATGAACAGAAATATGAGTTATTTTATAAGCAAGTTCGTCTCTTGTTTGCAGCCATGACAGTTTTAGGTGTAATTATTATTGGTCTAGGTTATCTAATAGGTACAGAGATTTTAGGTTTAGTCTACGGAACATTATTGGTAGAATATAAAGTACCTTTTGCAATTCTTCTGGCGGGAGGTATTCTTAATGTGTTGGCACTTGTTATTGATATAGTTATGACAATTTTTAGAAAGCAATCATATCTAGTGATTTCATATATAACTACCTTTATTGTGGCTAAATTGACCACATTGTCATTTGTAAGGTCAGAAGGTGTTCTTGGTGCATCGTTATCATTCTTAATTTCAATGATTATCTTTTTTAGCACTAGCATAATAATTTATATTTGGGTAAATAATAACGATAAAAGAAAGAGAAGTTAATGAATATTTTATTTACGTTAAATAACGCTTTTGTTCCACAAGTTGCAACATGTATGTGTTCAATTTTTGAGAATAATAAATCAATGGATGAAATTAATATCTACTTACTAAATACCGATATCTCTGAGGTTAATAAAGCTAAACTACAAGAATTCACTAAACTTTATGGTCGTTCAGTTCATTTTATTACTCTACCTAATCTTAGGAGCCTGATAGATTTTGATTTTGATACAAATGGTTGGTCACCAATTGTGTTGGCACGCCTTTTAGTTGACAAGCTTTTACCAGAGGATATTGATAGAATTTTGTATTTAGATGGTGATACCTTGGTATTGGGAAGTCTTGAATCTCTATGGAAATTAGACATGGGTAACCGTTCAATTGGAATGGGGCCTGAATCTACTGTTGATGCAGGGCGAAGAGAATTTCTAGGTCTGGACAAACAAATGTATTGTAATGCTGGTGTTCTACTTATTGATTTGCAGAGATGGAGAGAGCGTAAACTTGGAGAGAAAGTCCTAGAGTATTATAAAAACATGGTGGCAATCTTTTTGCTAATGATCAAGATGCAATTAATGGATCTTTAAAAGATGATATCTATGTTATTTCTCCAAAATATAATTTCTTCAATATATACTTTTTTACCCTTATAGGGTGTTAAAAAAACTATCTTTACCAGCTGAGTTTATAAGTAGACAAGAGTTGCGAGAAGCTATTGAGAGCCCAATCATTGTACATTATCTGGGAGAAGAACGTCCTTGGAGAAAGGGAAATACCCATAAACTAAGAAAGCATTATCTTTATTATTTTGAAAAGACACCTTGGTCTGAAACTCCTATGGAAACAGGTTGGGAATTATACTTTATTTGTTTTAAGACATTTAATATAATTATGAAACCTTTTCCAATGTTGAGATATAAGATTATTAACTCGCTGATACCAGCATTTATGAAATACCGAAAAAAACAACTCCAAAAAAATAAAAGATAGACGTATTAAACACAGAAAGAATAAGAATACATGAGAGTTTTAATGATTATTCCTGCCTACAATGAGGAGGAAAGCATTTTCGACACGGTAACAAGTATCTTGAATTACCGCAAGAAAGTTGATTTTGAGTTGGACTATGTTGTTATCAATGATGGATCAACTGATAAGACAAAAGAAATTTTGGAAGAGAATCATTTTAATGCTGTTAATCTTGTTATGAATCTTGGAATTGGTGGCGCGGTTCAAACAGGTTACAAATATGCACTGGAGCATGACTATGATGTAGCTGTTCAATTTGATGGTGATGGACAGCATGATATTGAGTCTCTATCAGAACTGCTTGAGCCAATTCGAAAAAATGAAGCAGATTTAGTTATTGGTTCTCGTTTTGTTGGTGATGTTAAGTCGGAATTTCAAACGACGTTTATGCGACGTTTTGGAATTAGTGTGATTTCTAATCTCATCAAATGGACGACAGGCCAAAGAGTTTTAGATACGACATCGGGCTATCGTTTAGCTGATAAAGCTATTATCAAACAATTCGCTAAACGTTATCCAATCAAGTATCCAGAACCAGAGACTATTGTTCATATTTTGAAACGTAAATATCGAGTTGTTGAGCAACCAGCGAATATGTTTGAACGCACTGGTGGCGTTTCTTCTATTACGCCAATTAAATCCATTCGTTATATGCTTGAAGTGTGTTCCTCGATTGTTATTGCAGCCTTTATGAGGGAGAGTGAATAATGTCAGTTTTATCTATTGTGATGTTAATAGCTTCAATCTTTTCCTTTATTTAGTCATTAGGAATATCAACAAGAATAATATTTTATTTGAGCAAGCCTTCATGTGGATTGTCATCAGTCTTGTGATGATTATTATCTCCATTTTTGATGTTATTCCGGTTTATTTTGCAGGATTACTTGGATTTGAACTGACATCAAATTTCTTATTGTCGCTTGCAATCTTCTTCTTGCTAGTTATTGCTTTTTTACAAACCATGACATTGTCAAAGCAAAAGGAACAGATTAAGCATTTGGTTCAAGAATTATCAATTCTAAAGAGTCACGTTGTTGAGAAAGAGGAAAAGAATGAAGGATAATCATACTTGGGTAATTTGTGCTTATGGAGAAAGTGATTATCTAGAAGCTTGTATTCAATCTTTGAAAAATCAAACTCTTAAATCACAAATTATCTGTTATAGTTCAACGCCACTTGATTCGATTAAGGAACTTTGCCAGCGTTATGCTATCCCATTTTATACTAAACAAGGTGGAGGAATTGGTAAGGATTGGAACAATGCTATGTCTTTTGTAGAGACTAAATATGCTACAATAGCTCATCAAGATGACTACTATGAGCCAGAATACACTGAGAAAGTATTGGGCAAAATGGAAAGAAATTCTGATGTTTTAATTGGATATTCTGATTATTTTGAAGAAAAAATGGTCTTAAGATTCCTGCCAATACAAATCTTAAGATCAAAACCTTGATGCTCAAAACCTTGAATCTTTTTCCAGCTAGTCATTTTTGGCGCAATCGTGTGATGGCTTTTGGAAATCCTATTTGTTGTCCAGCTGTCACTTATAATCTTGAAAAGTTGAAGAATTTCTATTTTGATGAGGAGATGAAGGTTAGCCTTGACTGGTATGCTTGGTATAAGATTAGCGAGTTCAAGGGACGTTTTATCTATGTAGCAGATAAGCTTATGTGTCACCGAATTCATGAAGAGTCTGAGACTTCTAAAACTATCGCTGATAATACTCGTAGTAAAGAAGATTTGTATATGTATGAACTCTTCTGGCCAAAGTGGGTAGCTAAGGGGCTAATGAAACAATATGTGAAGAGTCAGAAGACAAATGGCTAACGAGCTAATATTAAAATAATGAAAAGCAGATTCGCTCTGCTTTTTTTGTTTCTCAATAGCAAGGGGACTTTTTCTTTTTGTTTAAACTATAGTATAATTGAGGTAGTATGCACCTTCAAAGATTGGTTATCACCGTAATCTTTGAAGCTAGTAATGTTAGTAGATATCAAGTACTAATTGATATTTTGTTAAACAAAATGGATGGAAAAATGAATAATTTAATCTCAGTGGTTGTTACCTGTTATAATCACGAAAAGTATATTGAGCAATGCTTGCGAAGTATTTTTAATCAGACTTATCGAAATATCGAATTAATCGTTTTGGATGATGGTTCGACGGATAGTTCAACTCAAATTATCCAAGAGGTTTTGAAGGATTCACCTTTTGAGACAACATTTGAAACTCATGAAAACCTTGGGGTGGTAAATAATCGAAATTTAGGACTCGAGCTTATTAGAGGTGATTATTTGCTATTTGTAGATAGTGATAACTACCTCGATGCGGATTATGTGGAACAGTTGTATAGTAAGTTGATGGAAACAAATGCTGACATCGTGTACTGTGATCTTTTTAACCCAGAAAAAGAAGAGTTCTACCTCAAAAGCCGTGAATTTGATTTAACTGCTTTCCTAAATGCTAGTTTTATTGATAATTGTTCTTTGATTCGTAGAAGTATTATTGGAAATACTCGTTATGATGAGAAGTTAAATCGTAAAAAGCTTGAAGATTATGACTTTTTATTGAACTTGATTATTAATAACGGTGCTAAAGCGGTATATCAGCCAAGCACTAAGCTTAATTATCGTGTCTTTGAAACAGGGTCAATTTCTGGACGTGACTCAGTTCGCTACCATTATGAAATCTATCTTGACATTCTTGAGAAATATCTTGATAAGCTTCCTCATGAAGTTTACAAGGCAGTTTGTGATAACCTCATGGTTTTGGAAGAGCGGTTAGATAGCTTGCTTAAACATCACGATGAAGTGACAGACTATGTTAATCGCTTGAAAAAAGAACGCGATCAAATTGAACAAAGGAAGGGTGCACAATCTAAGCGATTGAAGGGTGCCCATAAAGAGATAGAGCTTATCCGAGGTTCACTGTCATATCGTTTGGGGAACGCACTAATTACACCTATAAAGACAGCAGGAGTAATTGCTAAGAATCCAAAGGCAATTAAAAATTATTTGAGAGCTTTAAAAGTCAAAGTGATACAGCTACGTCGTCGAATGACACCACTTAAGGTTCGCCAGTTACGACGTCTCAGAAATAGTCAACGCTCTGCCTTGTCCCATAATGGTAAGAAAGCGTTGGTTTATGTTATTTTTGAGTCTGAAGCTCGTCTTCAAGAATACAAATTACGTTTCTTGCAAGCCTTGGCTCCATTGGTAGATGATGTTATTGTAGTTGTCAATGGACAGCTTCACGATGATGATATTAATACCCTTGAGACTTACGGTAGGGTTTTGACTCGTGATAACAAGGGATATGATACTGCGGCCTTTAGAGAAGGAATCTTTGCCTTTGGTAAAGATAAGCTTAAAGATTATGACCAGCTCCTCTTGGTGAATGATACTAATATTGGTCCGATGAGGGATTTGTCTCAAGTGTTCCAGGAAATGGCTGATAAGAAACTAGATTTCTGGGGAATTTCCTTTGGAGAAGAACAAGAGGATGTTACTAAAGAGAATCCTTATGGCTACATTCCTAAGCATCTTCAATCTTATTTCCTAGTTATTGAAAAGCTCATGTTAAACGATGATGACTTTTATGAGTACTGGACACATTTGACGGATACAGATTCTCGTGATAAGGCTATTGGTCGACATGAGACACGTTTTACCAAGCATTTTGCTGATTTGGGTTATCGTTTCGATGCGGTCGTGCAAGAATACGAAGATTCTGCCATGTATATCCACCCGCTTAAGATGCTCAAAGCAGGTAGTCCTTTGGTGAAATATACGGCTCTGAAAAATTATGATGAAGACCAGTTCTTGTGGCAAGGTCTGGATCGTGATTCAGAAGTCCCTGACTTGTTGGACTTTGTTGCAGAAAAAACTGATTATCCAGTGTCAATTCTGGAAGATATTGTGAATAAATTTAAGGTGGTTCCACGTGATCAATATATTCTATTGATTGATGGGGTTGAAAATATTATTCCGCAATGTACCCGTTACCGTGTCTTGAATAAGGCAGAGCAATTACGTAAGCATGGTTTTGCAGTCAAAGTTGTTAACCTATCTGATTTCCAACTATCGATGGCTCAAAACGCTAGTCACATCATTATCTACCGTTCACCAATCTCACCTGAACTTTTGCGTCTCTGTCATTTGGCTAAAGAATATGGAAAACCTGTCTTCTTTGATATTGATGATTTAGTCTTTGATACGGTTTATACAGACCAATTGAGTTATACGCAAGGGCTTAATTCGGTTGAAAAAGGAAACTATGATGCAGGTGTTCGAAATTACGGTTATATGTTAGAGAACTGTGATGGTGCCATTACTTCAACTAACCAGTTGCAAGAGGAGTTGAAGAAGTATCAAAGCAAGGTTTTGCTTAATCGTAATCTAGCCTCTGATGAGTTAATCTCTATCAGTAGTCAATTTATTAAGGACTATTCTCAAGTATCAGACATTGTTAAGATTGGTTATTTCTCTGGTTCAATTAGTCATAATGAGAATTTTGAATTGATTAAACCAGCTATTAAGCAACTGCTTACAAAATATAGTAATGTTCAATTACATATTGTCGGAATTCTTGATATTCCAAAAGATATGAAGCTCTTTGAAAATCAAATTGTCACTCACGATTATGTGGACTGGGATAAACTGCCTGCCTTGATTAGCGAGGTTGATATTAACCTGGCACCGCTTGTGGATTCTATCTTTAATCGTGCCAAATCTGAGATTAAGTGGATTGAAGCTGCTTTGGTAAAAGTGCCAACAGTAGCGAGCAAGATAGGAGCTTTTTCGGATGTGGTTATTGATGGTGAAACAGGTCTGTTAGCTACTGATGATCAGTGGTTTGACAAGCTAGAGGCTTTAGTTTTATCTTCAGATTTAAGACAAAAGTTAGCTGAATTAGCTTACCGAGAGGTCCTTGGAAATTGTACCTTAAGCAAGAAAGATGAAATGGTGACTTATTTTGAACAGAATTAAACAGATAAAAGTTGAAAATTTATTTTTCATATTAGCAACGATTTTTATTTTCTCATTTATGTTTGTGTTTCCGATTAATCGTGTGCCAGATGAGACAAATCATGCACGCATGACATGGGAAACCTTCCATAAACCAACTGAGAAATCTTTTAAGTGGATGAACGAGATTCCAAGTAATGATAAGGTTAAACTAGCAGAATATAAACAGATTTTTGCTCAAAAAATTGATATGAGCAAGGAACCTTTTCATTTTGGTGTGAGTTTGAAATCAATCTCCTTTATTCCACAGTTGATAGGGATGACGATTGGAAGCTGGATTAGTCCTACAGTTGGTATGATCATTTATATGGGCCGTATTTTTAATGCATTGGCTTATATTCTAGGAATTTACTTTTTAATACGTTATTTCAAGTATGGAAAGACAGCCCTAATGTTTATATCGCTTTTACCTATTATGGTTCAACAGGCTTCATCACTTTCTTATGATGTGATGAACTACTTGGAAGTGATGTTGGCTCTTGGTTTTATCACCAATCTTGCCTATTCTAAACGTTTTACCAATCGTAATCTTATTCAAGTGATAGGTCTTGCGATTTTACTTTTAGCGACTAAACCAAATAACATTCTAGTGTTGGGATTAATACCATTTGTACCGTTTAAGTTTGAAGGTGCCCTTTCCTTTCTAAATCGTCCAATGCAAGCAGTCAAGGCCTTTATTTCGAAATTTAAAGGAGTCTTCTATCTTCTCTTTATTGTGGGTGTTGTTGCGGTTCTTCAATTTTTGATGAAGAATCAGGGTGGTCTTCACCATTATGGAGACGTTTTGCGTAATACACTTTTCAATCCTGAGTTGAATGATAATTTGAATGGTATCTTGTCCCTTGGAATGTTTGGCTACCTTGGGAATCTTACCTTGCAAATGCCACTTTGGTTAATTTTCATTGACATTATAGTTTTGACTCTGTTATTTCTCTCAAGCAAGAAGGATTTCTTTACCAAAGATTTCGCAAATGCATCATGGATTCTCTTCTTATTAGAGATTTTAGCTGCAATCACAGTGATGTATATCCAGTGGACACCTCTTGTTCTTGGTAAGGGAGCTAATATATCAGTTGGTTCTCAAGGACGTTATTTTACGCCATTTATCATTCTTTTATTACCTCTAGTAGCTAATATGGCTAATATCGATTTATCTCGACATAGACGATTGAAAATAGCAACAGTGACTTTAGTAGCTAATTTCCTAGTTGCTATGTATTTGATTCTTTTCCATTACTGGGGGGTATTTGCATAATTTATGACTAAGACAATTTTATTTATTTCTCCGACAGGGACCCTGGATAATGGTGCTGAAATTTCTATCGTCAATTTGATGAAATTTCTAGTAGACGAAGGTTATCGTGTCTTGAATGTTTTTCCGGATTATAAAGTGCCATCTCAAGAAGAATATCGAACAGCATTGCAGAATGCAGGAATTGAAACCTATGGTCTTACAGCAGTCAAATGGTGGTGGGAAGAAGCACCAGGTGGCTCACCAGGTAATCATTTTATGCGAGTGACCTCCTACAATAAGAATATTAAAGATATTCGAAATATTATCGTAGATAACAAGGTAGACCTTGTCATCAGTAATACGGTAAATGTTTTTCAAGGCGCACTTGCTGCGGCTTTTGAGAATGTCAAACATTTTTGGTTAATCCATGAATTTCCTGAGGGAGAATTTGGTTACTATAAGGAAAAACTGGACTTTATAGATAAATTCTCAGATGACATTTTTGCTGTTACGGGCGCTTTAACAGAAGATTTGGAAAAGTATTTTCTTAACAGAAAGATTTATTCCTTTGCCCCATATACTCAAATGGATCCAAAAGAAGAGATTAAAACAGACTCAAATTTCCATAATCGTATCATTTCAGTTGGTCGTTTGACTCAGAGAAAAAATCAGCTTGAGTTGATTAAGGCCTTTCAATTACTTAATCTAGAAGGAACTGAGCTTGTATTTTTAGGGGCATGGGATGAGGACTATAAACAAATTTGTGATGATTATATTGCAGAACATCATCTGAAGTCTATTTCCTTTTTAGGACATGTAGACGATCCTTGGTCTATGATTACTGATAAGGATTTAACAGTTTTTCCATCTAGTATGGAGACGTTTGGTCTTGTTTACGTTGAGTCTGTTTTAAATGGCATTCCAACAATTTTATCTGATAATGCAGGACACAGATCTGCCTTTGAATATATGAATGAGCAAGGTCATATGTACCATTTGGGTGATTTAAAAGCATTAACAAGAACCATTTCAGATACCCTTGCTCAATTTAATAAAGAGAAACGTGAAGCAGTACAAGCTGTTCCTAGTTTGAAAGAGAGATACTCTCTTGAGAGTGTTTACGCTAATATTACTGAAAAGCTTGAGGATAATGAATTGCATCATAAAAAAGTCAATAAGTCTGACATAGATTTTCTAAATACCAAAAAAGCTCTAACAAAGAGTGTCAAATCTGCTATAAAGAAATTATTTCAGCTTAAGAAAATAAATTAAGATAGAATATAGTTTTCCATGTCTATGGATAGAGAGGCCGTTTTTTGACGGCCTTTTTGTTTTACTCTTTCTGTTCAGTCATGCAAAATACCTTCCAAAATGGTATAATAAAAGCTACTATGTATGATTCTGTGTATTTTAGAGACGTGGCGAATGGAGGTAAACTTTGAAGGATATTTTTATCATAGGTAGTCGTGGTTTACCCGCTCAGTACGGTGGCTTCGAGACATTTGTTGAGAAATTGGTCTCGCATAAGGTATCGCCTAGAATACGTTATCATGTGGCTTGCTTATCGGATGAACGTACAGGCAAGCATTTTGATTATAAGGGAACGGATTGTTTTACAGTTAATCCTCCCAAACTAGGTCCTGCGCGTGTTATAGCTTATGATATGATGGCTATCAATTATAGTTTGAAGTTTATTAAAAAAGAGGAAATTCAAGAACCGATTTTTTATATTTTAGGGAATACTATAGGTGCCTTCATCGCCTATTTCGCAAAGAAAATTCAGTCTATTGGTGGAGTTCTTTTAGTCAATCCTGACGGTTTAGAATGGAAGCGTGCTAAGTGGTCTAAACCTGTTCAAAGTTATCTCAAATACTCTGAAAAAGAAATGACAAAGTATGCAGACCTCATTATTTCTGATAATCGAGGTATTGAGACTTATATTCATGATACCTATCCGTGGTCTAATACAACTTTTATTGCTTATGGAACGGATTTATCAAAGACGACCTTGACTGCTGAGGATGCTTCTGTTCGAGATTGGTATCAAAAATGGCAAACTCAAGAAAAAGAATATTATTTGATATTAGGGCGTTTTGTTCCAGAAAATAACTATGAAACGGCGATTCGAGAGTTTATGAAGTCCTCTACAGAACGTGATCTTGTTATTATCTGTAATCATGAAGGTAATCCTTACTTTGATGAACTAAGACAGATAACAGGATTTGATAAAGATAAACGTGTGAAATTTGTGGGAACTGTCTATGATCAGGATTTGCTTAAGTATATCCGAAACCAGGCTTTCGCTTATATTCATGGACATGAAGTAGGTGGAACGAATCCAGGTTTATTAGAAGCTCTGGCTCAAACGAATCTCAACCTTATCTTTAACGTAGACTTTAACCATCAGGTTGCTCAAGAGACTGCCTTGTATTGGAACAAAGTCGATGGAAATCTGTCGGGTTTGATTGATTCTGTAAATGGTCAAGTATCATTTGAAGACTTGGGAAATGCTGCTAAAGAAAATATGAAAGAAAATTACACCTGGGAAAAAATCGTGGGTGAATACGAGGAGCTATTTTTATCATGAAAGTAACTATTCTCATGTCTACTTATAATGGCGAGAACTTTTTAGCAGAGCAAATAGAGAGTATTCAGCAACAGACTTATACTGATTGGACTTTGTTAATTCGCGATGATGGTTCTAATGATAAAACGAGAGACCTTATCAAACGTTTCGCTTCAGAAGATGATCGCATTGTTTTCATCAATCCTGATCAAACTGAAAATTTAGGTGTTATAAAGAGTTTCTTTACGCTTTTGAAGTATCAAGAATCTGACTACTATCTTTTCTCAGACCAGGATGATACTTGGTTACCTGAGAAGCTATCTCTTCAACTTGAGAAAGCAAGTCACTACCCGTCTGATAAACCCCTTTTGGTATATACGGATTTAAAGGTTGTGAACCAAGATTTAGAGGTGCTTCATGAGAGTATGATTCGTACTCAGTCTGACCATGCTAATACGGAATTGGTTCAAGAAATGACAGAAAACACTGTTACAGGTGGTGTGTCTTTAATCAATCATGCTCTGGCTGAATTATGGACTGGTGAGGAAACTAACGAGCTTCTGATGCATGACTGGTATTTAGGTTTGCTTGCGTCAGCATTTGGCAATCTTGTTTATATTGACCAGCCAACAGAGCTTTACCGTCAGCATGCGGATAATGTCTTGGGAGCTAGAACGCTTCGGAAACGTATGCAGAATTGGATTCGCCCTCAGACCTTGTTCAACAAATATTGGATGTTGATTAAGTCTAGTCAGAATCAGGCGGAAAATCTTCTTTCTTTGCCATTGAATGCTAAAAAGAAAGAGCTGGTTGAGAACTTTGTGACTATAATGGATCAAGGGTTAAGCGAGCGTTATCGTCGTTTGAAAACATATGGTTATCGTAAAAATAGAGCCTTTCACACCTTTGTATTTACGAGTTTGATTTTGACAAAATTCATGTATAAGGAGGACTAAATGGAATTCTTTAGTCAGAAAAATCGAGTTTTACTTAAGGAACTGATTAAAACAGATTTTAAATTACGTTATCAGGGTTCTTTTATTGGTTATCTTTGGTCTATTTTGAAACCGTTGATGATGTTTACAATTATGTATCTTGTCTTCGTTCGTTTTTTGAGATTTGATGACGGGACACCACACTATGCTGTAGGCTTGCTTCTAGCCATGATTTTTTGGAGTTTCTTTACTGAGGCTACCAATATGGGAATGCTCTCTATTGTTTCACGAGGTGATCTCTTACGTAAACTAAACTTTCCGAAGCAAACAATTGTTATCTCATCTGTACTAGGAGCTGCAATTAACTTCTTGATTAACCTAGTGGTTGTTTTTGCATTTGCCTTAATTAATCAGGTTCCGATTGGTATTAATACCTTGGTCATTATTCCTCTTTTCATGGAGGTTCTCTTAATGGCCATGGGAGTTGCTTTTATCTTGTCGGCACTCTTTGTTAAATACCGTGATATTGGTCCTGTCTGGGAAGTTGTACTTCAAGCAGGTATGTATGCGAGTCCGATTATCTATTCCATCACTTACCTTCTTCAAAGAAACCAGACGTTTGTTGCAAAGGTTATGATGCTGAATCCAATCGCTCAGATTTTACAGGATATGCGTCATTTTATCATTGACCCAGTTAACCCAAGAGGATGGGATATTATTAACAATAAATTGATTGCTTTTGTTCCTTATGCGATTCCTGTTGTGATTTTTATCATTGGTTTCCTTGTCTTTAATCGAAATGCTAAACGATTTGCGGAGATTCTATAATGTCAAATAATATTGCTGTAAAAGTAGATCATGTAAGTAAGTATTTTAAATTGCCAACTGAGGCGAGCCAGAGTCTAAGAACAACTCTTGTTAATCGCTTTAAAGGGATTAAAGGGTATACTGAGCAACATGTCTTGAAAGATATTTCTTTTGAAGTCGAAAAAGGTGATTTTTATGGAATTGTTGGACGTAATGGTTCAGGGAAATCAACGCTTCTAAAAATTATTTCTGAGATTTATGTTCCAGAAAAAGGTAAGGTTACCATTGATGGTAAGTTGGTATCTTTCATTGAGCTGGGGGTTGGATTTAACCCAGAATTGACTGGCCGTGAGAATGTCTACATGAATGGGGCTATGCTTGGTTTCTCAACAGAAGAAGTAGACGCCATGTATGATGACATTGTAGATTTCGCTGAACTTCATGACTTCATGAATCAAAAGTTGAAGAACTACTCAAGTGGTATGCAGGTTCGTCTTGCCTTTTCTGTAGCTATCAAGGCCCAAGGTGATATCCTCATCCTTGATGAAGTGTTGGCCGTGGGTGATGAGGCCTTTCAACGTAAATGTAATGATTATTTCATGGAACGTAAGCAATCTGGAAAGACAACTATCTTGGTGACCCATGACATGTCAGCGGTTAAAAAGTACTGTAATAAGGCAGTTCTGATTGAACATGGTCTAGTCAAAGTTGTTGGTGATCCTGATGAAGTTGCCAATCAATATAGCTTTGATAATGCTGCTGGTCAAAAAGTTTCAAATGATGATGTGGTGGTTGAAAATCCCAAAATCACTAATTTACAAGTTAAACTTTTGACTGAAAATATTATTAGTCCTGATCAAGATATTTCATTCGAGATTTCTTATGATGTGAATGAAGATATTGAGACCTATATTGCCTTTTCAATTACAGATATTGACCGTGGTATCTGGATTTATAATGACAATTCCTTGGACAATAAGACCAGTGGTTCAGGAAGAAAAACACTCACATATAAATGCAGTTTGGCTCATCTGAATGATATTAAGCTCAAGCTTCAAGTCTCTATAAGAGATAATGATGATCAGATGATTGCTTTTGCTGATTCAGCTAATTCACCAGTCATTCTCTTAAATCGAACAGATATTGAAGATGATGATAAGTCAGCAAAAGATTCTGCAACTGGTATGGTTCAGAGAAATGGAAAATGGGAGATTAAGGAATAAATGAAACGTCTCTTGTTGTATGTTCATTATAATAAGTACAACGAATTAAGTGGTCATGTGCTCTATCAATTAGAGCAGCTTAGACCACTTTTTTCTAAACTTATTGTGATTTCAAATAGTCAACTAACAGGGTCCACATTACAAACTCTCAAAGATCTGGGTGTAGAGAAGGTATTACAAAGAGAAAATCTAGGCTTTGATTTTGCAGCTTGGAGAGATGGTATGGCTCATGTCGGTTTTGACCATTTAACGGATTTCGATTCAGTTACACTCATGAATGATACTTGCTTTGGTCCTCTATGGGATATGACTGACTTAGTTGAAGGCTTTGAAAAACGTTCGAATGTTGACTTTTGGGGAATGACGAATTTTAGAAAAACCAAATATTTCGATGAGCATCTACAAAGTTATTTTATATCTTTCAAAAAGCATGTTGTTGCTTCAGATGCCTTTCAAAAATTTTGGACTTCTATAAAGACTTTTACCGACGTTCAAGATGTTATTGACAATTACGAAACTAAAGTTACTAGTGTTCTGGTTGAAGCAGGTTTTCATTATGATGCTGTCTTTAATACCATTGATGAAGAGGCAGAAGATTTAATTCACCCTGATTTTTCTTATTACAGACCAATAAGTACCCTTGAGCATAAGGTACCCTTTATTAAGTTGAAAGCTTTTACAGGTGATGAGAAAAAAGGAAAACTACTTTTAGATTATCTTACTAACCGATCAACTTATCCGGTGGCACTAATCAAGTCGCATCTGAACCGTTATCATTCCCCTGATAGTTTGGTATTTTTAGATGATAAGATGGTTGATTCTAACTTTAACACAATTACAAGGCTCAATTGTCGTTTAGCTATTCATGTACACATTAGTGATGTAGAGAGACTAAAAGTATTTACGGACACAAGTTTGTCTGCTTTCTACTATTTTACCCTTTCAAGCCATATCGATAGAAATGAAGTTGAGGTTATCTTATTAAATCGTTTTGAGAAAGATAGATTCCATCTTGTTTCTCAAACTTTTGAAAATCATTATCATGCTTTAGTATCTTTGGTATCTCAGCTTAGAGAGTATGACTTTGTTGGACATTTTCACACATCAGACTTTGGAAATGAAGGTCGCCTTGTTGATGAAGCTACAAGACATGCTCTAGTGGATATGCTATTAGATGAAGAGAGAGTAGTATCAATTTTTACACATTTTCCAGAGGTTGGTCTGGTGTTTGCTGATTTGTCTAAGGAACTTTATTGGACAGACTCAATCAGCACTTTAAACCATAATCAGGAACTTGACTTAAATAACCAATGTCTAAAAGCTACTAATAATTCACTCTATGTTTTCCAAGGCTCCATGTGGATGTCAAAAGATTTTTTTGGGAAAATTATACTAAAGGATAAACCCATTTTTTATCATTTTGATGAGAATGTTCTGGATTATCTCTTTTATCGAAAAGTTTGGGATGAAGGAATCGATTATCGTATAATAACTTCTGAAGCAATATCTTATGCCGAACGACATAAGGTTTATCTTATTGAGACGGAAAAGATTCCGAAACCACTGACACTCAAGGATAAGTTTTCAGCCTATCAAAAGGCCTTTTTAAGAAAAATAGGTTTAAAAAAATCCTCATCTATTTAATTTCCCCCTCCCACTTACGAATAAGTAAGTAGGAGGTTTTTTCTTATGTATAGTATTGTAGCTGAGGAGTCGGGACTTTTGCCTCGTGAGCGTCTCTTGCAGAAGGGGGCGGAGGTTTTGTCAGATCAGGAGCTGTTGGCCATAGTGCTGCGAACGGGAACTAGGTCGGAGTCGGTCTTATCTATGGCTAGTCGTATTTTGAAAGGAATGACGAGTTTGGCAGATTTGTCTCGCTTGTCTTTAAATGAACTTCAGGCCATTCCTGGTATTGGGCGTGTGAAGTCTATCGAGTTGAAGGCTATGGTGGAGCTGTCTAAGCGGATTGAGAAGGCTGAGTTGGCTCGTTCTGAGCAGATTATGTCTAGTCAGCAGGTGGCCCGTCGTATGATGTTGGATATTGGGGACAAGCCTCAGGAGCATTTGGTGGCCATTTACCTGGATACGCAGAATCGTATCATTCAGCAAAAGACGGTGTTTATTGGTGGGGTGCGTCGTTCGATTGCAGAGCCTCGTGAGATTTTGCATTATGCTTGTCATCTGATGGCAACGTCTTTAATAGTGGTTCACAATCACCCGTCTGGTGAGGCCTACCCTAGTCATAATGACATTGATTTTACGCAAAAGATCAAGCGGTCTTGCAATGACTTGGGGATTTGTCTCCTTGATCATTTGATTGTAGGCAAATCCACCTATTATTCTTTCCGAGAGGAAAGAGAGGATTTTGAGCTCTAGCAAGAGTCCCCTGATAGAAATACTATAAAAGCAACTGAGTGCAGTCTCAGTTGCTTTTATAGTTCGTTAACGACGTATTCAAAGAGTTTGAGGTCTTCTTCACGTTTGTCTAGGAGAAGCTCAGGATGCCACTGTACGCCTAAGAAGCGAAGGTTTGGCGTTTTTGACTCAACGGCTTCAACAGTGTTATCTTCAGGGTCACGCGCAATGACACGAAGGTCAGAGGCCAAGTGTTTGATACTTTGATGGTGGAAGGAGTTGATAGAGGTTCCACATCCGTAGATTTCTGCCAACTTGCTGTTCTCATCAACAATCATCTCATGGTAGAGGTAATCAGAAGGTTTGTCTTGCCAGTGATTTTCAATATCTTGATGGAGGCTACCACCTAGTGCGACATTCATGAGTTGGGTACCGCGACAGATTGAAAAGATGGGTTTCTTCTGCTTAGTGGCTTCCTCGATGAGTGCCATTTCAAAGATATCCCGTTCGAGAAAGAAGTCATCTTCACTGGCATGGTTCTCTTCGTTGTAGAATTTAGGGTCAACGTTTTGCCCACCGATCAGGATAAGCTTATCAATCATGGAGATGTAGGTCTTGGCTTCCGAAGGATCGGATACTGGTAGTAGGATTGCTAGGCCACCGGCTCTTTGAACTCCTTCTACAAAGCCAGATGGGGCATAGGACCAGTTAATATCTTCATGGGCTGGGTTTGGCCTTACATTGGCTGTGATTCCGATAATAGGTTTAGTCATTACTTCTCCTTGATTTTTCTTCTTCTTTCATGAAATAGAGTAGGGTTTGTAGTTCACTAGTGAGGTCCACGTACTGGACAACCACATGGCGAGGAAGATTAAGGTTAACTGGAGAGAAGCAGAGGATGCCTTCAATACCAGCTTCAACCAAAAGATCAGCCACTTCCTGTGCCTTGATAGATGGCACTGTCAGGATGGCTGTTTTGATGTCTTCTTGGGCAATCTTATCTTTGATTTGAGAAATTCCATAGATAGGGATATTGTCCTCAGTTTGAGTGCCTACCAATTCGTTATCATCCGTGTCAAAAGCCATGACCAGCTGCATGCGGTTACGCTCTTGAAAACGATAGTGGAGAAGGGCACGCCCGACATTACCAACACCTACAAGGAGTACCTTGGTAGTCGCATTGTCATTTAGGAGTTCAGCGAAAAATGTCATCAGCTTGTTTACGTCATAACCAAAACCACGGCGACCTAGCTCACCAAAATAGGAGAAGTCACGACGAACAGTAGCAGGATCAATCCCAATCGCTTCAGCAATTTGTTTAGAGCTTGCTTTATCGATATTTTCACGATGGAATCGTTTGAAAATACGATAGTAGAGAGAGAGACGTTTGGCAGTGGCGTTTGGGATGTTTTTCTCAAATGTCATTGATCGCTTTCCTTTCTTTAATTAGTATGATTCTCTTATATTTTAAGAAAAGTTTGTGAAGATTGCAACAAAATAGTGTAGATGAGGCGATATAAAAAACCTATCACATGGATAGGCTATTTCTATGTAGTAAGAAAAAATTTATACTTCTTCTTGCTCGAAAACGTTACGATCAACCAAGCTCTGCATCAAGAAGTAGAATTTTTCTTGCAAGATGTGGTGATCTTCATTTTTAAAGATATTAACGTTACGAAGGCCAGATTTGTCTGTGATAGACAATTTGAAGCCTGTCAAGTCTTTGTTAATAGTGATTTTGAGTGGAAAACCTTCGCCTGAGTTAGGCACTTTTTCGAGAAGGCGGTGCAACTCGTAGTTTCCAATCTTATTTTGCACAAAAGTCGTATCACGTAGAGTGAATTTTTTAACATTAGGACTGATGGTGTAACGGTACTTACAGTCAGTCAAATGAATGCTTTTTTCAAATGCCATGTTAGTCTCCTATGATTTGATTAAGTTTTCTGCTAGGGCCTGGAGTTCTTCAGCGGTATTTTCCTCTGATAAACTAATGCGAATGGCTGTTTTTAGCTTGTCAGAATCCTTGCCATAGAGGGATTGAATGACATGGCTGGGATCAACGGTTCCAGCAGTACAAGCAGAGCCTGTTGAGACAGCGAAACCAGCCAAATCTAACAGAGTTAAGAGAGGACCATTTTCCTTACCAGGAAAACTGATGTTGATAACGTGAGGTAGGCTAGGACCAGCGCTATTAATCTCGTAAGGAACGGTAAGAGCGTCTAGGAAAGTCTGACGAATTGTTTCCACATGTTGGTAATTGGCTTGGTAATTCTCGCTAGCATGCTTGTAAGCTGCGGTCATTCCTGCAATTCCGACTAGATTTTCAGTACTGGCACGGCGTTTTTCCTCTTGTTCACCACCATGGAGAAGGTTGTCAAAGTGCAAGTCATTATGATAGAGCATGCCGACACCTTTAGGTCCATGGAATTTGTGGGCGCTGATAGAGACGAAATCGGCACCGAGTTCCTCAGGGTGAATAGGAAGTTTCCCTGCAACCTGAACGGCATCCACATGGAAGGCAGCCTGGTGGTCAGCGAGTAAGTTCCCAATTTCCTTGACAGGAAGCAGTTGGCCAGTTTCGTTATTGGCATACATGACAGAAACGAGAATGGTATCGTCACGTAGAGCATCAGCGATTTGTTGTGCTGTGATAACCTGATTTTTCGGTTGAATATAGGTTACTTCAAAACCAAAGCGTTCTTCCAGATAGGCCATGGTGTGAAGTACCGAGTGGTGTTCAATGGCCGTCGTAATCAAATGTTTCCCCTTAGCTTGATTGGCGAGGGCGTAACCTTTGATTGCTGTATTGTTGCCCTCAGTCCCACCAGAAGTGAAGATAAGCTTGCGGGCAGGAACGTCGAACTGTTTGGCCATTTCCTCACGTGCTTCACGGAGTTCTTTGGAAGCTTGGCGCCCATAAGCATGAAGACTCGATGGATTTCCAAAGGTTTCAGTCATGACATGGGTCATAGCAGAGATAGCAGTGGCATTCAATGGTGTTGTCGCTGCATTGTCCAAATAAACCATAGCTTAGTCCTCGTTAGATTTATAAGCAAAGAGTGGGCTAAGTGGTTGGCGTTCAAAGATACGAGTAATAGCGTTGGCAATGAGCTTACTTGCCGAAATGTATTTAACGTTTGTAGGAACTTTTTCTTTAGTTGCAACGGAGTCTGTCACCAAAATTTCTTTGACTGGTGCAACGTTGAGGATTTCAGCAGCTCCACCTCCGAAGAGACCGTGGCTAGCTACGGCATAGATGTCTTTCACACCAGCACGTTCAAGGATTTTGGCAGCTTCGGCAAAAGTTTTACCAGTATTAAGAATATCATCAACAATGATGGCTGTTTTGCCTTCAACTTCACCGATGATATAGCCTTCTTCACGTTCAGCATCATCTTGGGCGTAGTCGATGATAGCGATTGGGGCATCAAGGTATTCTGCCAAACCACGTGCACGTTTAACACCAGAGTTTTTAGGACTAACAACGACAATATCACTACCTGTGAATCCTTTTTCGTCGTAGTATTCCGCAAATAAAGGCATCGTGAAAAGATTATCCACTGGAATGTCAAAGAAACCTTGAACTTGGACAGCGTGAAGATCAAGAGTCAAAATGCGGTTAACACCAGCTTTAACCAGCATATTGGCAATCAATTTAGCAGTGATTGGTTCACGTGACGCAGCGATACGGTCTTGACGTGCATAACCAAAGTAAGGCATAACCACGTTGACAGAGTTAGCACTGGCACGTTTGCAGGCATCAATCATGATGAGCAATTCCCAAAGGTGGTCGTTAACAGGGTTGCTTGTAGATTGGATGATATAAATATCGTCCCCACGAACAGACTCTTCGATGTTAATCATGATTTCTCCATCAGAGAATTGGCGTGAAGAAACTTTACCAAGTGGCAATCCGGTAGCCTCAGCAATTTTTTCAGCAATTTCGGGATTTGAGCTGAGAGAGAACAATTTCAATTGTGGGTTTGCTTTTTGATGTACCATGATAATGGTGACTCCTTTAATAAATAAGTGCTAAGCCCAGTTAGGGCTATTATAAATTAAACTACAGATAGTTCTATTTTAGCAAAAAGCAGCAGAAATTTCAGCCATCAAACCATGATATGAACGAAAATGACGAACCTTTAGAGAAAAATTGTCTCTTGTATGCGTTTTTAGACCAAACAGTAGTGGTATTTCTGGCTACTCCTTTGGTTATCAAAAAAGACAAGGCACAAACCTTGTCTCAGAAATGGAATGAATTTTTATAGACTGACATCGTAACTAATGAGCAGAATTTTTATCAGCTATTGTTAATTAGTCTTTGTCGCGCTTGAGAGTAGCTACAAAGCGTGCTACCTTACTTTTGGCATATTTAAAGTTAATGTTATTTTCTTTAAGAAAGGCATCGAAGTCATCTTTGCCTTTTTCGGCATCCAAAACTTCCAACTCCAGTTCATAGTCTTTCTTGTCAGCGTAAACATTGACATCAAGGGCCATAAGCCCAATGTTGGTCTGGTATTCACGACGGGTTGTGGTTAAATGCCCGAGAATGGTCAAGTCCTCTAACTTAACCCCACGCTCCAGAAGAATGGATTTGATTTGGCAATCGGGAAAGTCTAGTGACTTGGTCATAGCCTTAGCCTCTGCACAATCCATGGTGACGTTGTACTCCATGTTTCCAACCTTCTCAGGAATTTTCAAGGTCAGCTCTCCGTGAGTCGGGAGCGTTCGGATGCGTAAAGACAACTTTTTGCTCTTCATATCACCCTGAATGGTGTCAATGTAATAGTTTGTTTGTGTAACAGGTGTTACATGGGAGAAAAGCATAGCCAAACGATTATACTCATCTTTGGTGAGTAGAGTTTTGTACTCTATCTCTAAATGGTTCATGTGTGTCCCTCCCTCGTCCTTTAAATATGGTATAATATAACAGATTGTTTTATTTTATAAAAAACTAAAGCTTTTGACAAGGAGGAGTCCTATCTTGACCATGGATTGGGAAGAATTTTTAGACCCCTATATTCAGGCCGTAGGTGAGCTCAAGATTAAGCTCCGAGGCATTCGTAAACAATTTCGTAAGAAAAATCGTCATTCGCCCATTGAATTTGTGACGGGCCGTGTGAAGTCAGTGGCTTCCATTGAGGAAAAAATTGCCCTACGTGGCCTGTCTGTTGAGAATTTGGCCAAGGAAATGCAAGATATTGCTGGACTGCGTATTATGGTTCAATTTGTTGATGATGTGGATGAGGTTTTGGGTCTTTTGCGTCACCGTAGTGATATGACCATAGTCTCAGAGCGTGATTATATTAGGAACCGTAAACATTCGGGTTATCGTTCTTATCATGTTATCGTGGCTTATCCTGTTGATACCATTGATGGCCGTAAGGAAATCCTTGCCGAGATTCAAATTCGGACTTTGGCCATGAACTTTTGGGCCACTATTGAACATTCCCTTAATTATAAATATCAGGGAAATTTTCCAGAGGAGATTAAACTCCGCTTGGAAAATACGGCACGCATGGCCTATCAGCTTGATGAAGAGATGCGTAAGATACGTGATGATATTCGAGATGCTCAGTTGCTCTTTGATCCAATCAACAGAACTTTGAAAGATAGTGTAGGAAATAGTGATGACACAGATGAAGACCTTTTCGGATGAGATGAAGGTGGCTATTATTGCTAATGGTAAGCCCCAGAGTAGGCGTGTTGCCTCAAAACTTTTTAATGCCTTTCGAGACGATCCTGATTTTTATTTAACCAAGAAAAATCCTGATGTGGTCATCTCTATCGGCGGTGATGGCATGCTGCTATCAGCCTTTCATATGTATGAAAAAGAGCTTGCTCGTGTGCGTTTTGTTGGCATTCATACGGGGCATTTGGGATTTTATACAGATTATTTAGATGGTGAGGTTGAGCAGTTGATCGAGACCTTGCGTAAGGATCGCGGCGAGAAGATTTCTTACCCGCTCTTAAATGTCAAGCTAACCTTGGCTGATGGCCGTTCCTTTACATCAATTGCACTCAATGAAGCAGCTATTAAACGTAATGAAAAAACTATGGCAGCTGATGTCTGCCTCAATGACATCTTATTTGAGAGCTTCCGTGGGGATGGACTGTCTGTAGCAACACCGACAGGTTCGACTGCCTACAATAAATCCTTGGGTGGTGCAGTTCTTCATCCCACTATTGAGGCCCTGCAATTGACTGAGATTGCCAGTCTTAATAACCGTGTTTACCGTACCTTGGGCAGTCCACTTATTGTTCCTAAGAATGAGAAAATTACCGTTTATCCTACCCGAATGGGGAGCTACACGCTTTCGGTCGATAATAAAACCTACACTAATCGTAATGTGCAAAAGGTAGAGTTCTCAATTGACCAGCGTAAGATTTCCTTTGTGGCTAGTGCCAGTCATACCAGTTTCTGGGAGCGTGTACGTGATTCCTTTATCGGAGACATGGAAGAATGAGATATGAATTTACTGTGGGACGTTCCTGCCGAGTAAAGACTTTTTTGAAGGAGCATGATGTTTCCAAAGGACTTTTGGCTAAGATTAAGTTTGAGGGCGGTCATATCTGGGTCAATGGTGAGGAGCAGTTTGCGACCTACCCTGTTCATGAGGGAGATGTGGTCGCTATAGAGATTCCTGATGAGGCACCACATGATACCTTAACTCCCATCCCGTTTGACTTGGATATTGTCTATGAAGATGACAACTTTTTGTTGGTGAACAAGCCATATGGTTATGCTAGTATTCCAAGTGTCAATCATGACAACACCATGGCTAATTTTGTCAAATATCACTTTGTTAGCAATGATTATCCCAATCAGCGAGTGCATATTGTGACACGTCTGGACAAGGACACGTCTGGGCTCATGCTTTTTGCCAAGCACGGTTATGCCCATGCACGTATGGATAAGCAGTTGCAGCAGAAGTCCATTAAAAAGCACTACTATGCCTTGGTGGAGGGTGATACTAAACTTGAGGAACAGGGAGAAATCATTGCACCCATTGCGCGTGATGTGGATTCCATCATCACACGTCGGGTCCATAAATCAGGGAAATATGCTCATACCAGTTATCGTTTGGTAGGTGATTATGGGCGAGTTAAGTTGGTTGATATTAACCTTCATACTGGACGGACGCACCAGATTCGTGTGCACTTTGCTCATTTGGGCCTTCCTCTTTTGGGAGATGACCTTTATGGGGGCTCTCTAAATTATGGGATTGAACGTCAGGCCTTGCATTGTCACCGTCTTGCTTTTGTCAATCCCTTTACCAAGAAAGAGATGGTCTTTGCGTCTTCCTTGACAGATGACTTTGAAACCGTTATCATGGACTTACAAACTAAAAAGATTGATTGAGGAGTATTTATGCGTAGTCTATTTGGTGAACTTCGTGAACGTATTTTAGGAAAGAACATTAAGATTGTTTTTCCTGAGGGTAATGACGACCGTGTGGTTCGTGCAGCTGCCCGTTTGAAATTTGAAGGATTGGTGGATCCTATTATCTTGGGAGACCCAGCTGAGGTTCACAAAATCTTGAATGATCTTGGTTTTGCAGATTTTAACTATACGATTATTAATCCTGAAACCTATGAAGGCTTTGAGGAAATGAAGGAAAAATTTGTTGAAATCCGTAAAGGAAAAGCGACAATTGAAGATGCGGACAAGTTGCTTCGTGATGTTAACTATTTTGGTGTTATGTTAGTGAAACTTGGTCTTGCTGATGGTATGGTTTCAGGTGCTATTCACTCAACAGCTGATACAGTACGTCCTGCCCTTCAAGTTATCAAGACAAAACCAGGCATTTCACGTACTTCAGGTGTTTTCCTTATGAACCGTGAAAACACTAACCAACGTTTGGTTTTTGCTGACTGTGCTATTAACATTGAACCAAACGCTCAAGAACTGGCAGAAATTGCTGTTAATACTGCTGATACAGCTGCCATTTTCGGGCTTGATCCTAAAGTGGCCATGCTTAGCTTCTCAACAAAAGGTTCTGCCAAATCACCAAAAGTGGATAAGGTTGTTGAAGCAACAGCTCTTGCTAAGGAGATGCGTCCTGACTTGGCTATTGATGGTGAGTTGCAGTTTGATGCAGCCTTTGTTCCAGCAACAGCGGCTATTAAGGCACCAGACAGTGACGTAGCAGGACAAGCTAATGTCTTTGTCTTCCCAGGTTTGCAGGCTGGTAATATTGGCTATAAGATTGCCCAACGATTGGGAATGTTCGAAGCTATTGGACCAATCTTGCAAGGTCTCAATAAACCAGTTAACGACCTTTCTCGCGGTGCTAGTGCCGAAGACATTTACAATCTAGCGATTATCACAGCTGCTCAAGCACTCAATAATTAAAAGTAATGATAAAAGGAGGTCTGGCCGAGTGGCTGGGCCTTTTTATGCAACTTTTGTGATTAAAAATTAATCAACATAAACTAAAGAAAACCCTTTATTGATAAGGAATTTCAGTAGTTTTCGTGTTTACAGATATTATCGAATTGTACAAAAGATTCTAATAATAACTGTTCTTTTTGATTATTTATGCTATAATGAAGCTGTAAAAAATTTTATATTTTGGAGAAATCTTATGAAAAAAGTAAATGGTTAGCCTTAGCAGGCGTTGCCGTCCTTAGTGTTGGTATTTTGGCGGCTTGTTCATCTAAGTCTAGTACCAGTGGTACTACTTATGGTTACGTTTACAGTTCAGATCCTGAAACTTTGGATTACATTACCTCAAATACAGGACCTACAACAACCGCTGTGACAAATGGTGTTGATGGTCTTATGGAAACAGATAAATATGGTAATCTTGTACCTTCAGTGGCTGAAGATTGGTCTGTCTCTCAAGATGGTCTAACCTACACTTATAAAATCCGTAAAGGGGTTAAATGGTATACCTCTGATGGTGAAGAGTACGCTGATGTTACAGCTAAAGACTTTGTAACTGGTCTTAAGCATGCGGCAGACTCAAAAGCTGGTGCTCTCTATTTGGTTCAAGATTCTATTGCTGGTTTGTCCGACTACCTTTCAGGTGCCAATAAAGATTTCTCAAAGGTTGGTGTTAAGGCAATTGATGACCATACCTTGCAATATACACTTAAACGACCAGAGCCATACTGGAACTCTAAGACAACTTATGGTTTGCTTTTCCCAGTCAATGCAGACTTCCTTAAGACTAAAGGAAAAGATTTCGGTAAGTCAACAGACCCAACCTCTATCCTATACAACGGTCCATTCCTTCTCAAATCTTTGACAGCTAAATCATCAATCGAGTTGACTAAGAATGAAAACTATTGGGATAAGAAGAACGTTCACTTTGATGCTATCAAATTGACGTATGATGATGGTTCTGATCCAGAATCTTTGGAACGTAGTTTCACTGATGGTGCTTATAGTATTGCTCGTGTCTACCCAATGAGCTCTAACTATGCATCTGTCGAAAAGAAATATAAAGATAATATCTACTATACAGCAGCTGGTGCGTCAACGTCAGCTATGAGTGTCAATATTGACCGTCAAAGTTACAAATACACTGCTAAAAAGACTGACGCTGAAAAGACCTCTACGAAAAAAGCTCTTTTGAATAAAGACTTCCGTCAATCAATTAACTTCGCTATTGACCGTACGGTATATCAATCACAAGTCAATGGTAAAGAGGGAGCAGCTAAAGCTATTCGAAATCTCTTTGTTCCTTCTGACTTCGTTAGTGCAGGTAATAAGACCTTTGGAGATCTTGTTACTGAAAAGATGAGTTCATATGGTGATGAGTGGTCAGGCGTCAACTTTGCTGATGGTCAAGATGGTCTCTACAATGCTGAAAAAGCTAAAACTGAGTTTAGTAAGGCTAAAGAAGCTCTCCAAGGAGAAGGTGTTCAATTCCCAATCCACTTGGACCTTCCAGTTGACCAAAGTTCTAAACTTAATGTTTCTCAAGCGCAATCTTTGAAACAAACCATTGAAAAATCATTGGGAAGTGACAATGTGGTGATTGATATCAACCAATTGTCATCTGGTGATATGCAAAATGCAACCCTTAATGCGCCAAATGCGGCAGCAGCTCAAGTAGGACTTAAAGATTATGATGCCTTGCTTGACTCAGCAGATTCTGAAACAACAGATCTCAATGTACGTTATGATCGTTATGCTCAAGCTCAAGCTTGGTTAGAAGATAGTTCACTTGTCATTCCTTTGACGGTTGGTAACGGTTCAGCTCCAGTTGTCTCACGTTTGACACCATTTACAGGTTCATATACTCAAGTGGGTGATAAGAGTTCAGGTGACTACTTCAAATATGTTAAACCACAAGAAAAAGTAGTTACTAAGAAAGAATTTGAACAAAGTCGTGAAAAATGGCTTAAAGAAAAGAAAGTGTCTAACGACAAGGCTCAAAAAGATCTTGCCAAACACGTTAAATAATGCCATGGAAAGAGGCGTAAGCCTTTTTCTTTTGGCCAAAAATTTATCAAAATGCTTTTGAAAGTAGCTATCAATTGTGAGAAAGAAAGCATAAGACAAAATATTCTGAAAATTGCTGTTATTTCGATTTTTATGGTATAATGGTGATATGACTATGATTTTTTGGAGAGTGCTTATGAAAAAATGGAGATAGTGCGTTACGAATGTTAAACAGAAAGACAAGCAAGGTTGTGGGGAGGTCATCCTCAGGCTACTTTGGTTAATCAGAGTGTCGTACCAACGCATGCTTGATTGACAACAGACTCAGGTGATTACTCAAGTAGGAGTTGAGGGTTCTGACAGATGCTCACGCAACTTGAATCTTCAAAAGCTGTTGTCATAAGAAAAATGATGATAAAGCCCGTGAAAACTGGTTTAAAGAAAAGTCTAAGTCCAACGAACACGCTCAAAAAATCATGAGAATGACGTTAAATAAAGGACGATAGAACTTTCTCATTTGATTGGGAAAGTTCTTTTGGAGTTAAAGGAAGAGACATGAAAAAATACATTTTATTGAGAACCCTTCGTTCTCTATTGTCAATATTTGTCGTGACGGCCTTGACCTACACCATTATTTATACCATGGTGCCGAGGCGTCTGATTTTCAGACAGGACCCTAACTACAACAAGATTGCAAAGACAGCCGATTCGAAAGCTAACTATGAAAATACAATCTATGAGCGAATGGGTTATATTGATTACTATGACACCAAGGAGTTGCAGGAAAAAGCAAGCTCGCTTGATAAGTCTGTAACGACTAAACCAACCAAGGCCAATAAGGCTATCTACCAAAAATATGTGGATAGTTTGGGACGTGGCTGGCATTTGCAGCAGTTTAAGGAAAGTAAGCAATTTTATGCGACACGTGATGTGCCAGTCCTTGAACGTGTATTTGGCTTCTATACGCACCTCTTTGAATTTGACAATACAGGATGGGTAAAAGATAAAACAAATCCAAACTTGAAACGTTACATTCGAATTGAAAATGATCCCGCTATTGGTTGGTCAGTGGTTGGTTCAGGGACTAAGCATAAATATCTGCTTTACTTTAATGGTCAGTTCCCATTTGTTCACCAAAACTTCGTGAAGATGAACCTTGGTACGTCTTATCCAACCTATGCTGATCAGGGTGTTCTTGATGTCATTACGCAGGGCCAAGGACAAACCTTAACAACTGATGTGAATTTCCCAACGGGTAAAAAGCCATCTTCAGTGGATATTTACTCTCGTACCTATAAATCACCAAGTCAGGCTGACGAAAGAGACCGTTCTTTGTTTGGCAATGATCCTTATACAGCAACGAAAAGTCATTACCAGTATCCATCAATGGTGACAAGCTCTGCTATTGCTGGATTGATTGGTCTAGTCTTGTCTTATGCCTTGGCGATTCCATTAGGGTCATACATGGCCCGCTTAAAGAACACCCTCTTTGATAGTGTGTCAACAGGTATTCTGACCTTCTTGCTTTCTCTACCAACTATTGCCTTGGTTTATATCATTCGATTGATTGGTTCTGAAATTGGGCTTCCGGATTCCTTCCCAATCTTGGGTGCAGGTGACTGGCGTTCTTATGTCTTGCCATCTGTTATTCTTGGTCTCTTGTCAACGCCAGGACTTGCCATTTGGATTCGTCGTTATATGATTGATTTACAATCTCAAGACTTTGTTCGTTTTGCACGCGCCAAAGGGTTGTCAGAAAAAGAAATTTCAAACAAACACATTTTCAAAAATGCGATGGTATCCTTGGTTTCAGGAATTCCAGCATCTATCGTAAGTGTTATCACCGGAGCTACCTTGACAGAAACTATTTTTGCCTATCCTGGTATGGGTAAAATGTTGATTGACTCTGTTCGTGCTTCAAATAATGCTATGGTTGTGGGTCTCGTGTTTATTTTCACAACCCTCACCATCTTCTCATTGCTTGTGGGTGATATCCTTATGACAGTGATTGACCCACGTATCAAATTGACATCTAAAGGAGGTAAATAATGGCTTCAATTGATAAAAGTAAGTTCCAATTTGTAAAGCGCGATGATTTTGCCTCTGAAACAATTGATGCACCGGCTTATTCTTATTGGAAATCGGTGATGCGTCAGTTCCTTAAAAAGAAATCAACAGTAGTCATGTTGGGTATCTTGATTGCCATTGTTTTGATGAGTTTTATCTACCCGATGTTTTCAAAATTTGATTTCAATGATGTCTCAAAAGTTAATGATTTCAGTTTGCGTTATGTTCACCCAAATGCTCAATATTGGTTTGGTACCGATAGTAATGGTAAGTCTCTATTCGACAGTGTTTGGTTTGGTGCGCGTAATTCAATTCTTATCGCTGTCATTGCTACCATCCTTAATGTTGTCATTGGTTTGCTTGTGGGTGCTGTTTGGGGGATTTCTAAGACCTTCGATATGGTTATGATGGAAATCTACAACATCATCTCAAATATTCCTGACCTCCTTGTGGTTATTGTCTTGACTTATTCATTGGGTGCTGGTTTCTGGAATATGATTTTTGCCATGACTGTGACAGGTTGGATTGGGATTGCCTATAGTATCCGTATTCAAATCATGCGTTACCGTGATTTGGAGTACAACTTGGCTTCCCGTACACTGGGAACACCAACGGCAAAGATTGTGGTTAAGAATATCATGCCACAACTTGTGTCAGTTATTGTAACCATGGCGAGTCAGCTTTTGCCAGGATTTATCTCTTACGAAGCTTTCCTTTCCTACTTCGGTTTGGGGCTTCCCGTTACAACACCTAGTCTAGGTCGTTTGATTTCAGACTATGCTCAGAACGTTACGGTCAATGCTTATCTCTTCTGGATTCCATTGACAACCTTGATTCTCGTTTCTCTTGCCCTCTTTATTGTTGGTCAAAACTTAGCGGATGCTAGTGACCCACGTACGCATAGATAGGAGTCCAATATGACAGAAATAAAAATGTAATATTATCGGCTCGCGATATCGTCGTGGAATTTGACGTTCGTGACCGTGTTTTGACAGCTATTCGAGGGGTTTCCCTTGATTTGGTTGAAGGTGAGGTTTTGGCCTTGGTTGGTGAGTCTGGTTCAGGTAAATCAGTCTTGACTAAAACTTTCACAGGGATGCTTGAAGAAAATGGCCGTGTAGCCAGTGGATCTATTAATTATCGTGGTCAAGATTTAACAAAACTTAAGAGTCACCAAGATTGGGCACCAATTCGTGGAGCTAAGATTGCAACAATCTTCCAGGATCCTATGACCAGTCTGGACCCTATTAAGACAATCGGTAGTCAAATTGTTGAAGTCATTGTCAAGCACCAAGGTAAATCGCCTAAGGAAGCTAAGAAAATGGCCATTGACTATATGGACAAGGTCGGTATTCCTGATGCGGAGGAACGTTTCAATGAATATCCTTTCCAATATTCTGGTGGGATGCGTCAACGTATCGTTATTGCCATTGCCCTAGCTTGTCGTCCTGATATTCTTATCTGTGACGAGCCAACAACGGCTCTTGACGTGACCATTCAGGCTCAAATCATTGACCTCTTGAAATCACTTAAAGAGGAGTATGGTTTCTCAGTCATTTTCATTACCCATGACCTTGGTGTCGTAGCCAGTATCGCTGATAAGGTTGCGGTTATGTATGCTGGTGAAATCATTGAGTTTGCTACGGTTGAGGAAATTTTCTATGAACCTTGTCATCCCTATACTTGGAGCTTGCTGTCAAGCTTGCCGCAGTTGGCTGCTGATAAGGGTGAACTCTTCTCAATTCCAGGGACACCACCGTCACTTTATACACCGGTTGTTGGGGATGCCTTTGCCTTGCGTTCAGACTATGCTATGCAGATTGACTTCGAGGAAAAAGCGCCACAATTCCAAGTTTCAGATACTCACTGGGCTAAGACCTGGCTCTTACATGAGGATGCGCCAAAAGTTGAAAAACCTGAGGTCATCCAAAATCTACATGAAAAATCCGTGCCAATATGGGATTTGCACATTTAGAAGATGAGGAGGAAGGCAATGCCTGAGAAGTTAGTTGAAGTAAAAGATGTGGAGATTTCCTTCGGTGAGGGAAGCAAGAAATTCGTCGCGGTCCACAATGCTAATTTTTTCATCAACAAGGGTGAAACCTTTTCCCTCGTTGGTGAGTCTGGTAGTGGTAAGACGACTATCGGGCGTGCCATTATTGGTCTAAATGATACAAGTAATGGCGACATTATATTTGACGGTAAGAAAATTAATGGTCACTTATCTCACTCTGAGAAAAATGACCTTATCCGTCGTATTCAGATGATTTTCCAAGACCCTGCAGCGAGTTTGAATGAACGTGCGACGGTTGACTATATCTTGTCTGAGGGTTTGTATAACTTCCATCTTTATAAGGATGAAGAAGACCGTAAGGCTAAAATCAAGGAGATCATCAAAGAAGTAGGGCTTCTCGAAGAGCACTTGACACGTTATCCTCACGAATTTTCTGGGGGACAACGTCAACGTATCGGGATTGCGCGTTCCTTGGTTATGCAACCTGATTTGGTTATTGCCGATGAACCGATTTCAGCCCTTGACGTGTCAGTCCGTGCCCAAATTTTGAACCTGCTTAAGAAATTCCAAAAAGAGTTGGGATTGACCTACCTCTTTATCGCTCATGACTTGTCAGTGGTCCGTTTCATTTCTGACCGTATCGCTGTTATCTATAAGGGAACAATTGTGGAAGTTGCCGAAACGGAAGAACTCTACAACAATCCTATTCACCCTTACACCAAGTCACTCTTGTCTGCTGTTCCTATTCCAGACCCAATTTTGGAACGTAAGAAAGTCTTGAAGGTTTATGATCCAAACCAGCATGACTATTCTGTTGATAAACCAGAAATGGCTGAAGTACGCCCAGGACACTTCGTTTGGGGTAACAAGGCGGAAATTGAGACTTACCGTAAAGAACAAAGTAAATAAGTCTTTTCAATGCAAAAAAAATCGTGTTCCAAAAGGAACACGTTTTTTTTTAGTCTAAGTTTAAGCGCTTGGTCATGATATAGTAGGTACCAAAGTAGCTTGCAGCGATAATAATGATAGACTGAATGATACCCAAAATATATGTCAAATTGTTCATTGAATTACTTGTGATATTTGAAGTCAAAGCAGCGCTAAATCCAAAGAAGAAACCAATAAAGAATAGGATAGACTGAATAGCGAAATAAGCGACAAACCCCATAAGAATTTTGTTAGTGTTGAAGAGATTTCCGATGCTAATACAGAGGTAATAAAGTAGAATACCAGCAATTGTTCCTAAAATTGTAGCAGGGATGAAGAGGTAGAGGGCCCCCATTTCTTTTAAGATTTGACCAAAGTAGCTGGTAGTCAGGAGGATATCTTTCATATCTAGGTTGAAAGCGGCTATAATGCCAATTGAAGCGAGTACAACGAGAGATGAAATCGTATCTAAAATAAAGGCTACAAAGAGTTTAGACAAGACAAGTTGGTGCGCTGAAACAGGAAGCGTGTTGCTTAGGTAGCCTTCTCGTCCGAAGACGCTGGTCGCAAAGCGTTTGATGATGAGGACAATAGTTGCGATATAGATGGTTCCCCAAACAACAATGGTAGCAATAACAATCAGTGTAAAGAAGGCCATAAAAAGTAGGCTTGGTTCCTTATGGCTATGTTCAAAGGTGACCATTAATTTTTGAAGCATTAAGCCCAAAGGTATAGACAGTAGGATGGCAATCCCGTAGATGCCAAGGTACCACTTGCGGACTGATTGTAATTCATACTTAACTAATTTCCAAAACATGCTCATACCTCCTAGTTGTGGAACATCTCTCTGAAGAGCTTGTCAATAGACTTGCCATGGGCTTGGCGGATATTATCGGCATCTCCTTGAAGTTCAATCTGACCGTACTTTAAGAAAACAACCTCGTCTAAAATAGATTCAACATCTGAAATCAAATGAGTTGAGATGATAACAGAAGCTTCTTCCGAGTATTGGTTGATGATGGTCCTGAGGATATAGTCACGAGATGCAGGGTCAACGCCACCAATAGGCTCATCAAGAAGATAGAGCTTGGCCTCACGACTCATAACCAAAATCAACTGAACTTTTTCCTTGTTCCCTTTTGAGAGGTCTTTGAGACGAAGATTAGGTTGAAGGTGTAGATCCTCCAGAAGTTGCAAGGCAAGAGGATAGCGAAAGTCGGTATAGAAATCTTGGAAGAAGTCCAAGTAGTATTGGATGGTCTTACTTTCATCTAAATAGGTTGTGTCAGGCAGATAAGCCACTTGTGACTTGGTGATGGGTGATGGCTCAAATCCGTTAATCGTTACAAGACCAGAAGTTGGCTGAAGGAGGCCATTCAAAATCTTAATGAGGGTCGTTTTACCACTTCCATTTGGTCCTAGGAGACCAACAATCTTTCCTGAAGGGATAGTCATAGTCACATCTCTTAGGGCTGGAATACCATTGTAGGTTTTGGTGAGATTTGTTAAAGTTACAATATCAGTCATCAGTCTATAACTCCTTTCCTCTTTGTTCAATGTAGTCGGTGATAATGGTTTTAATTTCAGGTGAACTGAAGCCAATAGCCGACATTTCAGTGACAAAGTTCTTAATCAGGTTTTGAGCAATTTCGTGTCGTTTTTGGTTAATGAGTTTCTCGTCTTCAGTAACAAAGCGACCAGAAGTACGAGCAGAGTAAACCAAACCTTCTTTTTCCAGTTCTTGGAAGGCCCTTTGTACGGTGTTTGGATTGACACCGGCTTCTTGAGCGAATTCTCGAACGGGTAAAAGTTGTTGCCCCATGCTTAATTCTTTAGAAGCAATTTTAAGTTTGACACGATAGGCGATTTGAAGATAAATGGGTGATTTTTCATCAAATGTCCAAGCCATAAGAGACTCCTTTCTAGGAAATATCATTACATTATTTTTGTACTACAGTAACGATACAACTTAAAAACATAATTTGCAAGTGAAATACTATATTTTCTCTCATAACTATGGCTTTTCCCTAACTTATGTTTCTATTTTTGGTACAATAGGAGCAAGTGTATTCGACCTGAAGGGAGATTATTTTGAAAATTTTAGCAACAGATATGGATGGTACTTTTTTGGATCATCATGGTACTTATGATAAAGCACGTTTGGATAGCCTGTTGGATGCTTGTGAGGCCAAGGAATATGTTTTTACAGTTGCCTCTGGACGGGCTCTTTTAGCCTTGGAGGAGCTTTTTGACGGGTTTGTGGACCGTATTGCTATCATTGCGGAAAACGGAGCCTTGGTTCAGTATAAGGGCCAGGTCTTGTTTGAGTCAAAACTAGAACCTAAAGATTATTTGGAAATTGCAGACACGACTTTAGCCTTGCCAACTTGTGAGGGAATACTTCTGTCAGGCCGCCAGGGAGCTTACGCACCTAACGACGCTGATCCTGCCTATCTTAAGGCTATGGAACGTTATTATAAAAATGTCGTGGCGACAGACCTTGAATCAGTGACGGATGATATTTTTAAGGTGACGGCTAAGTTCCAAGGGGATACCATCATGGAGCGTGGTGACTATCTCAACACGATTTTTGAGGATATGACGGCTGTGACAACTGGCTTTGACTCTATGGATATTATTCTTAAGGGTGTGGATAAGGGCTTTGGCCTCTACCATTTATGTCAAGAGTTAGGGCGTCAGGCTTCTGATGTTGTGGCTTTTGGTGATAATCTCAATGATATGGAGATGCTGACCTTTGCGGGTCGTGCCATTGCGATGGAAAATGCGCGTGATGAGATTAAGGCTGTAGCTGATGAAGTGATTGGTCACCATAAAGATGGTGCCGTCTTTGACTCTATGGAAGGGTTGGTAGGTTCAGATGTCTGAGATTAAACTACTGGCCTTGGATTTAGATGGGACGCTTTTTACCAAGGATAAGCAGGTTACTGTTGAAAATAGAGAGGCTCTAAAAGCGGCAGAGGCTAAGGGGGTTCACGTGGTCATTACGACTGGTCGTCCTCTTCCTGCAATCGACCATATTTTGAAAGATTTGGGCTTGTTGGACGACAAGCATTACAGCGTGACTTTTAATGGTGGCTTGGTTCAGCGCAATAACGGTGATATCCTCGTAAAGAAGGAGATGAGTCGAGAGGATATAGAGCAGGTTTATGCTGCTTTTGAACCTCTGGGACTTCCCATGGATGTTCTCAGTGATGGCATCGTTTATGGTGTTCCAAGTAAAGGAAACCACTCTCTCTACCGCCAGGCTAATCCAGCCCTGACCTTTGTTGATGTGAATAGCATTGATGACATTCCGAAGAATATCGTCTATAATAAGATTGTTACGGTCTGTGAGGAGGCGTTTTTGGATGCACAAATTCCCAAATTGCCTAAACAGCTTTCCGAAGACTTTGAAGTTTTTAAGTCTCGAGAAATTATCCTTGAAGTGATGCCTAAGGGTGTTCATAAGGCTGAGGGCTTGAAACTATTGTCAGATTATCTGGGCATTGACCAAAGTCAAGTCATGGCCATGGGTGATGAAGAAAACGATTTGACCATGTTGAAATGGGCTGGTCTCGGTGTGGCTATGGCTAATGGTGTTGATAAAGTCAAGGCTGTCGCAGATGCTGTAACAACCCAAACGAATGAAGAATCTGGTGTGGCTGAGGCCATCCATAACTATATTTTAGAGAAATAAGGAGAACCAAATGGGTCTATTTGATCGATTATTTGGACAGAAAAACGAACAGTCACAGGAAGCTGCAGAAACTGTTGCCAGCAATGATTTAACAGATGACATTTCAGAAACAGAGTCTCTTGACAATCAAGACTTGCAAAACTTTGACTCAGAAGTCGAGTTCCTTGATCATCAAGATTTATCAACAAGCGAGTCAGCTAGTGAGAGTCAAACTGAGCAAGTAAGTCAGTCAGAAAATCCAGAAGAAGCTTTATCCACAGAATCTGTTGATGAAGTGGCTGACGCTGTAGACGTGAACAGCGAAGAAGTATCTGAAGAAGAAACGGTTGAAGATTTTTCTGAGGATAGTATTGCTTCTAGTGAGTCAGAAGTAGGTCAAGAGCCTGAAGAAAGTCAAGCTGCTGTGGATAACCATTTTGCTGATGTCATGGCTGACTATTATGCCAAGAAAGCTCAAGTAGCTGCTGCTGCCGAAAAAGGTGAGACAGTTACTTTTGAAGCGGTTCAAACCCGTCAAGTTGAGGAAAAAACCGAAGAAGTTGCTACTTCTCAAGTAGAAACAGAACGAGAAAAGTATGATCGAACACTCAAAAAGACCCGTACTGGTTTTGCTGCCCGTCTGAATGAATTTTTCGCTAATTTCCGTCGTGTTGATGAAGAGTTTTTCGAAGAATTGGAAGAAATGCTAATTCTCTCTGACGTTGGGGTCAATGTTGCGACACAATTAACGGAAGACTTACGCTATGAAGCTCGCCTTGAAAATGTCAAAAAGACTGAGGATTTGCAACGCTTGATTATCGAAAAGCTTGTGGATATCTATGAGAAAGACGATGTTTACAATGAGCAAATTAACTTCCAGGATGGCTTGACTGTTATGCTTTTTGTTGGGGTCAATGGTGTAGGTAAGACGACATCTATCGGTAAGTTGGCACACAAATACAAACAAGAAGGTAAAAAAGTCATGCTGGTTGCTGCTGATACCTTCCGTGCAGGGGCTGTTGCCCAGTTGGTCGAGTGGGGGCGTCGTGTAGATGTGCCAGTGGTGACTGGTGCTGAGAAGGCTGACCCTGCTTCAGTAGTCTTTGATGGTATGGAAAAGGCTCTTGCTGAGGACGTTGATGTTCTCATGATTGATACGGCAGGTCGCTTGCAAAATAAAGACAACCTCATGGCAGAGCTTGAAAAGATTGGTCGTATTATCAAACGTGTGGTCCCAGAAGCTCCTCATGAAACCCTCTTGGCTTTGGATGCTTCAACAGGTCAAAATGCGCTTAGTCAGGCTAAGGAATTTTCAAAAATCACACCCTTGACTGGTCTTATCTTGACTAAATTGGACGGTAGTGCCAAGGGTGGGGTAGTTCTAGCCATCCGCCAAGAATTGGATATCCCAGTAAAATTGATTGGTTTTGGTGAAAAAATTGATGATATTGGTGAATTCCATTCGGAAGAATTTATGCAAGGTCTCTTGACTGGCTTGGTTTAAAAGATAAGAATAAAAGAGTGAGTGCTAGGAAAATAGGATTCACTTTTTTTAATGGTTCCCTCACCTTGAAAAAAGTCGCTTTTATTGGTAGAATAGTAAGGTAAAAGGCATGCTCCGGTGAGTGAGCTGTCACGGAATCAATCAACAACCCCCAAGCTGTAGAAATGAGCATCTGCTTTTCTGTTTTTACGGCAAGTTTAAAGAGATTTTTAATCTTAGTTTAAGGAGAAGACATGTCTGATCGTGGACTTTTAATTGTTTTTTCAGGGCCTTCTGGTGTCGGAAAAGGAACTGTCCGTCAGGAAATTTTTTCAACACCTGACCACAAATTTGAATACTCAGTCTCAATGACTACACGTGCCCAGCGTCCTGGTGAGGTTGATGGAAAGGATTATTTCTTCCGTTCTCGTGAGGAATTTGAGGAGCTTATTCGCAACGGCCAAATGTTGGAATATGCTGAGTATGTTGGTAACTACTATGGAACACCATTGACTTATGTTAATGAGACCTTGGATAAGGGCATTGATGTGTTTCTTGAAATCGAGGTACAAGGAGCCCTCCAGGTTAAGAAAAAAGTTCCAGATGCTGTCTTTATCTTTTTAACACCACCAGATTTGAACGAACTTCAAGAACGTTTGGTTGGTCGTGGAACAGATTCTGAGGAAGTGATTGCTAAACGTATTGAGCGTGCCCGTGAAGAGATTGCTCTTATGAGCGAGTACGATTATGCTATCGTCAATGACGAGGTGCCTTTGGCTGCTGAACGTGTCAAACGTGTCATTGAAGCAGAACATTTCCGAGTAGATCGTGTGATTGGCCGCTATCGTAATATGATTTCAGAAAAGAAATTATCAGATAAATAAATTAGAAATAGGTATAGAATTATGATGTTGAAACCCTCTATTGATAAGCTTTTGGATAAAGTACCTTCAAAATATTCATTGGTTATTTTGCAAGCCAAACGTGCTCATGAATTGGCAGCTGGTGCCGAACCAACTCAAGAATTTTCAGCTGTCAAATCTACGCTTCAAGCCCTTGAAGAAATTGAATCTGGAAATGTCACAATCCACCCAGATCCAGAAGGTAAACGTGAATTGGCACGTTTGAAAGTTATCCAAGCACGTCTAGCTGCTGAGGAAGAAGAACGTAAAATCAAAGAACAAATCGCTAAAGAAAAGAAGAAGGCGATAAAATCTAAAATCAAAGTCTAGCTTTGGTTTATGAGGACAGGGGGAGCTGAGGCATAGTGCCTCAGCTTCCTTCTTTATGATGATAATCCAACTCAGGAGGTCCTGAGCACTACAAAATACTGGTCTTAAGGCAGTGATGGGAGGAGATATATGGTTTTAGTTGCACAATAATTGTAGATGTTCCTCTGATGCAGACGGACAGGCCTTATAGTTACCTTGTACCCGAATCAATGCAAGGTCAAATTGCCATCGGTATGCGGGTTCATGTCCCTTTTGGTAAGGGAAATCGTCTTTTGCAAGGCTTTATCCTTGGTTTGGAAGAGCAGGAAAATGGAGACAATCTTCCAGAGTTGAAGCCTATTGCGGAGCTTTTGGATTATGAACCGGTCCTAAATCAGGATCAGCTGGACCTGGCTGACCAAATGCGACACACGGTTTTTTCCTATAAGATTTCCATCTTGAAGTCTATGCTTCCAGGTCTTCTTAATTCTCAGTATGACAAAGTTATCATGGCGACTGATAAGCTGAGTGAAGAGGAGAGGGTCACTTTTCTTCAGGGGCGAGACCACATTCTTTTCTCCCAATTATCAGAGAAACAAGGTCAAGCTATTCCTCGTCTGGTGCAATCTGGTTGCGTAACGGTTGATTACATTGCCAAGGATAAGCAAAATATAAAAACGGAGAAGCATTATAGTGTTCAAAAGGGCATTTTAGAGACTTTGGACATTTCGCAACGAGCCAAGAAACGGTTAGAGTTAAGGGACTTCTTGCTAGGAAAAAGTGAATCTGGGAAGTTGGCTGACCTCTATAAATTGTTTTCTCGAGATGTGGTTAAGTTTTTCATTGAAGCTGGAGCTTTGGTCATCACTGAGGTTGAGGTCAATCGTGCCGATAGCTACTTTGAAAAGGTAGCAAGGACAGATTTTCTGGAGCTTAATGCGCAACAGGCGCATGCTGTTGAAGTCATGACAGGTCAGATTGGTCGTGGTGGCAAACCGTTCTTGTTGGAAGGAGTGACGGGTTCGGGTAAGACGGAAGTCTATCTTCATCTTATTGAGCGGACCTTGGCCATGGGGAAAACAGCCATTGTCTTGGTTCCAGAGATTTCCCTGACACCCCAAATGACTAATCGTTTCATCTCTCGTTTTGGAGACTTGGTAGCCATTATGCATTCAGGCTTGTCAGACGGTGAAAAATTTGATGAGTGGCGTAAGGTTAGGTCTGGTCAAGCCAAAGTTGTTGTAGGGGCACGTTCGGCTATCTTTGCTCCCTTGGACAATATCGGAGCAATCATTATTGATGAGGAACATGAGGCTACTTACAAACAAGAGTCCAATCCTCGCTACCATGCTAGAGATGTGGCCTTGCTTAGGGCTAAGAGTCATGGCGCTATTCTTGTCCTTGGCTCAGCGACACCTTCTATTGAGACACGAGCGAGGGCTCAGAAAGGGGTTTATCATTTTCTTGAGTTGACAGAGAGGGCCAATCCTAAGGCTAAAATTCCGCAGGTAGAAGTGGTGGATTTTAAGGACTTTGTTGGGCGTCAAGAGGTAAGTGATTTTACGCCACCTCTCTTGGAAAAAATCAGAGAACGCTTGGCACGTAAGGAACAAGTCGTATTAATGTTGAACCGTCGTGGGTATTCCTCTTTTGTCATGTGTCGTGACTGTGGCTATGTGGATGATTGTCCCAACTGTGATATTTCATTGACCTTGCACATGGATACCAAGACCATGAATTGTCACTATTGTGATTTTCAAAAAGCAATACCACACGTCTGCCCTAACTGTCAGAGTCGTCAGATTCGCTATTATGGGACTGGAACACAGAAGGCTTATGACCAGTTGACAGAACTCTTGCCTGAAGCCAGAGTGATTCGGATGGATGTTGATACGACACGTAAAAAAGGTGCTCACGAGAAACTCCTAGAGACTTTTGGAAGTGGCAAGGCTGACATTTTGCTTGGGACCCAAATGATTGCCAAGGGTTTGGATTTTCCAAATGTTACCTTGGTAGGGGTCTTGAATGCGGATACGTCCTTGAATTTACCGGATTTTCGTTCGGCTGAGCGTACCTTCCAACTCTTGACTCAGGTGGCTGGTCGTGCTGGTCGTGCGGACAAGGAAGGGGAGGTTATTATTCAGACCTATAATCCTAGCCATTATGCCATTCGGTTTGCCCAGCAACAGGATTACGAAGGTTTTTATGCCTATGAGATGGGGATTCGCCACCAGCTGGCCTACCCGCCCTATTTCTATACGGTAGGAATCACGCTTTCTCACAAGGATGAAGAGTTTGTAGTCCGCAAGAGCTATGAGGTTATGGCTTATTTGAAAGAGCACTTGTCGGACAAGGTGACTTTTCTGGGACCAACGCCTAAGCCTATTGCTCGAACACATAACCTTTATCATTATCAGATTATTATCAAATACCGTTTTGAAGATAACTTGGAAGAAACGCTTAATGGGGTCCTTGATATGACCCAGGAACCTGAAAATAAGGACTTGCGTCTGATTATTGATCACGAACCTCAGAATTTTACTTAATCTAGAAAAGGAAAATATGACAAAATTAGTATTTATGGGAACGCCTGCCTTTTCAGCGACAGTGCTGGAAGGACTTTTGACAGATGAGCGTTACGAAATTGTCGCTGTTGTCACACAGCCAGACCGTGCTGTCGGCCGTAAAAAGAAATCCGCATGACACCAGTTAAGGAAGTGGCCTTGGCGCATGATTTGCCTATTTATCAACCTGAAAAATTGTCGGGTTCAGAAGAGATGGCTCAAGTAATGGCACTAGGTGCTGATGGGATTGTGACTGCGGCTTATGGACAATTTTTGCCAAGCAAGTTGCTTAATAGCATGGATTTTGCGGTGAATGTTCACGCCTCTCTCTTGCCAAAATACCGTGGTGGGGCACCTATTCATTATGCCATTATCAATGGGGATGCAGAAGCAGGTGTGACAATTATGGAAATGGTCAAGGAGATGGACGCTGGTGACATGGTTAGCCAAAAGGCCTTGCCAATTCTTGACGAGGATAATGTTGGTACCATGTTTGAAAAATTGGCCGTCTTGGGTCGTGACCTTTTGCTCGAGACCTTGCCTGCCTATATTGCAGGAGAAGTTAAACCTGTTCCTCAAGATGCCAGTCAGGTAACCTTTTCACCAAACATTAGCCCAGAAGAAGAACGCCTTGATTGGAACAAGTCAGCACGTGACATCTTCAATCAAATCCGAGGTATGTACCCATGGCCTGTGGCCCATACTTTGCTTGATGGCAAACGTTTCAAGATTTATGAAGCAGACTTGGTAGAAGGTCAAGGACAGGCTGGTCATATCATTGAAAAAACCAAGAAGAGCTTGGTCGTTGCTACTGGTCAGGGAGCTATTTCGCTTAAGACAGTTCAGCCTGCAGGGAAGCCTCGTATGGCTATTACTGATTTTCTCAATGGGGTCGGTCGCAATCTTGAAGTAGGTGATGCATTTGGCCACTGATTGGAAAAAAACAGCCCGTGGACAGGCACTTGAAGTCTTAGAAGAAGTCTTCCAAGAAGGGGCTTACTCGAATATTGCCCTCAATGCACGTCTGAGCAAGTCGCATCTAACAGATAAGGACAAGGCCTTGGTGACGGAAATTGTTTATGGAACCGTTGCCCGTAAGATTACTTTGGAATGGATCTTGGCCCATGTTATTGAGGATCGAGACAAACTTGAAGCTTGGGTCTACGACCTCTTGCTTTTGAGTCTTTACCAGTTGGCTTACTTAGATAAAATTCCAGCCCATGCGGTGGTTAATGATGCCGTCTCTATTGCCAAAAATCGAGGTAATAAAAAGGGTGCTGAGAAGCTGGTCAATGCCGTTCTTCGGAAATTGTCTAGTCAACCATTGCCAGACCCAAGTAAGATTAAACGTGTCAATAAACGCTATTCTGTTCAATATTCCCTACCTGTATGGTTGGTGAAGAAACTTATTGACCAGTATGGGGAAGACCGTGCCCTTGCTATTTTCCAAAGTCTCTTTGTCAGGAACAAGGCCAGTGTTCGTGTGACAGATGTGTCTCGTATGGAAGAGATTGCGGATGCAACTGGTGCTGAACGTTCAGAACTGTCACCAGTTGGGCTTGTTAAGTCCTCTGGTTACTTTGCTGGGACAGAATATTTTAAAGAGGGCTTGTTAACCATTCAGGATGAGACCAGTCAACTGGTTGCGCCAACTTTAGGGATTCAAGGTGAAGAAGAAATCCTTGATGCCTGTGCGGCTCCTGGTGGTAAGACGGTCCATATGGCTTCGTATTTGACCAGTGGACATGTAACAGCGCTTGACCTTTATGATCATAAACTAGATCTCATCAAGGAAAATGCGCAACGACTTGGTCTGGCTGATAAGGTTAAGACACAGAAACTGGATGCTAGTCAGGTTCATCGAGTCTTTCCAGCTGATAGTTTTGATAAGATACTCGTGGATGCTCCTTGTTCAGGAATTGGACTCATCCGTCGAAAACCAGACATTAAGTACAATAAGGATCTGCAAGACTTTGAGTCCCTTAAGGCTGTGCAGTTGGACATCTTATCCAGTGTTTGTCAAACCCTACGCAAAGGTGGTATAATAACATATAGTACTTGCACCATTATAGCTGAAGAAAATCAAGAGGTGATTCAAGCTTTTCTTGAAACGCATCCTGATTTTGAGCAAGTTGCCTTAGACCATCCATGCCAAAACATAATGGTTAATGGCTGTTTGGCAATCACCCCCGAACAGTATCTAACTGATGGCTTCTTTATCGCACAGTTGCGTAAAAAGGCCTAGGGTTACAGAGGAGGAAATGCTGACGCAAGTCAGAAAGAAGATTATGGAAATTTCATTATTAACGGACATTGGCCAAAAGCGGTCAAACAACCAAGACTTTGTTAATAAATTTGTTAACCAAGCTGGTGTTACCCTTGTCGTTGTTGCAGACGGAATGGGTGGACACCGAGCTGGTAATATTGCCAGCGAAATGTCAGTAACGGACCTTGGTCGTGATTGGATCAACACAGATTTTCGTGAATTAAGTAAGATTCGTGATTGGATGATTGCTGCTATTGATGCAGAAAATCGTAAAATTTATGAACTCGGTCAAAATGAAGAGTACAAGGGCATGGGAACAACTATTGAAGTTCTTGCCTTTGTTGATAATGCTGTGATTTTTGCCCATGTTGGGGATTCACGTATTGCTCACATTCGTAATGGTGAATACAAACAATTGACAAGTGACCACTCTTTGGTAAATGCCCTTATCAAGGCTGGTCAATTGACAGAGGAAGAGGCAGCTGTCCACCCGCAACGTAATATCATTACGCAATCTGTAGGACAATCTGCCCCAATTGAGGCGGACCTCGGTGTGCAACAATTGGAACCTGGAGACTATATTTTAGCGAATTCAGATGGATTAACAAATATGATTTCAACTGATCAGATTGTTCATATTGTCAACAGTCCTGGATTTGTCGAAGAAAAGACTAGCCGTTTAGTGGCAGCTGCTAACGAGGCAGGTGGTCTTGATAATATCACAGTTGCTCTTGTTAAGATAGAAAGTGAGGAAGGATAATGATCCAAGTCGGCAAATTGTTTGCTGGACGTTATCGAATCCTTAAAGCTATCGGACGTGGCGGTATGGCGGATGTTTATCTGGCTAACGACCTGATTTTGGATAATGAAGAAGTGGCTATCAAGGTGCTTCGGACCAATTATCAGACCGATCAGGTGGCTGTGGCGCGTTTCCAACGGGAAGCGCGTGCCATGGCAGAACTCAGTCATCCAAATATTGTTGCGATTCGAGATATTGGCGAAGAAGACGGCCAGCAATTCTTAGCGATGGAATATGTGGACGGTTCGGACTTGAAGAAATATATTCAAGATCATGCACCTCTATCTAACCAAGACGTTGTGCGTATCATGGGAGAAGTTCTCTCTGCCATGACTCTTGCCCATCAAAAAGGGATTATTCATAGGGATTTGAAGCCGCAAAACGTTCTTTTAACAAAGGATGGAACGGCTAAGGTGACCGATTTTGGTATTGCAGTGGCCTTTGCTGAGACGAGCCTGACTCAGACCAATTCTATGTTAGGTTCAGTCCACTACCTGTCTCCAGAGCAAGCGAGAGGGTCTAAAGCTACTATTCAGAGTGACATCTATGCTATGGGTATCATGCTCTTTGAGATGTTGACAGGACATATCCCTTATGATGGTGACAGTGCAGTTACCATTGCCCTCCAACATTTTCAAAAGCCTCTGCCATCGATTTTGGCTGAGAACCATAACGTTCCTCAAGCTTTGGAGAATGTGGTTATTCGAGCGACAGCTAAAAAGTTAGAAAACCGTTACAACAGCACTCTGGAAATGAGCCGTGACCTTGTGACGAGTCTTCATCCTAGCCATAGTCGTGATGCTAAGGTAGTCTTTGATGACATGACGGATACTAAGACCTTGCCTAAGGTTGATCCAGTTCCGTCAGCAACCCTTGAGAAAAAGGCTGCTGCTCAACCATCAGAGCCTACACCAACCCAAAGTAAACACCCAAGGAAAAACCTTCTCCAGCTAAAAAGAAGAAAAATACTACTTTTCAACTCTACTCAAGG
>NZ_CM002133.1:1791683-1795767 GCF_000448665.1 Streptococcus sp. HSISS2 | reverse complement strand
CCTTCTCCAGCTAAAAAGAAGAAAAATCTCTTTTCAACTCTACTCAAGGTTTTCCTAGGACTAGTCTTTATTGGCATTATCATCTTTGCCTATTTGGTATTTACTAACCCAGATAATGCTCAGGTGCCAAATGTTGTCGGACAAGAGTTGTCAACGGCTCAGACGAAACTTGAAAGTGCAGGCTTTAAGGTCGGTGATGTCAAAGAAGTCGAGGATGATTCTGTCGACAAGGGCAAGGTTATCAAGACAGATCCTACAGCTGGAACGACTCGTAAAGAAGGAACAAGCATTGATGTCTATGTTTCTTCCGGCGACAAAGGATTCACTCTGAAAGATTACAAGGGCAAAAACTACAAGGATGCTGTCAAAGACTTAACCTCAAATTATGGGGTATCTGAAGATCAAATTGATATTCAAAATGTCGAAGATGATAGTGCCGATGAAGGTGAAATCTTGTCACAGAGCCCTGGTAAGAATAAGACCTTTAATCCTAAAGATTCTAAGGCTAAGATCAAGTTCCGTGTGGCAACACCTAAGACCATCACTATGCCTGATGTAACAGGCTTGACAGTTTCAACAGCAGTGCAGACCTTGAACCGTAAAGATATTTCAAGTAGTAATATTGAATATCACGACTATAATACAGGCGCCAAGTTGGATAAGGATAAGGTTCCTAGTAGTACTGAAGTTCTTTATCAAGATCCACAAGTTGGTACTGCCGTTGATGGTACGGTGATTCTCTACGTTTCTATCACAACAGCAAGTTCAAGTCTTCAATCAAGCTCAACAAGTACGACTCATTCGTCATCTACCAGCTCAAGCACTGAAAGTACATCTTCAAGTACAGAAACATCTACAGAAGCTACCCACACAGAACAACAATAGACTGCTTGTCATTGAGACGCTCTGAAAAGATAGGAATGGTTTTATGTATGCGAACGAAGCAAGCATAAACCGAGACTTTTGACTACGATAACTATGCCTGAACTTTAGAGTTTCAGACGTTCGGAAGCTTCATGATTGTAGTCATGAGACTCCAAAGGGTTTCGCTGACGTTTGTCTTTATCTAAGGAAAGTCTCAACAGAATTAATATCAAAGAGAGGTTGTGAGACCTCTCTTTTTCTACACTTTTTGTCAATTGGCCTAAAATTTGATAGAATGAAGCCTGTATACTTTTATGTGAGAGGTCCTTATGACCAAATTTAATTTTTCTTGGTAGTGGAAGCCTTACTTTTGACTTTAGGGTTAATCACTATCTTTAACAATGATATTACCAGTTTTATTTTTATTTTAGTCTTGACTCTCTTGGCTATCCGTTTCTTTAATAAAGAGTCTAAGAGTGATTTTGTCTTGACCATTAGTTTAATTTCACTTTTTTTGGTTTCCATGTGGAATGTCTATGTGGTACTTGCTATCTTGGTGGGTGTAGCCTATGTCATGATTAACCATTTTTCACAGGTTAAGAAAAAGAATCGCTATGCCCTCATCAAGTTCAAAGAAGACGATTTAGATCCCCGGGCTGTGCGAAATCAATGGATTGGGACACGTATGGAGCCAGTGAGTGATCGCTATGATTTTGATGACATCAATATTATCCGTTTCTTTGGGACAGATGTGATTGATTTGACTCAGGTTATTGTTTCAGGTAGAGACAATGTTGTGATTCTTCAGAAACTGTATGGGCCAACAACGGTCTTGGTGCCCATTGATGTCTCTGTTAAACTTAACATTTCTGCTATTTATAGCTCTGTCACCTTCTTCAATGAAGATGAATATGACCTTCGTTATGAAAGTTTGACCTTGCAAGGTGCGGAGTATGAGCATGCCTATAGAACAGTCAAATTGATTCTCAATGTGGGAGCTGGGCCAGTGGAGGTACGTCGCAAATGAAGAAACAGTACCTATTTTTAATCCTTATTTACTCGGTTGTTGTCCTGGTCGGTGTCACCTTGGTTGTGATGGACAGTTTCAATCTCAATTTTTCATTGGTTTTTGGCAGTCTTTCCCAAGCGTTTCACTTTCTTTTTAACATGTTCTTTGTGGTTCTGAGTTTGCTCATTCTGCTCTATATCCTGTGGGCTATTGCTAATGATAATAGTATGCGTTCGGTCAATCAGGATTTGCGTCGGATTATCAATAACCAATCTGTTAAGCGACAGGGAGATATTGAGTTAGACAAGAACATGATGCGCCTGTCTCATAAGATGCGCAAATTGACTGAAGACCTGCAAAAGACTGAGAATGCTCAGGCCCTTCAAAGCCGTGATATTATCAAGAAGGAGCGAGGTCGTATTGCTCGTGATCTTCATGATACGGTGAGTCAGGAACTCTTTGCGGCTAGTATGATTCTGTCTGGGGTCTCTCAAATGGTGGATCAGCTGACTAAGGAGGACCTCCACAATCAGATACAGGCGGTGGAAGCCATGCTTACTGATGCTCAGAATGACATGCGTGTTTTACTTTTGCATCTTCGCCCGACTGAGCTTGAAAACAAGACCTTGCAAGAAGGTTTGCAGATGATTCTTAAGGAGCTAACCGATAAATCCAATATTCGTGTGATATACAAGGATATGGTTAAGAAAGTGCCTAAGCGGATTGAAAATAATCTCTTTAGGATTGCCCAAGAGTTTATCTCTAATACCCTAAAACACGCCAAGGCTAGTCAAATAGAGGTTTATCTCTACCAAAATAGTCAGGAGATTCAGCTGAAAATGCTGGATAATGGTGTTGGTTATGATTTGAATGCCTCGACTGACGAAATGAGTTACGGACTGAAAAATATCCAAGAACGTGTCGATGAAATGGCTGGGACCGTACAGTTCCTATCTGCTAAAGGTAAAGGAACCTCCATTGATGTTCGTGTGCCAATATTGAGAGGAGAAAATAATGTCGAATAAGATAAGTGTGATTTTGGTCGATGACCATGAAATGGTCCGTTTGGGCCTCAAGAGTTTCTTGAATCTTCAAGGAGACGTAGAAGTGGTTGGAGAGGCAGGTAATGGCCGTGAAGGTGTCGACCTGTCTTTGGAATTACGTCCGGATGTCGTTGTAATGGACCTTGTCATGCCTGAGTTAGATGGCGTACAAGCCACTTTAGAATTGCTCAAAGAATGGCCTGAAGCTAAAATTTTGGTTTTGACCAGTTATTTGGACAATGAAAAAATTTATCCGGTTATTGAAGCAGGTGCTAAAGGTTATATGCTCAAAACCAGTAGTGCAGCAGAAATTCTTAATAGTATCCGTAAGGTTTACCGTGGAGAGGAAGCTATCGAAACTGAGGTAGATAATAAGATTAAGTACCACGATAGCCATCCGGACTTACATGATGACTTGACGGCACGTGAGCGTGATATCCTGGCCCTTTTGGCTAAAGGCTATGACAATCAAACCATTGCTAATGAACTCTTTATTTCGTTGAAGACTGTCAAAACGCACGTTTCGAATATCTTGGGTAAACTCAACGTAGATGATCGTACTCAAGCGGTAGTCTATGCTTTTAGACATCATCTAGTTTCACAAAACGATGATTAAGACGGTTCATGTCAACTCGACTGTAAAAAGACAAAGAGTATTTGCTTAAAGAAAATTTTTTCTGATTTTGTCAGTCAAATATATTGACTTTATGTCTAGCAAGACATACAATAGAACTATCCTAAAACTTTTCTTTTTCATATGAGGTCACTCAACCTCGTATCATCCATCTAAGTGCTCTTAGATGATGAAATCTCCTAATTCAGGCTCTTTGTCAACTGTAGTGGGTGACGAAAAGCTAACATCTAGAGAGGACCTGATAGGTCTTCTCTTTTTGTATGTTCAGAGTGATGAAAACACGCTTCCTAAAGTTAATAAAGTTTCTAAAACCGAAGCCCAGACGTTTGATGTCTTTGATAAGCTTATTGGTTCCCTCCAATTTTGCATTTGAGTAATGTGTTTCTAGCGCATTTTTGATGTATGGTTTGTGTCTAAGGAAGGTCTTAAAGACAGTTTTGAAGCAATGATTGACCTTGCTTATATTCTCCTCTATGAGCTCAAAAAACTCATCTACCCTCTTCTCCTGAAAGTGAAACAGTAACAGTTGATAGA
>NZ_CM002133.1:1765245-1789450 GCF_000448665.1 Streptococcus sp. HSISS2 | reverse complement strand
ACGTAATAGTGTAGGTGTTCCAGCTTGTTCAAGGAGAGGAATTTTAGAAGGCTTTTGAAAGTCATATTTGATCATCTTTCCTTGGCAGTGAGGGCATGGTGGTGCAGGGTAATCGAGTGTTGCTTGAACCTCAATGTAGGTATCTTTTTCAAAAACAAGAGAAATAATGATGTTTGGGTCTTTAATTCCGATTAATTCTGTGGTATTCTTAATAAGTCTCATAAGTTCTTCCTAATGATGGTTTGGTTGCTTTTCATTATAGTTCTTATGGGACTTTTTGTCTGCATTCAAAAAGCTCTATAATCTCTATGGTGGTTTTACCCACTACAGAAATTATAGAGCCCTAATTCAAAGCAATCGGTTAACCGGTTGTTTTTTTGTGAAAAAATGTTAAAAAGTGTTGACAGTCATCCTATCTTTCTGTAAAATAGTAAGAGTCTTTTGGGGTATAGCCAAGCGGTAAGGCAAGGGACTTTGACTCCCTCATGCGTTGGTTCGAATCCAGCTACCCCAGTTTTATCTGAGGGTAAAAAGATAAACTATGGTCCGTTGGTCAAGGGGTTAAGACACCGCCTTTTCACGGCGGTAACACGGGTTCGAATCCCGTACGGACTATTAGTACCAGCTAGAGAAAGCTGGTTTTTTGTATCCTTTTTGATAGAATAGAGAAGCTAATTGGCCAAAACAAGACCATTCATGCTATTCTAAAATTAAAGTCAATAGAAGCATCTGACGTGACTAAAAAGACTCATGTGATGATGACAGACATAGGTTCGCCTTGCCTTAAAATAAGAATGTCCAAGCGATTCACTGAAGTCTTTCACCTTTCTAGCAAGGAAGAGTTTAAGTTACTGCTTACTTTGATTGAGAAAAATAAATAAGGAATTTAAATGACATACTATAACGTTGGAAAGATTGTAAACACACAGGGCTTACAGGGGGAACTCCGTGTTTTGTCTGTAACGGATTTTGCGGATGAACGTTTTAAGAAGAAGAGTCTCCTAGCCCTTTTTGATGACAAAGATAACTACATCATGGATGTTGAAGTTGCCAGTCACCGTAAACACAAGAACTTTGATATTGTTAAGTTTAAGGGGCTTTACCATATCAATGATGTGGAGAAGTATAAGGGCTGCAGCCTCAAAGTTGCTGAGGAAAATCTAACAGACCTTGATGATGGGGAGTTTTACTACCATGAAATCATTGGTCTTGATGTTTATGAAGGGAATACCCTCATCGGTCAGGTTAAAGAGATTCTCCAACCGGGGGCCAACGACGTTTGGGTAGTGAAACGCAAAGGCAAGAAAGACTTGCTCCTGCCTTATATTCCACCAGTGGTTCTCGATGTTGATGTTGCGGCTGGCCGTATTGAGGTTGAACTCATGGAAGGGTTAGACGATGAAGATTGATATCTTGACGCTATTTCCAGATATGTTTGCTCCCTTAGAGCACTCCATCGTAGGCAAGGCCCAGGAAAAAGGTCTCTTAGAAATTAACTATCATAACTTCCGTGAGAATGCAGAGAAGGCTCGTCATGTGGATGATGAACCCTACGGTGGCGGACAAGGCATGTTGCTGCGTGCTCAGCCAATTTTTGATACCTTTGATAAACTACAGGTGACCAAACCTCGTGTCATTCTCTTAGATCCTGCAGGACGTACCTTTGACCAGGCCTATGCGGAAGAATTGGCTCAAGAAGAGGAGTTGGTCTTTATCTGTGGCCACTATGAGGGCTATGACGAACGCATCAAAACCTTAGTGACGGACGAAATCTCACTAGGAGACTTTGTCTTAACAGGTGGAGAGTTGGCTGCTATGACCATTGTAGATGCGACTGTCCGCTTGATTCCAGAGGTTTTGGGTAAGGAAGCCAGTCATAAGGATGATAGTTTTTCATCAGGGCTTTTGGAGTTTCCACAGTATACGCGTCCAGCTGAATTTCGTGGCATGAAGGTACCTGATGTTCTCTTGTCAGGACATCATGTCAATATTCGACGCTGGCGGATGGAGCAAAGTCTGCGTAAGACCTTAGAGCGTCGACCAGATCTTTTGGAAAACTATGATTTTACAGACGAAGAACGTCAGATTTTAGAAGAGATAAAAGCAGAAGGAAAATAAAATGTCAGAAGAAAAGATTTACGATATTACCATTATTGGTGGTGGACCAGTCGGTCTTTGGGCAGCTTTTTATGCTGGCCTACGTGGCATGACTGTTAATATTATTGAGAGTTTGTCAGAGCTTGGTGGTCAGCCTGCCATTCTCTACCCAGAAAAGAAAATCTACGATATTCCGGCCTTTCCTCAAACGACAGGTGCGGAATTGACAGAGAACCTCTTGATTCAGCTCAAGCGTTTTGAAGACCGTGTCGATATTCATTTGAAAGAGGAAGTACAAACCTTTGAGAAGACGGATGGTGTCTTCACGATAACGACTAGTAAGGGTCAACACTTGTCTAAGGCTGTCGTCATTGCTTGTGGAAATGGTGCTTTTGCTCCACGTCCTTTGGGTGTGGACAATGAAGAAGATTATGCGGACAATAACTTGTTCTATAATGTGCATAGTCTGGACCAATTTGCTGGCAAGAAGGTTGTGATTGCTGGTGGCGGTGATTCAGCCGTTGACTGGGCCAATCACTTGGATGGTATTGCTGAGAGTGTGACCTTGATTCACCGTCGTGATGCCTTTCGTGCCCATGAGCACAGTGTTGAGCTACTTCATCAATCGTCAGTTAATGTGATGACGCCTTATGTACCGCTTGAAATTAAGGGTGCGGATGGTTTTGTTCAAAGTTTGACGGTTCAAAAAGTGAAGTCAGACGAGGTTGAGGAATTGCCATTAGATTCCCTGATTGTCAGCTTTGGTTTCTCAACTAATAACAAAAATCTTCGCAATTGGAATGTCGATTACAAACGTTCAAGTATTGCGGTCAATCCTAAGTTTGAAACGTCGCAAGAAGGGGTTTACGCTATCGGTGATGCAGCAGAATATGACGGTAAAATTGATTTGATTGCTGTTGGTATGGGTGAAGCCCCTATCGCTATTAACCAAGCTATCCAATATATTAATCCAGATGGTAAGAACCGCCCAGTTCACTCAACGTCTTTGATTGAAGAATAATTTTAAAAGAAGACTTTGCTTTCAATTTCAAGAGAGACTTGTCTCTCTTTTTTCATGTTTAAAAACGTGGTATAATACAGCTATGGCTAGAACGAAAAAACAAAAAAGGGGACGGATTCTAAGAGCAGTAAGAAGCGGCCCACAAAAGCAGAATTAGACAGACAGAAGGCGATTAAGCGGATGCTATGGACCTTCTTTTTTGCCTTTGTCTTAATTTTCCCAGTCTTTCGATTGGGTTTCTTTGGGATAACACTCTACAATTTCTTTCGTGTGTTTGTAGGCAGTCTGGCTTATCCATTGATTTTTGCCACCTATGTCTATCTTTTTGGGTTTAAATGGTTGCGTAAACATAGCAATTATGTGACGGGATTTTGGATGGCTTTTGTAGGCCTCTTGATAGAGTTTCATGCCTATCTCTTTACCTTAGATCGTATGGATGGTCTAGATATTTTCCCTGGAACGATGGATTTGCTTTTTGGGGAATTTGTGAGTGTGCAGGTAGCTCGCTTCACAGGGGGAGGTTTGTTAGGTGCTCTCTTGTATAAGCCTAGTTACTTCCTCTTTTCAAATCTTGGTAGTTTCATGATTGGTGGCTTGTTCATTTTCTTGGGTGCTTTTATTATGAGTCCCTGGGATGTTTTGGATGTCATTGATTATGCTAAAGCAGTATGGCAACGAGGTGCTGAAAAGCGTTTGGAACGAACAGCTCTACGGCAGGAGAAGAAGGCAGAGCGTCAGGCCCAGAAAGAGCGTGAAGCGCAAGAACGTGCTGAGGAAGAACGTCTGGCTGATTTGACCGTTGATGAAGAGACTGGCGAAATTTTAGAGGACGAAGCAGAGGAATTACCGAAAGAAGCCGAGATTTATACTCCCGAACCAGAAATCAGTGATTATGCCTCTGAGGTCTACGATGACAATTTTCCTCCAGAGGATTATGAGGATTTTCAAGCGAACGTCCCTCCTTATCCAGAAGATTTGCCAACCGAAGAGTTTCCACCATCTATGGTGGTTGAGGGCGATGATGCTCCTGTTGAGGTAGATTTTACACCTAAGGAGCTCTTGCAGTACAAACTCCCTACTATCGATCTTTTTGCACCGGACAAACCTAAAAGTCAGTCTAAAGAGAAAAACATTGTTCGTAAGAACATACGTATCCTTGAGGATACCTTCAAGAGTTTCAACATTGATGTCAAGGTTGAGCGGGCCGAAATTGGGCCATCTGTGACCAAGTACGAGGTCAAACCTGCTGTTGGGGTTCGGGTCAATCGTATATCCAATCTAGCGGATGACTTGGCTTTGGCTCTTGCCGCAAAAGATGTCCGTATTGAGGCGCCTATTCCTGGAAAATCTTTGGTTGGTATCGAAGTTCCTAACTCTGAGATTGCGACGGTGTCTTTCCGTGAACTTTGGGAGCAGGCTAAGACAGATCCTAATAAACTCTTGGAAGTTCCTCTTGGTAAGGCGGTTGACGGTTCGGCTCGTAGCTTTGATTTAGCTCGCATGCCTCACTTGTTAGTGGCTGGGTCAACAGGTTCTGGTAAATCAGTTGCGGTTAACGGAATCATCTCAAGTATTCTGATGAAGGCTCGCCCAGATCAGGTTAAGTTCCTCATGGTCGATCCTAAGATGGTTGAGCTCTCTGTTTACAACGATATTCCACATCTTCTCATCCCTGTGGTGACCAACCCACGTAAGGCGGCTAAGGCCCTACAAAAAGTGGTGGATGAGATGGAAAATCGTTACGAACTCTTTAGTAAGTTTGGTGTACGTAACATCGCTGGCTACAATGCCAAAGTTGAAGACTGGAATGCCCAATCGCAAGAGAAACAGATTCCTTTGCCTTTGATTGTGGTTATTGTCGATGAGTTAGCTGACTTGATGATGGTGGCCAGCAAGGAAGTGGAAGATGCTATCATCCGTCTGGGACAAAAGGCGCGTGCAGCAGGTATCCACATGATTCTTGCCACCCAACGTCCATCAGTTGATGTTATCTCTGGCTTAATTAAGGCCAATGTACCTTCTCGTGTGGCCTTTGCCGTGTCTTCTGGAACAGATAGTCGTACCATTTTGGATGAAAATGGAGCTGAAAAATTACTCGGACGTGGGGACATGCTTTTCAAACCTATTGATGAAAACCATCCCGTTCGTTTGCAAGGGTCTTTCATTTCTGATGATGATGTGGAACGCATTGTGACCTTTATCAAGGAACAAGCCTCAGCTGACTACGATGAGAGCTTCGACCCTGGTGATGTTTCTGAAAATGATTTTGGAGGAACTTCATCTGCCAATGGTGGGGGGTCAGAAGGCGATCCGCTTTTTGAGGAAGCTAAGGCTTTGGTATTGGAAACGCAAAAAGCAAGTGCATCCATGATTCAACGTCGTCTATCAGTTGGTTTCAACCGTGCCACTCGTTTGATGGAAGAATTGGAAGAAGCAGGTGTTATCGGACCAGCCGAAGGTACCAAACCTCGTAAGGTTTTGATGACTCAAGAATAATGATTTAAAGTGGCCTGTAGCCTATAATATTCTAAAATGACTAAAGGATATGAGAAATAACTGCGTTTAGTGGATTTCTCATATCCTTTTTTTATTGGTAGGGAGAATAGTTCTTACTTTAGAAAAAAACGCTTTCAAATTCACCTTTATTTTGTGTTATAATGAGTGTATGTATTACTTAGATAGAAAAGGAGAAAAATGGACAACAGGGTAATCGTTCATTTTCACAGTATGAACGGTGAATATTCAAAATATAGCATGTGGAGGTGGCTAGATGGCTACTGGGGAAAGGATGCGTTTTTTTCAGGCCAAGATGACTTTGGCTTAATTGGAGAAGTATCATTTCCAGCATCCCGTTTTATTGATTCTGTAAATTTGTTGGTAAAAAGCGGGAACTGGTCTAGTCAAACACATGATTATCATATTCGTCGTTTTTTGGGGGATGCTCCCAATGAGATTTGGTTGGTAGAGGGAGATCCTGAAGTTTACTATTCAAAGCCAGCTGCTTTAACTAGCAGTTGCTTTACTGAACGTGACCATCATGCCTTTGACATGGCCATTCGTAAGAAAGAATTCGATCAAAAATGGGGCTTTCAAGGCTGGTTAGGTCACAAATATCATGCCAAAGAAACAGAATTTCGTTTGTGGGCTCCTTTGGCTCATCGTGTTCAGGTCCTCATCTATAGAAAAGATGGAAAACGTCCTCGCATCATTAAAATGAAAAGAGGGACAAGTATCAACAAGGATCACCATCAGTTAAATAATCAGGGTGTGTGGACAGCTAAAATCAAACAAAACTTAGATGGAGTGGCTTACCAATATCGTGTGTATCATGAAGAAAGATTCTACCAAGACACACGAGATCCTTACAGCCTGGCACTTAGCTTAGATAACAAAAAGAGTCTGGTCGTTAATCCAGAACGAATGATTCCAAAGGGCTATCAAAAAGTCACAAAAGCCAATGCCCACTGGCGAACAAAAAATCCTTGTTCTGCAGTCATTTGTGAAATGCATATCCGTGACTTCTCTAAGTCAAAGACTTCAGGAGTCAAAGAAAAATACAGAGGAACCTACCTCGGTGCTTGTCAAGAGGGAACAAAGAATGCTCATGGTGATGTGACTGGATTTGATTACATCAAGGGCATGGGATACAATTACATACAATTGCAACCTGTTTTTGACCACCATAAGACCTATGACGAAAAGGGCAATATCCTATACAACTGGGGATACGATCCTGAAAACTATAATGTTCCCGATCGCCAGTTTGCCGCTGACCAAAAGAATCCTTTAGCCCCTATCTTAGAACTGAAGAATATGATTCAGGCCTATCATAAGGCAGGTATTGGAGTTATTATGGACGTTGTTTATAATCACACCTACTCTTCTTACAGTTCACCCTTCCAATTGTCTGTACCGGCTTATTATTACCGTATGCATGACAATGGTTCGTTTCAAGATGGTTCTGGTTGTGGAAATGAAACAGCGAGTGAAAAGGAAATGTTTCGTAAGTATATGATTGATTCCTTGACTTACTGGGTTGAAGAATTTGGTGTTGATGGTTTTCGTTTTGACCTAATGGGATTGCATGATGTTGAAACAATGAATGCTGTCCGCTCAGCCATGGATGCTATTGATTCCCGTATTTTACTCTATGGTGAAGGATGGGATATGGGAATAGGTTTAGCCAGTGAACAAAAGGCTAAGAAGGATAATGCAGCCCTCCTTCCTCGTATAGGTTTCTTTAATGACAATTCACGTGATGCCGTTAAAGGGGCAGAAGTATATGGCCATATCAGTAAAGGTTTTGTTTCAGGTGCTCCAACAGAAGATAAAATTGCTAAGAGTCTCTTGGGAAGTCGTGGCTTTGTCAATTACTTGATGCCAGGACAAGTATTAAATTATATTGAGGCTCATGATAATTATAATCTTAACGATCTCATGAATCACTTACATCCTGAAGATTCTGAAGAAGATATTGAAAATCGTATTTACTTAGCTAATGCTTTAAATCTGAGCATGCAGGGAATGTGCTTCATGCAACTTGGTCAGGAGTTTCAACGGACTAAGATGGTGGGAACTGGACCTGATGGTGCCATTACCAATGAAGATGAACAACGTGCTATGAATAGCTATAATGCGCCAGATGAAGTTAATCAGGTGGACTGGAACCAAGTTACGCTTAAAAAACTTTGATTGCCAAGGTTGCTAAGTTGATTGAAAGAAAGAAAACAAGTCCTGAATTTTCGTACCATAGTTTCGCAGAAATTTATGATAATCTTTTTGTATTTAAAGCGGAGTATGACTCAGGTATTGTGGAATTACATGTTTCTGGTCATCTAAATAAAGCATTTGTTTTTAACAATGTGAAAAAAAGTTTAGATATTTTCTGACAGAGCATAGAAAATATGATATAATTTAGTAAACGCTTACATAGAGGCTTTGATAGCTCACGCATTATCTAGAAAAGTTTTAGTGTAGTAGAATTATCAATTTTCAGGAAGGAGAGATGATATGAAACATGATGAAGCTATGTATACATTTGGAATAGGTGAGAATTTCCATTTACAAAATTATCTAGGTTCACATGAGATAGATGGTAGTGAAGAGGGCTATGTTTTCCGTGTCTGGGCACCCCATGCTGAAAATGTTCAGGTGATTGGTGACTTTACAGGATGGTTTGACGAACCCTTAGACATGGTTAAAAATCATATTGGTGTTTGGGAGGTAACGTCAGACCTCCCAGAAGAAGGTCAGCTTTATAAGTTTTGGTTAAGCGCAAGGGTGGTCAAGTGGTCGAAAAAATGGATCCTTTTGCCACTTACTTGGAACCTAGACCAGGAACAGGAGCTGTGATTCGTAAAAAAGTTGACAAAAAATGGAAAGATGGCCTTTGGATGGGCCGTCGTAAGCGTTTAGGTTTTCAAAAACGTCCCGTTAATATTTATGAAGTTCACGCCTCTTCTTGGAAGTTAAAAGAAGACGGTCAACCATACACCTTTAAAGAACTCAAAGAAGAGTTGATTCCATACTTGGTTGAGATGAAATACACACATGTTGAGTTTCTTCCTTTGATGGCTCACCCTCTAGGAATGAGTTGGGGTTATCAACTGATGGGGTATTTCGCTTTTGAACACACCTATGGTACACCAGAAGAACTCCAAGACTTCGTTGAAGCTTGTCACCAAAATAACATTGGTGTTCTGGTAGACTGGGTTCCAGGGCATTTTACTCAAAACGATGATGCCTTGGCATACTTTGATGGAACGCCAACATTTGAGTATCAAGATCATGACCGTGCCCACAATTATCGTTGGGGAGCCTTGAATTTTGATTTAGGAAAAATCAAGTACAGTCTTTCCTTATCTCAAGTGCACTTTATTGGATTGAAAATTATCATATCGATGGTATCCGTGTAGATGCTGTATCTAATATGCTCTATTTGGACTACGATGAAGGTCCATGGCTACCAAATAGGGAAGGTGGAAATCGAAACTTAGAAGGCTATGGCTTCCTACAAAAATTGAACCGAGTCGTTAAAGAACGTCATCCAGGTGTTATGATGATTGCTGAAGAATCAACGGCAGCAACACCCATTACTCAGCCTATTGAAGAAGGCGGTTTAGGCTTCGACTTCAAATGGAACATGGGTTGGATGAATGATATTCTTAAGTTCTACGAAGAAGATCCAGTTTATCGTCAGTATGATTTCAATCTTATGACCTTCAGCTTCATGTACTGTTTCAATGAGCATTATGTCTTACCATTCTCACATGACGAAGTAGTACACGGTAAAAAGAGCATGATGCATAAGATGTGGGGCGATCGCTACAATCAATTTGCCGGCCTACGTAATCTCTATACTTATCAGCTTTGCCACCCAGGTAAAAAGTTGTTGTTCATGGGTTCTGAATTTGGCCAATTCCTAGAATGGAAGTATGACTACCAATTGGAATGGGTGAACCTTGAAGATAAATTGAACCAACAAATGCAAGAATTTACTAGCTTTGCTAATGGTTTCTATAAAGACCATCGAGCATTGTGGCAGATAGATGATTCGTACAGCGGTTTGGAAATCATTGATGCTGATAACCGTGCTGAAAGTGTTCTGTCATTCATTCGTTGGAGTGAAAAGGGTGAGTTCTTGGTATGTGTCTTCAACTTGGCACCAGTAGAGCGTAGAAACTTCACCATTGGATTACCAGTAGCGGGTATCTACCAAGAAGTTCTTAACACTGAAATGGAAGAATTTGGTGGTGTTTGGAAAGAAGGAAATCCTAATACGAAGACGAAAAAATCTAAGTGGAAGGATTATGAAAATACCCTTACCTTCACTTTGCCTGCACTTGGTGCAAGTATCTGGCGTGTGAAACGTCGTCTAAAATAACATTTTTAGTAACGATTTAGTTTTGCTATTATCGTGGAACGTAACAATAGCTTTATATTTATAATTTGTCATACTCAACTTCGTGAAAGAAAAACGTTAATAAGGAGTCTTATCCATCGCCGTCTTTCTCTTCAAACGATTAGAGGCTAAAACTAATTGGAGGAATTTACATGAAAAATGAAATGTTGGCTTTGATTCTTGCCGGTGGGCAAGGAACTCGTCTTGGGAAATTGACCCAAAGCATTGCCAAACCTGCGGTACAATTTGGTGGTCGCTACCGTATCATTGACTTCGGTTTGTCTAACTGTGCCAACTCTGGCATTAACAATGTTGGTGTTATTACTCAGTACCAACCATTGGCTTTGAACAGCCATATTGGTAATGGTTCAAGTTGGGGCTTGGATGGTGTAAATTCTGGTGTTTCAATTCTTCAACCATATTCTGCAAGTGAAGGAAACCGATGGTTTGAAGGAACTAGCCATGCCATCTACCAAAACATTGATTATATCGACACTATTAATCCTGAGTATGTCCTTATCTTGTCTGGTGACCATATCTACAAAATGGACTATGATGAAATGCTAGAATCACATAAGGATCATAATGCTAGTCTTACGGTAGCTGTATTAGATGTACCACTTAAAGAAGCAAGTCGCTTTGGTATCATGAATACTGATGCAAATAATCGCATTGTAGAATTTGAAGAAAAACCAGAACATCCAAAATCTACGAAAGCATCAATGGGTATTTACATCTTTGACTGGAAACGTCTACGCAACATGTTGGTATCAGCAGAAAAAGGTGGCATTGAAATGTCAGACTTTGGTAAACATGTTATTCCTGCTTACTTGGAAACTGGGGAAAGCGTTTATGCCTATGAATTTTCAGGTTATTGGAAAGATGTCGGTACTATCGAATCCCTTTGGGAAGCAAATATGGAATACATTTCACCAGAAAATGCTTTGGATAGCCGTAACCGCCAATGGAAGATTTACTCACGTAACATGATTGCTCCACCAAACTTCTTTGGTGAACATGCCCATGTTGAGGATTCCCTTGTAGTCGACGGTTCATTAGTTGATGGAACAGTTAAACATTCTGTCCTTTCAACCAATGCTCAAATTCGTGAAGGTGCTGTGGTTGAAGATTCAGTAATCATGAGTGGTGCAGTCATTGCTAAAGGTGCAAAAATTAAACGTGCCATTATCGGTGAAGGAGCACACATTTCTGAAGGCGTTGAAATTGACGGAACAGAAGAAGTGCAAGTCGTAGGATACAATGAAGTAGTGGGGGTACCAAAAGATGAAGATTGATAAATATTCTGCAATTCTAGGAAATACCGTAGGGTATCATGACATGGATGGTTTGACGGCACACCGTCCTATTGCCAGCCTACCATTTGGTGGAAAATATCGCCTCATCGACTTCCCTCTCTCTAATTTGGCTAATGCTGGTATTCGTAGCGTCTTTGGTATCTTCCAAAACGAAAACATTAGCTCAGTTTTTGACCACATTCGTTCTGGTCGTGAGTGGGGCTTGTCTACTCTCTTGAGTCACTACTACCTTGGTATTTACAATACTCCTGTTGAAAGCTCAACTGTTGATGAGGAATACTACCGTCAAATTTTGACTTATTTGAAACGTTCAGGATCAGATCAGACTGTAGCACTTAACAGTGATGTATTGGTTAACATTGACCTTAATCAAGTTTTCCACCTTCATAATACTACAGACCAAAAAATTACAGTAGTTTATAAGAAATTGCCAAAAGAACAGATTTCATCAGTTAACAGTGTGTTTGAAATCGATGAAACTGATAAGATTGTTTCGCATGAACTCTTCCAAGACAATGGTAAAGAAATTTATAACATGTCAACAGATATCTTTGTAGTTGACACTCCTTACTTGATTGAAAAATTGGAAGAAGAAGCTGCTAAGGAAGAACCTCGTAAACTACGCTATGTTCTTCGTGATTTGGTAGCTGCTGAGGGTGGATTCGCCTATGAATATACTGGCTATCTTTCAAATATCCATTCTGTAAAATCTTACTTTGACGCTAACTTGGATATGTTGGATACTCAAAAATTCTATTCACTCTTTGCTCCAAATCAAAAAGTGTATACAAAAGTGAAAAACGAAGAGCCAACTTACTACTCAAATAGTTCTGATGTTAAACGTTCTCAGTTTGCATCTGGTTCTATTGTACGTGGTCATGTTGAAGATTCAGTAGTGTCTCGTAATGTAGACTTGCAAGAAGGTTCTAGTGTGACGCACTCTGTTGTTTTCCCTCGTGTTGAAATTGGTAAAAATGCAACTGTTGATTACGCTATCGTTGATAAAGGTGTTACAATTGCTGATGGTGTAACCATTCGAGGAACTGAAAACAACCCTGTTGTTATTACAAAAGGAAGCGTTGTAACAGAGGATATTGTACGATGAAAGTTTTATTTGTAGCAGCTGAAGGTGCACCTTTTGCTAAAACAGGTGGTCTTGGTGATGTAATCGGTGCTCTTCCTAAATCATTAGTTAAAGATGGAAATGAAGTTGCTGTTATTCTTCCTTACTACAATATGATTGCCGCAAAATTTGGTGATCAAATGGAAGATTTAGGCTACTTCTACACGAAATTGGGATGGCGTTGGCAATATGTTGGCATGAAGAAAACCACCCATGAAGGTGTTGACTTCTACTTCGTGGATAACGAACAATACTTCAATCGTGGAACAGTTTATGGTGAATGGGATGACGGCGAACGTTTTGCTTATTTCCAATTGGCAGCCTTGGAGTTAATGGAAAAATTGACTTCATTCCAGATGTTCTTCATGTGCATGATTACCACACAGCCATGATTCCTTTCTTGCTTAAGGAAAAATACCACTGGATTAAAGCCTATAAAAATATCAGGACTGTCTTTACCATTCATAATATTGAATTCCAAGGTCAATTTGATAGTGGCATGTTGGGCGATCTTTTCGGCGTGGGCTATGAACGTTATGAAGATGGAACACTTCGTTGGAACAACTGTCTCAACTGGATGAAAGCTGCTGTGCTTTATGCCGATCGTGTAACAACTGTTTCACCATCATATGCAGAAGAAATTAAAACACCTGAATTTGGTAAAGGCCTAGACCAAATTATGCGTATGGAATCAGGTAAGTTATCTGGTATTGTTAATGGTATCGATACAGACCTCCTTGACCCAGAAACAGATACTCATATTCCTTATCATTTTTCCGTTAAAGATTTGTCTGGTAAGGCCAAAGATAAAGCTGCCCTTCAAGAACGTGTTGGCTTGCCGGTACGCAAAGACGTCCCTTTGATTGGTATGGTTTCACGTTTGACTGACCAAAAAGGATTTGACTTGGTTGTTAATGAATTGCATAACATTTTGCAACATGATGTTCAGGTTGTTCTTTTGGGAACAGGTTATGGCGATTATGAACATTCTTTCTCTTGGTTTGGACAAGCCTATCCTCAAAAAATGTCAGCCAATATCACATTTAACCTTGAATTGGCACAACAAATTTATGCAGGCTGTGACATTTTCCTAATGCCTTCTGCTTTTGAACCATGTGGACTTTCTCAAATGATGTCTATGCGTTACGGTACTTTGCCAGTAGTTAGCGAAGTCGGTGGCTTGCGCGATACGGTTGAACCCTACAACGCTGTTACTGGTGAGGGTACAGGTTTCTCATTTGGTAACTTCTCTGGTTACTGGATGGTACAAACCCTTGAAAAAGCGCTTGATCTTTATGAAGATGATCCTAAGGCTTGGAGAAAATTGCAAGATAATGCAATGACTCGTGACTTCTCATGGGATACTGCAAGCTTGGCATATGTTGATTTATATAAGCAATTAGTTTAAAACGATGATAACTTTTCTCAATTTGAGAAAAATTATTTCGTGTCATGAGAAAGATTACTCACATTTTAACCATGACAGGGAATGTCTTGTAAAGGCGAATGAAGTTCTAGAACTTCTTCACAAAGTTCATTTTTTAACCTACAAGGATTTGCTTTGATGTGGTATAATCTACATAACTAGTATGTAGTCTGCTTGAACATACTAGAATACGAAGAGATATTCTCCTAAAAATAAGTGATGACATTCTCCTCATATTACTTTGTGATTGGGATGATAGGTCTTATCTAATAACGCCTTTAAAAGGGGCAATGTGATCTTAGTCCTCTCTGCTGTCTATGATTGGTGTTTTATCAGAAAAAGATTTCCCCTTTCGTCTGTGCCATTAATTATGGTAACTCTCGAAATAGGATGTCCTATTTAGGGGATGTCTTGTGATTTACTGCTTTAAATTGCATTTGAGATAATGGCAATTAAGAAAGGATTTCTATGCAACTTGAAAATTTAACTCCAGAACAATTTATTCGTGACTTTAAAGACACACTCCACCAAGAACAACTCATCAAGGTTGCCAAAGCAACACCAACTGAAATTTTTACAGCCTTGGCTGGTTTGATTCGTAAGTATTACACGAACACATGGATTACACGTAATCATGAACTTTCAGAAAAACAAGAAAAGATTGCTTACTACTTCTCAATTGAGTTTCTTCCAGGTCGTATGTTGGAAACTAACCTTCTTAACCTTGGTATTCTTGATGTTGTTAAAGAAGGTTTTGCGGAACTTGACATTGACTTCCGTGAAGTTGTAGAAGCAGAGCATGACATGGCTCTTGGTAATGGTGGTCTTGGTCGTTTGGCAGCTGCTTTCATGGATTCACTTGCGACTACTGGTTACCCAGGTTTCGGTAATGGTCTTCGTTACCGTTATGGACTCTTTAAACAACGTATCGTTGATGGTTACCAAGTGGAACTGCCAGATGGTTGGTTTGGTTCAACAGGAAATGTTTGGGAAACTCGTAAAGACCATGATATTGTAAATGTTAAACTTTATGGTGATGTTTACCTTGAAGCTAACGAAGAAGGCCGTATTGTTCCAACTTATAAGAACGCTCAAGTTCTTCGTGCTGTTCCTTACGATGTGCCACAAATTGGTTTCCAAAACGACGTCATTAACAACCTTCGTCTTTGGGATGTTGAAATTCCTGAAGAATACGAATTGGACTACAGAACATTGGAAGATCGCCGTCGTGTGAAAAATATCACAGCTATTCTTTATCCAGATGATTCAACTGTCGAAGGAAAAGAATTGCGTTTGGTTCAAGAGTACTTCATGACAAGTGCAGGTCTCCAAACAATCATTAAATCTTATCTCAAGATGGGCTTGCCATTGAAAGATATCCATAAAAAAGTCTCTGTCCATATCAATGATACTCACCCAGCGGTTGCGCCAGCTGAATTTATGCGTCTCCTTCTTGACGAATACGGACTTTCATGGATTGATGCTTGGAATGCCACTGTTAAGACCATGAGTTACACTAACCACACTATTCTTCAAGAAGCCCTTGAAAAATGGGATCAAGAACTCTTCAAACGTGTTCTTCCACGTGTTTACCAAATTATTTTGGAAATCGATAACCGTTATGTAGCTGAAATGGCTGGACGTGGTGTTGCTGCGGATGTTATCGAACGCACACGTATTGTGAAAGACAACCAAGTGCACATGGCTAACCTTTCAATCATTGGTGGTCACTCAGTCAACGGGGTTGCTAAACTTCACACAGAGCTTCTTAAAGAAGATACTCTCCACGATTTCTATACTATTTATCCTGAAAAATTCAATAACAAGACTAATGGTATTGTTCAACGTCGTTGGACACAAATTGCAGCACCAGAACTTTCTGCAGCTATTGATGATGTGATTGGTAACGGTTGGCGTAAAGACATCCATGAGCTTGAAAATCTGACAACTTACTTGGATGATAAAGCAGTCTTGAACCAATTCTATCAAGTTAAGACAGCAGCTAAACAACGTTTGGCAGACTACATCAAGGAAAGTACAGGCATTGAAGTATCTACAGATGCTATCTTCGACGTTCAAGTTAAACGTCTTCACGCTTACAAACGTCAATTGCTTAATCTCCTTCACATTATCAAACTTTACTGGGATCTTAAAGATAATCCAGATAAAGACATGGTACCACGTGTCTTCATCTTTGGTGCTAAAGCTGCTCCTGGATATCACTTCGCTAAATCAGTTATCAAACTTATCAATGAAGTGGCTAACCTTGTCAATAATGATGAAAGCCTCCAAGGCAAACTTAAGGTTGTTTTCCTTGAAAACTACCGTGTAAGCTTGGCTGAAATTATTATCCCAGCAGCTGATGTCTCTGAACAAATCTCATTGGCTTCTAAAGAAGCATCTGGTACATCAAACATGAAATTCATGATGACCGGTGCCATTACTTTGGCAACACTTGACGGTGCCAACATTGAAATCAAAGACGAAGTTGGTGATGAAAATGTTGTCATCTTCGGTATGAACAAAGACGAAGTTTACGAACACTATGCTCGTCACGATTATTATTCTCGTGCAGTTTATGAAAATAACCCTGTGATTCGTCGTGTTGTTGATACTTTTGTCAATGGTACTATTCCAAATGCTCAATCAGAAGGTACTGAAATCTATGAAGCGCTTATCACACATAACGATGAGTACTTCCTCTTGGAAGACTTCGCAGCTTATGTAGAAGCTCAAGAGAAAATCGATGCGCTTTATCGTGACCATGACAAGTGGGCACGCATGAGCTTGGCTAATATTGCTAAATCTCATAAATTTACTTCTGATGATACTATCACAGAATACGCTAAAGAAATTTGGGAATTGAAAAAATAAGCGAAAGCTAATACATCAAAAAAACAACGGCTAGAAATGGTCGTTGTTTTTGATTGCAGACAAAGTCTCAATATATGTAGGTTTCTAGGTTTCATTCTGAAAAAATAACTTTGTATATATTGTGAATAAAACCAATCAAATGACTTTATCAGTCCCTACTAAAAGGAAGCTGAGTTAACAACATGATTATTTCATCAAGAACTTCTTTAAATGAGATGCCATTAGTATAACTGTATTTTCTTGCGTAGTTTTGCCATTGTTGGTTTTGGGTTTCATCATTTTTAAATGATTTAAGAAGTTCAATATTTTTATTGTAATCAAATGTGGTACCACGAAATGCAAATGTTCTTTTTATGGCTAATTGGAGCTGTAAGGTGTCAATTTCTTCCCTCTTCAATTTTGAAAGAATATAAATGTCATAAAAGTCTTTGCTACGGCTATTCAAAAAGTTTCTAGAGTATATCGTTTGTAGCTTTTCAGCAATAATGGTTTCAATGGGATAAGCAATGATTGGGAAGTGGTCATCTTCAAAAAGAGATTTATAGTCGTAATGAATAGGGTGTGGCGTTACAATATCCCCTGTTGCGATATCTAAATGAACCATTTGTTTGATGTTTTCTAGCTGGCAAAGAATGCTGGCCCGGTACCCACTGTAAAGGTCACTTTCTTTAATAGAAACTATAGATTGGAGCGTAAAGTTGATACCCTCTATTGGAATCGCAAGAATATCCTTGAGTTGCTTCTCAACATTTTCAAATGATAGTGTGATGTTCTGGAATAGAAAGTCAATATCGACAGTACTACGTGATTCAACGCCAATGACATTCGAGAGAAGAAAGCCTCCTTTAAAGATATAGTTTCTTGAGTATGAACTCTGGCTTAACTTTTTTAAAATCATTTCAAGAAAATAATAGGTCATCACGGAGTTAAAGGTTAAGCCAGTTTGCTTAGAGATTTTGTGGCAGAGTAGGGTTAATGTTGCTTTGTTCACATAAGAACCTCCAGAGTTTGCTTGATATCTTTTATGGCCTGCATTTTAGTAGCATAGTCATAAAGTTTACCTATATTCTTATTCGGATTTTTAGCAAAACTCTGAAGTGTTTTCACAAAAAGTTCTGTATCAATGTGATTTCGGTTAATAATTAAATCGCAAATAGTTCGCTCTAGGTCATAAGCCTGAACGTAGTTTCCCATTGGAGTTTTAATGCGTGTGACTCCAATCTCGATAAAATTCTTAGTTGTCGTATGGATTAGGAGATTGGAAGGTGGGGTGTTAAAGCGATAACCTCTAGGTACAGTTACCTCAAAATATTGAGGAATCTCGTCAGTAACGCCTAATAGATATAATGCAGATGTGTAAGAGTAGATAGCCTTTGAAAATCTATATTGAAAAAAGTAATAGTCGTCATAGTCCCCGTTAGCATCTAGATAAATTCCTTTTTCAACTCGAAAAATAGTTCCTTCCTGTTCTAACCTAGTTAGATAGACAGTGGGTATGCCAAGAGTTTTACAGTCTTTATAAGTAATGATGCCATTATGATGTGCAAGATGGTGCAGCATTCTTTCTTTATTTGACATACCATCCCCCCTTTTGTTGCGTTTATACATCAATTTTATCTTTTTTGTAGTGTAGACGCAACATTTTTCGATGCTAGCTGTTTCTGAAGTCTTCGGAATCTTTTAGTCATCCTTACTTGAAGTTTGCAACTGTTCGCTAAGATGATATAATGGCCTATAGATATAGGCATCAGAAAAGGGGGAAATGTTATGGCTTTACGTAGCCAATTAATTACCAAGGAGTTTCCAGATTTAGATAGGGTGGAGCGTTTGAATAATGAGGCCTTTCCAGAGGAAGAACGTATTCCATTGAGTGAGTTCTTACAACTGGATGGTCGTGAGGATTATCATTTCTTTGCCTTTTATGACGAAGATGATTTTATTGGCTTTGCCTCAGTTCTCTATAATGCTAAGGTTTTTTATGTTAGCTTTTTTGCTATTGTTCCTCAAATGAGGAGTCATGGCTATGGTAGTGAAATCATTGATAAATTAGTGGAGTTTTATGGGTCAACACGATCCATGGTTTTAGAGGTGGAGCGTTTGGATGAGCCTAATGATAATCCAGAGCAACGTGCGGATCGTTGGGATTTCTACAAGCGTAATGGTTTCAAGACGTCAAATGCCTTTCTGGAATATGAGGGCTTGAGTTTTGAGATTCTCTATCGTGGAGATCACTTTGATGAAGAAGCTTACAGAGAGATTTTCCAAAAACTTCAGGAAAATGCTTATTTTGACTTTAAGATTAAACATCGTCACTTGAGTGATTTATAAGGCAGGGAAGCAGGTTAGATACGACCTGCTTTTCATCTATTTTCAGGATAATTTGCTGTCCTATGATATAATGGAAGTACTATGAAGAAAGCAATTTTACAGTATTTGGCAAGTGCCTTGGCTGTAATCCTTATACTTGGTCTTGTGGTTTTCGACCGTCGTCGAAATCAATATCTGGTCAAGAGGGTCAAAGACCCAGAAATTTCCTACATTTATCAGGCTTCTTTGGAAAATTTAGACAGACTGGCTCTGAGTCAGGCTGGGGTCATCCAATCTTATCAAATTAATCCGATGTCGGTGCGTAAGGAGGGTGGAGAGATTCGTCTATCCCTCCATATCAATCATTCCTATGATAAACAGGTCAATCTTGTCCTAAAGTCGGATGCTTATGGTGATTTGTCAGTAGTTCAAGCGACGCCGTCGGATGCTCTGAAGCTAGCCTTGACAGATGAGGCCTATCAGAAACGCTTGGCTGTGATTTCGCAAAAAGCCGATGCGATTATAGCCCGTGACCACTGGGATCAGGCGATTAAGCCGGCCTATGTGGCTCAGGTAAGAAGTAAAATGAAAAAGACTTCTCTGAACCACTTTGACAACATCTTGAATGACATTGATCAAGAAAGTAAGGAAGTTGGTTCTGATACTTATGCAGCCTTTTTTCAAGCTTCTCAATTACCTAACCATGACAAGCTTAATTTGGTTATGAACCATATGCAGGTTTATGTGGATAAGTACCAGTTTCTCCAACTTGGGAAGTCGGGTTATAAATTTTCCAAACAACTTGAGCCAACCAGTCCTTTTTATAGCTACTTCCGTGAAGCTATCATGGAAACCTATCAGACGGATCAGGGCTTGGGTGTGGATGAGTTAGGCATCAAGCTCCATCTATTCAGATCTTGGATTGATAAGCAGTCTATGGACTATGTTAGGACCAACTACAAGGGCAAGACGGATTTGGATAAGCTTTTGGCCTATAGCAAGGACAAGAAGATTAATCTGGATTACACCACAGGTGCTTCCTTTCATAATCGAACTTTAGGTGATTTCACCTATCCGCATAATATGAAAATTCAGTTGCCTCAGACCAGTATTATGGGGCCCTACGGTGTTAGTAATGCCCGTTTTATTGAATTCATTGTCAATATGGATACAGGAAAATTTGTATCCGAATGGAATGTTTACAAGAAAAAGAAAGATGGTAGCATCGACTCTAATCCTAAGCATTATAAGATAGAGGATGGGGCTGATATTGCCGATACAGACTCGGCTAACTATGGTCTGTCTAAGGGCCTCAATGCCGATTTACCGGCTTACCTCAATAACAGCCACACGTATCTGGATGTTCATCATCCTACTGATAATGCCATCAGACGGAAAATGGTTAAGAAGTGGAAAAATCCGAGGAATGTGCTAAACGGTGGAAACTATGCCGATATTGTTAAAAAAGGAGGCTTGAAAGATCTTGAAACATGGAGACACATTAAAGCTGAAGACCGCCTTCAGGTATACAATGCCTATCTGGATCATATTCGTTCTACTTTTGTGCTTGATGGTTTTGACAGCTTTTACCAAGAAACCTACAAGTTCCAAGGTCAAGGAGGAAGCCAAGCAAACGGAAACCCTTGATAAGGCTCTCGTATCTAAAAATTTCTATCGGGTCAGAGATGCCTACGCCATCAAACTTTATGGACAGGATGAGGGAATGTCCTTTGATGTTGCTAATCAAAGACTCTTTGGATCAAACATTGCCATTAAGGATGGTATCTTGTATGGGTCTAGTCTTGGTGATTTGACGATTGAGGATTATTTTCAAGGGGAGTTGTCCTACCTCTTAGGGGCTACTCAAAAGCTCCCTGTGGATAAGGCTCGCATTAAAGCCGACCACTATACCCAGGACATCTGCTTGGATAGGGTTTGGTCTGATCTTAAGAATCAAGAAACCTCTAACAGTATTATTTCGCAGTTTCAGGACAAGACTTTACTCAAGTTGCGCATTAGTTATAACAAGGATTTCCTTCCTACTAAGATTCAAGGCTTTTACAATAGTCAAAAACTTAACGGCTGGCAGGACTTATTTTACATTGACTACCCCTATGCCAATCAGGCGGCCTTTGAACAGGCTCAAGACGTCTATATCCAAAATATTCAGTACTTGGAAGCTCATCCCAAAGAGGAGACAGGTGACTAGTACTTGCATAGAAAAAGCGCCTTTATCACATGTTGATAAAGGTGCTTTGCTTTATGACAGTTTAGTTTTGATGTTTAAGGGCTACTAATTCTGGGAAAAGCTTGTCCAGGATTTTTGGAGTGATAGCTTGACCCGGTCCTTCAGCACAATAGGTGTGCATATACATAGAAGGGTTAAAGTTAAGCTCAATGCAGGTGCAATGAGGATTTTCCTTGCTGGCAATTTGGGTTTCATCTGGAATTATCAGATCAACCCCACAAGCCCAGGCTCCCATGCTAGTTGCCATGGCTGCGGCCAATTCTTGGTAAGAGGAATCCATAGTCTCAGTGACATCAATAGAGTCGCCACCTGTAGAGATGTTAGAGTTACGGCGTAGGTTAACCTTTTTCCCATCAGGAAGGACATCGTCAGGTGTGTAGCCTTGTTGGGCCAACATTAGTTGTTCGATGTCTCCTAAGGCAATGATTTCAAGCGGTGAGCGGTGGTCGTGGCCACGCAATGGATTGACATTTTTCTGAGCAACCAATTCACGGATAGTGTGTTTGCCATCCCCAACGACATTTGCAGCAACACGAAGGAGGACAGCTTCACAATGCCCGTCCAAGATGAAGAAGCGGTATTCAGTACCAGGGATAAATTCTTCAACCAGGACTGCGGTATCTTCTGCGAAGGCAATTTCAAGGGCTTTTTGATAGTTTTCAAGACTGGCAGGTTCTTGGAAAATGGAGATTCCCAAACCAAAGTTGGTTGATTTTGGTTTGACAACGATTTGTTTGTTCTTGATTAGAGGGTAATAGGCAAGCCCTTGCTCAAGGCTGGTAAATTCGTCACCAGCAGGAACTGGAAAGCCAGCATTTGCCAGAATCTTCTTAGTCACAGTTTTATTGGCCATGGCAAGAGGGACCACGTAGTTGTCTTTTGAAGTCATATTACCGTTCTTGACGTATTCGACATGGTCTTTGTGCCAGAGTTTGAGGAATTGGTCCTGTTCATCCAAAATGTCGAAATTGATTCCCTTTTGGATAGCATCAAAAAGCAACATCTGTGTAGAGAGCTCCATCTCTTCGTAGCCCTTGAGGGCATAATGAGCGGTCCAATCATAGTCCTGATAGGCCAGCGCCTTGTTCAAAGCAAAGTCAGCTAGGGACTTGTCTTTGATATAAGGTAAGAGTTGAGCAGAGAGCGTCTGTTTTGGATCCGCAAAGGTTGCCTTGACTTGCTTAACCAAATCTTGATGATAGTCACCAAGTCCAAAGTGTTGAACCAATTGGTCTAGGGCTTTAATAATATCCTTAGTTTCGGCCATAGCTTGATCAGGTAGTGGTTCTAGCGGATGAGAAAGAGCAATTTTCTCATTTAGTGCGTGACCTTGAGCTAGAACTTGATCGACATTTTCAGGGCTATCAAGCCAAAGGAAGGCTAAAATGAGCAAGTGTACAGTGTCCATAGTAGTCTGGCTAATACCGATACGCTCAAAGGGATTGAGGTCGAAGTTACGGAATTCCAGATAGGTAATTCCCTTGTCCAGGAAGGAACGATTAGCCTTTTGGCCACGGAAACGAACAGCTGAATAAAATTCCTTCTCGGCAATCAAATCACCATTGGCAATATAGGTTTCGATATCGGAGACGTAGTCTTCAAGATTATCAAAGGATACTTGAATTTCTTCCTTATTGACATAGCCGTGGTCACTGTTACGGAAGGAACGCACAGGTTCTGGAACTTCTTGGTCGAAGAAGCCTTGCTCAGCAATAGGTGCAGCCCCAAAAAGATAGGTAATCACCCAACGGTAGCGCAAGTAGTTTTGAGCCAACTTAAGATAGAGGGCATTCTTGAAGGCAATCATATCGGTCTGATTACTTTCTTGGAACAGGGCCTCAACCAAATCTTTACCCAGTTCCATATTATAGTGGATACCTGAGATAGCTTGTAGTTTAGTTCCGTATTTTTCAGCCAAGTAGTTGCGATAATGGCGTTCGAATTCATTTTCCAGTTGGGCAACTTGAATCTCTTGAGCTTTGATGCGAGGTGGCATTGAGAGGGGCCAGAGAACCTCGTCTTGAGAAATCGAACGTCCGGCTACATCGGTAATAGCTCCTAGAAGACGACGAGCCTCAGTGGTGGATTTGGCAACTGGCGTAATGAGCTCCATTTGAAACTCACAAAAGTCAGTCTGAATATAGGGGTGGAAACTACGAGCTCCCAGACAGGATGGGTGAGGCGTATGCGCCAGCTGTCCTTGCCTATCGACACGCAGACTCTCACGCTCGATTCCAAAGTTCGCTTGGAGAATGGGGCTGGTAGACTCCAGCTTTTGAAGCAGTTGGTTTATAGTCATAGAATCACCTTTTCATCTAATGTTAGTGATAGTCTATTATAAATAGGAGAATAAAACAACTTTCCGCTACGGTTAAGGGAAATTTCCGAATGTTTTAGATAAGTTTGTGAAAAATGAACAGATTTTGGGCGGAAAAATGAGGAAATCAGAACAAATCCTAGTCATATAGCATTTTACTTGCAATTTAAGTCACATTAACCTATACTATAAGTAACATCTATATTAAAACGAAGTCTCCCTAGGGCCCATCCCTCAGGGGCTTTTATATGCTCTCAAAAGGGTATAACTGTTCTTTTATAGATAAAATATGAACATTTTGACTGTTCTTATGAAACTTTGCTCTGCATAGAGCAGACGATATTTTTCGCCGTGGCAACAGTTGTCTAAATCTGCTCAGTCTTGTTTAGAGCAGAGTAAGATGCTAACAGTTCGCTCTGCCCACCAGCGATGCTTTCGCCGTGATGACATAGCGAACTCGCCTTATCTAACGCTGCTTACAACACGCTCTGCTCAGGACAGGAGATGTTTTCGCCGTGGTAGGGGTCATCCTGAACCTATTTGCACTGTTCGAAGTTGCTCACGATTCGACAGCT
>NZ_CM002133.1:1761381-1763621 GCF_000448665.1 Streptococcus sp. HSISS2 | reverse complement strand
ACCAGCGATGCTTTGCCGTGATGGATTACAGGACTAGCTTATATCTATCAATGCCTGAAACACGCTCTGCTCAGGGCAGACGATATTTTTCGCCGTGGCAATAGTTATAGAAGTCAAGAGACTTCTATAACTCGGAAGTTTTGAGACTTTGGCTCAAAACTTAGCTATGAGATTCCGAAGGAAGCTGCTAGCGTCCGAAGCCACTTAAGAAAGCATCAAAAAAGTAAAAAAACAACAAATAAAATGGAGGTAACTATGTTTCAAACCCTGATCGCCCAGATAAAGGAATACAAGAAACCCTCAATCCTAGCGTCCCTCTTCATGACGCTAGAAGTCATGTTTGAGATTTCCATTCCCTTTGTCATGGCTAATCTTTTGGACAAAGGTGTCCAGCAATCTAACATGTCTAACATCTGGTTCTACGGTGGCCTCATGTTAGTCTGCGCCTTTCTATCCCTATTCTGCGGTATGCAGTCGGCTCGCTATGCGGCCTTTGCCTCTGCTGGATTTGCCAAGAATCTACGTCAGGCCATTTTCAAGAAGGTTCAAAGCTTCTCCTTTGAAAATATCGATAAGTTCTCAGCTGGTGGTCTGGTAACCCGTATGATGACTGATGTTACCAACGTTCAGAACTCTTATCAAATGATTATCCGCATCTGTGTGCGTGCCCCACTCAACCTGATTTTTGCCATTACTGCTAGTTTCCTTATCAACGGTCAGATGGCTTGGATTTTCGTTGGCGTAACGCTCTTCCTCGGTGTGATTCTAGCGCTTATTACCAAGATTGTATATCCTTTATTTACTCAAGTATTTGAGGCTTATGACAACCTTAACAACAGTATCAAGGAAAATATCACCAACATGCGTGTGGTGAAGTCCTATGTTAAGGAGCAGGAAGAGACTGATAAATTCAAGAGGGCCTCACGTCGCATTTATCAAATGTTTATGCGTGCTATTCGTGTGGTTGTCATGTCTAACCCAGCCATGATGTTGTCAATGTATGCGTCCTTCCTCATGATTTCTTGGTTTGGTGCCCACCTTATCGTTGTCGGTAACCTATCTACAGGTGAATTAACCTCTATGTTCAGCTACACCATGACTATCCTCATCTCACTCATGATGTTCATGATGATCTTTGTCATGTTGTCCATTTCTATGGCTTCTGTGGAACGTATTAATGACGTCCTCAGTACTGAAGCGACTATCCTTTCGCCTGAAAATGGTTTGACAGAAGTTGCAGATGGTTCAATCAGCTTTGACCATGTGGACTTCTCATATACGGATGAAAATGGTGACAAGACCCATGTCCTCAAAGATATTACGCTTGATATTAAGTCTGGTGAAGTTATCGGAATTCTTGGTGGAACGGGTTCAGGAAAATCTAGTCTGGTTCAGCTGATTCCTCGTCTCTATGATGTGGAAGCTGGTCAAGTCAAGGTTGCCGGCCACAATGTTAAGGACTATGATTTGGATAGCTTGCGTAAACAAGTTGCCATGGTCCTTCAAACCAACGTTCTTTTCTCAGGCACTATTAAGGAAAATATGCGCTGGGGAAATAAACAGGCAACAGATGAAGAAATCATCCAAGCTTGTAAGATTGCCCAAGCTGATGAATTTATCCAAGAGTTTAAGGATGGCTATGACACCAAGATTGAACGTGGTGGCGCCAATGTCTCAGGGGGACAACGTCAACGTCTTTGTATTGCACGTGCTCTCCTCATGAATCCGAAAATCTTGATTTTGGATGATTCGACATCAGCAGTCGATACCAAGACAGATAGTTTGATTCGTCAAGGTTTCGCTTCAAGTCTTAAGGACACGACTAAAATCATCATCGGCCAACGGATTTCATCTATCCAAGATGCAGACCGTATCATCGTCATGAATGATGGCCGTATCGATGCCATTGGTAGTCACGACGACTTGGTGGCTAATAATGCCATTTATCGTGACGTTTACAAGATGCAAACACAAGGGAAAGGAGTAGCAGATGCAGAATAAGAAAAAAAGCCAGCTGGGGCTCACTAGCACGACTGCTACGCTTTTTGTGGCAAGACTACAAGCTTTCACTTTCTATCTCCTTTGTCCTTATCGTTGTAGCTTCTTTGGCAACGGTTAATTTGACGGCTTCAATTCAGTCCTTGGTGGACGTTTACGTTCAACCCATGGTCAAGTCTGGTAGTCATAATTTTGGGCCACTGTTACGTTTCTTGACATCAGTTGAGGTCTTTTGTCTTATC
>NZ_CM002133.1:1750713-1759731 GCF_000448665.1 Streptococcus sp. HSISS2 | reverse complement strand
GCTTCCTCCTCATGGCGACGATTTCACAAGATTCCTTACGTTCCCTTCGTAATCAGCTTTTTGCTCGTATGCAAAAGCTCCCTATTCGTTACTTTGACACTCATAAACACGGGGACATCATGTCGATCTATACCAATGACATCGATGCCCTCCGTCAGGCCATTGAGCAATCCATTCCCCAACTCTTGCAAACGGCCATTACCCTTATTGGTGTGACTGTAACCATGCTTACTGTGAGTCCACTTCTCTTTATCGTGGTCCTAATCATGGTAGGCATCATGTTTATGGTTATTAAAAATATATCTGCCAAATCAGGCCGTTACTTCGGTGAGCAACAAAAGAATCTTGGGATTGAGAATGGCTTTATCGAAGAAATGATGTCAGGTCAAAAAGTGGTCAAGGCCTTTGTCCACGAAGAAGAAAGCATGGCTGACTTTGACAAGATTAATGAAGAACTCTTCCAATCCTCATACTTGGCCAATCGCTATGCCAATGTCCTCATGCCAATCCTTGGGAACTTAGGAAATGTATCCTTCGTCTTGACTGCCTTGGTCGGTGGGGTCTTTGCCCTCAATGGTGTGGGTGGCTTGACTATCGGTGGTCTCATGGCCTTCCTACAATTGAACCGTTCCTTCAACGGCCCTATTACTCAGGTCTCTCAACAACTGAACTTTGTCCTTATGGCGCTTGCCGGTGCCGACCGTATCTTTGACCTTCTGGATGAAGCAGAAGAAGTGGATCAAGGTAAGGTCACTTTGGTTAATTACGAATTGGTAGACGGTCAAATGGTTGTGACAGACAAGAAAACCAACCATTGGGCTTGGAAGCACCCACGTCCAAATGGCGACTACGAGTTGGTCGAGTTGGTCGGAAATGTGGTCTTCCAAGATGTTGATTTCTCTTACGATGGTAAGAAACAAATCCTTCACGACGTTAACCTCTATGCAGACAAGGGGCAAAAGGTTGCCTTTGTCGGTGCGACAGGTGCTGGTAAGACGACAATTACCAACTTGATTAACCGTTTCTACGACATCCAATCTGGTGTGATTACTTATGATGGTATCGATGTGAAGCTGATTGAAAAAGATTCTCTTCGTCGCTCACTTGGTATCGTGCTTCAGGATACCCATCTCTTCACAGGGACTATCGCTGAAAATATTGCCTACGGCCGTGCGGATGCGACTCGTGAAGAAATTCTTGAAGCTGCTCGTATTGCTAACGTGGATTCCTTTGTGCAACATCTGGACAATGGTTACGACACTGTTCTTACAGACGATGGTGCAGGCTTGTCTAATGGACAACGTCAGCTGATTGCCATTGCGCGTGCTGCCCTTGCTAATGCACCGGTTCTCATCCTTGACGAGGCGACTTCCTCTATTGACTCTCGTACCGAAAAAATGGTACAAGAGGGGATGGACCGCCTCATGGAAGGACGTACCGTCTTTGTTATCGCCCACCGTCTTTCAACCATCGTTAACTCAGATGTGATTATGGTTATGGACCATGGACATATCATTGAACGTGGCGACCACGACAGCCTTATGGAACAAGGTGGTACTTACTACCGACTTTATACTGGTGGTCTTGAAATTGATTAAGACTAAAAGAACTCAGGTTTTGCCTGAGTTTTTTTGTATATGAAGAAAATGACTTTTTTGAGGCTTTCCTTTTCTATAAAGGATGGAAGTTTTTAGCACCTTATCACCCCCCCCCTGTCTATGCTATACTAAAAGTGATACAGAAAAATGGGAGATTATTATGGAAAATAAGTTTATGCAAAAGTCCACACCTAAGAGTGATAAGACAACCAAGGCTGTTTTTATTGGTCTCTTAGTGGCGCTTCTCTTTGTTATTGCTGGGATAGCTATCTTTTTTGCTCTCAATGGTAGCAGTAAGAGTGCTAAAGGCTCGAACGCATCGGGCAAGTCGAGTAGTACCCTCTATTCAGGCAGCAATGCAGAGGATCCTTTGTTCAAAATCACCCTGAAAACTTTCGGGGATAACAAGGAATTTCTACTCGTGACACCAAACCCTGGTCAGGATAGAAACATGTTTAACATAGTGGGGGTAGCTGGTCAATACCTCGTCACTCAAGAGTATAAAGGGAATCTATCTAGTAAGAAAAATGCCAAGGGTGATAGTCTTTACAAGTATGACTACTATAATATCTATGTGTATGACACGGAAAAACCAAATCAAAAACCCAAACAAATCGACCTTTTGAAATTGGCTAAAAAAGCTGGGGATGAAGATTATTTAAATCAGGCAAGTCTAAGACTTTTCATGCTCAATGGACAGGGCTACCTACAATTGCCATTTGGGGCATCGTCAGCTGACCCTACTGCCAATAAAAAGTTCCTCAATCTTTATTCTCAAAAGATAGAGGAAATGTACATTCCAACCAACTCCGATACATTGGAGACGGAATTTAAACACGCTAATGTTGATATCTCTAAGACGTTAGCGCCTTTTGGTCTTGAGATGTTTCAGAGTGCTGCTAATGGTAAAGATTTTGATGATCATAGTAACACACCAACTGGTAATCTGCCTGCTTTATATTACCTTTCAGCCAAGGACAGAAGTCTTAATATGGACAATACCAACTTTGCCAAAGAGCAAAAAGATGCCTACGAGGCAGTTAAGACCAAACATGCGAGAATCTACAGCCTTCCAAATAAAGTCACTAACGAGACTTGGGTTAATGCCCTGTTGCACTGGATGGCGCCAGTGGGGCAAGATGCCTATGAGTTACAGGTTAGCGCCTTTAAACCGACTAATGAGGAAGGTAAAGTCAAATCCTATCAAGAATTACAGAGCTGGAACGACAACCATATAAGGAAGAAATAGACAAGCAGTTCCTCTCTAAAAAAATGACAAGAATCCCAAGTTTATAAGCTTGGAATTTTAAAATTTTAAGAAAAGAGGCTAACTAGACTAATCTTAAGTCTCTGAGAAACCGTTAGTAAGTAACAAAATCTTGAGAGGGTTACCGGGAAAATGGGATGACTTTTTTGAATTGTGAGGAAAGAATGGATAAAACCAGGTAGGTATTAATAAACTTTTTAAGATTTTTAACTCTTGGCAACCATTTTCAAATAGGGGATTCTGAAGGAAAAGCGCCCCTTAAACAAAAAGAAGGAGACAATCGTCAGTTTAGGCTAGCTTTTCGATTCAGAGGGACATATAGTCCGCCTTTATGTGATTTCTCTACTTTAAGTAAGGTTTAAATGAGAACATAAATAAAAATAATGATAATTATATGGCACATCAACAATCACTAAGATTAAAATTATGATTAATCTGCATGAGTTGATTAGAAAAATAAGAAGTGGTAAAAGATGTAAAATTTAAAGAAAAACTCAGTTATTTACTGCATTTTACAGTTGTTAGGTAAGAATTAATGAGTAAAAACAAAGTAAAATGTCTGACAATTTGATTTTTTTAAAAAAGTTGTCTAAATCACTTGACTATAAATTGTCAGAATATTAAAATGCAATTGAATCATGGATACGAGGATACAAATTCTCGAATGCATGTGACATATAACTAACTTTTTTAAAGAGGGAGACTTTATAATGAAAGACATTTTCAACAGACGCCAACGCTTTTCATTGCGTAAATATTCGTTTGGTGTCGCTTCAGTCTTGCTTGGGACAGCATTGTTTGCTGCTCACACCGCACAGGCTGAAGAGGTTGACGCAGCATCAACGTCGTCTTCAGATTCTTCTGCAGCTGTAGGAGCTGAGGGCACTGCAGATCTGGTCAAAGAAACAGCAACTTCTGTTGCTCAATCAGATCCAACTGCTGCAGCTGCGGCTGAAGCCCCAACTTCAACGCTACCAATCTCAGTAGCTTCTGTTTCTGAAGCTCCAAAGGCTGAAGCAACAACTTCTGAAGCAGCAAAAGAAGAAGCTTCTTCAAGCGCTAAATCAGAAGCAGCTAAACCTGCAGAAAACAAAGCTACGTCAGAAGCAGCTAAACCAGCAACTGCAGCTTCAACTGCAGCAGCCAGCGGTAAAGTTGAAACAACAGCTTCAACACCAGCAGCAACAGCCGCTACAGCAACTCCAGCTGCAGCAGCAGCTAACCATTCTGCAGCAACAGCAGCTCCAGTAGCTGAAGAAACACCAGCAGCTGAAACTGCTGCGGCAGCAACAAGTGTTAAGCCAAATGTTACAGCACGTGGTTATTCACGTTTTTATTCTGTAGGATCAGCAGCAAATCGTAGTGCAACACTTGACCGTGCAGCAACAGATATGACGAATGCTGGTGCTTTGGCAACAAGAAGCAGCCGTCGTAACCGTCGTGCTTTGACAGACCATAACGTAGCACCGATTGATGTTGTAACGACATTAGCTCCAAATGTTGCTGCCAATCCAGAAATGGCAGATCCTAACGGAGCATCTGTACACTCTCAAACAATTCCATCAGGGTACCAAGCTAAAGAAGGAGACTTCTATACTTATGGTATTTGGAATCTCACAAAATACAATACCCGTTACAATACAAACTACTATGCACGTGCTTATAAGAATTTTGACACTTCAACAGATACTACAGTTGAATTGATTGATAAGAATACGGGTAATGTAGTTGAAACACACACAATCACTGCAACTAGCGGTATTCAAAAATTCACTACAACAGGTCAAAAATCTAATAGTGAGTTGACATTGTATGTGGACTATCAAGCTGGCGCTGGACAAGGTCCTGGCAAGACAGACCAACCGTTCATTCAAATGGGATTTGAAGTAGGTTCTGCTATTCAAGCCTTAGTTGCTCCAGGTCATAACTTGACTCCAACAGAACAAGATCATTATAATGCTGTCTACAGTGCACGTAATTCAAATGATATTTTGAATGCAGTTGAACCTGCTTATAATGGTCGTCAGGTTACTGATACGAACTTTAAGATTCCTGTTAATGTTGAAAAGACTACTTACTATAAACTTGTTGACCAGGGGAACCCTACCTACAAGGAAACTGGTAAGTCTGTTACAACTCAGGACTATAAAGAAAATGGCAATGAAACTGAGTTAGCTGAATATACTCTGAAAGCTATGGAAGGTCAAAACTTCACAGCTTCTGGGGAACGTCAATTTAAAAAGACTGAAGAACTTACAGATAAAATTACCAGAGAAACAACTTACAAGCTTTATCAAACAGCTGCTCCAGATACAACTTCTGGTTATGTCAGTCGTCCATATAAAGTTGGAACCAAGTTTATGGATGCTGATAGATACGGTATTAAACGTATCAAAGAAATCGTTGGTGAAGATGGTTCAGTCGTCATTCGCGTTTACTTGTTAGATCCAAAACAACAAAGCAAACGTTCAGATGGTACTTTGAGTACTGATGGCTATATGCTTTTAGCAGAAACTAAGCCAATCAAACCGGGTGAGAACAATACTCAGGAATTGGTTAAGAAAATGTCACCTCTTCATACAATTCCATTTACTGGTACTGATGGTGTGAATCATCCGAATGGTATTGAATTTCCATTTGATTTCCAACGGGATGCTGCCTACACTCCTTACAAGACAGTTTTTGTTCCATTCTTGGGAGATAATATCGGTTATAATACTGATAATGAGCAACTTAGAAGAGGAGTTAAAGGTATTGGTATGAACGTTGACTTGCTCAACACTCTTGTACCATACAAACAACCAATTTACTACTACGATAAGACAGAAACTATCAAGGTAAAACCAGAAGTTGAAAAGCAATTGGAAGGTCGTGACCTTGTAGATGGTGAATTCAGCTTTAAGATTAAGGAAAACTCTTCTGCACCTGGTGTGGAAGAAACTGTCACAAATAAAAATGGTAAGGCAACCTTCTCTAAATTAACATTTAATAAAGTAGGTACTTATACTTATACTATTACCGAATTACCAGGTGCAGATAAGGATGTCGACTACGATGCAATGACAGTTACTATGACTGTTGATGTAACGGAGAACGCTCAAGGTGATTTGCAAGCTAAAGTTAAATACAGTGGTACTGGTGGTTTTGCTTCAAGTGCGGATGATAAAGTCTTCAACAACTATGTTGTAGCTCCTGTTAAGACTAAGTTCGACTTCACTAAAGCACTTGCGGGTCGTGCTCTTAAAGCTGGTGAGTTCAGTTTCCAATTGAAAGATGCCAACGGAACTGTTCTTCAAACTAAGACTAACAATGCTAGTGGTGTTATCGCCTTTGACGATTTGACATTCACAAACGCACAAGTTGGTACTCACAAGTACACTGTTGAAGAAGTTCGTGGTTCAGAAGCTGGTATGCAATATGACCCAATGAAAGCTGAAGTAACAATCACTGTTACTAAAGATGGTCATGTTCTTAAAGCAGTTAATACGCTTCCAGCAGACACTGAGTTCAACAATACATTCACACCTGCTGCAACACAAGCACAATTCCGCTTCACAAAACGTTTGGAAGGTAAGACTCTTGAAGCTAATGCCTTCACATTCGAATTGCTTGAAAACGGTAATGTGATCCAAACTAAACAAAATGCAGCTGATGGTTCAATCCAATTTGATCCAATCTCATATGCAACTGTAGGTACACACACTTACACTGTACGTGAAAAAGCTGGAACAGATACAAACATTGATTACGATACAATGAACGCAGTTGTGACTGTAAATGTTACAAAAGATGCTCAAACAGGTCTTTTGAACGCTGCAGTTACAATGCCAGCTGATACTGAGTTCAATAACTTTGCTGTTGCACCTGTTAAGACTAAATTCAACTTCTCTAAAGCTCTTGCAGGTCGTGCCCTTAAAGATGGTGAATTCAGCTTCGTATTGAAAGATGCCAACGGAACTGTTCTTCAAACTAAGACTAACGACGCTAGTGGTGTGATCGCCTTTGACGATTTGACATTCACAAACGCACAAGTTGGTACTCACAAGTACACTGTTGAAGAAGTTCGTGGTTCTGAAGCTGGTATGCAATATGACCCAATGAAAGCTGAAGTAACAATCACTGTTACTAAAGATGGACATGTTCTTAAAGCTGTTAATACACTTCCAGCCGACAAAGAATTCAACAATACATTCACTTCATCTCCAACACAAGCACAATTCCGCTTTACAAAACGTTTGGAAGGTAAGACTCTTGAAGCCAATGCCTTCACCTTCGAATTGCTTGAAAACGGCAATGTCATCCAAACTAAGAAGAATGCGGCTGATGGTTCAATCCAATTTGATCCAATCTCATATGCAACTGTAGGTACACACACTTACACAGTACGTGAAAAAGCTGGAACAGATACAAACATTGATTATGATTCAATGAACGCAGTTGTGACTGTCAATGTCACAAAAGATGCTCAAACGGGTCTTTTGAACGCTGCTGTTACAATGCCAGCTGACACTGAGTTCAACAACTATGTTGTTGCTCCAGTTGTGACTAAGTTCGACTTTACTAAGAAATTGGCTGGTCGTGAACTTAAAGCAGGTGAATTCAGCTTCGTATTGAAAGATGCTGCTACAGGTGCAGTTGTTGAAACAGTTAAGAATGATGCTGCTGGTAATGTTTCATTCTCTAACTTGTCATTCGACAACACTAAAGTAGGTACTCACACTTATACAGTAGAAGAAGTTATCCCAGCCAACAAAGAGTTTGGTATGACTTACGATAAGATGAAAGCTACTGTTACAGTTGAAGTTGCTAAGAACGGTCATTCATTGACTACAGTTACAAACGTATCTTCAACTGGTGGGGTTGATGCCAACGGTAATGCTACTGACGGTACTGCCGATAAAGAATTCAACAACAAAGTAACACCACCAGAAACACCTAAATTCCAACCAGAAAAATTCGTTGTAAGTAAAGAAAAATATGATATCACTGGTCATAAATTGACTGATGATGACGATGATGTTCCTGGTGACGAGTATGAAGCTACAAATGCAAATCCATATGTTGATGGTGTTGCTAACAACGAACCAGAAAACTTGAATACTAAGACTGTTAAACGCGGTTCTAAATTGGTATACCAAGTATGGCTTGATACAAATCAATTTACTGACGCAAACAACGTTCAATACGTTGGTGTATCAGATAAATACGATGCTGATAAATTGACAGTGAACGCTTCAGACATCAAGGCTTACGATTCAGTTACTGGTGCAGATGTGACTAACAAGTTCGACATCACAGTTGAAAATGGTACAATCACTGCAACTTCTAAAGCAGATTTCATCAAAGATAAAGTAAACAACCCAGTTATCGATACTACTAAGTTCGAATTTGGTCGTTACTATAAATTTGATATTCCAGCAACTGTTAAAGAATCTGTTAAAGCTGGTGCTGATATTGAAAATACAGCCAACCAAACAGTTCACGTTTACAACCCAGTAAGCAAGACGGTTGAAACACCACACAAACCAACACAAAAACGTGTTAACAGTGTTCCAGTTCCACTTGACCTTAACTTCACTAAGACTCTTGCTGGACGTACACTTCAAGCTAACGAATTCGAATTCATCTTGAAGAAAGATGGTACAGAAGTTGAACGTGCTCATAATGATGCGAGTGGTAAAGTAAACTTCAAGACACTTGAGTTTGGTCGTGATGATCTTGGTAAGACTTACAACTACACTGTAGAAGAAGTTCGTGGTACTGATAGCACAGTTACTTACGACCCAATGGTTGCAACTGTGAAAGTTGTAGTATCTCACGATGGTACTGCGAAAGCAATCGTAGCAACTGTCACAGATGCTGCTGATAAAGAATTTAACAATACCGTAACACCTCCAACAGAACCTAAGTTCCAACCAGAGAAATACGTTGTATCTAAAGCGAAATTCGATATCACAGGTACTAAGCTCGTTGATGACGATTCTGAATTGACAGATAAATATGGTGAAACAAACACAAATCCATATGTCGACAATACAAACAACAACGAAGCTGAAAACTTGAATACTAAGTCAGTTGAACGTGGCTCTAAACTTTACTACCAAGTATGGTTGGATACAACTAAGTTTGACGCAAACAACAAGGATAACATCC
>NZ_CM002133.1:1748011-1749305 GCF_000448665.1 Streptococcus sp. HSISS2 | reverse complement strand
AGAACCTAAGTTCCAACCAGAGAAATACGTTGTATCTAAAGCGAAATTCGATATCACAGGTACTAAGCTCGTTGATGACGATTCTGAATTGACAGATAAATATGGTGAAACAAACACAAATCCATATGTCGACAATACAAACAACAACGAAGCTGAAAACTTGAATACTAAGTCAGTTGAACGTGGCTCTAAACTTTACTACCAAGTATGGTTGGATACAACTAAGTTTGACGCAAACAACAAGGATAACATCCAAACAGTTGGTATCTCAGATGACTTTGACGAAACTAAGTTGAATGTTACTGCATCTGATATCAAGGTTTACGATTCAGTTACTGGTGCAGACGTTACTAACAAGTTCGATATCGCTATTAATAACGGTATTGTAACAGCTAACCTTAAAGCAGGCTTCACTAAGTCACTTGGCGACGCTGAAAATACTCAAATCATCGATACAACTAAATTCGAATTTGGACGCTACTATAAATTTGATATCCCAGCAACAGTTAAAGACGATGTCGTAGCTGGTGCTGATATTGAAAACAAAGCAGCTCAAGTTATTAACTACTATAACCCAGTAAGCAAGACAGTTAAAAAACCAAACGTACCTACTGAAAAACGTGTTAACAGTGTTCCAATCTCAGTAGAGTTCAACTTCACTAAGAAATTGGAAGGCCGTGCACTTAAAGCTGGCGAATTCACATTCGAGTTGAAAGATAGCGACAATGTTGTTATCGCAACGACAACCAACGACGCAGATGGTAACTTCAAGTTCACACCAGTTGATTACACAAACAAAGCTGGTGAAACTGTCACAGCCCTTAAATACAAGAAGGGTCAAGAAGGTACTTACACTTACACTGTAACAGAGGTTAAGGGTACAGACTCAACAGTCACTTACGACCCAATGGCTGCAGTAGTAACTGTTAAAGTCAGTCACGATGGTACTGCCAAAGCATTGATCACAAACGTGACAGATCCTGCCGATAAAGAATTCAACAACCGTGTCACTCCACCAACAGAACCTAAGTTCCAACCAGAGAAATACGTTGTTTCTAAAGCGAAATTCGATATCACAGGTACTAAGCTCGTTGATGACGATTCTGAATTGACAGATAAATATGGTGAAACAAACACAAATCCATATGTCGACAATACAAACAACAACGAAGCTGAAAACTTGAATACTAAGACAGTTGAACGTGGCTCTACACTTTACTACCAAGTATGGTTGGATACAACTAAGTTTGATGCAAACAACAAAGATAACATCCAAACAGTAGGTATCACAGAT
>NZ_CM002133.1:1740656-1746645 GCF_000448665.1 Streptococcus sp. HSISS2 | reverse complement strand
CACTCCACCAACAGAACCTAAGTTCCAACCAGAGAAATACGTTGTTTCTAAAGCGAAATTCGATATCACAGGTACTAAGCTCGTTGATGACGATTCTGAATTGACAGATAAATATGGTGAAACAAACACAAATCCATATGTCGACAATACAAACAACAACGAAGCTGAAAACTTGAATACTAAGACAGTTGAACGTGGCTCTACACTTTACTACCAAGTATGGTTGGATACAACTAAGTTTGATGCAAACAACAAAGATAACATCCAAACAGTAGGTATCACAGATAACTACGACAAGGATAAATTGACTGTTAATGCTTCAGAAATTAAGGCTTACGATTCAGTAACAGGTGCGGATGTTACATCTAAGTTCGATATCTCAATCGCTAACGGTGTCATTACAGCTAACTTGAAAGATGGCTTCACTAAGTCACTTGGCGACGCTGAAAACACTCAAATCATTGATACAACTAAGTTCGCATTTGGACGTTACTACAAGTTCGACATCCCAACAACAGTTAAAGCTGATGTTCCAGGTGGTGCAGACATTGAAAATACAGCAGCTCAAGTTGTAAACTACTACAACCCAACAACTAAGAAAGTTGAAAAACCAAGCAAACCAACTGAAAAACGTGTGAACAACGTTCCAGTTGAAGTGTCATTCAACTTCACTAAACGTTTGGAAGGTCGTGAGCTTAAAGCCAACGAATTCAACTTCGTGCTTAAAGATTCAACAGGTAAAGTTGTTCAAACAGTAAGCAATGATGCGGCTGGTAACGTTTCATTCTCACCACTCAGCTTCAAGAAAGGTGAAGAAGGCGTTCACAACTACACTGTAGAAGAAGTTAAGGGAACAGACGCAACTGTCGCTTACGATACAATGAAAGCAACTGTAGCAATCACAGTATCACACGACGGTACAGCTAAAGCCCTTGTAGCAACTGTAGGTGCAATCGCTGATAAAGAGTTCAATAACCGTGTAACTCCACCAGAAGAACCTAAGTTCAACCCTGAAAAATATGTTGTTTCTGAAGAGAAATTCGATATCACAGGTGACAAGCTCGTTGATGATGACAAAGAGTTGGCAGACAAGTATGCAGATACAAATGCCAACCCATATGCGGACGATGCATCTAACAACGAAAAACAAAACTTGAACACTAAGACTGTTAACCGTGGCGACAAGTTGGTTTACCAAGTATGGTTGGATACAACTAAATTTGACGCTAACAACAAGGATAACATCCAATCTGTTGGTATCACTGATGACTACGATGAAGCTAAGTTGAATCTTGACGCTACTAAGATTAAAGCTTACGATTCAGTAACAGGTGATGATGTAACTTCTAAATTCGATATTGCTGTGAACAATGGTGTGATTACTGCAACCCTTAAAGATGGCTTCACTAAGTCACTTGGCGACGCAGAAAACACTCAAATCATTGACACAACTAAATTCGCATTTGGACGTTACTACAAGTTCGACATCCCAACAACAGTGAAAGCTGATGTACCTGGTGGTGTAGATATTGAAAATACTGCGGCTCAAGTAGTTAACTACTACAACCCAACTACTAAGAAAGTTGAAAAACCAAGCAAACCAACTGAAAAACGTGTGAACAACGTTCCAGTTGAAGTGTCATTCAACTTCACTAAACGTTTGGAAGGCCGTGAGCTTAAAGCCAACGAATTCACATTCGAGTTGAAGGATGCAGCAGGTAAAGTTGTTGAGACTGTTAAGAATGATGCGGCTGGTAACGTTGCATTCTCACCACTCAGCTTCAAGAAGGGTGAAGAAGGCGTTCACAACTACACTGTAGAAGAAGTTAAGGGCACAGATTCAACTGTTACATACGATACAATGAAAGCGAATGTAACAGTAACCGTTAAACACGACGGAACTGCTAAACTTCTCGTAGCAACTGTTGGTGAAATCGCTGATAAAGAATTCAACAACCGTGTAACTCCACCAGATGAACCTAAGTTCAACCCTGAAAAATATGTTGTTTCTGAAGCGAAATTCGACATAACAGGTAAAAAACTTGTTGATGATGATAAAGAATTGGCTAACAAGGTTGCGGATACAAACGCTAACCCATACGCTGATGACGCATCAAACAACGAATTGGAAAACTTGAATACTAAGTCAGTTAAACGTGGTCAAAAACTTTACTACCAAGTATGGTTGGATACTACTCAATTTGACGCTAACAACAAGGAACATATCCAAACTGTTGGTATCACAGATGACTTTGATGAAACTAAGTTGACTGTGAATGCTTCAGAAATCAAGGCTTACGATTCAGTATCAGGTGCCGATGTTACATCTAAATTTGACATCTCAATCGCTAACGGTGTGATTACAGCTAACCTTAAAGATGGCTTCACTAAGTCACTTGGCGATGCTGAAAACACTCAAGTTATCGACACTACTAAGTTCGCCTTTGGACGCTACTATAAATTTGATATTCCTGCAACAGTGAACGCTGACGTTCCTGGCGGTGCAGATATTGAAAATACAGCAGCCCAAGTTGTTAACTACTACAACCCAACAACTAAGAAGGTTGAAAAACCAAACAAACCAACTGAAAAACGTGTAAATAGTGTTCCAGTTGACATCGAATTCAACTTCACTAAACGTTTGGAAGGTCGTGAACTTAAAGCTAACGAATTCAACTTCGTGCTTAAAGATGCTTCAGGTAAAGTTCTTGAAACAGTAAGTAATGACGCAGCTGGTAACGTTAAGTTCTCTAAACTTGAATTCAAGAAGGGTCAAGAAGGCGTTCACAACTACACTGTAGAAGAAGTTAAGGGCACAGATTCAACTGTTACATACGATACAATGAAAGCGAATGTAACAGTAACCGTTTCACATGACGGAACTGCTAAACTTCTCGTAGCGAAAGTTGGCGAAATCGCTGATAAAGAATTCAACAACACTGTTCGTCCTCCAGAAGAGCCTAAGTTTAAACCAGAGAAATACGTTCTTAGCAAAGATAATGGTAAGTTTGATATCACTGGTACTAAGCTTGTTGATGATGATAAAGAGTTGAAAGATAAGTATGCAGAAACAAATGCAAACCCTTATGCTGATGATCCATCAAACAACGAAGCAGAAAACATCAATACTAAAGCTGTTAAACGTGGCGATATTATCAACTACCAAGTATGGCTTGATACAAATCAATTTGATGCAAACAACAAGGATAACATCCAAACTGTTGGTATCACTGATGATTACGATGAAGCTAAATTGGATGTAGTTGCATCAGAAATCAAGGCTTATGATGGTAAGACTGGTGCAGATGTAACAGATAAATTCGATATCACAGTTAATAACGGTGTGATTACAGCTAACCTTAAAGATGGCTTCACTAAGTCACTTGGCGACGCTGAAAATACTCAAATCATTGACACTACTAAGTTTGAATTTGGACGTTACTACAAGTTTGTCATCCCAGCTAAGGTTACTGACGGTGCTTACGATGGTGCTGAAATTGAAAATACAGCAGCTCAAGTTGTAAACTACTACAACCCAACTACTAAGACTGTTGAAAAACCAAACAAACCAACTGAAAAACGTGTTAACAACGTTCCAACTGCTATCGAGTTGATCTTCGGTAAGACACTTAACGGACGTAAGTTGCAAGATAAAGAATTTACTTTCGAATTGAAAGATGAAAAAGGTAATGTTCTTGAAACAGTTAAGAATGATGCCGAAGGTAAAGTTAAATTCTCTACTATCAACTATGCTAAAGCAGATCTTGGTAAGACATTCAACTACACAGTAGAAGAAGTTAAAGGAACTGATACAACTGTTACTTACGATAACATGAAAGTCAATGTTACTGTTCAAGTTATCCAACCTTCAGTAGGAGATCAATTGTCAACAGTTATCTCTTACGCTACAGTAGGTGGAGATGCTTATGGTGGTGACGATCGTGTCTTCGATAACAATGTAACTCCTAACTTCAAACCAGAGAAATACGTTGTTTCAGAACCAAGCTTCGACATCATTGGTAACAAACTTGCTGATGACGACGATTCAGCTGATAAAGTTGAAATCCAAAACTTGAATGGTAAGACCCTCAAACGTGGTCAAAAGATCTACTATCAAGTATGGCTTGATACTCGTGACTTCACTGCAGAAAGCAACCTTCAAACAGTTGGTATCACAGATAACTACGAAGAAGCTAAGCTCGATATCGACGCTTCTGAAATCAAGGTTTACGATGGTATCACTGGTAAGGATGTTACAGACAAGTTCGATATTAAAGTTGAAAATGGTGTTCTCTACGGTACATCTAAAGCAAGCTTGACTAAAGCTATTAGTGCAACAGATGCTACTCCAGTCATCGATACAACTAAATTCGAGTTTGGTCGTTACTATAAATTTGATATTCCAGCTGTTGTTAAAGACATTGATGCTAACGACGGTGTAGATATTGAAAATACAGCTAACCAAACAATTCACCAATACAACCCATTCAATAAGAAAGTTACAACTCCTGAAAAACCAACTCAAACACGTGAAAACAACGTTCCAGTTCCACTCGAGTTCAACTTCACTAAACGACTTGAAGGCCGTGAGTTGACTGCAGGTGAGTTCAGCTTCGTATTGAAAGACAAAGACAACAAGGTTCTTCAAACAGTAACCAACGATAAAGATGGTCACATCAAGTTTGAAAAACTCTTGTTCAGCAAAGCAGATCTTGGTAAGACATTCACTTACACAGTTGAAGAAGTAGCTGGTAAAGATACTTCAATCACTTACGATGCTATGAAAGCAACTGTAACAGTGGAAGTTACTAAGGAAGGCAAAGTTCTCACAACTGTCGTTAACCACGCTTCAACAGGCGGATTCGCTTCAAGTGCTAACGATAAAGAGTTCAACAACAAAGTTCGCCCACCAGAAACACCTAAGTTCCAACCAGAAAAATATGTTGTTTCTGAAGCAAAATTCGATATCACGGGTACTAAGCTCGTTGATGATGATAAAGAATTGGCTAACAAGGTTGCAGATACAAATGCTAATCCTTACGCTGATGATGCATCAAACAACGAATTGGAAAACATGAATACTAAGTCTGTTAAACGTGGTGATAAACTTGTTTACCAAGTATGGCTCGATACAACTAAATTCGACGCCAACAACAAGGATTACATCCAAACAGTTGGTATCTCTGATGACTACGACGAAACTAAGTTGGAACTTGACGCTACTAAGATTAAAGCTTACGATTCAGTAACAGGTGAAGATGTTACCGCTAAATTCGACATCACAGTTGAAAACGGTGTAATCACAGCTAACCTTAAAGATGGCTTCACTAAGTCACTTGGTGATGCTGCAAACACTCAAATTATCGACACAACTAAGTTTGCCTTTGGTCGTTACTATAAATTTGATATCCCAACCACTGTTAAAGACACTGTTCCTGGTGGTGTAGATATTGAAAATACAGCTGGACAAGTTGTTCACTACTACAACCCAACAACTAAGAAGGTTGAAACACCTAAGGTACCAACTGAAAAACGTGTTAACAGTGTTCCAGTTGAAGTCGGATTCAACTTCACTAAACGTTTGGAAGGTCGTGAGCTTAAAGCTAACGAATTCACATTCGAGTTGAAGGATGCAGCAGGTAAAGTTGTTGAAACTGTTAAGAATGATGCAGCTGGTAACGTTAAATTCTCTAAACTTGAATTCAAGAAAGGCCAAGAAGGCGTTCACAAGTACACAGTAGAAGAAGTCAAAGGAACTGATGCAACTGTTACATACGATACAATGAAAGCGAATGTAACAATCACTGTTTCTCATGATGGTACTGCTAAAGCTCTTGTAGCAACTGTTGGTGAAATTGCTGATAAAGAATTCAACAATGCTGTTCGTCCACCAGAAAAACCTAAGTTCCAACCAGAAAAATATGTTGTTTCTGAAGCGAAATTCGACGTAACAGGTACTAAACTTGTTGATGATGATAAAGAATTGGCT
>NZ_CM002133.1:1733952-1739092 GCF_000448665.1 Streptococcus sp. HSISS2 | reverse complement strand
TACTAAACTTGTTGATGATGATAAAGAATTGGCTAATAAGGTTGCAGATACAAATACCAACCCTTACGCTGATGATGCATCAAACAACGAATTGGAAAACTTGAATACTAAGTCAGTTAAACCTGGTCAAAAACTTTACTACCAAGTATGGCTTGATACAACTCAATTTGACGCTAACAACAAGGATCATATCCAAACTGTTGGTATCACTGATGACTACGATGAAACTAAGTTGGATGTCGATGCATCAGCAATCAAGGCTTACGATTCAGTATCAGGTGCGGATGTAACATCTAAGTTCGACATTAAGGTTGAAAATGGTGTTGTTACAGCTAACCTTAAAGATGGCTTCACTAAGTCACTTGGCGATGCTGAAAACACTCAAGTTATCGACACTACTAAGTTCGAGTTTGGTCGCTACTATAAATTTGATATTCCTGCAACGGTGAAAGCAGACGTCGCTGGCGGTGTGGATATCGAAAATACAGCAGCCCAAGTTGTTAACTACTACAACCCAACAACTAAGAAAGTTGAAAAACCAAACGTACCAACTGAAAAACGTGTTAACAGTGTTCCAATTTCAGTAGAATTCAACTTCACTAAACGTTTGGAAGGCCGTGAGCTTAAAGCTAACGAATTCAGCTTCGTGCTTAAAGATTCAGAAGGTAAGACTCTTGAAACTGTAAGCAATGACGCTAAAGGTAACGTTAAATTCTCACCTATTGAGTACAAGAAAGGCCAAGAAGGCACTTACAAGTACACAGTAGAAGAAGTTAAAGGTACTGACGGTACTGTTCAATACGACGGTATGAAAGCTCTTGTCACTGTTGAAGTATCACATGATGGTAAAGCCAAAGCTCTTATCACTAAGGTTACTGATCCAGCAGATAAAGAATTCAACAATACTGTTCGTCCACCAGAAAAACCTAAGTTCCAACCAGAGAAATACGTTGTTTCTAAAGAAAAATTCGATATCACTGGTATGAAACTTGTTGATGATGATGCTGAGTTGAAAGATAAAGTAGGCGATACTAATAAAGATCCTTACGCTGACAGCACAGCTAATAACGAAGCTGAAAACCTTAATACTAAGACACTCAAGAAAGGTGATAAGTTTGTCTACCAAGTATGGCTTGATACAAACAACTTCACTGACGCTCAAAATATCCAATCTGTTGGTGTTACAGATAAATATGACAGCGAAAACTTGAACATCAATGTCGCAGATATTAAAGCATACGACTCTGTAACAGGAGAAGATGTGACAGCTAAGTTTGACATCAAGGTTGAAAATGGTGTAATTACTGCAACATCTAAGTCTGACCTTACTAAGTCACTCGGTGATGCAGAAAATACTCAAGTGATCGATACTGCCAAATTGGCATTCGGACGCTACTACAAGTTCGATATTCCTGCAACTATCAAGGGCACTGCTAAAGATGGTGTAGACATCGAAAATACTGCGTCACAAATCGTTCACCAATACGACCCAACTAAGAAATCTGTTGAAAAACCAGAAAAACCAACAGAAAAACGTGTAGTCAATATCCCAACTAAGGTTGAGTTTGAATTCACTAAGAAACTTGAAGGTCGTGAACTTAAAGCTGGTGAGTTTAGCTTCGTACTTAAAGACAGAAAGGGTAATGTGATCGAAACTGTAAGCAATGATGCTAACGGTAAGATCAAGTTCTCAGCTCTTGAGTACAAACGTGGTGAAGAAGGTACTCACGTCTACACAGTAGAAGAAGTACAAGGTAACGATGCAACTGTTACCTACGATAAGATGGTTGCTACAGTTGTTGTTTCAGTAACTAAAGACGGTAAAGTCTTGACAGTAACTTCTCAATTGCCAGAAGATACTGAGTTCAACAATATTGTGACACCACCGACTCCTCCAACACCACCGACACCACCAACTCCTCCAACACCACCAACTCCTCCAACACCACCGACACCTCCAACTCCAGTGGTTCCACCAGTGACACCACCAACTACACCAGAAGCTCCTAAAGGACCAGCACTCCCTGAAACAGGTGATGATGCGTCTATGGCAGCTATGGCTCTCGGAGGAATCCTTGCGGCAGCTGGACTTGGTTTGGCAGGAAAACGCAAAAAAGAAGACTAAGATAGTTCAAGGTTAAATCCCTCAACATAGTTAGTTAGACTATTTCAGTTTTCGAAAAAGAGACTCATCCCATAAGGGGTGAGTCTCTTTTGTGTCTAAAAATAATCTGACAAATATATTTTTCTGATTATTAAATTAGTTATAGGGATAAGTATGAATAAACTTATAGAATTATTTTAAAATCAGGGGATAACTTATAAAAAGTATTTATAATGGGTTATAAAAAATTGTAATAGCTAAACTTAAGTGAGCAGATGTTTATATTATAAAAGATTATAAAAAAGAAAATAATAAAATTATGGGATTTTGTATTGAAAATTTACATTTTTTTGATAACATAATGGAAAGGGGATTAGAATAAATTTTTAGGAAGGGCAATTGGATAGTGAGAGATCCAATTGTTATGGAGAATTATGGGTAAAGATTTATTCAACGAGAAGAAAAGTCGTTTTTCTCTCCGCAAATTAAATATCGGAGTTTGTTCGGTATTGCTAGGAACACTTATTATGATTGGTGGGACTGCACAAGCGGATGAAAACACTGAAACAACGGCTGCTCCGATTTCGCCAGTAGCAGAAGCGGGTGAAACGACGGCGTCTTTGGTTGAGACTAGAACAGTCGCAGAGACAACTCCTGCAGCGACAAATACAGTTTCAACTACAGCACCTGCAACAAGTGCTGAAGCACCAGCAAGTACAGCGCCTGCAACATCAACAGCACCTGCAACAACTACGGAGAGTGCTACATCACAAGCTGCAGCAACATCAGAAGCAGCAAGCACGTCTGCAACTGCTTCTGAAACTGCACAAGCATCGACTTCAGAGGCTGCACCAGCAACGAATTCTTCTGAAGCAGAAAAACCACGCGTTCGTTCACGTCGTGCCCTTTCTCCAGCAAATGGCATCAGCACACGTTCTTTTGATTCTGAACTCCAAGATGCTGCTCAAAAGACAGCCATCTATAGTCCAGGGGAAAAGGGGCAAAAACAAAGTTACGCAGGTACAGTTTGGCTCTATCGTAATGGTACAATCAATAACGATAACCAAGAAGATGCAAAACGTCTTGCTAATGTTAATGTTTACCTTCAGTATGTAACTGGGAAAGGTTTTGTTTCTCCAGTTTATAAGACAACAAGTGGACAAGATGGAACTTTTGTATTTGACTTGTCTAAACCATTAGCAAACCGCCTAGGAGCAACAGGTGAGTTCAAACTTGCAGGGGACCCTAAGTTTGCTATCCGTACTTGGGTAGAAAATCCAGATCCAACAAAATACAATGTCATCAAGTCTGGTGACCAACGTACAGGTTTCCACGGACGTCTTAGCCGTTTGAATGAAACTTGGGATTTCACGGCTGGTATCAACCGTATTGTTGGTGGTCAAGTAGTTCTCCAAGAAAAACCAAATTCTGAAGACTATCTATTGAAACCAGAAGCAGACCGTCAGACAGGTGACCAAGCAGACGGCCAATTTTCACGTAAAGGCGATTATGGTACAATCCGTGGTAGAGTGTGGTACGAACTTCGTGACCCAAGTGGTTCTGACGCACGTATGTATAAAAAAGACAGCTACGATATTAACGCCACAAACGTTAAAGTAGCAGCTTCATACGTAAATGATGAAGTAACTCGTCTTTTTGACAAATGGAAAAGTGAACACTCTAATTACAAGCTTGACGATTTCAAGGCTGCTCAAGCTGAAATTATCAAAGAATATGAAGCCAAGAATGGTAAAGGATCACACATTGCTGAAACTGTCGTAGTACCAGTTGATAAAGACGGGAACTATCGTATTCCATTCCGTGGTCTTTATGGTGTGAGCGCTACTCAGGCTAATAGCGGTCTTAAAATTTCACATAAGATTTCTGACCAAGAGTTTGGAACACTTGTTAAAGATGAAGATTTAGACAATGAACATCTTATGAAGTGGAATGGAACTATTGGACAAAAACACCGTCACATTAATACGGATTATGTTTATGCCACTGTTCTTGTCAATGACTATGCTATTTGGAGCAATAACTACCAATCAAATATGTTTGAAGGTACGTCTGATGCTGTACTTCCAGTGGGACCTTCATCACTTGCGGCAGCAAATATTTCGAATACAAACTTTGCTCTAATCGCACCACAACCAATGCACGACATCTTGGTGTATGACAACTCTGATCACTTTGCTAAACCAGGAAATACTGCTGAAAGTACCACTGGTGGACTGATGCCGTCACGTGAATACCAAATCCGTTGGTTCAAAAATGGTCAAGCGATTGGAACAGCAACAACTGTAACGTCGACAGCAGATGGAACTGCTAGCTCAGTACCGTTTACTGTGCCATCTGATCTTACAGAAGCAGCTATCTATACGTCTGCTGTATTCCTTCAAGGTGAAAACACAGATGATCTCCATTCAGCTTTGGCACTTGATTCATTTACAGCCGTTCCTAATGAAGATGCAGATAAGTATACTCCGACACCTAAGGACCAAACAGTCAATGTTGGCGAAACTCCAGATCCTAAGAAATCAATTGGTAACGTAGATGATCTCCCAAGTAGCACTACATTTGAATACAAGACTCCAGTTGATACAACAACCCCAGGTGATAAGAGTACAACCGTCGTTGTGACTTACCCAGATGGTTCTAAGGATGAAGTTCCAGTAACAGTTAAGGTAGTAGATCCACGTACCGATGCGGATAAGAATACGCCAACACCTAAGGACCAAACAGTCAATGTTGGCGAAACTCCAGATCCTAAGAAATCAATTGGTAACGTAGATGATCTCCCAAGCGGCACAACATTTGAGTACAAGACACCAGTAGATACAACAACAGCTGGTGAGAAGGACGCAACAGTCGTTGTGACTTACCCAGATGGCTCTAAAGACGAAGTACCAGTTAAGGTAACTGTTAAAGATCCACGTACGGATGCGGATAAGAACACACCGACTGCAAAAGATCAAACGGTTAACACCGGCGAAACACCAGACGCTAAAGGTTCAATTGGCAACGTTTCAGATC
>NZ_CM002133.1:1730499-1731733 GCF_000448665.1 Streptococcus sp. HSISS2 | reverse complement strand
TCATTTGAGTACAAGACACCAGTAGATACAACTACCCCAGGTGATAAAGGAACAACCGTCGTTGTGACTTATCCAGATGGTTCTAAAGACGAAGTACCAGTTAAGGTAACTGTTAAAGATCCACGTACGGATGCGGATAAGAACACACCGACTGCTAAAGATCAAACCGTTAACGTAGGCGAAACACCAGACGCTAAAGGTTCAATTGGCAATGTCTCAGACCTACCAAGTGGAACAACCTTTGAATACAAGACACCAGTAGATACAACAACAGCTGGTGAAAAAGACGCTACTGTTGTCGTAACATACCCAGATGGCTCTAAGGATGAAGTCCCAGTTAAAGTGACAGTAGTAGACCCACGTACGGATGCGGATAAGAACACACCAACAGCTAAGGATCAAACAGTTAACATCGGCGAAACACCAGATGCTAAAGGTTCAATCGGCAATGTTTCCGACCTACCAAGCGGCACAACCTTTGAGTACAAGACACCAGTTGATACAACAACTGTAGGTGAGAAAGACGCTACTGTAGTTGTGACTTACCCAGATGGCTCTAAGGACGAAGTCCCAGTTAAGGTTACTGTAGTTGATCCACGTACGGACGCAGATAAGAATACGCCAACGCCTAAGGACCAAACGGTTAACGTTGGTGAAACACCAGATGCTAAGAACTCAATTGGCAATGTTGGTGATCTTCCAGAAGGAACTAAATTTGAATTTAAGACTCCAGTGGATACAACAACTCCGGGAGATAAAGGAACAACCGTCGTTGTGACTTATCCAGATGGTTCAATTGATGAAGTTCCAGTCACTATCAAGGTTGTAGATCCTCGTACAGACGCCGATAAGAACACACCAACACCTAAGGACCAAACGGTTAATGTTGGTGAGACACCAAACGCTAAGGATTCCATTGGCAATGTAGGTGACCTTCCAAGTGGTACGAAGTTTGAATTCAAGACTCCAGTGGATACAACAACACCGGGCGATAAAGGAACAACAGTTGTAGTGACCTACCCAGATGGTTCAATCGATGAAGTCCCTGTAACAGTTAAAGTGGTTGATCCACGTACAGACGCCGATAAGAACACACCAACACCTAAGGACCAAACGGTTAATGTTGGTGAAACACCAAAAGCACAAGATTCAATCGGCAATGTTGGTGATCTTCCAGAAGGAACTAAGTTCGAATTCAAGACACCGGTCGACACAACAACAGAAGGTGACAAAG
>NZ_CM002133.1:1725591-1728018 GCF_000448665.1 Streptococcus sp. HSISS2 | reverse complement strand
CTAAGGATTCAATCGGTAATGTCGGTGATCTACCAGAAGGCACTAAGTTCGAGTACAAGACACCTGTTGACACAACAACAGAAGGTGAAAAAGACGCTGTAGTCATTGTCACTTACCCAGATGGTTCTAAAGATGAAGTTCCAGTTAAGGTAACTGTTAAAGATCCACGTACAGATGCCGATAAGAATACACCTGTGGCTAAAGATCAAACGGTAAAACCAGGTGATCAACCAAACGCTAAGGATTCCATTGGCAACGTAGGAGATCTTCCAGAAGGCACTAAGTTCGAGTACAAGACACCAGTTGACACAACAACAGAAGGTGACAAAGACGCTACAGTTATCGTCACTTACCCAGATGGTTCTAAAGATGAAGTTCCTGTCACAGTTAAGGTTGTAGATCCACGTACTGATGCGGACAAGAACACTCCAACAGCTAAGGAACAAACAGTAAACAAGGGCGAAACTCCAGATGCGAAGAACTCAATCGGCAACGTCAGTGACCTTCCAAATGGAACTAAGTTCGAATTCAAGACACCAGTTGATACTACAACTGAAGGTAACAAAGACGCTACTGTTATTGTCACATATCCAGATGGTTCTAAAGACGAAGTTCCAGTTAAGGTGATTGTTAAGGATCCACGTACAGATGCGGATAAGAACACACCAACGGTTGACAATCAAGAAACTAAAGCAACTCCAGCACCAACAGTGCATAAACCTGCTCCTGCATTAGATACAGTTCATGTCGCCTCAAAAGCAACACCAGCTGCAACTGATACTAAGCAAGCTTTGCCTGAGACAGGTGAAAACACTTCATTATTGGCTACTCTATTGGGTGGTTTGATGACAGTGGCTGGACTTGGTTTGGCAGGAAAACGCAAAAAGAAGACTAAGATAGTTCATAGGTTAGATCCCTCAACATAGTTAGTTAGGCTATTTCGGTTTTCGAAAAAAGAGACTCATCCCATAAGGGGTGGGTCTCTTTTGTGTCTATTACAAGATAGTTTTTGTTTATATTAAAAAATTAGATAAAAACTCAAAAGGTGAAGAGGTTTATTCAAAAAATATTAGTAACTTAGATTATAGGGGGAATTCCCATAAATAGTGATATGCATGAAAATGCTTATATGAAAAGGTTTGATTATTTTCACGAGGATCTAGTTACTAATCATAATTCGTTTTTTATATTGATTAAAAATTAGAGAAAATACTTGCTTAAAGATTAAAAAAAGGATATGATAGACTTCGGAAGAAGGTTAATAAATGTATGGAGTGCGTGTTTTTTCAATAACGTCTTCGTTTTTTGACGTGCCTTGGGGTACAAGGATTAACATATAGGAAGATTTTGAATGAAACAAGCAAATCATGTTTTTGAAAAAGTGACAAAATACGCCATTCGTAAATTGTCAGTAGGTGTAGGGCCAGTTGCTATCGGGACATTCTTGTTAGCAGGTGGTCTTTTCGTGTCTAAACCAGTTTCGGCAGACCAGGTTACTTCGGATGCATCGGTACACATAGCCTATGTCACAGAAAATGAATTAACAGCTGAAGAGCAGAAGCAAGTGGTACATGCTATTCCTAAGGAATATCAAAATGAGGACACTTTTTATCTGGTTTATAAACGTAAGGGAGACAGTCAAGCCACTCTTCCTCAGACAGGAAGTTCTGACTGGGCAGCGACAGGTTTGGGATTGGCAACAGCGACTATGGCTGTCTTGCTATTTTCAAAAAAACATCGTAAAAAAATTATTGGCTTGGTCTTGATTGGGGCCGCAGGGCAAAGTCTCCTTGTGCCGATAGAGGTTCTTGCCTTGCAAAACAAGGAGTTGCAGGCCTATAATCAAACTCTTGCGGTTTCAAATAAAGAAGATTTGGCTAAGGGTGTTATTGCCATTGATGGTTATGAGTATGTGGGTTATCTGCGTTACTCTGCTAAGCCGGAGCTTGACCAACCTTTGGAAAATACTTTACAAGGGCTTGAGTCTTCAATAAAAGAAGATAATACAGTTAGTCAGGGGACAGCTGATAGGGATAGTAAGGGCATCAGTTGGAAAAAGGAACACAGGAGCCAGGTCATGAAGGCGAGGCTGCTGTTCAACCCGCTAATCCAGAGTACACAGGACCAATTAGCGCTAAAGGTACGCAAGAATCAGGTCGTGAAGGCGAGGCAGCTGTTCAACCTGCAAATCCAGAATATACTGGTCCAATCAGTGCCAATGGTACCCAAGAAGTTGGACACGAAGGCGAAGCGTTGGTTCAACCTGTAAATCCAGAGTACACTGGACCGATTAGTGCCAATGGAACACAAGAAGTAGGTCATGAGGGTGAAGCTTTGGTTCAACCTGTTGCCCCTGAATATACGGGCCCAATCAGTGCTAATGGTACCCAAGAAGTTGGTCATGAAGGTGAAGCCCTTGTTCAACCA
>NZ_CM002133.1:1713290-1723870 GCF_000448665.1 Streptococcus sp. HSISS2 | reverse complement strand
ATACTACAAGTGCTAACGGTACCCAAGAAGTTGGTCACGAGGGTGAAGCATGGGTCCAACCGGCTAATCCAGAGTACACTGGACCGATCAGTGCTAACGGTACCCAAGAAGTTGGTCACGAAGGCGAGGCAGTGGTTCAACCAGCTAACCCAGAGTACACCGGTCCAATCAGTGCCAATGGTACCCAAGAAGTTGGCCATGAAGGCGAAGCAGCTGTTCAACCTGCTAATCCAGACTATACTGGCAAACTGGAAGCTAAGGGTACACAAGAATCCGGTCATGAAGGTGAAGCCCTTGTTCAACCTACAAATCCAGAGTACACAGGCAAACTGGAAGCCAAGGGTACACAAGAATCAGGTCACGAAGGTGAGGCGGCTGTCCAACCCGAGAATCCTGTCCACACTCCAGTTGTTGGAAGTGTCACAGAGACTGAAACGCAAGCCATCGATTATCCTATCGAAGTTATCACTGATGATAGCAAGTATGTGGATGAAGAGGTTGTCGAGCAAGAAGGTCAAAAAGGTAGCCAAGAAATCCAGAAAATTTACCAAACCATTGATGGTGTCAAGGTTGGTGAGCCAACTATTGTATCAGGTAAGGTTATTGAGGTGCCACAACCTAGAAAGCTTCGTCGTGGCAGCAAACCTCTAGATGGAACAACGACGGAAGAGTCTATCGTAGAGCTTCCATTTAAAGAGATTGTCCAAGAAGATGATAGTCTTGAAAAGGGCACTCTAAAGGTTGTTCAAGAAGGTCAAAAAGGTCAAAATAAAATCACCAAAGTCTATAAGACCTATAAAGGGAATAAGACGTCTGAGGCACCAACTGTCACTGAAACCGTGCTAGTTCCTGTTCAAGATCGTATCGTTCACAAAGGGACCAAGGTGTCTGAAAAACCATTGCTTACGCTGACACAGATTGACAAGGATGATTTGGGTCGTAGTGCTAAACTTAGCTACAACTTGACGAATCCAGGTTCAGCAGCTATCACGACTATTAAAGCGGTCCTCAAGCAAAACGGACAGATTGTCCAAACGCTTGATATTCCTAGCACGACCTTGACTGCTGACCTAACAAACTTAGACTATTACAAGCCATATACCCTCACAACAACCATGACCTATGATCGTGGCAATGGTGAGGAGAATCAGGTTTTGGCAGACCAAACTCTCCAACTGGATCTCAAGAAGGTTGAGCTTAAAGATTTTGCACGTACAGATTTGATTAAGTATGACAATCAAACAGAAGTGGATGAGACTCGTCTGGCAGCTGTACCTCAGGATCTCACGAATTACTACTTGAAGATGACTTCTGCGGATCAGAAGACCACTTACTTGGCTGTAAAAGCCATCGAAGAAACGACGGTTGATGGCAAGGCGGTTTATAAGGTAACTGCAGCAGCGGACAATTTGGTGCAACGTGATGCCCAAAACCATTTTGCTCAAACCTATAGCTATTACATTGAGAAACCTCAGGCTAGCCAAGCCAATGTTTACTATGATTTTGCTGAGTTGGTCAATGCCATTCAGGCTAATCCTTCAGGTGAATTTAGGCTGGGTCAAAGTATGAGTGCTCGTCACGTCGTTCCAAACGGTAAATCATACATTACGACCGAATTTACTGGTAAGTTGCTAAGTGATGGTGACAAACGCTATGCCATCTATGATTTAGAGCATCCATTGTTTAATGTCATCAATGGCGGAACGATCAAGAATATCAACTTTGAAAATGTAGACATTAATCGCTCTGGTCAAAATCAAATCGCGACGGTTGGATTTAACCTTAAAATAAAGGTCTGATTGAAGATGTTAGGGTGGCTGGTTCAGTGACTGGTAACAATGACGTTGCAGGTATTGTCAATAAGATTGATGAAGATGGCAAGATTGAAAATGTTGCTTTTATCGGTAAGATCAACTCTGTTGGTAATAACTCAACAGTTGGTGGGATTGCTGGTTCAAACTACATGGGATTCGTCAACAGAGCCTATGTGGATGCGACTATTACAGCTCAAAATGCCAATGCCAGTATGCTGGTACCATATGTCACCTACATGCTTAATAGCTGGAAGTCAGGAACCAAGGCTAGAGTAACAAACTCAGTAGCTAAAGGTGTGCTTGATGTTAAAAACACAAGATATGTTGGTGGTATTGTTGCCAAGACTTGGCCTTACGGAGCTGTTCAAGACAACGTGACCTATGCCAAGGTTGTCAAAGGTCAAGAAATCTTTGCTTCTAATGATGTGGATGACGAAGATGGTGGACCTCATATCAAAGACCTCTTTGGCGTTATCGGCTATAGCTCTGCCGAAGATGGCACTGGTAGAGATACCAAGAGTCCGAAAAAACTCAAACATTTGACTAAGGAAGAAGCTGATAAGCGTGTTGAAGGATACAAGATCACAGCTGATACATTTGTCAGCGAACCTTACGCGTTGAACACCCTTAATAATGTTTCTAGTCAAGCTGATTTTGCCAATATTCAAGATTATAAGCCTGAATACAAGCAGGCTTACAAGAATATCGAGAAACTTCAACCATTCTATAACAAGGATTATATTGTCTATCAAGCAAACAAACTGGCTAAAGACCATAACCTGAATACCAAAGATGTGCTCTCAGTGACACCAATGAAAGATAGTAATTTTGTCACAGATTTAAGTGATGCTAACAAGATTATTGTTCACTATGCTGATGGTACCAAAGACTACTTCAAGCTTTCAGATAGTTCCGAAGGATTGAGCAACGTTAAGGAGTACACTGTTACTGATTTGGGTATCACGTACACCCCAAATATCGTTCAAAAAGACCACTCAAGCCTCATCAACGGTATTGTCGATATCCTTAAACCGATTGAGTTGCAGTCTGACCCAATTTACCAAAAACTTGGTCGTACTGGAGGAAACAAGGTCAATGCTATTAAGAATCTTTACTTGGAAGAAAGCTTTGACGCTGTTAAGAATAATTTGACTAGCCTTGTCACTAAGCTGGTTGAGAATGAGGATCATCAACTCAACCAATCACCTGCTGCCCAACAAATGATTCTTGACAAGGTTGAGAAAAATAAGGCTGCCCTCTTGCTAGGTTTGACCTACTTGAATCGCTACTATGGTGTGAAATTTGATGATGTCAATATCAAGGAACTCATGCTCTTTAAACCAGATTTCTATGGTAACAATGTGGATGTTCTTGACCGCTTGATTGAAATTGGCTCTAAGGAAAATAATATCAGTGGTTCAAGAACATACGATGCTTTCGGTGAAGTTCTAGCTAAATATACTAAATCTGGAGATTTAAACGACTTCCTTAACTACAATCGAAAACTCTTTACCACTATTGATAATATGAACGACTGGTTCATTGATGCGACTAAGGATAAGGTCTATGTTGTCGAGAAAGCTTCTCAAAACCAAGGTGTCGGCGAGCACAAGTACCGTGCTTATGATAACTTAACCCGTGGCTTGCATCGAAAGATGATTCTTCCTTTGTTGAATCTTGATAAGACACAGATGTTCTTGATTTCTACTTATGATACCATGTCTTATGGTACAGCCAATAAATACAACACGACCTTGGAGAAATTCAAGCCTGAGATTGATTTGGCTGCTCAACGTCAAATTAACTATCTTGATTTCTGGCAACGATTGGCTACCGATAAGGTTAAGGACAGATTGTTCAAGGATATTGTCATTCCGGTCTGGGAAGGTTACTATGTCTGGGGTCATGGTTGGCCAGGTTGGCCAGATCGCTACGGCCAATTTAAAGACAGTAAAGATATCTATGCGCCAATTCGTGAAATCTATGGCCCAGTCGGCGAATACTATGGAGATAATGGTGCTGTGGCTGGTGCGTATGCGTCTATTTACGACAATGCCTACGATAACCGTGCCAAGGTAACCTTTATCATGTCTAATGTGGTTAGTGAGTACGGAGCCTCTGCCTTCACGCATGAAACGACCCACATCAATGACCGTATTGCCTACTTTGGCGATTATGGTCGTCGTGAAGGAACAGACGTTGAAGCTTATGCCCAAGGTCTTCTTCAATCACCAGCTACTCAGGGTCACCAAGGTGAATACGGAGCACTAGGACTCAATATGGCCTTTGAACGCCCTAATGATGGTAATCAATGGTATGACACAAATCCAAACAAGTTGAATTCACGTGAAGCCATCGACCGTTACATGAAGGGTTACAATGATACCCTCATGCTTCTTGACTCACTTGAAGGGGAAGCGGTCCTTAGTCAAGGCAACCGGGACCTCAATAATGCTTGGTTCAAGAAGGTCGATAAGGAAATGCGTGGTAGCAGCAAGAATCAATACGATAAGGTTCGTCCTTTGAACGATAGTGAAAAGGCTATGACCTTGACCTCTATCGATGACCTTGTGGACAACAACTTCATGACCAATCGTGGACCGGGCAATGGTGTCTATAAACCTGAGGATTTCGCTTCTGCCTATGTCAATGTGCCTATGATGTCTGCCATTTATGGCGGAAATACCAGCGAGGGTTCTCCTGGTGCCATGTCCTTCAAGCATAATACCTTTAGACTTTGGGGTTATTATGGTTATGAGAAAGGCTTCCTTGGTTATGCGACTAACAAGTATAAACAAGAAGCCAAAGCAGCCGGTAAGAGCACTCTAGGTGATGACTTTATCATCAGCAAGATTTCAGATGGTCAGTTCACCTCTCTAGAAGCCTTCAAGAAGGCCTACTTCAAAGAAGTAAAAGAAAAAGCGTCGCATGGTATGACACCAGTAACGATTGATGGCACAAGTGTTGCCTCTTACAATGATTTATTGACCTTGTTCAAGGATGCTGTTGCCAAAGATGCAGCAAGTATCAAGACGGATAAGAATGGTAATAAGTCAGTGTCAACAAGTCATACGACTAAACTCAAAGAAGCTGTCTACAAGAAACTCTTGCAAGAAACAGATAGTTTCACAAGCTCTATTTTCAAATAATAGCTCAAATAATCCCTCTTGGAAAACATCCAAGGGGATTTTTGAGTCTTGTCAAAAAATTAGCGGAGAGAGGTATTTCCTATCATTAGATTGGCAATTGGGAAAGCATAAGGCTAGGCTGTCAATGACCTTTCTTGTATCTTTTAATCTCTATCATAAAAAGGACATAAAAGAGTAGTGTTGAGACGGATTTTTAATAAATACGGTCTGCTTATGAAAGTCTTTTGAAAATTATAAAACTGACAAAGTGGTTCATTTTGGAAAGTTGTGGTTAGAACGCTTTGATAAATCAAAGGATTTAGATAAGGGACAAAGATTAATGTTTTCTAAGAAAAATTAAATTAACAAACAATTATTAGTATATATTTGACAATTTAATAATTATGGTATAAAATGGAAGACGTATATAAAGTAATTTGGATATTGAGGAATTTTATTACTATGAGAGATATGTTTAATAAACGCCAACATTTTTCATTACGGAAATACAGCTTTGGTGTAGCCTCTGTTCTTTTGGGAGTTTCAATTTTTTCAAATGCACAGGGCGCACAAGCTGATGAAACGGTAGCACCAGCTACTACAGGTATGGCAACAACTGCTGAACCTGATGTGGTTGTAGAACAGTCAACACCGGCAGCGGCATCAACGGCCCCAACAACAACAGAAAACGCACCAAGCTCAGTGTCAACTGTGGCTTTGGCCAGCGAACAGCCCCAATCAGCAGCTCAAAACAGTCAAACAGCTTCAACAACTAGTCAAACAGCAGCTAGTTCAGAAGCAGCTTCTCAGGCTGCATCGCAAGCGAGCTCTGAATCTGCAGCAGCGACTGCTTCATCTGTAGCGACTAGTGCACAAGCTCTTAGCTCAACAGCAGTAGCCGAAGCCCCTGTTGCTGGTCAAGTATCAGCACAAACAAGTGCAGCCGCTTCAGTTGCGACTGCAGCAGAAACTGCAAGTGCAGAGTCTACAACCAAGGCTGTAAATAGCGCTCTTAAGGTAGCCACAAGTGAGTTGGCTGTGACAAGCAGCGAATTAAACGCAGCCGAAGCTAGTCTTAACTCTGAAAACCTCATCAATGCTATGGGACTTGCGGTCGCAAACCGTGATCTTCGTCCAGTTGATGCACTCACTGTTTTGACCAATGCTGGAGCAGGCTCAACCAACCCTGACTTGACTAACCTTGGCTATAAGTTGAACTATTTGCCAGAACGTCAACAGTACTTTGTTAACATTGACTACATCAACCACCTTAAAGTCGGTCGTGATAGCGATGGTGTCATGAGAGCTTATGACTACATTGACGATGCGACTGGTAGATATGTGGTTGTCGTAAACTATGCCAACCTCGGTATTATCGACTATGTGGATGAAGCTGGAAATAAGATTCCAAACTCTTCAACCTACCGTATTAACAACTCAACTGAAACAATCACAGCAAACGGTAAAACTTACAATAAAATCTATGATGCCGGTATAACAGAACTTCCACCAGTGCCAGCAGGTTACCGTATCAAGTACGCATCTGCTGATAAGTCTAGAGCTAATGCTTATGTGGATGTTTTGAAAGCAGAACGTCAATATGATTATGTTAACGGTATTGCAACGATTCGCTCAAATCGTTCTTGGGCTTATAATCAAAGCCGTGTCGTTGACCTCGTTCAATTTGCCAATGGCGCTCAAGGTTTAGATGCTTCTATTGATGCTAATGGTGGCGGTCAATATTTGGCACCAGGTTACCGTTACCACATTATCGTTGAAAAAGATACTAAAGATGTGACTAAGACAACCAGTCAAACCGTTAGCTACACTGGTGCTGATGCTAAGACACCAGCTGCTAACACTCAAAATGACTTTAGCTTTAGCGGTAAAGAAGATCCTACAACTAACACAACAACTTGGACAGCAACGAGCCATACTTACGGCACAGTTAAGACTCCAGTTGTGACTGGCTACTATGCGGATAAAGCAGTAGCTGGCGGTAAGACAGTTACTCCAGATGCCCCAAATGCAACTGATACAGTGACTTACAAGGCCTTTGGTAAATTCATTGCCGTTGATGAAAATGGTAATCCAATTCCAGGTGTCTCAACAACTGCTTATACAAACGATCCAGATGATGCGACTAAGATGATTGCCATCGACAAGACAATTCCAAGTATCGCTGGTTACACTGTTAAAGCCCTTCCAGTGTCTCCATCAAATCCTGGTGAAGATACACGTGTCGTTTACGTAGCTATCGTTAACGATGTGACTAAAGCTACTAAACAAACGGTTACCTTCCAAGGTGCAGGTGACAAGACACCAGCTGCAGATGTAAAATCTGACTATACTTTTGCAGGTAAAGATAACCAAGCAACTGGTAAAGTGACTTGGAATGAAGCTAGCCACACCTATGCTAGCGTTAAAGTTCCTGTTGTAACAGGTTACTTTGCAGATAAAGGCCTAGCAGGTGGTAAGACAGTTACTCCAGATGCTCCAGAAGCAACTGATACCGTAACTTATAAGGCCTTTGGTAAATTCATCATTGTGGATGAAAATGGCAATCCAATTCCAGGTGTTTCAGATACTGCCTACATCAATGATCCTAACGATCCAACTAAGATGATTGCTGTTGACAAGAACTTGCCAACTATCCCAGGATACACTGCTAAGGTTGTGCCTGCGACACCAGGTGATTTGTCTAGTGATACTAAGGTTGTCTATGTTAAGAATGATCAAAAAGCAAGTGTTACTTATCGTGATGAAACTGGTGGCTCAACGCTTGAAACTGTTGCTTTGGCTGGTAAATCTGGCGAAGCAGTTGGTTATTCAACAGCTGAACGCATCAAACACTATCAAGAACTTGGCTATGTCCTTGTGACAGATGGTTACCCAGCTGGCGCAACATTTGATTTGGACAGTGCGGTAGATCAAGCTTGGACAGTAAGCTTCAAACGTGTTGCGCTTGACTTTAATCCAGATGATGCTCACGAACCAGGTACGCCAATCTATCCTAACCAACCAAATGGTCCAAAATGGCCTGCTAAGGATGCCTACCTCAAGGATGTGACTTACACTGTTCATTATACAAGTAAAGACAGCCATGCGAAATTGCCAGCAGACAGTGTTCAAAAGGCACAATGGAAACGTTCATTGACCCTTGATTCTGTAACAGGTGATATTCTTACAACTGGTGAATGGAAGGCCGATAAGACTAAATTTGATCTCGTCCTCACACCTTTGGTTAATGGTTACTTTGCTGATAAAGGCCGTGTAGCTGCTCAAGATGTTACTATGGACAGCAAGGTTGAAACGGTTACTTACACTAAATTTGGTAAGATCATTCCTGTTGACGAAAAAGGTAACCCAATCCCAGGTGCTGAAGGAATCGCTTACACAAATGACCCTAATGACCCAACCAAGGCTGCTATGACGCTTGTTCCTGAGATTAAAGGTTACAAGGCTGATAAGACTGGTGTGACACCAAGCAATCCTGGTGAAGATACTAAGGTTGTTTACAAGTTGGTTAATGCAGAACCTGCTAAACCAGCAGTTAACAAAGAAGTTGGTACAATCGTCGTTATCTACCGTGATGAATATGGTAACCAAATCAAGATGCCACTTGTTATCACTAACTCTGTTGGTGCTGATGTTAACCTTCACGGCGACCGTTACATCTACCGTAATGGTGTGAAATATGAATTGATTCGTCAAGAAGGTAAATCAACAGACAAGATGACATAAGGTCAAACAGTCGTGACTTACATTTACCGTAAGGTTGAAGATGGCTCAACACTTTCAAATGGCAATGGTGGTCAATCTGGAAGCTCAACTTCTAAAGCTGTTAAAGCAACTTCAAACGGTTCTAAAGGATCTAAGGGTTCAGGCTCAGCAGCTGATGGGGCTTCAGACGGTAAAGGTTCAGATAAGAAGAAATCTGGAAATAAAGACGGTAAGAAGGCAGATGGTTCTGATAAAGCTAAAGAAGGCGATGAACAATTGCCAGTAACAGGTGACTCAGGTAACAACCTCGAAGCAATGGGTGTTGTTGTTATGGGACTCATGTCAGGATTTGCAGCTATGAGCCGTCGTAAAAACCAAGACTAAGATTTGCAAATTGTATCTCTCATAAATTCCAAAAATAATAATCTCTCTCGAGGACGAATAGCTCGGGAGAGATTTTTTGGACTTAACTGATATAAAGCTGGAAAATTATCAAAGCCTATGAAACATTTAAGCAGTATTTAGCTTGATAAGGTACAATAGAGTAAGACAAAACGAATGAGGAGGTTGTCATGAAGTTTTTACATACGTCAGATTGGCATGTGGGTCGAACCCTCAATGGCTGGTCTTTGTTAGAGGAGCAGGAGTGGGCTTTTCAACAAATTGTGGATCTGGCTATTAGCGAAAAAGTGGATGGGATCATCATTGCTGGGGATCTCTATGACCGTGCGGTGCCCCCTGTGGATGCGATTAAACTATTTAATAAGACCTTGGCCCGCTTGGTACTGGAGGAGCAGATTTCTGTCTTTGCTATCAGTGGTAATCACGATGGGGCTGAACGTTTGCATTTTGGTCGTGACTTCTTTCAACCTCAGGGCCTTCATTTAAGTACACGTTTGGAGGAGTCTTTTGAGCCTATTGAGTTGGAGGATTGCCAGATTTTCTTGCTTCCCTTTATCGACCCTATTGATGCCCGTATTTACTATAAGGATGATGAGGATAAGGAAATTCAAGGGATTGGTGATGCCTTGGCCTACATTATTGAAGATATGGAAAAAGCTTTTGATCCTGACAAAGCCCATATTTTGGTGACGCATTTTGCGGTTTCTAAGAAGGATGATAGCGATGGTCAAAGTCTAAGGGAACTGATGTTGTCTGAAACCAGCAATACTGTGGGTGGTCTTACCAATGTGACCAGTGACCTTTTCAAGTCTTTCGATTATGTGGCCTTAGGGCATATCCATACGCGTTTTGCTAGTCCTACCAAGCGCGTGCAATATTCAGGAAGTCCAGTCGCCTTTAATGTCAAGGAAGCTAAGCGTAAGGAAGAAAAGGGTGTTTATATTCTTGAATTGGACGCGTCTGGTGATTTGTCTCAGACCTTCCATCCTTTAGAGGCCAGACGACCGATTGTGGTCTTACAGGCACCTTTTGAAACCTTGATGTCGCCTGAATTTTATAAGGAACAGCCTTGTCAAAAAGCCTGGTTTGCCTTTGATATTCAACTGTCCAGTCGTAAGGAATTAGAGGGCATCAATGTGCGTGCCCGTCTGGAAGAAATTTATGGGACAGATATTGTAGAAATTACTTTCAGTCGTCTAGGTGATGTTAGGGAAGAAAACTTGACTGTTAATCATCACTTAAAAGATTTGGAAATGCAGTCACCTCAGGAAATCGTATTTGATTTTTACCAGACAGTGACTGGGGGCGATGTCTTGTCTGAGAGACAGACTGCCCTTGTGGAAAGTATTTTTGAGGAGATTGAGAGGAGTCGACAATGAGACCAGTTCAGTTAGAATTGACCAATTTTGGACCTTATCGTAAGGAAATCATAAATTTTACTCAGTTTGACCATGCTCCCCTCTTCTTGATTGGAGGGGACACAGGGGCTGGTAAGAGCACTCTCTTTGATGCC
>NZ_CM002133.1:1703523-1711081 GCF_000448665.1 Streptococcus sp. HSISS2 | reverse complement strand
CCCAAGAGGATTTGGCAAAACTGCAGAAGAGCTTGCAAACTGCCCAAGATTTGGCAAAGATTTTTCAAGAATTGGAGCATGCCAAGGAGCGTTACCGTCTGGAAATTGAGGAGGGAGCTCAAGGACAGGCAGAAGCTAAAGCGCATTTGGAGGAATTGCAGTTTGCTCAAGGGTTACAAGAAACTATTAGTAGATTGAAGCAATATCAAAAGCAGTTGTTCCAATTAGAGCAAGACCTTGAAATTGCGCAGGAAGCTTTAAGTGTCAAGGAGAAGGCTTTTGAGGACGTTAAGGCTCAAAAAGAGGAACTGACAGCTCAATCTAGGGATTTTCTTCAAAAAGAAGAGGAGCTTGAAACTTGGAAGGAGGACATTATCTATGCCCAGAGTCTTGCCCAAGAACAGGAGAAAATCAAACGTTCAACGACTAACTACAAGCAGTTGGAAGAAAACTATCAAAAAGCTTCGAAAGAGATTCAAGGTCTTAACCAGTCCTTGTCAGATTTGGAGGCCAATCGTCTTGGTTTAGATAGCCTGCATGAGGCCGAAAAACTCCTACAGTCTGTGGGCTACAGTGTGGAAAAACAACTGGCACAAGATCTTAAGGAAAAAGAGGAACTAAATCAGGAGTTGGAAAAGACCGACAAACGTCATCAAAGGCTCTCTTTGGAGATTGACCAAGCTCAAGAAATTCTCAAGAAATTGGAAGCGAAGTTAGCAACAACCATAGCCTCACGTCGTCAGCTCATGATTGCCCAGTTGCAAGCAGAATTAGAGAATGGTCAGCCTTGTATGGTTTGTGGTGCTCTGGAACATCCTAAGGTTGATGGAGCACAAGCTGATGAAGCGGCTTTGAAGGATCTCATGGACCAGGTGGAGAAGCTTCAAGTTCAAAAAGAAAAGCAAGTCGCTACCTTATCAAACCGTCAGGCTACCTTGAGCGAGGTCGAATTTAAACGTCAAGATTTGCTTGATCAAGTAGCAAAAGCTGAGCAAACACTGGAAGAGCATTACCAAGAACTGAAGGAACAAGTTGAAGGTCAATTTGAATTTGAGTTTGCTGAGAGCTATGAGTCCAGTCATGGACAAAATTTGTTAAAACAAGTTAAGAAGCATTATCAAGAACTCCAAACACGCTATGATAAGGAAGAGACAGATTATGTCCGATATCAAGATGAGATAGGTAAAGCTCAAGAAAAGACGACAGATTTAGCTAAGAGATATCAAGAGGCTAAGGCAGCGCTTGACCAAGCTAGGGAGCGCCTAGAGGACTTGCAGAAAGCTCATCCAGAGCTAGAGTCCGTAGAGGTTTATCAAGACCGTATTGCACATGCCAAGCAGGATTTGGCTCTTTATGAGAAAAAGGTCAAGGAGAATGGTGAAGCCTACAACCAACTTCATGCCGATATTAGAGAAATCAAGGGGCAAGTTGAGACCATAACCACTTCTACAGAAAAAGCCAATAAAGATGTACAGCGTTTATCAGCTGAATTAGGCCAAAGTCTTAAGGCTGAAGGAGCTCTCACCAATGACCTAGAGCAAATCCAGCTTTGGCTTCTTGAGGTGAACAAGCAAGCGATTCCTAAGATCCAGGCTCAATTGACAAGCTACCAAACTCTTAAACAAGAGTTGAAGGCGCAGATTGTCAAGGGTCAAGAGTTTATCAAAGGCCAAGAAAAGCCGGACCTTGGCAATTTAACACAGGCAGTAGAGGCTAGTCAGGAGAGCTACGATAAGCAGTTGGCTCAGGTATCCGTTATGGAAAAAGGTCTTAAGGATGCGATGGCTACCTACCAAGCTGCCAAAACCCTTCAAGACAGCAACCAAGAGGCCTTCAAGGCCCACCAAGAGCTTAGTGACTTGGTCAAGGTGGTCAAGGGAGAAAATACGGCTCTAACTGGACGACTCAATCTTGAAGTCTATGTTATCCGTCAGTATTTCCAACAAATCTTGGACTATGCCAATGCCAACTACATCGGTCTCTTAACGGATAATCGCTATTCCTTTGTCCTGAGTGAGGAAGGACGCAGGGCGCGTGATCACTTTGGTTTGGACATCAACGTCTATGACCAATTGACAGGTAGCGAGCGTTCCGTCAAATCCTTGTCTGGTGGTGAGACCTTTATCGCTGCACTGGCTATTGCCCTATCCCTCTCAGAAGTCGTGCAAAATACCAGCAAGGGTGCCGTTGTTGAAGCCCTCTTCATCGACGAAGGATTCGGGTCACTAGACAAGGAAGCCCTGACCAAGGCTATTGCCGTTTTGGAACAAATCGGTGAAAATCGCATGGTCGGTGTCATCAGCCACGTGGACGACATGAAAGAAGGTATCGCTCAACAACTAGCCATCATTAAGTCGCATGATGGTAGCAGTCGCATTAAGATTGTGGATAAGGGTTAAGGGGAGTAGAGAGATTAAGAGCCTCCACCAAAATTTTTTAACCATTCTAAGAGATAGTTGTCATCTGACCTATCTCTTTTTCTAGTCCCTTGTTAGAAGCGCCCCAACTGTCAGTTTTTTCTGAAAATAAAAGGAAATAATGTTGCAAAAAATTCCTCATATAAAAGTTAATCTATTAGAAAATTAAGTGATTGTATGATATAATCTAATATGGTTAAGTCTCGTTAAAATCAGGGAAAAGGATATAGAAAGTGCTGACAGTCCTTATCTTTTGTGACTGCAGAAACTGCTGTTAACCTCTTAAACGGGTCCTTGTGTATAAGGAGCTGTTTGAGACAGAACACTAATACTAGCTAGAAGAAATAAGACATAAAAATGACAGAAAAAATTTCCGTAATTATACCCGTCTACAATGTAGAAAAGCAGATTCAGACCTGTTTAGACAGCGTTTTGGGTCAAACCTATCAAAATCTTGAAATCATTCTCATCAACTATGGGTCAACAGATAATAGTGATACGATTTGCCGTAGATATGCTGCTCAGGACTCACGTATTCTTTATTTTAAAAAGGATAACGGTGGACTTTCAGATGCCCGTCATATTGGTATCCGCCAAGCTAAGGGTGACTATGTGACTTATGTGGATGCGGAAGATTGGGTTGAGTCAACCTATTTGGAAGACCTCTATAGCAAGCTTTTGGCTTATGAGGCTGATATTGCTGTGGCCAATTATAGTGTCTATAAGGAATCGGAGAATCGCTTTTATTTTCACATCAAAGATGAAGACTATTACGAGCAGGTTTATTCACCGGCTCAGATTATAGACGGCCTCTTTGAAGAAACTAACAACATTAATATCGCCCTGATCTCTGCGACTGGAAAACTCTACAAGCGTTCTTTGTTTAACGACTTGCTTTTCCCTAAAGAACATGTGGGAGAGGACGGCTTTTCAATCTTAAGGCCTATCTCATGAGTGAGCGCACGATTTACCTTAACAAGGGTCTCTATATTTATCGTGAGAGTCCTGAGATGCCATCGGCGACTTGGATGCAGGACTGGATGATGACCTTGGTTTACGCCATGGAAGAGCGCTTGGCTATTGTGGCTAGTCATGGTTTCCCTATGGAAAAATACATGATTACCTACCGTCAGATGTTGGCTGCTTGCCTGAAAAATGTGGAAGAGCAAGGGCTTACGCATTCTGATGCCTACCGCTCTATCCAGGAAAAATATCAGGTCTTACGCTTAGCGCCTCAACGTTATGAGACCAAAAAGCGTGCTATTGTCCTAGCGGCTAACTATGGCTATGTTGATCAAGTGCTTGCGACCATGAAGTCCATCGTTTTCCACCATCGTAATATCCGTTTTTACTTGATTAATGATGATTTCTCACAAGAATGGTTCAGGGGGCTCAACCGTCATCTGGCTGCTTTTGGTAGTGAGGTGATTAACTGTCGTGTGGACAGTAGTCAGATCAAGCAATACAAGACTAATAGTAACTATGCCAGCTATCTCCGCTATTTTGTAGCTGATTTTGTGTCTGAGGAACAGGCACTGTATCTGGATAGTGATATGGTGGTTACGGGTTCACTGGAGGATCTTTTTACACTTGATTTACAGGGGCGTCCTCTTGCTGCTGTTCGTGATTATGCTATTCAGGTTCAGGACCGTCAGTATATGTTTGATGCCGGGTTTATGGTGATTGATACTGCCTATTGGAAGCAATACAATATGAGACGCCACTTAATTGACATGACCAGTGAGTGGCATGATAAGGTACCATTTGCGGAACAGTCTATTTTGAATATGGTCTTCCGTAATAACTGGTTGCCCTTGTCTTTCGACAATAACTATGCCGTCACCAAGTCAAGTTTGGCTGGTTTCCATTTGCCTAATGGACAATCTTATCCTAAGGTTTTACACTACGCCTCACATCGTAAGCCTTGGCTGCCTTTAGCCTGTCAATCCTATCGTGACGTTTGGTGGTTCTATGCCCAAATGGATTGGTCAGGGGTGGGTGATAATCCTGGCTTGCTACCACTCTTAGAGGATATGATTTATCCGAAGGGGCGTCCATTTACCTGCCTGATTTATACCAATATTGCAGAAATTCCGCATTTGACAGATCTTATCTCTGCGCTTCCTAAGGTTCAGTTTAAGATTGCCTGTCGCCAGCATGTTTCAGATAAACTGGCACAATTAATCACTTATCCCAATGTGACAGTTTACTCAGCCATTGCAGGCTTAAATGGCTTAGACTTGGAGTTGGTTCATACCAGTGACCTCCTTTTGGATATTAACCCTGGAAGAAAGGTAGTGGAAATCCTTGATGCCTTTAGGTTCGAAAATAAACCCATTCTAGGCTTTGAGGATCTCAAGTCAACCAAACATAACCAACAGACCTACTCAAGAGATCGTTGGAAAGAGATGGCTGAGACCATTCGTCAAATGCGTAAAAAGAGCCTTTGATGAGGCTTTTGCTCGTTTGGTTTTGGTATGAATAGGAAATAAAAAAACTCAGTGACTTAGACAGAGAGTAATGTCTGTCTCGCCTTTCATAAGGTAAGATTAGCCTGTCCACAGAGGCAGGAAGTAGGAGTAATAGTGAAAAAATTAGTCAATCGATAATTACCAAGCGTGTCTTATGGACCATCTTTTTCCTCTTCATTTATTGTGTAGGGAATCAATTGGTTCTTCCTTTTGTGGATTTGAAACATGCCAATATCTTTGGAGGAGTCATAGGTTCCTTGGCTTTCTCTAGTGCAATGATGGGAGGAAACCTCAGGTCTATGTCACTTTTCTCAGTGGGCTTGTCGCCTTGGATGTCGGCCATGATTCTTTGGCAGATGTTTTCTTTCTCTAAGAAAATGGGCTTAAAAAACCTCCCTATTGAAATTCAGGACCGTAGGCGAATGTATTTGACTCTAGCAATCGCAGTCGTCCAGTCCTTGGCAGTGTCCTTAAACCTGCCTATCGTCTCCGGGGTCAATGCTGGCCTCGCCATTTTTATGAATACGATTCTGTTGATTGCCGGGACCTTTTTCTTGGTCTGGCTATCAGATCTTAACTCCCTCTTTGGGATTGGTGGTTCCATTGTCATCTTGATGGCAAGTATGATGGCTAATTTGCCTTTCCAAGTCATGGAGAGTTTTACTAAGTTAGGTATCGGTTGGGATGTCTTTCTTCCCTTAATCCTGTTCAGTTTGGTCTTCCTCTATATTTCAGGAGTTGTCCAACGGGCCAGATATCGTATTTCAATCAATAAAATCAATATTCATAACCGCTTCAAACAATATTCTTACTTGGATATTATGTTGAATCCAGCTGGAGGGATGCCTTTCATGTATGCCATGTCTCTAGTCAGCATTCCTCAGTACATCTTTATGCTGATTCAATTTATCCATCCTGAAAACAAGTGGACCAGTGGTGCCATCAAGGCCTTGACTGTCGGTCAACCCATCTGGCTGGCCGTTTATATGGTCATGCTCTTCGTTCTCGGTTTAGCCTTTGCCTTTGTTAATGTTAGTGGTGAACAAATCTCTGAACGGATGCGCAAGTCGGGTGAATACATCTATGGTGTTTATCCAGGTCAAGAAACCAGTGCTTATATCAACCGCTTAGTTCTTAGACTTGGTTTCATCGGTGCCCTTTACATGCTCTTTATGGCAGGGGTTCCCATGTTAGTTGTCTTGGTCAATCCAGATTATTTGCAACTGAGTATGATTCCAGGAACCTTCTTGATTTTTAGCGGTATGATTTACAATGTTAACGAGGAAATGAAAGCTTTGAAGCTCAACACTTCCTATACCCCACTTTTTGAAAATGTATAAAACACTCACCCCTCATGGGGTTGAGAGGTAGGCTGGTGACATGTGATCGGTCTACCCCTCAATCTCAAGTTTTGTGATGTAAAGACAATAAAGGAGAATTCATGTATTATTTTATTCCAGCTTGGTATGGGCAGACGGATGAATTTTGGAAGACGTCCATTGATCCTTGGTATCTGACACGTCAAAAATTGAATTTGATGATAGTCTACACCAAGTCCGTATTTTTCAGGATGAGGAGCTGACTCCGCAGCTCTTGCTTTTGGCCTACCAGCCGCATTTGCGTTATTTCTTACACCGTCATGATGTCTTGGAAGTTAAGGCCACCGCCATCTTTGACTTGATTCAGGGAATTAGCGATGAAGCTATGCGAAACCTGCAGGTGACCGATTTGGACTGGCCTGAAGGCTCTACTTTTGTCTATACACCGTTTGCTATTGTGGTTCAATGTCAGCACAAGCGTTATGCCGAAATTGAGTTCGGTACTGAGGGCTTTATTGCCATGATTCGCTACTTTGATGAAGAGCAAATCATCCGTGAAGATGTCTATGATGACCGTGGCTTTGTTTCAAGTAGTCTCTATTTTGAAAATGGTCAACCAATCTATCGCAATTACCTAAATGCTAAGGGAATTTGGCAGCTTTGTCACTTCTTTGATGGACGTGGGATTGTGGCTAATCCTAGAACAGACGGTCGCTTTAATAAGAGTTACTACGGTGACCTTTCGGAAGTCATTTGGGAATTTTTGGATAAATTTTTGGCAGAAAAAGTGACGAATGAGGACCGTTTTGTTATAGCTTCAGACTTGCGTCACAACAAGCCCCTCTTTAATCACTTGCCAACAGAAAATACCAAGATTTTGACCTGGTTTGCAGAACGAAATCAAGATGACAGTATTGATGCCTATGCAGGCTTTTTGTCGCAAGTGGACTTGTTGATTGCTGACCGCTATGATTACTTGGAGCAACTTCAGGTCGCCTATCCAGAAGAGGCCAAGAAGCTTAAACACATGGCTTCCTTTGATACCCGTTTGGCTTTGGGAACCAGTCAACGTGTTAAAGAGTCTAAGATTTTCTATCAGGTTGATTTGAATCAGTTGGATTTAGAGGCTATTTATCAAGTGTTAGCATTCGTAGCCAAGTATCCTAAGACTCGTGTTGAATTTGGGGCCTTTAATGCCAATCCAGAGCAACTTCAAAATTTGGAACATCAAGTTGAAAAATGATTGACGAACGTTTTAGCTCAGAAGTCTTTGAAGAGGTTGTTGAAAGTAGTGGTGCGGAAAATAGATTGGAAGAAAACAATGAAATCATCAGTCGTTTTTCATTCCAAG
>NZ_CM002133.1:1684481-1701909 GCF_000448665.1 Streptococcus sp. HSISS2 | reverse complement strand
TTATCAAGTCCCTTCAGTTTACACGACTCATTGTCGACTTGAGCAAGGAGCCTAATCGTTATACACAAATTGCAGGGATTAGTGCTGGTATTCCGCAGATTAACCGTGTGGCGTCTGAGTATGTGACCCACCAAGAAAATGGTTATATCTTGAAGCACTTGTCCGATTTTGAAAAAGGGGCTTACTACTATTTAGGACAGTTGAACAACTGGAACCGTTCCCTTATCTACTCAATTGAGAAAATTAAGGAAAACACAGGAGACCGTTTGGTGCAAAAATGGGAAAATTGGTTGAAGGAGGAGCAGAATGACCAAGGATAATCGCCTGAAAATACTACAAGTTGGACCATCCAACTGGTCAGAAATTCAGGAAATTCCTGAAAATATGAAATGGTATTATTGCAATCTTGGTCAGCTTGAGACCTTGCAAGAAACCATCGAAGAAGACGAAATCAAGACTTTCACAGCTGTCATTGTGGACAGTCTTGCAGGTCTTGAAGAATTGATGGCTATTAAAGAACATTTGATTCCTCATACTATTTTCTTTGATCAAACGATTGAAGTGACAGATGAGATACTTGCTCAGTTCATCAAGGAAATGTGTGCTGTGCCAACTGATTTTTCAAATCAAGGACAGTTGCTCTTTACCCTTTCAAAAGCACTCTTTTCAGGGCAGTACGGGGATAAGATGTTTCCGTTCACGACCCAGGTTAACCCCAATTTTACTGGCCAAGTGACATACCATGGTTATGAAAATGTCATTTTAAAAGGGGATTATGGTCAAGATTTCAGCCCTGTCTTGGACTGGACCTATAATGTCAGAGCCAGCAAGGAAAATCCTATCGAGCTTTGGTTGGAGTTTGAAAAAGAGGAGACTTGTGAGTGTCGCTTGATTCTTAATCTTTTGCCAGAAGGATCGGTCGCAGGTATTTTCAAGACCTATATCGTTTCAGAAGAAGAAATGCGCAAGGGAGCCATCGTCCTTGATGAGGACACGACCTTCCTCCTGTCTGCTAGTCTTGAGATGAAAGGCCAAGGTCAGATTACAATCGGTGGGCTCCACCAACGTTTGACTCGTTTCCAATTCGGGAAATTTGTACTTGGTGGTGGAATTCTCCACGATAGCAAGCGTCAGGAAATCAACTATTTCTTTTATCCTGGGGACTTCAAGCCACCTTTGTCAGTTTACTTCTCAGGTTTCCGTCCTGCCGAAGGTTTCGAAGGTTTCGGAATGATGAAGGGGATGGGAACGCCGTTCTTGCTCTTTTCAGACCCTCGTCTCCAAGGGGGAGCCTTCTATATGGGAACTGAAGAGCTTGAAAATAGCATCAAAGACACCATCCAACATTATTTGGACTACCTAGGTTTTGACAATAGTCAGCTCATTCTCTCAGGAATGTCCATGGGAACCTTCCCATCAATGTACTATGGTGCGGACTTTGAGCCTCATGCCATCATCATGTCTAAGCCTCTAGCCAATGTTGGTACTATCGGTAATCGTGCCAGACTCTTGGCGCCAGAGGTCTTTCCAACAGGGATTGATGTCTTGCATTTGCAGACAGGACGCTTGGATAATGAAGGTGTCGAGGCCCTTAACCAGAAGTTCTGGGATAAATTTGAAAAAGCAGACTTCTCAAATACAACTTTTGGTCTTTCCTACATGAAAGACGAGGATATGGATCCGACGGCCTACGAGGACATTACCAAGTCTCTCTATTACTCAGGGGCTAAGATTCTCAGCAAGGGAACGTCAGGTCGACACAACGATGATTCTTATACGGCGACAACTTGGTTTGTCAATTTTTACCGTATGATTTTAGAAAATGATTTTGGAAGGAAGGAGTAAGAATGTTCAGAAACAAGAAATCAGAAATCTTGTGGGGCTTAAACCACAAAGCCTACATGTATGGCTCAAAAATTGTTAAGCGCCAAGATGGTTCTGTGCAATTTTACAATCCTTTGGTGCCATCAGGAACGGAAATCCAGTCTTGGGTGGCCATCCAAAACTACCAAGCTGGTCGTACCCAACCTGCCCTCCCACTTTTGAAAAAAGGGCATAGTTATGACTTGACGGCCAATCTTGAAGCTGTCCCAACAGGCTCAGTCTTTTTGAAAGTCAGCTTTTTGGACCGTTATGACAATGAAATTAAACAGTTGATTGAAAAGAGTACCCAGATGACCTTTGTTTACCCTCACGAGGCCTATACCTACCGTATTTCCCTCTTGAGTGCTGGGGTCAAAGAGCTAGATTTCTACAACTTAAAACTGGAAGAAACAGGAGAAGAACATGTTTAAACAACTGAATCCTATTCTCCCTGTTAAGGAGATACTCAAGGAAATTAACGGCCTAGCCGATGAAATGGCTGGTTTGAGCAACCTTGAGTTGAAAAATAAAACGCAGGAATTTAAGGAGCGTTTGGCTCAAGGAGAAAGCTTGGACGACCTCCTGCCTGAAGCCTTTGCGGTTGTTCGTGAAGCGGATAAGCGCGTGTTAGGCATGTTCCCTTATGATGTTCAGGTCATGGGAGGAATTGTCATGCACCAAGGTCATATCGCTGAGATGAATACCGGTGAGGGTAAGACCTTGACGGCTACCATGCCAGTCTACCTTAATGCCTTGTCAGGTGAAGGGGCTATTCTGGTTACGACCAATGAATACTTGGCAATCCGTGACGCTGAGGAAATGGGTCAGGTCTACGAGTTCCTAGGGTTGACGATTGGTGTTCCCTGTGTGGAAGGCAGCAACGAGATGGAACCGGCAGAAAAGCGTGCTATCTATCAATCAGACATCGTTTACACGACCAATTCTAGCTTAGGCTTTGACTATTTGATTGATAACCTTGCTTCTAACCAAGACGGGAAATACATGCGTCCCTTTAACTATGCTATTGTCGATGAGGTGGATTCTGTTCTCCTTGATAGCGCACAGACGCCTTTGATTATCTCTGGTGCACCCCGTGTTCAGTCTAACTACTATGGGATGATGGATACGCTTATGACCACCTTGGTCGAGGGTGAAGACTATATCTTCAAAGAGGAGAAAGGTGAAGTTTGGTTGACTACTAAAGGGGCTAAGGCTGCTGAAAATTACCTTGGTATCGGTAACCTCTACGATGAGGAAAACAGCACCTTTGCCCGTCACCTGCTCTTTTCACTTCGTGCCCACTTGCTCTATAAAAAGGATAAGGACTACATCATTCGTGATGGCAAGAAGGGGCCTGAAGTGGTACTTCTTGATAAATCGACAGGTCGTCTCTTGGAATTGACCAAGCTCCAAGGTGGACTCCACCAAGCCATCGAAGCCAAGGAATTAGTGGCCCTGTCACAAGAAACCAGAGCTATGGCTTCCATCACCTACCAAAGTCTCTTTAAAAAATTCCAGAAAATTTCAGGGATGACAGGGACTGGTAAGGTAGCCGAAAAAGAATTCCTAGGCACCTATGGAATGAAGGTCATTCAAATCCCAACCAACCGTAAGAAACAACGTATCGACTATCCCGATAAGATTTATGCGACCCTACCAGAGAAGGTCTTTGCCTCTTTAGAGTATGTCAAGCACTACCATGAAAAAGGTAACCCCATCTTGATTTTCGTTGGGTCGGTGGAAATGTCAGAGCTTTATTCTTCCCTGCTTTTGCGTGAAGGAATTGCTCATAATCTCTTGAATGCCAATAATGCACCACGTGAAGCGGAAATGATTGCCGAATCAGGACAAATGGGTGCCGTGACGGTTGCGACCTCAATGGCTGGACGTGGAACGGACATCAAGCTTGGTAAAGGTGTAGCTGAACTCGGAGGTTTGGTAGTTATCGGTACCGAACGTATGGAAAGTCAACGTATTGACCTGCAAATTCGTGGCCGTTCTGGACGTCAAGGGGACCCTGGTATGTCTAAGTTCTTCGTCTCCTTGGAAGACGATGTGATTAAGAAATACGGTCCATCATGGGTTCACCGTACTTACAAAGAATATGCCATTAGTGACCACATTGAGCCTAAGGAATTGACCGGTCGTAAGTACCGTAAATTGGTTCAAAAAGCCCAAGAAGCCAGTGAAAGTTCTGGTCGTACTTCACGTCGTCAGACGCTTGAATTCGCAGAAAGTATGAACATCCAACGTGAGATGATTTATGCCCAACGTGACCGTCTCATCTTCCACAATCAAGGCTTGGATACTGTTATCGATGAGGTACTTGATGACTTTATCGACCAAGCTGTGGCTGATGAAGATTTCTCAAAAGCAGAGAATCTCTATCACTTTATCTTGCGTAATATCAGCTTCCGCATCAATGAGATTCCTAACGATTTGGATCTTAACAATCGTGAAGAAGTCTTGGAACTCATTTACCAGTTTGCCTATCGTGAGCTAGAAGCCAAGAAGCAGGAGTTGAAAACTAAGGAACTCAATGAGTATTTCCAACGTTTAGCCATGCTTAAGGCTGTGGATGATAACTGGGTAGAGCAGGTAGACTATCTGCAACAACTCCAAATGGCTATTGGTAGTCAACAATTGAGTCAAAAAAACCCTATTGTCGAGTATTACCAAGAGGCCTACAAGGGCTTTGAGGCTATGAAACGTCAAATCAGAAAGGATATGGTTCGTAATCTTCTCCTTAGTCAGGTGCAAGTCACTAAAAAAGGAGATATCATCAGCCATTTCCCATAAAATAAGGAAATTATGACAGTATATAACATTAATTTAGGTATCGGTTGGGCCAGCAGTGGTGTCGAATATGCCCAGGCCTATCGTGCCAAGATTTTCCAGGAAATGGGACAAGAAGCCAAATTTGTCTTTATGGATCTCATTCTTGGGGATAATATCGAGCATATGACCAGCAAGATTGGTTTTTCAGATGACCAAATCATCTGGCTCTATAACTATTTTACAGATGTCAAAATCGCACCATCTACCATCAAACTAGCTGAAATCGAGGCTATCTTACCTGCTAATCCTGAACACAAGGAAGTTTCCGGTTCAGTGATTCGTTACCATTATCCACAGGATGACCTAGTGGTAGCTTGCCATCTTCGTGCGACAGATGGAGTTTCTGTGGAAACCGTCAGCTATTTTGTCAATGACAAGCTCTTGCGTAAGGATTTTTACTCTTATACCCGTTATTGTAGTGAGTATTATGCGCCTAAGGACAATCAAGCCAAGGTTTACCAACGCCGTTTTTATAATGAAGATGGCTCGACCGCCTATGACATGATTGTTGGAGACAATAATCAGGACATTTATCGTTTTCCGGATCAGGTCCTCTATGGCAAGCAAGAATTCCTTCGCTATTTCTTCAAACGTCTGGCCCTAACCAAGGATGATGTGGTTATCTTAGACCGTGAAACTGGTATTGGGCAGCTGGTCTTTGAAGAAGCACAAGCTGCTCGTCTAGGGGTAGTCGTTCACGCTGAACATTTCAGTGCCAATCAAACTGATGACGACTACATTCTCTGGAATAACTATTACGAGTACCAGTTTACCAATGCGGACAAGGTTGATTTCTTTATCGTAGCGACAGACCGTCAGAAGGAAATTCTTGAGAGGCAGTTTCGTCACTACACTAACCATGATCCAAAGATTTACACCATTCCAGTGGGAAGCTTGCCTGAATTAGTTGGGCAGGACAAGTCACGTAAGCCATTTTCAATGATTACGGCCTCACGTTTGGCTCAGGAAAAACACATTGACTGGTTAGTTCGTGCAGTTATTGAGGTTCATAAGACCCTACCAGACATCACCTTTGATATTTATGGTAGTGGTGGGATGGATGCCAAGTTGCGTGAGATTATTGCTGAAGGGCAAGCAGGAGACTACATTCGTCTCATGGGGCATGCTGATTTGACCGACATTTATAGCCAATATGAGGTTTATTTGACAGCTTCAACCAGCGAAGGCTTTGGCCTTACCCTCATGGAGGCTGTTGGTTCAGGTCTTCCCATGATTGGTTTTGACGTTCCTTATGGTAATCAAACCTTTATCGAAGATGGGGCCAACGGCTATCTCCTTCCTGTCGCTGAAAATCATGTTGTGGATGTCATCACTAAATCCTATAAGGATGCCATTGTCCGTCTCTATGAAGAAGGTAATATTGAGGCCATGCGTCAAAAATCTTATGACCTTGCCCAAGGCTTCTTGACTAGCCGGGTCAAGGCTGCTTGGAAACAGTTACTTGAGGAGGTACGCTCATGATTTTCTTATGTGATAATTATCATCAAGCCAGTAAAGACTTGGCTTATACCCTTCAGGTAGCAGGATGTGATGCCACAACTGTTGTCATCAATCCAGATGGTTTTCTTCCCAAAGGAACCCTATCACCTTTTACCTACTATGTAGAAGACCAAGATGAAACTGGCAAACCTCGCTTTTTCAACCAGGTTCCTGTTCCAGCTTTTTGGGAAATCTCAGGTAACAATCAAGTGGCACAGGTGTCAAATCTCACTGAAGAACGTGCCCGTATTACCTTCCCTGAAGGAAGCAAGGCCCGTATCGTTAAAAGTGTTGAATGGTTGGACAAGTCAGGAAAGGTTCGTCAAGTAGACCACTACAACAAGTATGGTTTCTGTTTTGCCAAAACCACTCATGATGAGAATGGTCAGCCAGTCTTTACTAGCTACCAAACCAAAGAAGGTGACGAGCGCATCTTGGAAAATCATGCTACTGGTGACATCCTCTTGACCCTACCTGGTCAAAGTCTACGTCGTTTCTCCAACCGTACCGAATTTGTCAAGGCCTTTTTGGCTCAGGTCTTTGGTGACATTGACCATATTATCTTTAACAGCTTAGCAACGCCTTTCATCGTCTCATGGACTATGGAAAATACAGGGGCAACGGATATTCTGGTCTGGCAAGAGCCACTGAGAGACATCCTCCCAGGTAACATGAATGGTATCTTAGAGGATAATTCAGCTAGGGCCAACGCCATTATCATTCCTGATAAGGCAACCTATGAAAAAGCCTTGACCCTGGTACCTAAAGAAAAACACCATAAATTACTTTCTTTAGGCTATGCCTATGACTTCAAGGAAAATCATGGCAAATCACACAATGCCTTTATCGCAACCAACTCAGATCAAATCGAACACCTGGAAGCCTTAGTAGAGGCATTACCTGATGTGACCTTCCAAATTGCAGCTGTTACTGAGATGTCAGCCAAGTTGCTTTCAATGATGCGTTACTCAAATGTAGTGCTCCATCCTAACGCCAGTCACAAGCAACTGGACAAGCTCTACCAAGAGTCAAATCTCTATTTGGATATCAACCATCATAACGAGTTGTATAAGGCTACACGAACAGCTTTTGAGCACCAGTTATTGATTTTGGCCTTTTCAGAAACAGTTCATGGACGTGACTACACGGCACCTGAACATATCTATGCTGGTCAGGACTATCAAGCAATGGTCACTAAGATTAATCAAGTTCTTGAACAAGACCAAGCCATGCAAGAGGCCATGCAGGCTCAAAAAGCTCAGGCTAACACCCTGACAGCCTCTGACTTGACCAATCGCTTACAAGGACTTTTAGGAGGAAATCATGTCTAAAAAGATTTATTCTACGGTGATGTTGAAGGCCGTATGGAAGAACTTAAGCAAAAGCCTATTACGAAAGAAAAAGAAACCAGAGGAGAAAAGATTAACAAGAGCTTTTCAATCATGCTCGGACTTGTGATTATTATCGGTTTAATCTTTACTCTCATTGGTTTGTTGAGGTAGGCTTATGATGTTAGTATTAATGGTTCTAGCACTGATTCTTTCGGTTGCCCTTATCGTCCTAGTTACCATCCAACCACGTCAAACACAGATTTTTTCAACAGATGCTACGAGTAATATTGGTAAACCAAGCTATTGGTCTAGTCAGCCTATTCGCAAATTTTTGACCTTAGCTATTAGTATAGCCTTATTTATCCTCTTACTTATGTTTATGATTGTGTCTTATAAGTAAAGAGCTTGATTATACAATAGAAAGAAGAAGCGCATGCGTGTACATTTTACGAATTTATTTGGGCAGTCCCCACGTAGTGTGGCCTTGATTGCCCAAAATGATACGATGAAGATTGCCAAGGAGCTTGGTGCCAATGAATTAGCAATCTATTTCTACGATAATAGCCATGAGTCAAGTGGTGAATTAAATTCCCGTCTTGATGGTATTGTAGCAGGAGTGAGCTATGGCGATATTGTCTTCTTCCAGTCACCGTCGTGGAATAGTGTCGCTTGGGACACTAGCCTCCTTCATAAATTTAGGGCAGTGCAAACCAAACTTGTGATGTTCATCCATGATGTTCCACCTATAATGTTTCCTAGTAATTATTATCTCATGCCTAATTACATTGAGATGTACAATCTTTGTGATGTCGTCGTTGTTCCATCAGAACAGATGCGTGATCGACTCATTGAGGAAGGATTAACGGTCAAAAAGATTATTATCCAGGAACTTTGGGATCTACCTCATAGCCTTGACTTGCACAAACCAAGCTTCCAAAAGAAGCTCATCTTTGCTGGTAATCCAGCTCGTTTCCCCCACATTCTCAACTGGCAGCAGGATACTCCTCTTCATGTCTATGCGGATAAAGAAGAAGACAAGGATTATTCCAAAATTCAACTTGAAGGCTGGCGCAATAAACAGGAACTCCTGTTTGACCTTTCTAAAGGAGGATTTGGTCTCGTCTGGGGAAACTCAGAAAAATCTGAAGATGAGCTCGATTACTATAAGTTGAATATTTCCTATAAACTTTCTACCTATTTAGCTGCAGGCTTGCCAGTTGTGGTACCTGACTATCTATCAAATGCAGACTATATCAGAGAACATGGCCTAGGCTTTGTCGTTTCGAGTCTGGAAGAAGCAGATCGTTGTGTACAAGAATGTACAGAAGAGCAGTATACCCAGATGGTTGCTAACGCACAATACACTGCCTACCTCATAAGCAATGGTTATTTCATCAAGAAGCTTTTTATTGATGCTATAATGGCCCTTGGTTAATAGTCTAAAAAGAATTATCGGAAGGTAATTCTTTTTTGTAGACTTTTGAGCATATAAATTGACTTTTTAGAAAATATTTAAATCGATTTTACTTTATACTAAAAGATTTAAGGAAGTGGACGATCCGATTAGGAAGAAGGTTAAAAAACAGTGTGTCAGAAACACCAAATATATCAAAATAAGGGTTAAAAAATTGATTGAAATTGTTTGAAAATTTATCTTAAGCTAAATTGTAAAATAATTTAGAAGCGTGATAAGAGTGGAAATAAAATGAGAAAATGTAAAGAAAATAGCGTGAAATCAAGGTTCTAAGGCTGATTTGTTCTAAATTCGAAAGAATATAGCACAAATGACAGAAAATTCAGAATTGCGAAAACCTTACATATTTTAGAGAAAATGAGACAAAGTGAAACAATTTTTAGTTAACTTGTGTTATATTATAAAATGTAATTTCCAGATTAGGAAATGACTCATATCTATTTGGAGGTAAATATGTTTTTTAGACGCCAAGAAGGAGAATATCGCGAAACAGACCGTGTGACTCGCTTCAAACTTATTAAATCGGGTAAAAACTGGCTTCGTGCCGCTACATCAAATTTTGGACTTTTCAAAGTTGTTAAAGGTGGCGCAGACACACCGTCAGTTTCAGTTCAAAACGTAGAAGAAAAAACTTCTCTTCTTTCAGGTCAAGCCCTTCTTAAAGGGATTGCAGCAGCGGGTGCTGTGGCAGGTGGTGCAGTAGCTACTTACACAGCTCAAGCCGAAGAAACAAGTGCTCCAGCTTTGGAAAGCCAAGCAACTACAACTCATGATGTTTTGGCAAACTCTGAATCTGTAGCTTTGAGCACTGCGCCTGTATCAGAAGCAGTAGCTTCAGAAGCTCCAGCAGTAGCATCAACAAGCCAAGAGTCTACAAGCTCTTCAGCTGATGCTCAAGCAAGCACAGATGCCTCAGTATCATTGCCACAACAATCTGTATCAACAGAATTGTCACAAGCTATCTCTGAATCAGTATCACTTAGCAAGCACAACTCAACTTCTGATAGCCAATCACACACAGAAAGCACAACTGCTTCAAACTCTGCTTCACATTCTGAATCTGCAAGTTCAACAGTAGCGACTGCATCAGAAACAGCGACTCAAGAAGATGAAAAACAATCTTGGATCAAAACGTTTCAGAAGCAGAATTGCTCGTTAATATTGCTAAAGACTACCAAGCAAAATTGACAGACACAGCTGCTAAAACTGAAATTCAAACAGCTATCACAACAGTTCAAGAAGAAGTCACTAAATCAACAACATTGCTTGCGGCATCAGCAACAAATGCTGCTTATGCAGAACAACGTGAACGTCTTGGTAACGCTGTTGATAACATGTTGACTAAGATCACAGACAACGGTTTCACTGGTAACTCAGTAGTTAACGGTGTTGCAGCAGTTACTGCACAGTTGGATGCTATTGCTACATCAAGCACAAATCCATCTGGTGTTAGTGCAACTCCAGGAATGTCAGAACCAAACGGTGCGAGCCTTACAGATCGTACACAGACGATTCCTTCAGGATATGCAGCTGACCCAGCAGCCAATCGTTTGACATTTGGTGTTTGGAATCTTAAATCATATAACCAAGACTACAACACAAATTATTATGTGACTTTGTCAGTTGATAAGACAACTAGCACAAACAATCCAGATGTTTATGTTCGTTTGGTAGATAAGAATACAGGAAGTGAAGTTGCAAACACAACTTTGTCTTCAGCCAACGCTGGTAGAGAAGTAAATCTTGGAAACCTTTCAAGCAATAAATACTATCCTTATTTCGTTTATAATGCTTCAACAGACGCTGGTTCTGCTACTGTAGATGTTATTATCAAGAATAATGCAGAAAAAGATTTTGCAAAAGAAACTGAACAAGTTTATGACTACTTAACTCCATCTAACCAAACTGAAAGCAAACCAAACGTTGAAATTGGTGTACCATCAACTAAGATGAACCAAACAACTCACTACAAGGTAGTGGATACTACATCTTCAACTTATAATGCTTCACGTTCAGCTTCAGATACAACAACTCAAAGTTACAAACCAACTGGTAATGAAACTGAACTTGCTTCATTTACTCAAACAGGTATTCAAGGTCAAAACTATACGGCTTCTAACCCACGTTCGTTTGAAGGTTATGTTTTGTATCAACAGGCTGATTCTTCAACAATGTCTGGTGAACTAGGTAACACTGTAGGTACTAAATATGCCGAACTTAAGGGTACACGTCAACATTATTATGTGAAACGTATTCGTGAAGTGGTTGCCAACGATGGTTCAACTGTAACTAAGATTTATGTATTGGACCCATCATCTGTTTCAACTTATAATGAAGCAACAATGGGGAACAATACAGATACAAATGGTTACACACTTGTTTACACAACTCCAGTGATTAAACCGGGTGAGAAGTATATTCCATCTGCAACAAGTATGGAAACAGATAAGGTTCTTGTTTCAAGTAAGAACGGTGATTATCAAATTCAGGTTTCCCCATGGCATAACCCAGCTAAACCAGAAGAAGGTCTTGTTTATCTCTCAGGTTGGTATACAGCAGGTCATCATGGTGAATCAGCTTACATGTTCTTGGAACATCCTAAAGGAACTGACAATTCAACACCTGGTGGAAATGCACAGAACGTTATTGGTGGACAAAACTCAGGAAACTTTGGGAACCAATTCTCAATTCTATCAGCAAATGAAAAACCATCTGGTGATACAGTACACTACTACAAGAAGACAGATGAAAAAGGGAATGTTTACGTTCACTATAAAGATACTGAAGGAACAACTATTAAAGCTTCAGTAACAGATGAAAATCAACAGCCTGTTAACAAACACTATGATACAGTAGTAGATAACCGTCCGGATACAATTGAGTACAATGGTAAAACTTACGAGTTGGTACCAGCAGGTACATATACTGTTGGTCAAGTTGACTCAGATAGTCACCTGACATCTTCAGATTCAATTACAGGTTCAGTTGCTAAACAAGATAAAAATGTAACGTATATCTATAGAGTGAAAGAAACACCAAAAGAAGGTGAAGTTGTTATCACTTATGTGGATACAAAAGGTAATGAAATTCAAAAACCTCGTCAAGATACACCTAAATCACCATATGACACACCATATGATACAACTGAAAAAGGTGAAAAACCAAATATCATCAAGACAACTGATGGTAAGACATATAAAATTGTTCCTAAAGGTGATTACCCAGTAGGAGGTGTTGATGAAAATGGTCATTTGAAATCTTCAGATCCTATTACTGGTAAAGTTGATAAACCAAAATCAACCATTACTTACGTTTATGAGGAAGTTGGAAGTGTCTTCGTTCATTATAAAGATATTAACGGAAATACGATCATGGGATCTGTTATTGATGAGCAAGATCAACCGCTTGAGAAGGATTATGATACTGTAGTAGATAATCGTCCTAAAGAAATTAAATTTGAAGGTAAAACTTACGAACTTGTAGAAGCTGGTAATTACCCAGTAGGTCAAGTTGACAGCCAAGGTCACTGGACTGGTGATGATGATACAACTGGTAAAGTGGCTTCAGGTGAGAAAAATGTTACTTATATCTATAAGTTGAAAAATGAATCTCAATCAAATTCAGCATCTGATACAACATCAGCTTCACTATCAGAATCAGAAGTTGTGTCTAAATCACAGTCAGAATCAGAGGTGGTTTCTAAGTCGCAATCTGTTTCGCAATCAGCATCAGAAAAAGCTTCTAAATCACAATCAGAATCAGAGGTGGTTTCTAAGTCACAATCTGTTTCACAATCAGCTTCAGTATCAGCAAGCCAATCTGAATCATTGAAAACTTCGGCATCTGAATCAGCTTCAGTGTCAGGAAGCCAATCAGCGTCGTTGAGCACCTCAGCGTCAGCATCAGCTTCAGTATCAGGAAGCCAATCAGCATCGTTGAGCACCTCAGCTTCAGCATCAGCTTCAGTATCAGCAAGCCAATCAGCGTCGTTGAGTACCTCAGCGTCAGCATCAGCTTCAGTATCAGCAAGCCAATCAGCATCGTTGAGTACTTCAGCATCTGAATCAGCTTCAGTATCAGCAAGCCAATCAGCGTCGTTGAGCACCTCAGCGTCAGCATCAGCTTCAGTATCAGGAAGCCAATCAGCGTCGTTGAGTACTTCAGCATCTGAATCAGCTTCAGTATCAGCAAGTCAATCATCATCGTTGAGTACCTCAGCATCTGAATCTGTCTCTGTTTCAGCTTCTATCTCAGAATCAATTTCAATTGTTACAAATAACTCAGAATCAGAATCAACTTCATCATCTGAGTCAGCATCTGCTTCATTGAGCAATTCAGTTTCTGTAAGCGCCTCTGAGTCAGCATCTGCATCAGAATCAGCAAGCACCTCAGCTTCAGTTTCTGCATCAGAATCAGTAAGTGCGTCTGAGTCAGCATCTGCATCAGAATCAGCAAGCACCTCAGCTTCAGTTTCTGCATCAGAATCAGCAAGCACTTCAGAATCAACTTCTGTATCTGAATCAGTATCAGCTTCTGAATCATACTCTGCATCTGCTAGTCTTTCAGTTTCAGCTTCTACATCAACTTCAGTTTCAGAATCACTTTCTAGCTCAGAATCTACATCTGTATCAGTTTCTCAATCATTGTCTGAAAGTGAAACTCCTAAAGTTGGTGAAGTTATCATCACTTACATCCGTGAAAATGATGGTAAAGAAATTCAAAAACCTCGTCAAGATACACCAAACTCACCATATGACACACCATATAACACAACTGAGGAAGGTGAAAAACCTAACACAATCAAGACTCCAGATGGTAAGACATACAAGATCGTACCAAAAGGTGACTACCCAGTAGGTAAAGTTGACGGTGACGGACACCTTGAATCATCAGATCCAATTAAAGGTAAAGTTGATAAACCTAAATCAACAATCACTTACGTTTATAAAGAAGTGAAGGGTAATGTTTACGTTCACTATGTTGATGTTAATGGTAACAAGATTAAAGACGATGTGACTGATGAAAAAGATCAACCAGTTGATAAAGACTACGACACAGTTATTGACAACCGTCCAAAAGAAATCGAATTCCAAGGTAAGACGTACGAATTGGTACCAGCTGGTAACTACCCAGTAGGTAAGGTTGACGAACAAGGTCACTGGACAGGTGATGATGCTACAACAGGTAAAGTCATCGAAGGTGATAAGAACGTTACTTACGTATACCAACTCAAAGAACAACCAGCACAACCTAAGGGTAATGTATACGTTCACTATGTAGATACTGAAGGTAATATCATTAAAGATTCAGTAACTGATGAATTGGCACAACCAGTTGGTAAAGACTACGACACAGTTGTAGATAACCGTCCAAAAGAAATCGACTTCCAAGGCAAGACATATGAATTGGTACCAGCCGGTAACTACAAAGTAGGTCAAGTCGACGAACAAGGTCACTGGACAGGTGATGATGCTACAACAGGTAAAGTCGTCGAAGGTGATAAGAACGTTACTTACGTTTACAAACTTAAAGAAGATCCAACGAAACCTAAAGAAGGTGACGTTATCATCACTTACGTAAACGAAAAAGGTAAGGAAATTAAGAAACCTCGTCAAGACACACCAAACTCACCATATGACACACCATATAACACAACTGAGAAAGGTGAAAAACCTAAGACTATCAAGACTCCAGATGGTAAGACATATAAGATCGTACCAAAAGGTGACTACCCAGTAGGTAAAGTTGATAAGGATGGACACCTTGAATCTTCTGACCCAACTAAAGGTAAAGTTGAGAAACCTCGTTCAATCGTCACTTATGTTTATAAAGAAGTGAAAGGTGACGTTTACGTTCACTATAAAGATACTGAAGGTAACACAATCAAGACTGACGTTACTGATGAAAAAGATCAACCAGTCGACAAAGACTACGATACAGTTGTAGATAACCGTCCAAAAGAAATCAAATACAATGGTAAGACATATGAATTGGTTCCAGCTGGTAACTACACTGTAGGTAAGGTTGATGGACAAGGTCACCTTGAGTCATCAGACGCAACAACTGGTAAAGTTATCGAAGGACGTAAAGACGTAACTTACATCTACAAACTTAAAGAACAACCAGCACAACCTAAGGGTAATGTATACGTTCACTACGTAGATGAAAATGGTAACACAATCAAACAATCTGTTACAGATGAATCTAAACAACCAGTAGGTAAACATTATGATACAGTAATTGATAACCGTCCTAAGACAATCGTTACTGCAGATGGTAAAGTCTATGAATTGGTACCACAAGGTAACTATCCAGTAGGTAAAGTTGATGGTGATGGTCACTTGACTACAACTGACCCAGTAACTGGTAAAGTTATCGAAGGTGATAAGAACGTTACTTACGTTTACAAACTTGTCGATACAACTCCAGAAAAACCAGTGACACCAACTCCTGGTAAACCTGAACAACCAACTCCAGCTAAACCAGTTGATCCAGCTCCTAAAGCTCCAGCTAAAGCAGCTCCTGTAACTCCAGCTAAACCAGCTTCAGAAATGACACAATTGCCAAATACTGGTGAAGAGTCTAACGTAGCTGCTACAGCAGCTCTAGGTTTGCTTGCAACTGCATCTGGCTTGGCTCTTGCGGCAAAACGCAAAAAACTGAGGAATAATATTTCCTCGACTTACCTCCCTAAAACTTTTGAGTGACTAGTCCTAATAAAACACTAACTACTCTTAAGAAAGAATAAGCCGATTAGCTTCGTTCTAAAAAGACACATTCCAAATTGGAGTGTGTCTTTTTGTGATTATGAGAAAAGAATAGAATCGAAAGGTCAGTAAAAGAAATAATAAAAATTATTGATCCTATCTTGAAAGATAATACTGTTAGAAAAAGAAATCATCTCTCTAGAATTTAAAGAAATCTTTAAATTTTATTTTATAAGAGTAGAGAATGGCTGAAAATAGTGTGAAATCAATGTCTTTAATGTATTAATAGGATGAAGCGTTTGCAATTTTATTTAAGGAATATATGACAAAAAATTAGAACTTACAACAATTTTGTGATAAAATTTAACTACGTGTTTTTACACTAACATCTAGAATGGAGCAGATATGTTTTTTAGAAGAAACGAAGGGGAATATCGCGAAACAGATCGTGTGACTCGTTTTAAATTAATCAAATCAGGTAAGCAATGGCTTCGTGCGGCGACATCAAACTTTGGACTTTTCAAAGTTGTTAAAGGTGGAACAGACGCACCGTCAGTTTCAGCGCAAAGTGTTGAGGAGAAAACACCTCTTATCTCAGGTCAAGCCCTTCTTAAAGGGATTGCAGCAGCAGGTGCGGTGGCAGGTGGTGCAGTAGCTACTTACACTGCTCAAGCCGAAGAAACGGCAACACCGGCCTTAGAGAGTCAATTAACTGGAAATCATGATGTAACAGCCAATTCTGAGTCTGTTGTCTTGAGTGCAGCTCCAACATCAGAAGCTTCGGTAGCACCATCAACTAGCCAAGAGTCTACAAGCTCTTCAGTTGATGCTCAAGCAAGCACAGATGCTTCAGTATCATTGTCACAATCTGTATCAACAGAATTATCACAATCTATTTCTGAATCTGTATCACTTAGCAAAGAGCGGTCAACCTCCGCTAGTCAGTCACATACTGAAAGCACAAGTGGTTCAGCTTCACATTCAGAATCAGCAAGTTCAACAGCAGCAACTGCATCAGAAACAGCTACTCAAGAAGATGAAAAAACGATCTTGGATCAAAACGTTTCAGAAGCAGAATTGCTTGTTAATATTGCTAAAGACTATCAAGCAAAATTGACAGACACAGCTGCTAAAGCTGAAATCCAAACAGCTATCACAACAGTTCAAGAAGAAGTCATTAAATCAACAACATTGCTTGCTGCATCAGCAACAAACGCTGCTTATGCAGAACAACGTGAACGTCTTGGTAATGCCGTTGAAGGTCTGATGACCAAGATTACAAATGCAGGTTTTACTGGAAATTCTACCGTAAGCGGTAGTCCAGCTATCACAACGAAACTTAATCTTGTGAACGGTCAAAGTCGAGAATATGTAGCTACAGTTACAGATTCAGAGAGTGCCTCAGTGAGTCAATCACAATCTGAATCTAATTCAACCTCAGCCTCGGAAAGTGCTACAGTATCTGAGTCCCAATCGGAATCCAACTCAACCTCAGCGTCAGAGAGTGCGTCAGTGTCTGAGTCGCAATCAGAATCTAACTCAACCTCAGCGTCAGAGAGTGCGTCAGTGTCTGAGTCCCAATCGGAGTCCAACTCAACCTCAGCGTCAGAGAGTGCGTCAGTTTCTGAGTCACAATCCGAATCTAACTCGCTTTCAGCGTCAGAGAGTGCGTCAGTGTCTAGTCCCAATCGGAATCCAACTCTCTTTCAGCGTCA
>NZ_CM002133.1:1681747-1682831 GCF_000448665.1 Streptococcus sp. HSISS2 | reverse complement strand
TTATCGCAATCAGAGTCAAATTCTCTTTCAGCGTCAGAAAGTGCGTCAGTGTCTGAGTCACAGTCAGAATCCAACTCCCTTTCAGCATCAGAAAGTGCGTCAGTAAGTGAGTCCCAATCGGAATCCAACTCTCTTTCAGCATCAGAAAGTGCGTCAGTAAGTGAGTCCCAATCGGAATCCAACTCTCTTTCAGCATCAGAAAGTGCGTCAGTAAGTGAGTCCCAATCGGAATCCAACTCTCTTTCAGCATCAGAAAGTGCTTCAGTTTCTGAATCTCAGTCTGAATCAAATTCACTTTCAGCGTCAGAAAGTGCTTCAGTAAGTGAGTCACAATCCGAATCCAATTCCCTTTCGGCATCAGAAAGTGCTTCAGTAAGTGAGTCGCAGTCAGAGTCCAACTCAATTTCAGCATCAGAAAGTACGTCAGTTTCAACAAGTCAATCTGTTTCAAATTCAGTGGTTTCTTCATTGAGTGTTTCGGCTTTTGAAAGCTTATCTCAAGCATTTAGTGCGTCAATTTCGACCATCCTTTCAACAGTTGATTCTATTTCGAAATCAGCATCAAGCTTTATTTCTACAAGTGAGTCACTCTCAATGTCTGCTTCGACATCATTGAGTACATCCGGATCATTAAGTGCGTCAGTTTCGTCAAGTGAATCAACGTCACTTAGTGAGTCATCAAGTACAAGTGCCTCAGTATCAACGAGTCAGTCAGTATCTAACTCATTGTCATCGTCATTAAGTGCTTCAGTCTCAACCAGTGAATCAGCGTCACTCAGCGAGTCAGCAAGCACAAGCGCCTCAGTTTCAACGAGTCAGTCGGTCTCAACTTCAGTTTCAGCGTCGGTAAGTGCTTCAGTCTCAACCAGTGAATCAATGTCACTCAGCGAGTCATCAAGTACAAGTGCCTCAGTTTCAACGAGCCAGTCAGTCTCAACTTCTGTTTCCGCTTCATTAAGTGCGTCAGTCTCAACCAGTGAATCAATGTCACTCAGCGAGTCATCAAGTACGAGCGCTTCAGTTTCAACGAGCCAGTCAGTATCTAACTCATTGTCATCGTCATTAAGTGCTTCAGTCTCAACCA
>NZ_CM002133.1:1675599-1680109 GCF_000448665.1 Streptococcus sp. HSISS2 | reverse complement strand
ATTAAGTGCTTCAGTCTCAACCAGTGAATCAATGTCACTCAGCGAGTCATCAAGTATGAGCGCTTCAATTTCAATGAGTCAATCAGTCTCAATGTCAGTCTCTGAATCACAAAGCACAAGCGCCTCAGTTTCAGCAAGTCAGTCAGTTTCAACGTCAGTCTCTGAATCACAAAGCACAAGCGCCTCAGTTTCAGCGAGTCAATCAGTTTCAACGTCAGTCTCTGAATCACAAAGTACGAGCGCTTCAATCTCAACGAGCCAATCAGTTTCCGGTTCAATGAGTGCCTCAGAGTCAACCAGCGCTTCAGTTTCACTCAGCGAATCAACATCACTCAGTGAGTCAGCAAGCACAAGCTCCTCAGTTTCAGCGAGTCAATCCGTCTCAACCTCAATCTCTGAATCTCAAAGTACGAGCACTTCAGTCTCACTCAGCGAATCAACATCACTCAGTGAGTCAGCAAGCACAAGCGCCTCAGTTTCAGCGAGTCAGTCAGTTTCAACGTCAGTCTCTGAATCACAAAGCACAAGCGCTTCAATTTCAACGAGCCAATCCGTCTCAACGTCAGTTTCTGAATCACAAAGTACGAGTGCTTCAGTCTCAACCAGTGAATCAACATCACTCAGTGAGTCAGCAAGCACAAGTGCCTCAGTTTCAGCGAGTCAGTCCGTCTCAACGTCAGTTTCTGAATCACAAAGCACAAGCGCCTCAGTTTCAACGAGTCAGTCAGTATCTAACTCATTGTCATCGTCATTAAGTGCTTCAGTCTCAACCAGTGAATCAATGTCACTCAGCGAGTCAGCAAGCACAAGCGCCTCAGTTTCAATGAGCCAATCGGTTTCAGATTCAATGAGTGCCTCAGTTTCAGCGAGTCAATCCGTCTCAATGTCAGTCTCTGAATCACAAAGCACAAGCGCTTCAATTTCAACGAGCCAATCAGTTTCAGGTTCAATGAGCGTCTCAGAGTCAGCAAGTGCTTCAAGTAGCGTTTCCGCTTCAGTCTCAACAAGTGAATCCACATCACTCAGCGAGTCAGCAAGCACAAGCGCCTCAGTTTCAACGAGTCAATCGGTTTCAGATTCAATGAGTGCCTCAGAATCAGCAAGTGCTTCAAGCAGCGTTTCAGCTTCAGTAAGTGTCTCAACTTCAATGAGTGAATCAGCAAGCACTTCATTGTCTGCTTCAATGAGTACTTCAGTATCTTCTTCTGAAGTTAAAGATCCTAAGCATAAGCACGGTAGCCAAGCTCTTCCTAAGACTGGTGAGGAAGACTCATCGGCAGCTCTTGCTTTAGGTGCTTTGGCAACGGCAACAGGTCTTGCCTTTCTTGCCAAACGTAAGAAAGAAGAAGAGGGTGAAGACTTCTAATCGTCAGTAAGTCTCATTCTTACCTTCTCATTAAGATTTATAATATCCCTCATCATTTGAGCTTTTCTCAATGGTGGGGGATTTTTGCTTATCTAAAAAGACTAATAGTTTTAATATATCCAGATTTCTTATTTGTTGGGGTGCATTTGAATAGATTTGGGAATGTATAAGTTCAGGGAAAGCAAGTTTGAAATGAGATTTTTTGCTCAATTTTATGATAAAATTAGAAGGAGTATTTTAATCAAAAAATTAATGGAGTAAGTATGTTTTTAGAAGGAATGAAGGTCAATATCGTGAAACGGATCGTGTGACACGTTTTAAACTGGTGAAGTCAGGGAAGCACTGGCTTCGTGCAGCGACTTCAAACTTTGGTCTTTTTAAAGTGCTAAAAGGAGGAGTGGATTTACCTTCGATCAGTACCCAGCAGGTGGAAGTGGATTCATCTGCTTTCTCAGGACAGTCGCTCCTTAAGGGAGTGCTTGCTACGGGAGCCTTGTTAGGTGGGGCTGTTGTGAATCACGTGACTCATGCAGAAGAAGTGACAGATGGGCCAGTTTTGGAAAGCCAAGCTGGAGCTAAGGCTGATCTTTTAGTTGCATCAGATTCAGCTGTTATTGGCAATATTGGTTCTGTGTCTGGTGTCCAAGAGAGTCAGGTAAATAGTCAAGAGTCATCTGAAGCTGCGTCAAGTCAGACTTCCGAGACTTCTTTAAATGAGTCCTTGTCAAGCAGTCAATCTATTTCAGCTTCTGAACAGGCTTCAAAATCTGCCTCTCTGTCACTAAGTGCTTCGATTTCGACTTCCTTGTCAGCTTCTCTAGCTTCTCAATTGGAATCAGCGAGTCAGTCGGCTTCTCATAGTTTGTCTGAGAGTGGGCTTACAGGCTCTTCAGAGCGTTATGACAGCATATCTAATCAATCATTTAGCAAGAGTGATAGTGTTTCTCAAGAGGGTGTGAATCTTGTCAGCTCGGATTCGGCCATGTTACATGCTTCTTTGGCATCCGAAGCTCTTGTTAATCGTCAATTATCTGACACTGCAAACGGTCTGTTGGCTGTTTCGCTTGTGTCTAATACTGAGCGTTCAGATCAAGAAAAGCGTCTCAAAGATTTGGCCTTAGAGATTTATACTTATAAAGCTCAAGCACTTGATTTGCCAAATACGGATGCGGCTATTCTGAAGGGAAATCAAGCCTTGGATGCTATTCGTGTCAGTCTGGCTGATAGTGGCGTTGACATGGCCCCTACACTTACACAAGCAAGACAGGCTAGAAATAGTCTTGCTAATGCGGTGCTGCGTGCGACATCTGGTCAGCGTGACCCTCGAAATGGTGCTATCATTGGTACCGATAATAGCTTGCGTAATCCTTATTATAACTTAGGTCCTAACAATGGCTTGATTTCTGCTTATAACTCTGACTACATCAATCAGGCCTATCAAGTTGTTGAATCAAAACCAACACAATACAGTATTCGTAGTATTGGTTACACCTCATATAGTGATCGTGTCAATGGTATCAATATTCCCCAAACAACTGCTTTGAGAAATAGTTCCGTTGCTTTTAATGTTATGGGAACAGTTGGGGCTACTGAAGTAGTGCCGCCAGGAAGAATTTATAAGTTATCTTTTGTTGTGACCAATAGTGTCAACAGATCAGTGAAACAAACGCTTAGCATCCAGGTGTTACCTCAAAATGATGGGATTCGCAACCCGATTAAGGCAGTGACAACGGGTACTTTTGTCAATGACACGAGCAATCTCGCTCAGGCTGAAAAAGATAAGGTTTGGGAAACCTTTAAGGCGACAAATCCAAATATTGCGACCTCTAAGGACTTTAAGTCTTATTCCGTCTCAGCGACAGGTGTAGTGTCTATTACCTATAAGGATCATACCTCTAACGATGTGACTGCTCCTATCAAACGCCTGTCTGCCCCAACGGTGGCGACAAGGCTGTTGGATAAAGCCTATACACAGACAGCTGTAACGATAACAGGAGCTGAACCAGGGTCAACCGTTGTTTTATACAATAATGATGATGAGGTCGGAACAGCAGTGGCAAATGCTTCTGGCCAAGCGATTGTGACGCCAACGGTTAAGTTACAAACTGGTGGTGTAACGGCTAAAGCTCGCATCATGTATGGTAATTACCCTGTTTATTCAGATGCTAGTAACTCGGTTGCAGTCACAGATAGCACACGACCTGAAGTGGCTGCCAAGTTGACTGTCAATGGTGTCGAACCCAAGTCTACTCCCCTTGAAGGTGGTGGAAAAAACTACATTATCTATGCGGGTGATGACGCAGTTTTGACCTTTACCGCTACTGATGATAGTGGCAAGCTCAAAGAAATGAAGATTGTTGCCAGAGCTAATTTGGATGACAATGCTTTGAACGGTAATTTCCTTGGTGGTACCCAATACGGTACGGGAAATATAGCGCCAATTACAGGTGATATTACGGCAACAAGTGCCAATCCGGCAACCATTACGACAACTATTCATTTGAAGGATGATTTGACCTATTCTGCCCGTAACACATGGCAGCGCAATGTTGCTGCTATTGACAATGCGTCGAATATGAACCGTCCAAATGGTTTGGGTGAAATTCGGATGACGCAAGGACGTCTTGCAGATCGTACGCCAGGTGTTGCGCCAACGACGACCATTCAGGTGACAAGCCTGACTGCTCTGACAGAGGCAGATAAGAGTAAGGTTATTGCGGCTGTGTCGGCCTTGAATCCAGAAGCAGCTAATCGTATTAAGTCTTATACAGTCAATAATGATGGCACGGTGACAATTACTTATAAGGATGATACGACAAATACCGTGACGGTACCCTTGTCTAATAGTGACTATAGCAAGTCTCTTTCTAATAGTACGAGTGAATCTGTGAAACAGTCAGCATCTACAAGTACGTCCGTGAGTACAGTAGTGTCAAGGAATGTTTCAAATTCACTAAAACAATCTCTCTCAGTGAGTGCCTCTTTGAGCACGGTCAAGTCTCGCAGTTTATCACAATCTTTGAGCACATCGGTACGAACCAGCCAGTCCGCTTCTACAAGTGCTTCCTTGAGTACAGTCAAGTCTCGTAGTTTATCACAATCTTTGAGCACATCGGTACGAACCAGCCAGTCCGTTCCACAAGT
>NZ_CM002133.1:1670633-1673156 GCF_000448665.1 Streptococcus sp. HSISS2 | reverse complement strand
TAGACCAGTGTTTCTCGCAGTGAGTCCGCCTCCACGAGTGCGTCTTTGAGTACCGAGAAGTCACAAAGCTTATCCCAGTCTTTGAGTGAGTCAGTCAAGACGAGTGTTTCTCGCAGTGAATCTGTGTCAACGAGTCTGTCTTTGAGTTCTTCGGTTTCAACGAGTGAATCAGTATCGAACTCGCAAAGCACATCTTTGAGCGCATCGGTATCAGCTAGTCAGTCCGTATCAAACTCGTTAAGTAGCTCCTTGAGTACTTCGGTTTCAACAAGTGAGTCTATATCGAACTCATTAAGTAGCTCCTTGAGTACTTCGGTATCAACGAGTGAATCCGTATCGAACTCGTTGAGTAGCTCCTTGAGTACTTCGGTTTCAACGAGTGAGTCTATATCGAACTCTTTAAGTACATCGTTAAGTTCTTCGGTTTCAACAAGTCAATCCGTATCGAACTCGTTAAGCACATCATTGAGTTCTTCAGTTTCAACAAGTGAGTCTATATCGAACTCTTTAAGTACATCGTTAAGTTCTTCGGTTTCAACGAGTCAATCAGCTTCAAATTCGTTGAGTACATCGCTGAGCGCTTCAGTCTCAATAAGTCAATCCGTATCAAACTCGTTAAGTAGCTCCTTGAGTACTTCGGTGTCAGCTAGTCAGTCCGTATCGAACTCATTAAGTAGCTCCTTGAGTACTTCGGTTTCAACGAGTGAATCCGTATCAAATTCGTTAAGCACATCGTTAAGTTCATCATTGAGTTCTTCAGTTTCAACGAGTGAATCCGTATCGAATTCTTTGAGTTCATCCTTGAGTTCTTCGGTTTCAACAAGTCAATCCGTATCGAACTCGTTAAGCACATCATTGAGTTCTTCAGTTTCAACAAGTGAATCCGTATCAAATTCGTTAAGCACATCGTTAAGTTCATCATTGAGTTCTTCAGTTTCAACGAGTGAATCCGTATCGAATTCTTTGAGTTCATCCTTGAGTTCTTCGGTTTCAACAAGTCAATCCGTATCGAACTCGTTAAGCACATCATTGAGTTCTTCAGTTTCAACAAGTGAGTCTATATCGAACTCTTTAAGTACATCGTTAAGTTCTTCGGTTTCAACGAGTCAATCAGCTTCAAATTCATTGAGTACATCGCTGAGTACTTCGGTTTCAATAAGTCAGTCCGTATCGAATTCATTGAGCACATCATTGAGTTCTTCAGTCTCAACAAGTCAATCAGCTTCAAATTCATTGAGTGCATCGTTAAGTTCTTCGGTTTCAACGAGCCAGTCCGTATCGAATTCGTTAAGTAGCTCCTTGAGTACTTCGGTGTCAGCTAGTCAGTCCGTATCGAACTCGTTGGGTAGCTCCTTGAGTACTTCGGTATCAACGAGTGAATCCGTATCGAACTCGTTGAGTAGCTCCTTGAGTTTTTCGGTTTCAACAAGTCAATCCGTATCGAACTCGTTAAGCACATCACTGAGTGCTTCAGTGTCTGAATCACAATCAGAGTCAAATTCTATTTCGGCATCAGAAAGTGCTTCAGTAAGTCAGTCTCAATCCGAGTCAAACTCGCTTTCAGCATCAGAAAGTGCTTCAGTATCTGAGTCCCAATCGGAATCCAACTCGCTTTCAGCGTCAGAGAGTGCTTCAGTGTCTGAATCTCAGTCAGAATCCAACTCAATTTCGGCTTTAGAGAGTGCGTCAGTATCTGAATCTCAATCAGAATCTAACTCGCTTTCAGCATCAGAGAGTGCTTCAGTGTCTGAATCTCAGTCAGAATCCAACTCAATTTCGGCTTTAGAGAGTTCTTCAGTTTCAGCAAGTCAATCTGTTTCAAATTCAGTAGTTTCTTCATTAAGTGTTTCGGCTTTTGAAAGCTTATCGCAAGCATTTAGTGCGTCAATTTCGACCATCCTTTCGACAGTTGATTCTATTTCGAAATCAGCATCAAGCTTTATTTCTACAAGTGAGTCACTCTCAATGTTTGCTTCAACATCATTGAGTACATTCGGATCATTAAGTGCGTCAGTTTCGTCAAGTGAATCAATGTCACTAAGCGAGTCAGCAAGTATAAGTGCCTCAGCATCAACGAGTCAGTCAGTATCTAACTCATTGTCATCGTCATTAAGTGCGTCAGTTTCGTCAAGTGAATCAACGTCACTAAGCGAGTCAGCAAGTACCAGTGCTTCTGTTTCAACGAGCCAGTCAGTATCTAACTCATTATCATCGTCATTAAGTGCGTCAGTCTCAACCAGTGAATCAACGTCACTCAGTGAGTCATCAAGTACGAGCGCTTCAGTTTCAATGAGTCAATCAGTTTCTGATTCAATGAGTGTCTCAGAGTCAGCAAGTGCTTCAAGTAGAGTTTCCGCTTCATTAAGTGCTTCAGTCTCACTCAGCGAATCCACATCACTAAGTGAGTCAGTAAGTATCAGTGCCTCTGTTTCAGCGAGTCAATCAGTCTCAACGTCAGTCTCTGAATCGCAAAGCGCAAGCACCTCAGTTTCAACGAGCCAATCGGTTTCTAATTCATTGAGA
>NZ_CM002133.1:1666927-1668960 GCF_000448665.1 Streptococcus sp. HSISS2 | reverse complement strand
TTCAACGAGCCAATCGGTTTCTAATTCATTGAGCGTCTCAGAGTCAGCAAGTACTTCAACCAGCGTTTCAGCTTCAGTCTCACTAAGTGAGTCAGTAAGTACCAGTGCCTCAGTTTCAACGAGTCAATCAATTTCCGGTTCATTGAGCGTCTCAGAATCAGAAAGTGCAAGTACAAGCGCCTCAGTTTCAATGAGCCAATCGGTTTCAGATTCAATGAGTGCTTCAGAGTCAACCAGTGCTTCAGTATCGCTCAGCGAGTCAGCAAGTACAAGCACATCAGTTTCAGCGAGTCAATCAGTCTCTGACTCGCAAAGCACAAGCGCCTCTGTCTCAATGAGCCAATCAGTTTCTAATTCATTGAGCGTATCGGAATCAGCAAGTGCAAGTACCAGTGCCTCAGTTTCAGCGAGTCAATCCGTCTCAACGTCAGTCTCTGAATCGCAAAGCGCAAGTGCCTCAATTTCAGATTCAATGAGTGCTTCAGAATCAGCAAGTGCTTCAACTAGCATTTCAGCTTCAGTAAGTGTCTCAACCTCAATGAGTGAGTCATTAAGCACATCCTTGTCTGCTTCAATGACTACTTCAGCATCATCTTCTGAAGTTAAAGATTCTAAGATCAAACGTGGTAGCCAAACTCTTCCTAAGACTGGTGAGGAAGACTCATCGGTAGCTCTTGCTTTAGGTGCTTTGGCAACGGCAACAGGTCTTGCCTTTCTTGCCAAACGTAAGAAAGATGACGAAGAGAGTGAAGATTATTAATTTGTAGTTTTCTAAATAAGTCATTGAATACTTAGTTAAGTGAAAAACACCTCAAGCGTGGATGTCAAAGACAAGTCACTAGTGGACAAAGACACGATTATCAAAAAATACGAAGCACTTGATTTTGCGGAAAATGGTATGCAAATGCAGTCCATTTACGGTGCTTATGCCAATGTTTTAAAAATGGAAATTCAAGATATTTTAGGTTTAGAGGAATAGCTATGACACATAACATCTTATGTGTGACGGATTTAGATGGAACTTTTGTCAAAAATTCCATTCAAATTCATCCAGAAGATTTGAAGGCTTATGAAAAATTGTCTGCCTATAGTGATTTTGCCATTGCGACAGGACGCTCTGTTAAGGAAATTACTTATATTGCCGAACGTAATCACCTTAATGTGGTCTGTGCTATTGGCTATAACGGTGCAGTCGTTACTGAGAAGGATCAGGTTGTATTTTCGAAAACGTTACCTCCAACGGATGTTGATAACTTATTGAAATATCTCAAGGAAGAATCAATTACTTTCGATGCTCTAGATAATCAGGAAAGAGTTGGGAATTTTAATCATGAGGATAAGCGTCGTTTATGGAATATGCCCATCCTCTGTATGGACAATCTTTATGAAAATGTTCGCCAACGTTGTCTTTACAAATTTAACCTTCGACCAGAGGCAGACAAGGCTGCGACCTATGTCCAAGAACTTAAAGCTCGTTTTCCTAATTTAGAATTTTTCCAATCAGGGAGCACGCGTATAGAAGTGACTGCCAAAGGGGTTTCTAAGGGAAGCGGATTAGAGCTTTTAAAAAGGCATTATCAACCAGTTGTAGCATTTGGTGATTCAGGTAATGACATCTCCATGTTTGAGGTGGCAGACATCTCTTACTGTATGTCACATGCCCCAGAGGTCGTCAAAGAAGCAGCAACTTACGTCGTAGATAACTTTGCAGATGCCGTTACGCATTTGGAAAACTTATTAGACTTATGAGCTTAACATTCAATATCTAAAATAAAAGTAGATTAGGACCTGACCCTAATCTACTTTTTGTTATGTCTTGTTTGGGATTGGATAGCTTAAAATGAAAAGAAGATACGGCGGAAAACCATATCCTCTCTCTTTATTTCTCTACTTTTTATACATCACTGTGCCCACTGTTACAAGAAGGGTTAAGAGAATCGGTATGATTCGAAACACTCCCCAGTCAGGGTCATAAGCCAAAAGGACTGAGGCTAGGTAAAACCAACACTAGTGTATAAAAAGTATTTATTACC
>NZ_CM002133.1:1642977-1665309 GCF_000448665.1 Streptococcus sp. HSISS2 | reverse complement strand
TACCTTTTTACGGCCTATTCCTATTAAGATGGTTGCAATGACAAAACTAATCAAGCTATAACCTAAAAAATGATTACAAGCATTCCCAAAGGATTTGACAGCCCCAAAAGTAAAAACAAGGCAAGATAAACCAAAGCGATATAAAATGCGACTGACAGGAGAACAGTGGCAAATCTGTTTTCTTGAGAATTTTGCTTAAGACTGCCTGGATTAGTGACCTCTTGACCACTATTTCTCTTATCTTGGTTTGTCTTGGAGTTTGTATTTTTTACTGGCATTTTTCTCACCTACCCCTCTATTTGTTGCTAAATAGACTAACTTTTTCACTTTAATTATACTCTTTTTTCCTTGGTTTCAGCAGGTTGTATAAGATTTTGAGAGATTTTTTGTGATGAATTGTGGCCCTATAATCTGGTTTGTATTCCCCTTCATTTTTGAAGGAAAGTGTCTTTTTCTGACACTAAAGTGACCGAACTTGAATCTCATAAACCTCAGAAAGTAGAGAATAGCTTAGATAGTTAGAATTTACTCTTTCTATGAGAAGCTCCCCTAAAAAAGACACCATCTTTAGTGACCTAAGGGGTCGACTAGGGTGGTGTTTTTTGTGTTTTGAGGAGAAAGAGCCTTAAGGATTTGGTCTTTTTCCATTAGATTTCCTTGCCTTAGTATTAAAATTGATGGTTTGTCAATAGTCATTCTAAATAGCAGTAGTATCATCCTTTATTTCTCTTTAAGTACAAACAAAATGGCTGATTTTCTATTTCAAAATACTCATCTCTAACTAATTGTCTTAAAAAATTGAAGTGACTTTTCTAAAAATTATGAAAATTCATCAGATTTTATTGAAAAAATGCTTTCAATGTTTTAGAATTAAGCTATTAATGGGAAAAAGGAGTCTTTTTATATGGACAAAAAAGTACATTATAAAATGCACAAAGTTAAGAAACAATGGGTAACCATCGCCGTGACAGGATTGTCAGTAGGTGCGGTCTCAGCTGTTTCTTTAGGGACTAACGACGGTGTCGTTCAGGCCGACGAACACACGGATGCTAACGTAGCCATCCCCGATATTACTGTTGACACGGGTACTGTATCTAATGATACAGCAACAACTCAAGATCCAACAGCAGTAATTGCGACAACAAACGATGTCACTACTGACCAAGCAGCACCGGTAGCAACATTTGCTTTGACAACGGATACAACTAACACAGCAGCAACCAATGCAGTAGATCCAACTGCACCAGCTGTTACGGACCGTGCGGTTGATACGGCTACCCCAGTTGGTACGGATCGTGCAGTAGATCCAACAACACCAGCTGCTACGACAGACCGTGCAGCCAATACAGCAACTGACACAAGAGCAGTTACGGATCGAGCAGCGACACGTGAACGTCGTGCGGCAACGGGGACTCGTCGTGGTCCTTCAGGAGGTCGCCGTGCCACACCAGTTAATGGCAACACAAACACTGCCAATAACAACAATAATACTGTTACAGTTGTCAATAATGATCTTCCAGCAACAAATAATGTTGTTGCTGACGGTCCAAGCCACATCAAGACCATTAATGGTAAAGAATACTATGTTGAAGATGACGGTACTGTTCGTAAGAACTATGTCCTTGAACGTAACGGCGGTAGCCAATACTTTAATGCCGAAACTGGTGAATTGTCTAACCAAAAAGAATACCGTTTCGATAAAAATGGTGGTACTGGTTCAGCAGCTGATAGCACAACCAACACAAATGTTACTGTAAATGGTGATAAAAATGCCTTTTATGGTACAACTGATAAAGATATCGAACTTGTTGATGGCTACTTCACTGCCAACACATGGTACCGTCCTAAAGAAATTTTGAAAGACGGTAAAGAGTGGACAGCCTCAACTGAAAATGACAAACGTCCATTGCTGACTGTTTGGTGGCCAAGCAAGGCTATCCAAGCCAGCTACCTCAACTACATGAAAGAAAAAGGGTTGGGAACAAACCAAACCTTTACATCATATAGTTCACAAACACAGATGGATCAAGCAGCCCTTGAAGTGCAAAAACGTATCGAAGAACGTATTGCGCGTGAAGGGAACACGGATTGGTTGCGTACTACCATCAAAAATTTTGTCAAAACACAACCAGGTTGGAACTCAACTTCTGAGAACCTTGATAATAGCGACCACTTGCAAGGCGGTGCCCTTCTTTACAACAACAGTAGCCGTACAAGTTATGCTAATTCAGACTATCGCCTCTTGAACCGCACACCGACGCAACAAGATGGCACACGTCGCTACTTTAAAGATAATTCATCAGGTGGTTTTGAATTTCTTCTAGCAAACGATATTGACAATTCGAACCCAGCCGTTCAAGCTGAACAATTAAACTGGCTTCACTATATCATGAACATTGGTAGCCTCACAGGTGGCTCTGAAGATGAAAACTTTGATGGTGTTCGTGTCGATGCTGTGGATAATGTCAATGCCGACCTTCTTCAAATTGCTTCAGATTATTTCAAAGCTAAGTATGGTGTTGAAAAGAGCGAAGAGGAAGCCATCAAGCACCTTTCTATTCTTGAAGCCTGGTCTCATAATGATGCATACTACAATGAAGATACTAAAGGTGCCCAATTACCAATGGATGATCCATTGCGTTTAGCCATGGTATTTTCTTTCCTACGCCCAATTGGGAACCGTTCAGGTCTTGAACCACTTATTACCAATAGTCTGAATGACCGTTCAGAAAGTAAGAAAAATACAAAACGTATGGCTAACTATACTTTTGTTCGTGCCCACGACTCAGAAGTTCAGTCAGTAATTGGCCAAATCATTAAAAATGAAATCAACCCACAATCAACTGGGAATACCTTCACTCTTGATGAAATGAAGAAAGCCTTCAAAATCTACAATGCGGATATGCGAAGTGCCAATAAGAGATATACACAGTACAATATTCCATCTGCTTATGCCTTCATGTTAACGAATAAGGACACTGTTCCTCGTGTTTATTATGGTGATTTGTACACTGATGATGGTCAATACATGGCCCAAAAATCACCATATCATGATGCTATTTCTACGCTCTTGCAAGCTCGTATTCGTTATGCGGCTGGTGGTCAAGACATGAAGATGAGTTACGTAGGTTCAGGAAATACCAATGGTTGGGATGCTTCTGGTATCTTAACATCAGTCCGTTACGGTAAAGGAGCTAACAACGCTTCAGATGCTGGTACTGCTGAAACCCGTAACCAAGGGATGGCTGTCATTCTTTCCAACCAACCTGCCCTTCGTTTGCATAGCAATTTGACAATCAACATGGGTGCAGCTCACAGAAATCAAGCCTATCGTCCATTACTTTTGACAACCTCTAATGGTGTTGCCTCTTACTTGAATGATGGCGATGCTAACGGTATTGTTAAGTACACTGATGCTAATGGTTATTTAACCTTCAATCAAGGTGAAATCAGTGGTGTTCGTAATGCTCAAGTGGATGGCTATTTAGCCGTTTGGGTACCAGTAGGTGCTTCTGAAAATCAAGACGTGCGTGTAGCAGCAAGCAAATCTAAGAATAGCAGTGGTTTAGTCTATAATTCTTCAGCTGCCTTGGATTCACAAGTTATCTACGAAGGATTCTCAAACTTCCAAGACTTCGTCCAAGATTCATCACAATACACTAACAAGAAGATTGCTGAAAATGCTAACCTCTTCAAGAAATGGGGAATCACATCATTCGAATTTGCTCCACAATACGTTTCAAGTGATGACGGTACCTTCCTTGACTCAGTTATTCAAAATGGCTATGCCTTCTCAGACCGTTATGACATTGGTATGAGTAAGGACAACAAGTATGGTTCATTGGCAGACTTGAAAGCAGCTCTTAAATCACTCCACGCTGTAGGTATCTCAGCCATCGCTGACTGGGTGCCAGACCAAATCTACAACCTTCCAGGAGATGAAGTTGTTACAGCAACTCGTGTTAATAACTACGGAGAAACTAAAGACGGTGCCATCATCGACCATAGCCTTTATGTTGCTAAAACACGTAATTTTGGTAATGATTACCAAGGTAAATATGGTGGTGCCTACCTTGATGAATTAAAACGTCTTTACCCACAAATCTTTGACCGTGTTCAAATCTCTACTGGTAAACGCTTGACAACCGATGAGAAGATTACAAAATGGTCTGCTAAATATATGAATGGTACCAATATTCTTGACCGTGGATCAGAGTATGTCCTCAAGAATGGTCTTAGCGGTTACTATGGAACCAATGGTGGTAAAGTTAGCCTTCCAAAAGTAGTAGGAAGCAACCAATCAACGAACAATAACAACCAAAATGGTGATGGTAGCGGTAGGTTCGAAAAGAGCTGGGGCAGCGTTTACTATCGTTACAACGATGGTAAACGTGCTAGAAATGCCTTTATCAAAGATAATGATGGCAATGTTTACTACTTTGATAATACAGGCCGTATGGCAATCGGTGAAAAGACTATCGATGGTAAACAATACTTCTTCCTCGCTAATGGGGTGCAATTGCGTGATGGTTACCGTCAAAACCGTAGAGGTCAAGTATTCTACTACGACCAAAACGGTGTCTTGAATGCAAACGGTAAACAAGATCCAAAACCAGATAACAACAATAACAATACATCAGGCCGCAACCAATTCGTACAAATTGGTAATAACGTTTGGGCATACTACGATGGTAATGGTAAACGTGTGACAGGTCACCAAAACATCAATGGTCAAGAACTCTTCTTCGATAACAATGGTGTCCAAGTTAAAGGTCGTACCGTTAATGAGAACGGCACTATCCGTTACTATGATGCTAACTCAGGCGAAATGGCTCGCAACCGTTTTGCTGAAATTGAACCGGGTGTTTGGGCTTACTTCAATAATGATGGAGCAGCCGTAAAAGGTTCACAAAACATCAATGGTCAAAACCTCTACTTTGATCAAAATGGCCGTCAGGTCAAAGGTGCTTTGGCTAATGTTGATGGCAACCTTCGTTACTATGATGTAAATTCAGGTGAGCTTTACCGTAATCAATTCCATGAAATCGATGGTAGCTGGTATTACTTCGATGGTAATGGTAATGCTGTCAAAGGCATGGTTACTATCAATGGTCAAAACCTCCTCTTTGATAACAATGGTAAGCAAATCAAAGGTCATTTGGTTCGTGTGAACGGCGTTGTTCGTTACTATGATCCAAATTCAGGTGAGATGGCTGTTAACCGTTGGGTTGAAGTGAGTCCAGGATGGTGGGTTTACTTTGATGGTGAAGGTAGAGGCCAAATCTAATCATTTTCAAGCTATCGAAACCGAGACAGAAGTCTCGGTTTTCATGGCGTAATCAGATGAAAAATACTGACCTAAAGTTAATCCTAAATCGAAAAGAGTGCTCTTACCTGCAGATAAGAGAGTTAGATTCCCCTCAGTCTAGACGTCGTAACTATTAAAAAGAGATCTGTGGCTGGCACTTAAATGCAATAAAACTATAAGAATAGAGATTGTCATTAATTGATGACATTCTATTGACGAAGCCCAAAAGTCACTTTATACTAAATAGTAATGCTAGTTATTTCTTGCAGTCTCCTTGTAGTGATGTAGGCATGGCTTGTATTAAGACTATTAAGGTATTCATCCCCAAGGATGATGAATGGTATTTTAGGTGATAGTGAGTTTCTTAAAAAAGGATCACTTTAAAAGCATTAATCCATTAAAAACTCGTCATTTAAGTCGTTGGTGTAATCTCATTTTCATGCCACTTTCATAAGTTATTTGATAGATTCTGCACATTAAGACGCTATTTTTTCACTTAGTGGTTAAAATGATTAAAGTTCTTACACCTTACTTGTAAAAAATCCATTCTCGTATTATAGTATATATAAAAGATATTGAAAATTTTAATCTTTGATAATAGCTTGTTCTTTTCTCTGAGGGAAAATGAAATCTTCATAGAAAAAGATTTCGATGAGAAGTTAACAAGTATATGATTTTATTTCTTATAAAAGAGGAAAGGGGGAGTATCTTTGAGAGCCTATAGGGAAAATGCGACTGAGGCAGCGGCCAAGGCCAAAACTGCCGAAGAGCATATTGCACACGGTTCAACAGACACTGATCTAGTTGATACGATAGATCTTTCTATGTTGTTGACTAGTAATAAGCGTCACCCTAACCACAGTGCCCCTTCTCATTTAGACTTTGCCAGAGCCAGAGCAGACGAAGCCTTCTTTGATAATCATGATGGTAGTGCAACAGTAAGTATTTCATCTAAACAAGAAATTATTTTTCAAGGAGCAGGTTCTAAAACACCAGACCCTGAAGTCATGGAAAATCATGTGTTTACAGGGACTAGAGATGCTAAGACTGGCTTAATTGAATGGGACAAGGACAGCTTTACCTATCCTAAGATATCAGTACCGCTTGTCCAGGGCTATTTCGCTGACCAAAAAGAAGCAGGCTTTAACGTCGTGACACCTTATGTGCCGACAGTAACGGAGCATGTGACCTATAAGAAATTGGGACGCATTATCCCAGTCACTGAAGATGGTGACTATATTCCAGGTGCTTTGACTAAGCAGTATAACAATAACAATAAAGATCCACGAAAGGCGGGTGAGACAGCAACACCAGCTGTTCAAGATTATATGACAGATATTAAAAGTGTAGTACCGAACAAACCAGGAGTCGATACTCCGGTTGTGTATCGTAAAATTTTCAAGAAAGCCAGCATTACCTATATTGATGAAACAACCGGTGCTTACTTGGTTAGTGACCAATTGACCGGTGAATTAGGTGAAGCTATTGAATACGGGACAGCAACACGTATTCAGACTTTCAAGGATATGGGATATGGCTTGATTCAGGATGATTTCCCTAAAGATGCCATTTTTGATGATAAAGATATTGATGATCAAGAATGGTTCGTTCTTTTGCAACACGATGTTGCGAAAGTAGGGCCTGATCATGATCAAGTTCCAGATACCCCAATCAATCCAAATAATCCCAATGGACCTAAGTGGCCATCTAAATATGCTTACGAAAAAGAAGTAAGCTTTACGGTTTTTATAGAAGCACAGATGGCAATGCCAACCTTCCGGAAGCTGATGTTCAAAAGGCTTATTGGGTACGTACCCTTACCTTTGACAAGGTCTCAGGAGAGCTTGTTGATGAAACTGAATGGTCTCCAAACAAAACAAAATATTATGACATCTACGCACCAGTTGTTTTAGGTTATTATGCCGATAAAGTGGACGTTAAGGGTAGAGATGTAACAGAAGACAATATGGAAGAAACTGTTACCTACATGCCACTTGGTAAGATTATTCCTATTGATGCTAACGGACGCTTGATTCCGAACGTTCCAACGCCAACCTTTAACAATGATGCCAACAATCCAACTAAGGTCAGTGAGACACTCGTACCTCATATTCCTGGCTACCGTCCAGTCCAAGAGAGTGTTCTTCCTGAAAATTTGACAGATGACATTCTCATTGAATACGCTCCAATCCTTGAAGATGTGACGCAACCAACCTTGCAAACTGTCTTCTTCAAGGGAGCTGGCGCAGCCACACCATCTGTTAATATCCAGTCTGAATTCAGCTTCACTGGTAAATATAATCAGGCAGAAGACACTTATACTTGGGACCAAGACAGCCATACCTTTGCTAAGGTTACTGTTCCTGTGATAGAAGGTTATTATGCTGACAAGGCAGTTGCCGGTATGCAGGTGGTAACACCTGATAAACCAGAGGCTACAGATAATGTTACCTACAAGGAACTTGGTAGAATCATTCCTGTTGATACCTTTGGAAATCCAATCGCAGATGCAGAGCCTGTTCCTTTTGCCAATGATCCTAAAGATGCTACGCAAGTTATTGAGACATTGGCACCAGAGCTTGCGGGTTACCAAGCTGAGAGTGCATTGGTCTTGCCTATTGACCTCAGTCTTGACCAAACCTTGGTTTATGAGCCAATCTTGGAAGATATTACTCAAGATACCAAACAAACGGTTACCTTCCAAGGTGCAGGTTACAAGGATCCTGTTATCAATATCCAAGACAGCTTCAGCTTCCATGGTAAATTTAACCAAGTGGAAGAAACGAGCACATGGGATCAAGACAGCTTCACTTATGATGTTGTAGACGTCCCAGTTGTTGAAGGCTTCTTTGCAGATAAACGTCAAGCTGGTGGTTTGGAAGTTAGACCTGACCTCCCAGAAGTTGAAGATACTGTTACTTATACCGAACTCGGTAAGATTATTCCGGTCGATGAGAATGGTACACCAATTGAAAGCGCCTCTACACCAAGCTACAACAACGATCCTGAAGATCCAACCATGGCTATGGAAACAGTCGTTCCAGATGTATTTGGTTATATCTCTGAAAAGGCCTTTATCACGCCAGAACATCCAGGTCAAGACACCACTGTGGTTTATGCTAAGGATGAACAAAGAGCTCTCATCCTTTACATGAATGAAATGGACAAGTCAGAGTTGACACGTGATGAAGTCATCGGAAGCTCAGGTGAGAAGATTGACTACTCTACTGATGAACAACTCGCTAACTTGCTTAAACGAGGTTATGAGCTCGTCAACGATGGCTTTGCAGAAGCCTTTGACCACACTTATAATGGTGATTCTGACTTTGATCAAGTCTTCGAAGTGGTTCTTCGTGAACGTTTGGTTCTTGTAGACCCAGACATGCCAGCACCAGTTGCAGGTGAAGTCGTCGATGCAAATGATGTCAATAGCCCAGTTTGGCCAAATAGTGTTGAGTCACTCGAAAACCATGCTGATGTAACACGTACTATTCAGTATGTCTTCGAAGAAGGCGGATTGGCAAGCGACGATTATGTTGAAGTTCTTAATTTCAAACGTTTGGCTAATGTTAACCTTGTGACAGGCGCAATCAATTATGAAGCATGGTCAAGCATGCAAACAGGCTTCTCAGCAGTTCCTTCTCCAGAAGTTGTTGGATTTACACCAGACCGTATGGAAATCGCTGGAATGACGGATGTTGCTGTAGAAACACCTGAACTTCTGGAAGTAGTTACTTACCTTAAAGATGCTCAGAAAGCTACAGTGACCTATGTTGATGGTACGACACGTAAGAAACTTGAAGTTGTTGACTTGCTTGGTAAATCAGGTGAAGTGATTGATTACTCAACAATCGAACGTATCAAGTACTACAGTGATCGTGGTTACACCCTCCTTGCAGATGGTTTCACTAACGGCGTTATCTTTGATGGCGATTCACACGTTGACCAAAACTTCATGGTTACCCTTCGTCATGGTACTGTTCAAGTAGGCCCAGATAACATCCAAGAAGCTGGTAAACCAATTAACCCAGCAGATCCAGATGGTGCCAAATGGCCAGAACGTGAAAACTATATCAAAGATGTCACCTTCACAGTTCTCTACGAATCAAGTGATGGCCAAGCAGACCTTCCTGCCAATAACATCCAAACCGCTCAATGGACACGTAGTTTGACCATTGATAAGGTGACAGGTGAAGAACTCGGTTCAAGCTACTGGACTTCAAATAAAGGTCAGTTTGAAACAGTTGTCACACCTGAAGTGGAAGGCTACAGCGCTGACAAGGATAAAGTTGAAGGTAAGACCGTTGGACAACGTAATCTCGAAGAAACAGTTGTCTATATCCCACTTACAGGCGATATTAACGGTAAGCCTAAGGAAGATAAGGCAGATGACATTGTCGTTGAAGATGTTCAAGATTTAGAAGTACTTGACCAAGTCGAAGAAGCTTCTGAATCTCATGACGGTCCAACAACTTATGGCCCTGGTGATGATTTTGAAGCACCTGTTGCCAACCAAGCAGAAGGTACTGGCTCTAAACACAAGATGCCAATTAACCTTTCAAATGAAGACGAAGTAGGCAAGGGCAAGATTGAAGAAACCATCAACATCGCAGGCTTTACCGTATCGGTAACAGGTCTAGGACTTGGCCGTAACGGACGTAAGAAGAAAATAAAAAGATCACAAAGATCAAAAAGAAAAATAATCAAAAGACCTGAATCACTCAGGCATGCCCAGACAGAAAGAAAATCTCAAGTTGCTTATGGCACTTGGGATTTTTTGTTCATTAGCAAATTCATGCCATTTGACTCACTTCTATTTGCACCTTTGACTCATCATTGACAATATGACCAGTTTTTATAGTATAAAATGGTTAACTTATATATTTTTATAGGTTTATTCATATTTTTACTGGAGAATGATGATGAGAAAATTATTTTCACTATTGATATCATCGAATACAGATTTACCCAAAGATAGTTTACTCGTAAAACTAAGATGGCAAGAAACGAAAGCAGTAGATCAAACTCTCATTTTAAGACATCAAAAAAGATTGCGGCAGATGTTACTCGTACAAGGTGGAGAGGAATTAAGAGCAACCTTTTTATTGGAGAGACCTTCTTTTTTTGGAAGGAAATCACATGATAAACTAGATCTAACCTCAGCTACTTTTCTATCGAACGTGCAATTTACCAAGGCAGATATTCTGCAGTTTGTAAGAGCTATTGGAGATTACAATCCTTTGCATCAGCAGGCTCCCTTTTTAATCCCAGCCTGTCTTTATTTAGACTATTTGAGACAGGTCCTACCACAAAGAGTTTCTGTCTTATCCTTACGTTTTTTAGCCCCAGCCTATGCGCAAGAAAGATTATCACTTTATTGTCATCAAAAGGACTTCTATCTGTGTAGAGGGGATACTATCATTGTAAAAGGAGAGAGTGTTTAATGGTAGATGTATATATTCAAGGGGGATTAAGGACACCCATTGGACTGTTTCAAAAGCAATACGCCAGTATGCGACCAGAGTATTTAGGTGCTGGGATTTTAAATGCCTTAAAGAAGCGTTATCCAGAATGTCACATTGATGACATTATTTGCGGAAATGCTGTTGGAACAGGTGGCAATATTGGTCGTTTAACTGGACTTTTGTCCGATTATTCTGAAACTGTTCCTGCGACAACTATTGATATGCAGTGTGCTTCAGCAAGCGCCGCCCTAGGTTTTGCTTTTGCTAAGATAAAGGCTGGTTTATCGGAAAATATTATTGCAGGCGGTATTGAAAGTTCATCCTTACAACCTTTGCGAACTTATGCCGACAAGGATGATCGTACAGGGAGTTACTACGTTGCTCAGTTTTCACCAGATAGTACGGATTCTCTAGCTATGATAAGAGGAGCCGAACGGGTCTCTCAAAAATATCAGGTTACTCAAAAAGAATTGTATCAATGGACTCTAAAGAGCCATGCTAAAGCGCAGAAGGCCTTGGAGACAGGGACTCTATCTCCTGTTATCCTAGAAATGCCTGGGAAAAAGGATGAGGGGATTCGACCTAAGATTTCAGAAAAACTGTTAAGTCGAATTCCTCCAATCTTAGGTCCAGATAGTCTGACCAGTGCCGCAAACTCTTGTTTAACACATGATGGTGCTGCTTTTCTTTTATTGAGCCATCAAGTCGGTGAGTTTAAGATTTGTGACATGGTTCAGGTAGCAGGAGATCCTCGTTTTAGTCCTGAATTAGTTTACAAAGCAACTCTAAAATTATTAAAGAAAGTCAATCTTTCAATGTCGGATATAGATGCTGTTGAATGGAATGAAGCATTTTCAGTGATTGATTGTATCTTTGAAAGGCATTTCCCAGAAGCTGTCAATCACTACAATCTATTTGGTGGTGCCTTAGCTTATGGCCACCCTTATGGTTGTTCGGGGGCGATCAATCTTTTACATGTAATGCAGGCGCTCCGTTTACAAAAGGGACGATATGGACTTTGTGCTATTGCCGGTGCTGGAGGAGTTGGTATTTCTTTTCTCATTGAGAGGGTGGAAGCTTAATATGATTCAAAAAATAAAAGCTTGGGCTCAAGAGGCTCCTCATCGGCAGGCTTTAGTTATTGATGACAAATCTTACACTTACTGTGATTTATTAAGGATGATGAATCAAATAAGACTTGATTCAAAGTCATCTGATGTTTGCTTTATCGTAGAACACCGTCCGCTTGACCAGTTGATGACATTTTTAGTAGCTGTATCATTAGGCATAAAACCTGTTATTTGCCATCCTAATTTGTCTCCAGAGATCCAACAGGCCTTAGCGTCTGAAGCGAGTGCCTCCGATTTACGTTTAGAAGCAGATTTTGGAATCTTGACTTCGGGAACAAGTGGGAAACCCAAGATTTTGTGGCGAACCATTTCCTCTTGGGTGGACTTTTTTGCTGAGCAAAATCGCATTTTTCATATGGACCAGAAAACGTCCTTATTTTTAAAAGGCAATTTTAGTTTTTCAGGGAACCTTAACATGGCCTTGGCTGTCCTTTATGAAGGTGGGCAATTGATTATTAGTGATAAACCATCTCCGAGAAGTTGGGTGCAATTATGTCAGACCTGCCAAGTTAGTCATCTGTATCTCTTACCAAGCCTTCTACAAGTTCTAGCAAGTCATTTAAACAGTAGGGAGCTTGACTTGTCTTATATCATCAGTTCTTCTCAAACCTTGCCAGTTCCTCTGATTCGTGACCTTTATGACAGGCAACCGACCTGCGACATTATTGTTTTTATGGCGCTAGTGAATTAAGTTTTATCAGCTGGTGTAAGGGTAGAGAGATTTTAGACAATCCCAATTTAGTTGGTCGAGCTTTTAAAAATGTTCAAATAAAGCTGAAAAACAATAAAATTTATGTTACGACTCCTTATGCAGCTGTCGGAGTAAGATGCCCTTATACTGTAGAAGACTATGGTCATTTTTCAAAAGCAGGATTAATCTTGGAAGGGCGACCATCTGATTGGGCTAATTATGCTGGAACCAAGTTGCATTTGCCAACTATCAGACAAAAACTACTCTCTTGTTCTTTCGTAATAGATGCCTTTTGTCTCAAGTTGAGCAGTCATCTGGCTGGTGATGAAGTGCATGCCTTTCTTGTTTTAAAAGACAGTATATCTTTATCGGAAGCTAAGAAGTCGATTGCTAGTGTTTTACTAGCCACTGAGCAGCCCAAGTACTGGCATACGATCGATGCCATTCCCTTGATGGATAGTTCTAAGGTGGATGTTCAGCAATTGAAAAAGCTCTGTCAAAAAAGAACTCATTAATCTCAAGTTGCCTTGTGCACTTGGGATTTTTTTGTGGATTATTTCTTATCTAAAATCAGATGTTTAAAGACTATCTCAGAATATTTTTAATTAAAAATATGTAAAACTATTAACTCTGATTTTTTTCCGAAAATATATTGATAAACTACAATTATAGTGAAAGGTACCTTCGCTATAACAAGACGTTCTCCAGATTGGGTTTCAGATTTTAAAACTTCCTCTTTTATTGCATATGCATGGGTGAACTTGATGGTAAACCTATTGGTGAGAGCATTAGTTTGTCAAAATTTCAAAAGGTTCTATTCGTCAAAGGAAAACAAAATGATTAATATTACTAATTTAAATAAAACGTATGATGACAAAGTTGTATTATCAAATATAACTTTTCATGCTAATAAAGGTGAGATTACTGGTTTGATAGGACCTAATGGTTCTGGAAAATCAACCCTAATAAAAATACTATTAGGATTGGAGTCAGCTGATAGTGGAAAGGCAACTATTTTGGGAACAACATATAGTGAGTTAGGAGCTGAGCCAATCTCTATAGTAGGAACTTTTTTAGATAGTTATCAACCTTATCCAAGTAGAACTGGTTATGAGCAATTAAGATGGATTGCACTTTCTTGTGGACTCAGTAAGCAACGTTGTATTGAATGTTTAGAAATTGTTGGATTAAAAGATGTTGGTAAGAAAAAAATCAAAGATTATTCTTTAGGAATGAAGCAGAGATTAGGTTTAGCAACAGCAATACTTGCAGACCCCGATATTTTGATTTTAGACGAACCTATTAATGGGTTGGACCCAGAGGGAATACGTTGGTTAAGAGAGTTTCTCAAAGACTTTGTGAAACAAGAAAAACAGTATTATTAACTAGCCATTATATGAGCGAACTTGAATTAACCGTAGATAGAGTTGTAGGTATTTCAAATGGTCACGTTGTTCTAAATGATAAACGTGAGCAAGTATTGAAGCAATATGATAGTTTTGAAAACGCCTATTTTAGCTCTGTACACGAAAGGAGTAGTGTAAAATGTTAAGTCAAGTTATAAAGGGGTATTTATATAAATATAGCCATCTAACTTTATTTAAAATGGGATTATTTATCTTAGTTGTAGTTAGTTTGTTTTTTACATATCAAAATATTCAAGTCATTAATGCACTACACACCGGTGCTGCAAACTCAGTAAATATTGATCCAAATGTAATTGAAACTCCCTATAGAACGGTGAGAGATGCTATTTTATCATCTCCGTATCAAGCAACCGTAGTATTTTTACCTATATTGTCAGCATTAATTCTAGCAACTGATTATCAATTTGGTGAGGATGACTTTTCATCATTAATTTGTGCTAACTGGAAAATAAGATTGTTTTCACAGATATTTAGTATAGTTGTTATTTCAATAATGACGACCTTTACGTTGTTTTTATTAAATGCATTACTTCTAAAATTCATGTTAGTTAGTAAGTTACAAAGTATTCTGTCTATAGGCTTAATGCTTGATGTTTTCACTAGAATAGGAGCTTTTACAATTACACTTAATTTACTCTCTCTATTACTTGTAAAAATAACAAAAAGATCAATTCCTTCTTTGATTGTGATAGTTTTATTGTTAGTTTTCTCTTTATCAGGCATACTTAGGGTAATTTCTCCTATTTTAGATAATTTATTACCTTTAATTGGAGCTAAGTCTTTTGCTTTTGGTAGGATAGAAGACGGTCAAACAACTCAATTATATGGAGCGATTCTTCTATTATTTGAAACTTTCCTTACTACGATTTGTTTATTTTATTTAGAAAAATAAAATGGGGGAAGAAGAATGAAAAGCCAATTGCATAGCTTGTTTTATAAAAAATATAGTTTATTCCCTATACAGGTTTATTTATTATTTCAGTTAGTATTTGTTATTATAATAAGTTTATTAAGATATCTAAAATTCGAAGTTAATGGAGATTCTATCACTTTTAACAGTTCTGTTTTATTAACTATAATATCGTTCTCTTTTTTAGGGAATGGAGTTTTAAATGCAAGTGTAGAATTGAGAACACAAAGTTATAAGCAAGTTTACCTGAACAACGGAAGTAGGGTGAAAGCTACATTATATATATTATTAATAGACCTACTAGAATGTCTAACACAGTCAGTATTAGCAGGTTTAATAGTAATGATATTTAGTCAGGGTACTCATAGTGAAGTAAATTTTTATTATTACTTGTTTGGTTCAGTTATATACTTTTTAGCGGGTTACTCTTTTTCCTTTTTATGTGGTAATTCAATGATTGCACTTGCAATTTTGCTATTATTTCCTATACTGGTGTTGCCTTTTATAGATAGGATTTTACCAATAGCTTCAAGTGTAATAATATATGATTTAGTTTTTCAGCTAATACATACAAACTACTCTATAATGCGTTTTATTGTATTCATAATTTGGCTTATTGGGTTATTCTTTACGAATTATTACCTTATTAGAAAGGAATTTTTAAAGTAAGTCAAATAAAGATTTTTTTAGATGAGACAACATCGAATTTAGATAGATTGATTGAAAAATAAATACAAGACTTTGGAACACATATTCTATTACTTTAAAATGAGCATTATTAAGATTTGGTAGAAGCTCAATTTATTGAACTATCAATAATATGCTAATTTTGAAATGTATTTTCGATTTTTAATTATGTTACAATATATTCAAAACGTACGAGGAAAAAAATGGTAAAGTCTAAGATTCTAGTTATTGACGATGATTTAAAAGTTTTAAGATTGATTAAGAATATTCTGGAGAAAAACTCTTATGTAGTTGAAACTAGAAATTCTGTTGAAGATATTAACCTATGTGACTTCATAGGATTTGATTTGATTTTACTGGATATAATGATGCCAGTGAGTGGTATTGATATTTGTAGTAGTATCAGAAGTCAGATTCAAACACCTATAATTTTTATTACTGCTAAAAACCTTGAAGAAGATATTGTTGAAGCTATTGGAATAGGTGCAGATGATTTTATTACCAAACCATTCGGTATGAAGGAGTTGGTTGCAAGAGTCAAAATGCATATTCGACGAGATAAAAGGCTACTTTCTGTCGGAGATACTGAGACTAGTGGTTTACTTCAATTTGATAGGGTAGGAAAGGAATTAATGGTAGACGGTAATAGTATTTCTCTTTCGAGAAGGGAGTTTAATTTATTATATTTGTTGTTTACCTATCAAACTAAAATCTTTAGTGTAGAGGAGCTTTATGAATATTTGTACCCTCAAAGTTCAGAAGTTCAGTACCGAAGTATCACAGAGTATATCTATCAGATTCGACAAAAATTAAAACCTTATGGTATTGATCCAATTAAAACTCTTTGGGGTGGGGATATAAATGGCAAAATCAATAACATTAAAGCAGTTGATAAGAGCAACTTATTTGAAAATTATTTTTCAATTTCTGATATGCATTTGTTTTTTATATCATTCCTGCCCTATTTACAGCAGTTGAAGGAATTAATGCTAACAATGTGAATAGCTTTACTATGTTTTTTAGTGTTAGTTCGTGGATTTATCTTTGTGTCATTTTAGTTGTTATAATTGTAAGAAATGTACAAAAACTTCTATATGAAATTCAGATAGAGATGAAGACAGTATATGAACAAAGCTTATATTCAGACAATAACAAATACTCTAAGCCACTAAGGTTATTTGAATTTATTGAGACAAAAGAACATATTATGAAGATGCAGGATAAAATTCAGAAGATGCTTGAAAAAGAGAAGAAACAAAAGCAAGAGCTAATGTTCAGAGTGTCTTCCGCAGCACATGATTTAAAGACACCTCTAACAATAATTTCAGGTAATGCTGAGTATCTTCAGACATTTGATTTGTCTCCTGAGTTAACTCAATGCTTATTAGATATCGAATCTTCAAGTCAACAGCTAGATAATTATTTTAATCAATTTATTCAATATTCAAAAACATTTTATAAAGATAATATCAATAAAGAGCATATTACTTCGGAGCAGCTCTCAACATGTTTGATTAGGGAACTATCTCCTCTTACAACTGGGACTTGTGTTTTAAAAGTATTGAATGAAACACCATCTGATACTACTATTTATATTGACTTAGTATTATTCTTAAGAGCAATCACTAATCTTGTGAATAATGCAATGTCCTATAGTAAATCAACGGTGCCAAGAATAGTTATAAAATTATCATATGAGCAAAATAAAATTGTATTATCGGTTTGGAATGATGGCTCAAGGTTCTCGGCTAATATGATTGATAATGTAGGATTACTCTTTTACCAAGACAATCAATCTGAGAACGACTCTCAAAATCACCATTTTGGTATAGGGTTATCTTTTGTAAAAAGGGTCGTAGAACTTCATGATTGGGAACTGAGACTTTCTAATGAAAATAACGGAGCTATGGTTACAATTCATATTTTGTAATGTTTTTTAGTTGAGATTGTTAGGCTAGTTTATATCTATTCACTTGTGGTGACATCAATTCTATACTAAAATATAGAAGTACAATCACAAAAGGAGTTTGCCATGCCGACAGAATATGAAAAAATGATTGCGGGTGATTTTTATAAACCTAGCGACCCTGAGTTACGTGCCCTAGCAGCTAAATCGAGAGAAAAGCAAATGGCCTTTAATGCTGAACCTGACCGTCTCAAAAGGGCGGAGATTATCAAATCTTGGTTTGGTTCGACTGGTGAGAATCTTGCCATGAATCCTCAGTTCGTTACAGACTACGGTGTTAATATCCATATCGGTGAAAATTTCTATTCCAACTGGAACTTGACCATACTGGATATCTGTCCTATCACGATTGGTGACAATGCTATGATTGGCCCTAATTGTCAGTTTTTGACGCCTTTGCATCCGCTTGATCCAACCGAGCGTAATTCAGGCATTGAATATGGAGCACCCATTACCATTGGTGATAATTTCTGGGCCGGTGGAGGCGTGACTATTCTTCCAGGCGTTACTTTGGGGAATAATGTAGTAGCTGGAGCAGGAGCAGTTGTCACCAAGTCTTTTGGCGACAATGTGGTTCTTGGTGGAAATCCGGCGCGTGTGATTAAGGAAATTCCTGTCACAAAAGATTACGTAAAGTAACTCAAGGGCTATAAGTCCTTGAGTTTTTTTGTCATCCGTTGAAAGTGATATTGACATTGGGCTAAAATTCTCCTATACTTAATATGCTAGTTAGCTAACAATATAATTGAGGAGTAGACTTTTGGACCATTTTGGACGTTTGTTAAAACAAGCCAATAATAACATGATGCGTCACTTTGACCAGTTCGCCAAGCGATTTGGTTTGACGGGAAATCAGATGGCTGTCATTGATTTTATAATGAATCATGAGAAACAAGAAATCTTTCAGAGGGACATTGAGCATGAATTCAACATTCAGCGTTCGACAACAACGGTCCTCTTACAGCGGATGGAGAAAAAAGGTTTGATCGAACGTCATACCTCATCGAAAGATGCTAGGCAAAAAGCAGTTGTGCTAACGGATAAGGCAGTTAAGATTGCTTCTGCCTGTCAAACCTATCTTCGGGCGGAAGAGGAAGAGTTTGCCCAACAATTTTCGGCTGAAGAAAGAGGAATCTTTCTCAAAATCTTACAACACTACCGTAATCTTTAATCGTCATCAGAGGAGAAATACTTATGTCATATGAAAAAATCTCCACTAAGGTCTTGTCTGCCATCTTTGCGACAGGTGTCCTTTCCTTTTGTGGAGTGGCTGGTGAAACAGCCATGAACATTACCTTCCCAATTTTGATGAAGGAATTTTCAGTAACAACATCAACCGTTCAGTGGGTCACAACCATCTACCTATTAGTCGTTGCTTGCGTGGTGCCCTTATCAGCTTACCTCAAGCGTTCCTTTAAGATGAAATCAATCTTTCTGGTCGCCAATCTTCTGTCGGTCTTGGGGGTCCTTATCGACTTTATAGCCCCTAACTTTGGCTTTGTTGTCCTAGGCCGCTTGGTACAAGGTATGGGAGTTGGTTTCGCCCTTCCTCTTATGTTTAACATCATTTTGGAGCGGGTACCAAGTCGTAAGATTGGTCTTATGATGGGGGTTGGTACACTGATTACAGCAGTTGCACCAGCCATTGGCCCAACTGTCGGTGGTCTTCTAACGGCACACTTTGGTTGGCGGTCTATTTTCCTTGTTCAGTTTCCTATTCTCTTGGCTTCATTGATTGCAGGGCTTCGTTCGATTGAGCAAAAGAGTGAGGTTAAACGTGAATCCTTTGATATTCTTAGCCTGTTTGCCATCATTTTTCTTTTCTTGGGCTTGATTCTAGGCCTTCACGGGATGGCAGATCATGCTTTTCTTAGTTTCTCAGTGCTTGGCTGGCTTGTCCTTGGTATTTTGGGGCTGATCCTTCTGGTTTGGCGCTCTATGAAATTGGAAAATCCAATCATTAATCTCGCTATTCTGAAGAATCCTCGCCTTACTGGCCATATCGCTGCTTTCTTTACCTTGCAATTGGGATCGCTCGGTATGAGCTTTATTTTACCTAACTATGTGCAATTGGTTAACCACTCTAATACAACTCTCGCTGCTTTGATGATTCTTCCGGGTGCTATCATTGGTGCTGGATTTGCTCCCTTCTCAGGTATTATTCTTGATAAGATGGGGGCACGTAAACCAATTTTGATTGGGGCCAGTCTAATCGTCCTTGCTCAGCTGCTCTTTACTCTGTTTGGTCTCTCGCTTTCAAATACCTTGATTCTTGTCTTTTACATGATTTTCATGACGGGACTAGGAGTGGCCTTTGGTAATATTATGACTAACGGACAAAAGCAATTACCACTGGACCAACGAGCTGATGCCAATGCGATTTTCAATACCCTCCAACAATTTGCAGGAGCAGTAGGAACAACGCTTGCTTCTCTCATTGTTGCCTTAAGTCAAACCAATCATAAGATTGACTTTGCTCAAGCAACAGCTCAGGGGAGCCAAAATGGGTTTAGAGTTCTCCTTGTTTTAGCAGTATTCCAACTGATTGTACTTGTGAGCGTCGTCAAAAAGAACGATTAATCATTAGATTGAAGCAAGGGAAGATGCCTTCCTTGCTTTTTCTTTTTCCGAATCAAATACTAATTTTTCTGCAAATGTTAGTGTTAATTTAAGGATTATGACTTATAATAAGCTTAAAGAAAAAACGAGCTTTTGTTGTAGATACGAGGAGGAAGGGAAGACAATGTCATTACTAAAGAAAATCCATCCCGAGCAACCACTTAAGGAACTGAGATGGTTCGACATCGGTATGGTAACGCTCATCATGTTTGGACAGTTTATCGTGCGTTCGACCCAGTTGTATATGGCTAGTCTGTCGCCAACCATTTCCACAACAGTGACTGAAACAGCGACAAATACGGTTAGCAAAGGAGCAGCCTACTCAAGTAATTTCAGCTTACAACTGATTCTTTTGTCCTTGGCCCTCGTCTATCTTTGGATCCGTCATTTTGACTTCAAGCAACTGCCTATCCGTCTAAAGTGGTCTGTCCTATTTTGGGTACCTTTTATTTTCGCTATCATGGGTCTCTTGGCCGATATGGTCAGCACGCTGTCAGGCCAGTATAACTACTTTAGTCCTCAAGTTTTAGCCTTTATTAGTCCTATGGCTGTGCTTAATAAGTTTCTGGCCTTGTCACCTATGGCTATTACCTACGGATTGCTTAACGGTTTCTACGAGGAATTTTTCTTCCTAGGACTCTTGACCTCAGTAAAGGACAAGTATAAGTGGTGGGTCTTGCTCTTTTCAACCCTTGTCCGTGTGTCCTTCCACACCTATCAGGGTATGCTATGGGCTCTGGTTATCGGTGTGGTATTTGGTCTACTCTATTATTTTCTTTATAAATATAAGGTCAAAAACCTGCTTCCATTCTTCCTAGTCCATGCCTTGGCTGATATGTTTGGCTCAAGCCTCATTTATCTCTTGGTTAATTGGAATTATTAGCAAAACAACTCCCTTCGTTGCGTGTACGAGGGGAGTTTTAAGGTTGATTTCTAGTAGAGATATTAAAATGCTATTGTCGTTAAAGTTGTACAATGAGAATTTGCTTAAAAAATAGTTTTTAATTTTGTTAAAAATATGAGATAATAGTGGCGGACTATACTTAAACAGCAATTTTAGAGGGAGACAATGATGTCAAAACGATTAATTTCAAATCGTCCGAGCGATCTTAAGCCTCTTAAGCAACTTTTCTGGGAAAATGCAGAGAAAGCTCGGATGGGCGACTATTGGAAAGATAAGAAGAGTTACAGAGAGCTTTCCGAAGCGACGGGAATTCCTTCAGGAAGCTTACGGATGCTTTTTATGAACAAGCCTAAGGGAAATATTCCAAAGATTGTAACCATTACTAATGGTCTGGCTAAGGTGACCAAGAAAAATATCACACTTGGTATGCTTTTATCTCAAGACAACCAGCATGAAGTTTTTGAGTTTCCAAGAAAGCCTGACCAGGTCACGCAAAACCTGTGGAATAATATTCGTAAGAAATTACATATCACAGAGACTATGGATGCTGAAGAAGTCAGAGAACGCATGACGCACTTTGTGGTGTCATCTGGCATGGCACAAACCAACTATAACTTAATCAAGCAAAGAGGGACTGTTTCACTAGATACTCTGGAAAAATTTTCCAAAACTCTAAGAGTTGAGCCTTATGAATTGTTAGCAACGATTAGACGTAAGGAAAATGTGGATAAGATTGCACTGCCAATTCATAGGGAAAATGACAGCGAATCACACATTGATATCGGAAAGCTAAACACCTTTATCAAACTCCAGCCCTACTCACCTAGTGGCCCTGAGGCAGCTTCAGTGGACTTGAGCCCACAAAATCTTTATCGCTATTACTCTAAGGGAAGCGCTGGTGACATGTCCATAAAAACGGCTTATAAGTTTAAGAGACTTGTGGATATTTACGAAGCGGAAAATGGTAGCCTTGACTCTTCAAGCAGAGTCCTAGATGCCAAGAAACTTGAAAAACTCCTTTATAGCGGCATGACGACTGGTTATGCGATTTCAAAAACGGGTTTGATGAATGCGACCAATGGTAATCTCTATATCAAGGGCAAACGTCCCATCGAATCCATGAAGTTAGACCGTGCCTTCGGTTTATATAAACACTTAAAAGATTGAAAAAGAACCAATAATTCTTTACCTACCAAAAAGCCCAAATCAATATTTTTGATTTGGG
>NZ_CM002133.1:1624325-1641403 GCF_000448665.1 Streptococcus sp. HSISS2 | reverse complement strand
GTTGTGTGCTCTTTTTGGTTGTTTTTTTAGTTTGAATAACTCATGAGATTAATATGAGTCAATTTTATGACCTGTTTTACACTTGCTTCGCACGTCCATTTTCATCAAAGTGATAAGTCACACCATTGATGGTACGTGTTTGGTTGGTGACGAGCTCACCAGAGTTTTCATCGTAATAACGAGTTCCCTTGTAGTCTGTTACGAAATCGCCCTTCACTTGCTTACCTTCATAATCAAAGTAGAGATGTTGACCATTGATGACTTGATCGAAGAGGAGAGCCTTACCATCCTTACCGAAGTAGTACCAGTGTCCATCTGCATAGATGAATTGGTTAGTTACCGCAGCTCCAGTTTCAGTGTCAAAGTAGTAAGTTGGGTTGTTTTCTGCTCTATTTGGGAATGAAATGTAAAATTTAGGTCTTATAATTTCTCCTCTAGCCTGGTCGTGCGTTTCGTATTTGTTCATTGGATTGTTAGAGAAGTAATATAATTTCCCATCAATTTCTTTAAGACCTTTAGCTTTTTTGCCGTCTTCCTCTATATAGTACCAACGGCCATCAGATTTAACAAAACCAGTTTTTTTCACAGCTTCGCCAGTTTCGTCATCATAGTAAGGTGGCTCTTGATATACGTTAAAGGAACCACGAAGGACCCTTCCGTTTTGCTCAATATAGTAATCCTTACCATCAATAGTTATTTCCCCAGTTCGTCCATTACTGCTAAGGTAGTATAAATCCTTACCAATCTTAATAAACTGATCACGAGGGAGTTCTTTCCTTGCGCCACTATCTTTATCGTAGTAGTAACCATCAAGAACAGTATCTTTAGCTTGAACTCCATAAGAGTCAAAGTAAACGTGTACCCCATCAATGGTTTGTGGGCCTGTTAGGATGTTCCCTTGTGCATCTGCATAGTACCATTTACCATTATTATTGAAGTATTGATTTTTTACAAGAGCGCCGGAATCTTTACCGTAGAATTTAACTGGGCTAGTGTAGGAGTTTGCTTTAACCGCATACCCATTACTATCAGTAAATTCTCCTTTAATTTGATTGCCATAATATGGATCAAAGTGAACCTGTACCCCGTCAATGGTTTGATCGCCTTTAAGGATTTTTCCTTCTCCATTAAGGTAGTACCAGTTGTCGTTGATGTAAACGTAGCGATTGGTACCAAGGTCTATTTTAGCACCAGAATCTTTGTCGTAGAAGTAGCCATCATCGCCAAAGACACCTTTGGCTTGTTTACCATCATAAGGGTCAAAGTATACAGGAACATTGTTAATGGTTTGAGAACCTTTAAGCCGTTTACCGTCATTGCCTACGTAGTACCAGTCCTTGTCGACTTGGACATAACTATTGGTTACGAGACCACCAGTGATTCCATCATAATATTTATCGTTAGTAGCGAAATTTCCTTTGACTTGGGCTCCAGTTTTCTCATCAAAGAAGTATTCAGTGTTGTCAATGACTGTTGCTCCTTTGATGGCCTTGCTATCGGATCCGATAAAGTAGGTTTTGTCTTTAACTGTTACGAAACGATTAGTAACTAGATTTCCAGAGTCTTTATCGTGAAATTGATTGTAATAGTCAAAATCTCCCTTAACTTGGATACCGTTGTAGTTAAAGTAGACATGAGCACCATCAATAGTTTGTTCACCTTTCAAGATCTTTCCATCGTTACCGACGTAGTACCAATTTCCTTTGACCTGAACATAACGATTTGTACCAAGGTTGACACGAATACCGTCTTGATCGTAAAAGTAACCATCATCACCAAAATTGTCGAAAATCTGGCTTCCCTCGTATTTATCGAAGTAGACTTGTTTACCGTCAATTGTTTGAGGACCGGTTAACCGAATTCCTTGGTCGTTAACATAATAACGTTCATTTCGATGTTTGTAAGGATTGTAAGCGATAACATATTGATTGGTGGCAAGAGCGCCAGAATCCTTATCGTAGTATCGAGATTTATTATCTCCCTCATCTCTGACAAAATAACCTTTAACTTGAACACCGCCTTGATTGAAGTAAACCTTAACGCCATCGATGGTTTGTGGTCCCTTTAAAATAGCACCATCATTTCCAGCATAGTACCATTCCCCGTTTAATTCGAAATAGCGGTTAGTACCAAAATCTACTTGTTTACCATATTTGTCATAATAACGGCCATTAGGAGCAAACCTATCCTCAACTTGTTCACCATACTGATCAAAATAATGCCACGCTCCATCAATTTCTTTGGAACCAATTGCCTTGTTACCATTTTCATCAACGTAATAGGTTCTACCATAATTTTCAACGAATTTATTAGTAACAAGAGCACCAGAGTCTCTGTCATAATAGTGACCGTCCCAGTCAAAGTCCCCTTTAACCTGAACGCCGCCTTGATTGAAGTAGACCTTAACGCCATCGATGGTTTGTGGTCCAGTTAGATCTTTACCGCTAGCATCTTTGTAATGCCAGTATCCATGCTTATCGCTGTAGTAATGACCACCAGTGACATTTGTTTCACTGTTCGAAGTTTCTGTAGATGTAGCAGTCTCACTAGCAGCTCGGTCTGTAGTTACAGCTTCACGTGTTTGAGCTTTGGCTGATTCTGCAGGAGCTTGGCTAGTAGTTGTTGAAGCTATTTCACTGGTAGTTTCAGAGCTTGCTGTAGAAGTTGTGGCTTGCTCTGAGACAATTGTAGTGCTTTCAGTGTTGGCGGTATTTTCAGTAGCAGCTGGTGCTTCGACAACTTTTGCTTCGACAAGGTCTGCTGTCGTTTCCACATTGGCAGTTGTAGCAGCAGTCGTGTCAAGGTTTGGTGAGCTATCAGCTTTAGCTTCCTCAGCAAAGGCAGGTCTTGCTATGATGGCAAAACTTGCAAGGGCAGTTGCACATGAAAATGCAAGTAGACGTTTTTTGGATGGTTGTCCAGCAAAATTAGAATGTACTTTCATAATTTTCCTCCTTTTCCTAAATCCTATTATAACTTAATTTAATCGTGTTTCAATAGAATTTAAGACATTTAGCCTAAAATAAGAAAAGGCTTACACAACTCTTTATTGGGAAAATTTTTCACAGTTTTTTCCTCCAATGGTTCTTAAACGCAAAAAAAATCCAGGACCTGAGCCCTGAATTTAGGAGATTATGAAAAAGAAAAGTTTTAGGATGGTTATAGTATATAAAGCAAAGCCTAAAGTTTTCTTAAAGTAGAAGATGAGTATTTTTGTGATTTACAAAGAAAGTTGCTGTTAGCTAACTAAAAAATTTAGTAAAGATTATGGTCTATAAACTAAGATGTCATAACCTGTATTCATTTACTAAAAAAGCAGTAAAACCTATAGAAGCAAGCCTTCTAATTTAGTGATTATTCTGTCCATTCTGACAATAGATGCTTAAATTGTCCCCATACAGTTTGTGAAAGAGCTACTTTTCTTCAAAAGTTATCCTGTGTAAAATAAGGGTCATAAAAACATATGAGGTGATTGCTATGACAAATCGTTACGACTTAAATAAAAATTTGGCACAGATGCTTAAGGGAGGCGTCATCATGGACGTTCAAAATCCTGAGCAAGCACGTATTGCAGAAGCAGCTGGAGCAGCTGCGGTTATGGCCTTGGAACGTATTCCAGCTGATATTCGTGCGGTTGGTGGTGTGTCACGTATGAGTGATCCTAAGATGATTAAGGAAATTCAGGACGCTGTCAGTATTCCAGTTATGGCCAAGGTACGTATCGGTCATTTTGTGGAAGCACAGATTTTGCAAGCGATTGAGATTGATTATATCGATGAGAGTGAGGTATTGACGCCTGCCGATGACCTTATTCATGTGGATAAAACCAAGTTTGATGTGCCTTTCGTCTGCGGAGCCAAGGACCTCGGTGAAGCCCTTCGTCGTATTTCTGAAGGGGCATCAATGATTCGTACCAAAGGTGAACCGGGTACAGGTGATATTGTCCAAGCAGTTCACCACTTACGACTCATGAATCAAGAGATTCGTCGCATTCAAAATCTCAGAGATGATGAACTCTACATTACTGCCAAAGACTTACAGGTACCAATTGACTTGGTCCGTTATGTCCATGAACATGGCAAGTTGCCAGTTGTCAATTTTGCGGCTGGTGGTGTAGCGACACCAGCGGATGCTGCGCTTATGATGCAGTTGGGTGCTGAAGGTGTCTTTGTTGGCTCTGGTATTTTCAAGTCAGGAGATCCCAAAAAACGTGCGGAAGCCATTGTCAAGGCAGTGACTAACTTTGATCGTCCTGATATTTTGGCACAAGTGTCAGAAGATTTGGGTGAAGCCATGGTTGGTATCAATAAGGATGAAATAGAAATCTTGATGGCAGAGCGAGGAAAATAGATGACAAAAATCGGAATACTGGCTCTTCAAGGTGCTTTTGCGGAACATGAGCAGGTTTTAAATTCCCTTAGTGTCCAAACGGTGCAAATCAGAAATCGGCAAGATTGGGAAACTCACTTTGACTTAGACGGGCTCATCCTACCGGGTGGAGAGTCGACAGTCATGGGCAAACTCTTGCATGATTTAGACTTGTTTGAGCCGATTAAGGCGAAAATCGAGAAAGGCTTACCTGTTTTTGGTACCTGTGCAGGTCTGATTTTGTTGGCCAAAACCATAGTAGGCGACCAAACAAAACATTTGGCAAGTATGGACATCAGTGTCGCACGCAATGCCTATGGTCGTCAGCTGGGCAGTTTTGTCACAAATGCTGACTTTAAGGGAATTGGTGAGATTCCCATGGTCTTTATTCGTGGACCAATCATTGAAACCGTTGGACCAGAAGTTGAAGTTTTATCTCAGGTCAAGGGAGCCATCGTGGCAGCCAAGGAAAAAAATATGCTTGTCACCTCATTTCATCCAGAATTAACAGGTGACACAAGGGTCCATGCCTATTTTCTAGAGATGGTGGCTCAGGTCAAACAAGACAAACTATAATGCTAAACTCTTCATATGATTACTCTTCCACACAAAAAATCCAGGACCTATGCCCTGGATTTAGGAGATTATGAAAAAGAAAAGTTTTAGGACGGTTATAGTATATAAACGAAACCCTAAAGTTTCCTTAAAGTAGAAAATAATTTATCAAAAATAGGTAAAAAGGAAGTTGACAGTTGGTCGACTTCCTTTTCTTATCCCCAAATCCTAATAATTTTGTTGCTCTCATAATCAAAAGAAAGCGCTCTATCCATGTTATAATGGAAATTATAGTTTTTATTCAGAATATTTTGTAAATACTTTTCAGTTTTCCTTGATGTTGATGGGGTATTGAGTGAAAATGTTGTATCTGTAATGTATAAAGTTGTCAGATTTACAAGAAAGTGAGGACTGAGCCTGTGAAGAAGAATTCGAAACGAAATATAGTAGTGGTGTTGTTTATCACACTAGTTATCGCTATTTTAGGAGGAAGCATTTATATGGGACACAAACAAGAACAACAAAAACAAATAGCTAAAGAGCACGCTTTGTATAAACATGGTTTTAGACTTTTAGAAGAGCAACTGGCTACCTATATCAAAGAACACTATGAGGGTGTGAGTAAGATTGAGTTTTCACCTATTTATGAAGATGGTGGAGACGGCTATAGTATGCATACGCTGAATGTTGTTTTTGCTATTTCTGATGAACATGGCAATAGAGCAGTTGTAGATGAAGACGGGAACATACCTTTTGGTACAGCAAATGGATTAACGATGGATTTTGACGGTATTGATGGTAGTCAAGTCATTGAATTAGATAAATACGATAGTGATGAGGTCGTGGACGTATCAAATGATGATAAACTACCCCAGAAAGCTAAGTTAGAAAGTTATGATATGTTAGATACAACCATACAATATTTAGTTAAGAATGGGAAATTGGTTGATGTCAAATCATCAGATAAAGGTAGCTTAGGTGTTAAAGTAGTTTATAACACAGAAATTAAACGAGGTAGTTATAGTAAATGGCGTTAACAGATAAAAACTATCCAGAGTTAAAAGAAAGGGAGGATTGAGCCTGTGAAGATGAATTCGAAACGAAATCGAAATATAGTAGTGATGTTGTTTATTGCACTATTTATCATTCCAATAGTTTTTTCTCTTTTTTTAGGAGATAGGTATGCAGAACACCGTTTGTACAAACATGGTTTCAGACTTTTGGAAGAGCAGATAGCTGTTTATATCAAGGAGAATTATTCAGGTGTCAGCAAGGTAGAATTTACCGATATATACAATTATGGCGATTCTGGACTTTATGTTTATCCCATTATCACGGATAATCATGGAAATCGGACTTTGTTAAATGACAGTATAAATGGTGCTTATGGAACGTTAAGAGGTCTCTATGCACTTGAATTTCACCCTAGCAGTAAAAGTGAGATTATTTATTTAGATAACTCAGCTAATGGTACAGAAATTGATGTTTCTGACTGTCAGACCTTACCAGACAAGGCGAAATGGAAAAAAGATAGCCTGACTGATAGGAATTTTGAAAGATTATTGAAAGCTGGAAGTATAAAGGGAGTAGAAAAAAGCGACAAGGGTAGCCCAGACATGAAAATTGTTTATAACTTGAAGATAAAGGAGAAATAGATTTTGAAAAAATTTAGACTAGCTCTTGCAACGCTATTATCTTTAGTCATCCTCACTGGCTGTGGACTAATGATAAATTATAGGGGAAAACTTGAGAGTAAAATAGGCCCTGCAGCGGAGAAAGTGTACCCTACTAAGAATTTATATGAGTTGTTTGATACCTTTCCCAAAGGATTTACCGTTCGTGTGAGTGATTCGTATGACCAAGATAAGATTTACATATATCGTAAAATAGTGTTATGTTATATGGAAAACCTAAGAATAAGCGTATAGAGGGATATGTTTCATTAAGTAAAGAAGGTACTGAGGTTGAACGTGTCAATCTTGTTTATTCTCCAGATGGGAAGTTAAGTACGGAGAGCTCAAATTACTCAGATGAGTTACTGCCTTATAAGGAATTTTTATTTCAAAAGCTAACATTGAATAGAAAAGTCTTTTCTAAACTAAAAGTGATTTCAAAATCTTATAATTGGGAGACAGGAGATGGTGAAATAGAATATGGTATCAAGGATAAGGATATTAATGAATTCTTACACTTAAATAAGGACGAAGAGGTTACCATGGCTGTTAAAGCAGATAATGATTTATTATCAGATAATGATGTATTATCAGATGGTGATTATTTCTTACCAATTTGGTTTTATCAAAATCAACTGGAATATCGGCATACAGAAGGGATTATAGGTAGTCTGGAGGAAAAAAATAATGACTAATACAACTTATAATTTGAAGATGAAGGAGAAATAGATTTTGGCGACAGGATGGGCACTCGTTTCCTGATTAGTAGTGGTATCTATCACTGTAGTAAATATTTAGTAAAAAACTCTAAGTATATTTCTAAGTTACTTAGAGTTTTTTGCTACTTCTGATTGTGAGAGAGAAAAAATATTTTCAAATAGGTTTCTAAAAGCGTCAAAAGTCATGTTAGACAAGCTTTTAAGCGTTGACGCAAGTTGTTTGGCTTGTTTTTTATTTTCTAAAATTATCAATATAGTGTAAGCAAATAATAAGGTTTACGTAAAATATTCGCCATATAGGGCTTACTTTAGTTACAAAGGATGCTCATTCGCTCTAATGTATGAGGATTGAAAACAGATGAAAGCGAGGCTTTCTTTGTTATTTAACAAAAAATAAGAGATTTTAAAAAAAGAGCTTTCTAAGATAAAAAGGTATTGGTTATATAGCTTTATCTTGCTTTTTCGTGAGAAATATGACTAGAAGGTTAGTCTTATGAGATTAGGGTTATGCTACTGTAATTGTATTCGCTATTGATATGGCTTATCATATTAGGTATTAAATGGAAAAAGCATAGAAAGGTGTATGTTATGGAAAAGAAAGTTGGATTTAAACTACACAAGGTTAAGAAAAATTGGGTGACTATCGGAGTCAGTACTCTGTCAATGGTTGCTTTAGCAGGTGGTGCCTTTTTGACAGATCAATCTGCAAAGGCAGATGAAGTGCCAGTTCCTAATAAGGGCGGTTATGAACAATCAGATGCTGGTATTGAATCAAGTGCATCACTGGTTAATCAAAGCTATACGCCAACCTTAACAGAAGATGCTACTTACGTGTCAGCGGTGCCATCAAACTCTGGAAGTCAAATGACTGCAAGATACGAGGCGTCATCATCTTATTCAACAGAAGGCTTATCAGCGTCTGTTATGGGTGCTGGAGCAACTAGTGGTGGAGAGGTAGTAAGTACTGGTCAAGGAAGTGTGTCTTCAGGTACTTCACAGGCTTCACAAGGTGCACAAGTCACTGAAACACAGACCTCTAATACAACAACACCTGGTTCAGGTTATCAATCAGGTAGCAGTTCTGCGTCAGTGAGTGTTAGTTCGTCAAGTTCTTCAAGCTCATCAAGTTCTGCATGGTATTCTTACTCGTCTTCATCATCATGGTCTTCATCATCTGATGCTAGTGGATTTGCAGCATTTACGACGAATTGGCCTGATTTGAATGCCATTAATTTAAATGGTCGTCGTAACACAACAATCACGATTACAGCTTCTGGAACGACTCCAAATGTAACCATTATTTCAAATTCAAATAAATTGATTCCTAATGTGTCAGTGACAAATTCAAATGGTTCAACACCGAATGTCACTATCATTACACAAGGAAACAAACAAAATAATTCAGGCTATCAAATCATCTCAGGTGAGATAAAACCAAGTGTAGATTCAAACACTCACAAGTCATCATTTGTCCGTGTAGGTGAAAATCAATGGTATTATTTTGACCAAAACGGCCAAAAAGTGAAAGGTGAACACGTTATCGATGGTAAGACTTATTACTTCCTAGATAACGGTCTTCAAGCTCGTGACTATCTTCTTAAAGGTGGCGACGGCTACACTTATTACTATGATAAAAATGGTGTCAAAGCCATTAATGGTTTCTACGATTTTGCAGGCTACCGCAAAGATGTCCGCTACTTTGATTGCTATGGACATATGGCAACTGGCCTCGTTGAAATGTCTGGTGTGACCTTCTACTTTGACACGCAAACAGGTATCCAAGCTAAAGACAAATTTATTCGTTTTGCTGACGGTCATATCCGCTACTTCATTCCAGATACTGGTTACATGGCGGTTAATACCTTTGTTCAAAACAAAGAAAACCAAGCTTGGTACTACCTAGATGAACATGGATATGCTGTGACAGGGAAGCGTATCATTAATGGTAAGGAATACTGTTTTGATGCAGAAGGCCGTCAAATCAAAGGTCAATTGGTGAATCAAGGAAGCACAAGTTACTACATTTCTGCTCAAACGGGTGAAATGGCTGTGTCACGCTTTATCTTTGAAAATAACAACTGGTATTATGCTGATGCTTCAGGAAATCTCGTTCAAGGAGCAAAAGTGATTGATGGCAAACAGTATTATTTCAACAAAGATCACAGTCAGCTAAAAGGTGGCTGGGCTGAAGGGCGTTATTATGACGCTGTTACTGGTGAAGCAGCCATCAACCAGTTTATCCAAATGGCAGCTAACCAATGGGCTTACCTCAACCAACAAGGCTACAAGGTAACAGGCCTTCAAACCATTAACGATAAGGTTTATTACTTTGGTAACAATGGTGCGCAAGTTAAAGGTAAAGTGCTTACTATCAATGGTAAGAAATGTTACTTTGATGCCCACACAGGTGAGAAGGTTGCCAACCGTCTTGTCGAAGTGACACGTGGTTGCTGGTATTATTTCAACGCAGCTGGTCAAGCAGTGACAGGACAACAGGTTGTCAATGGTAAACACCTTTATTTTGACGCTTCAGGTCGTCAAGTGAAAGGTCGCCATGTTTATGTTGGTGGTAAACGTCTCTTTTGTGATGCCAGAACTGGCGAATTGCGACGTGGTCGTTAATATTAATATGATTTAAGAATCTAGAGAACTTTTTCCCTTTCCAATTTCAATTATTAATTTTTCCTATCAAATCTCTAGATTATTAAATAATTCAAAGCCAGCAGTTGCTGGCTTTTGATTTTTCTTGGCGAATAAGGTGATAGCAGTAGCTCTTTTTAGCGGTATAACAGTTTATACATCAGGAGAAATAGAAAAAAGCCAGCAAAGACCGCTGACTTTTTTCAATAACCCGATATAAAATGCGAGCCAAGGTTTTACCTTGTTTCCTCATATCAATAGTATTATGTTTTATCCAAAAAGTCAACTGATTTTTTGAAAATTGATTCAAAGAATTTTTTTAAAGATGTTGAATGATTTATCATCTCACTATTCTCATAATATCTGTTTAATACTTCAGTTCCCTCTTTATACCGTCTCTGATTAAGTTCGTCGGAGCAAATTTTTGAGTGTATATAAAACAAATTAACTAAATCAATAATTTTGGGATACTTAACTAATCCGTTATTGATACCCATTGTATTTGAAAATGATTTGGTAGATGGATAAGGTCTTGGAATCATATCCTCTTTTAAAAATAGATTGATTAAAAATACATCATTATGAGCACAAGAGTTACGGATGTTCTTAATGAATCTGTGTTCCTTAGCATAAAGTTTCTCGTATTTAGGGGTTCTAGATTCAATATAGAACTCTAAAAATTGGACTAACGTTCCAAAATCAATAATTTCCATAAGGACCCAAGATGAAATTTGTGTTTTTTTACGAAACATGTCTAATCGATATTTACTGCTTCTAAAATGTGACAGTACCTCATTGAACTTTTTAGGGAATTTATCTTGAAACTCTTTAACAATTGTATAGCCATCCTCGTTATCATCATCAGTTAGGATTCTCATAAGGTTAGTTCTTGTTGCATGTTCAATGTCTAAACAAAGCATGAGTAGATATTCTCTCAAACGTACATCTAATTTAGCAGTGGCAACGAGATGATCAAATGTTAACTTATCATATCCCCCTTGAGGAAGTTTAGGGAAATTTTTTCTATAACTAGAAATTTTATAATAGTAACTTCTAGTTTTGAGATAGTTTTCAATTTGATCTTCAGTATAGCTACCAGGAGATATATTTTTATCCTCAAGTTTTTGAATAAGATCTTTAAAAGATAATTTGGGTTTCATTATTTCTCCTATTTTTCTCAATACTTACACCCCTATATATTTGAGGTAGGTACGTTCTTAGCAGGTTGTAAGATGAGGTGTGTAATCGTTATCATGGTTAGATTAGAGCAAAGAATTTCACGAAAAGAAAACTTTCTTATTTTTTGATAAAAGACCTTTTATATTTCACACAATATAAAATATAAAGTGTTCAAAAATAAAAATTTCTTCGAAAAAGATAATAAGTTGAGATGTGCTACCCTTGTCTCTAATTAAAAGGAAAATTTAAAATTACTCGTTAAAATAAGATGACTTTGGCTTACGTTGAAAGTTCTGAAACCGACCAAGGAATACTGAACTATCCTATTATAACCGGCTGAAAACGGGCTATAATTCTCAGAAAGACTCAGCTATTTTTGATTAAAGAGTAAGGGTGTTATGGAACTTAATGTCACAGATAAAACAACTTGTGTAAAAATACCAGCCAAGAGTTTTGCGGGCTACCAAACATGGAAAGCGCCATGACCTTCGAATGAGTTGATCACGCAGGTTTTCACAGTTATATGTCAGTATCTCTAGCCAAATCCTTTATTTCATCTTAGAAATGAAGGTTTTTTTATTTAAATTTACATTAATTTTGTAGGCTTGGGAGGAGTTGTTAAAAAGTCCCTAGCCTAATGATTATCGTTAGTTATGTCATCTCTAGTTTAGGAGTTACCTCATTTAGACCACCTTTCTGAGAAAAGAAAGGTGCCTACATTAAGCTGACATTATAGTTGTGTAATTGTATTCCCTTGTCAAATAGCTTATGATAGAAATATTATAAGGGAAAAAGGTTATATATTATGGAACAAGAAGTACGCTTTAAACTGCATAAAGTGAAGAAGAATTGGGTAACGATTGGGGTAACAGCACTCTCAATGGTTACCGTTGCTGGTGGCACTTTGTTGGAAGACCAACAGGTTCAGGCCGATGAGCAAAATCCTGCGAATCAGTCGGGTGATAGCAGTCAGGATTTGCTTCAAGAGACACCTGCCACAACTAATGATGCAGCAACTACGGTAGCACCAACTATCTCAGCAGACGCTAATACTGCTAGTGTCAACATCCCTGTTGCAGATACCACTAGCACGACAACAGCTACCACAGATAGAGCAGCAGCACCTACCACAAACGCAGCAACAGTTGACACCAACTCAGGTCAAGCAGCACCAAGTACAAATGTGCAACCAGCTGCAACTGATACGAGTGCTACAACTACAGATACAACTAACAATACTACAACAGCCACTACAGACCGTGCAGCAACAACTGATACGGCAAATACAGAAGCTCGTACACGTAGTCGTCGTGCCTTGGCAGAAACTCGTGAAGCCAACACCAACACATCGACTGGTATCCAATGGATTAACGGCAAACAATACTATGTCAATAGTGACGGTAGTGTGCGTAAGAACTTTGTCTTTGAGCAAGATGGTAAGTCTTATTACTTTGATGCTGAAACAGGGGCTCTTGCGACTAAGTCACAGGATGAATTTTCAACAGAACCAATCAAGGCAACCGTCGATTTTTCATCTGGAAACCAGCTCTACAAAAACGATGATAAATCGTTGGACCAGCTCGATACCTTCATCACAGCGGATGCTTGGTACCGTCCAAAGAGCATTCTCAAGGATGGTAAGACTTGGACGGCTTCAACTGAGGCTGACAAACGTCCACTCTTGATGGTTTGGTGGCCTGACAAGTCAACTCAGGTTAACTACCTTAACTACATGCAAAATCAAGGTCTTGGTGCAGGCTCATTTTCAACCAACTCTAGCCAGGAAAGTCTAGACCAAGCTGCTAAAGCGGTTCAGACTAAGATTGAAGAACGTATCGCTCGTGAAGGCAATACCAACTGGTTGCGTACAAGTATTGATCAGTTCATCAAGACTCAGCCAGGTTGGAATAGTAGCACTGAAAATAGTTCATACGACCACTTGCAAGGCGGACAGTTGCTCTTTAACAATAGTAAGGGTGATACTGGTAACCGTACTAGCTACGCCAACTCTGATTATCGTTTGCTTAACCGCACACCGACAAACCAGAGTGGGACACGTAAGTACTTCAAGGACAATTCTATCGGTGGTCTTGAGTTCTTGCTTGCCAACGATATTGATAACTCAAACCCAGCTGTTCAGGCGGAGCAACTTAACTGGCTCCACTTTATGATGAATATCGGAAGCATCATGGCCAACGACCCAACAGCCAACTTTGACGGTTTGCGTGTCGATGCCTTGGACAATGTGGATGCTGACCTTCTCCAAATCGCTTCAGATTACTTCAAAGCAGCCTATGGTGTTGACAAGTCTGAAGCCAATGCGATCAAACACTTGTCATACTTGGAAGCCTGGTCTGCCAACGACCCATATTACAACAAGGACACTAAGGGGGCACAACTGCCGATTGATAATGCCCTTCGTAATGCTCTTACCAACCTTTTGATGCGTGATAAAAATACACGTATGCAGCTTGGGGACATGACTGCCTTCATCAACAGTAGTTTGAATCCACGTGGTGCCAACGATAAAAATGGTGAGCGTATGGCTAACTATATTTTCACCCGTGCCCACGATACTGAAGCCCAAACCATTATCCAACGTATCATCCGTGATCGTATCAATCCAAATCTGTTTGGCTACAATTTCACCCGTGATGAAATCAAGAAAGCCTTCGAGATTTACAATGCGGATATCAATACAGCTCACAAGACTTATGCGTCATACAACTTGCCATCTGTCTATGCCCTCATGTTGACCAACAAGGACTCTATAACACGTGTTTATTACGGTGACCTCTACCGTGAGGATGGTCACTACATGGCCAAGAAGACGCCTTACTTTGATGCCATCGACACCCTCTTGCGTGCCCGTATCAAGTATGTAGCTGGTGGTCAAGACATGGAAGTGAAGAAAGTCGGAAATGACGGCCTCTTGACATCAGTTCGTTATGGGAAAGGTGCCAATAACAGAACTGATTGGGGAACTGCTGAAACCCGTACGCAAGGGATGGGTGTCATCATGACCAATAACTATGATTTCCGATTGGGTAGCAATGAAACTGTAACGATGAATATGGGTAGAGCCCACCGTAATCAGCTTTACCGTCCATTGCTTTTGACGACTAAGGATGGTATAGCAACCTACCTCAACGATTCTGATGTACCTTCAAACCTTCTTAAACGTACCGACTGGAATGGGAACTTGACCTTCAATACCAATGATATTTTTGGTGTGGAAAATGTGCAAGTATCAGGTTACCTCGGTGTCTGGGTACCAGTCGGGGCTAAGGCTAACCAAGACGCACGTACACAGCCAAGTAACCGTGCCAATAGCGATGGTCAAGTTTACAAGTCTTCAGCAGCCCTTGATTCGCAAGTCATGTATGAAGCTTTCTCAAACTTCCAAGCTTTTGCGGACGATCAGCCAGAACTCTACATGAACCGTGTCTTGGCTAAGAACACTGACTTGCTCAAAGCTTGGGGTGTTACATCTGTTGGACTTCCACCACAGTACGTTTCAAGTAAAGATGGTACCTTCCTCGATTCAACGATTGACAATGGTTATGCCTTTGATGACCGTTATGACATGGCCTTGAGTCAAAATAACAAGTATGGCTCACTTGAAGACCTCCTTAACGTCCTTCGTGCCCTCCACAAAGATGGTATTCAGGCCATTGCTGACTGGGTGCCAGACCAAATCTATAACCTTCCAGGTAAGGAAGTGGTGAATGCCACGCGTGTTAACGGCTACGGTTATCATCAACAAGGTTATCAAATTGTGGACCAAGCCTATGTGGCCAATACCCGTACAGATGGCACAGACTATCAAGGCAAGTACGGTGGTACCTTCCTTGATGAGCTTAAAGCTAAGTACCCATCTATTTTCAACCGTGTGCAAATTTCAAATGGTAAGCAGTTGCCTACGAATGAAAAGATCACCAAATGGTCTGCTAAGTACTTCAACGGAACCAACATCCTTGGACGAGGCATCAATTATGTTCTTCGTGATGACAAGACCAATCAGTACTTTAATACTTCAGCCAACGGCCAACTCTTGCCAACACCACTTCGTGACACGGGTGCCATCACAAGCACTCAAGTCTTCCAACGTCGTGGACAAGATGTTTACTTCCTTCGTGATAATCAAGTTATCAAAAATGAATTCGTTCAAGACGGTGACGGCAACTGGTATTACTTCGGTGCTGACGGTAAGATGACTAAGGGTATTCAAACTATCAATAGCAAGGATTACTATTTCTTTGACAATGGTATCCAATTGCGTAACGCTCTTCGTCGTGCTAGCAACGGTTATACTTACTATTACGGTCTAGACGGTGCCATGATTAAGAATGCCTTTGTTGATTTTGATGACAAACATCAGCAAGTTCGTGCCTTTACGACTCAAGGAACAATGGTAGTGGGTAACCTTCATTGGAGTGGTCACCATTTCTATTTTGACCGTGAAACGGGTATTCAGGCCAAGGATCGCATTGTCCGTACCGATGATGGCAAGTTGCATTACTATGCTGCCCAAACAGGTGACATGGGACGCAATGTCTTTGCGACAGATAGCAGGACAGGCAAACGTTATTACTTTGACGCTGATGGTAACACTGTGACTGGTTCACGTGTCATTGACGGTAAGACTTATTACTTTAACCAAGATGGTAGTGTCGGTACGGCCTACAGCAATCGTGCAGATTCTATTATCTTTGAAAATGGTAAGGCTCGCTACATCACACCAGCAGGCGAAATCGGACGCAGCATCTTTGTCTATAATCCAGCAACTAAGGCTTGGAATTACTTTGATAAAGAAGGTAACCGTGTTACAGGACGTCAATACATTGATGGTCACCTTTATTACTTCAAGGAAGATGGTAGCCAAGCTAAGGGTGAAATTATCGAAGAAAATGGCATCAAATATTATTATGAGCCAGAATCAGGTATTCTTGCTAGCGGACGCTACCTCCAAGTTGGTGATGACCAGTGGATGTACTTCAAACAAGACGGTTCACTGGCTATCGGCCAAGTTCGTGCTGATCATGGATACCTTAAGTACTTTGATAAAAATGGTATCCAAGTTAAGGGGAAAACTGTTGTCGAAGATGGTAAGACTTATTACTATGATGCCCACAGTGGAGCTCTTGTCACAAGCAGCTTTGCTGAGATTGCACCAAACCAATGGTCTTACTTCAATACTGATGGCCAAGCCCTTAAAGGCAAGTGGACTATCAATGGCAAGGAATACTACTTTGACGAAAATGGTATCCAATACAAAGGCAAGGCCATTAAGGTCGGCAGTCGTTACAAGTACTATGACGAAAACGACGGTCAACCTGTAACCAACCGCTTTGCTCAAATCGAGCCTAACGTCTGGGCTTACTTCGGAGCAGATGGTTATGCCGTAACAGGCGAACAAGTCATCAATGGCCAACACCTTTACTTTGATCAATCAGGTCGTCAAGTTAAAGGTGCCTACGTCACAGTTAACGGTCAACGCCGTTATTACGATGCTAACACTGGCGAATATGTCCCAGAAAGATAAGCAGTAGGAGCTCATGTGACTGACCAGAGAACACACAGCCGAGAATGAGGGAAAATTCTCAAGAAGAAAGATCGTGAAAACGGTCTTTTTTGTATCCTTATTTCGATTTTTTTCGAAATAGTCTTGACAGTGCTTTCAGAAAAGCGTAGAATCTATTTCAAAAAAAGAAAATAGGTGTGCTCACCAAGATAGCATTTCTTTCCGAATTCGATGATAGTATAAATCAAATGTTTACCTTGAGAAAAGCAGGATCTATTTAGGGAGTGTTCTAGTTGACAAAAAGTGATAATATCCAAATTGAAGATATCTTAAACAATATCTATAATCTCATTTTAAATCCAGAAACAACTGAAGAAGAGAGAAACTTGCTCGTAACGTTTAAAACGAAATAGAAGTTGG
>NZ_CM002133.1:1621573-1622876 GCF_000448665.1 Streptococcus sp. HSISS2 | reverse complement strand
ATAGGTGTGCTCACCAAGATAGCATTTCTTTCCGAATTCGATGATAGTATAAATCAAATGTTTACCTTGAGAAAAGCAGGATCTATTTAGGGAGTGTTCTAGTTGACAAAAAGTGATAATATCCAAATTGAAGATATCTTAAACAATATCTATAATCTCATTTTAAATCCAGAAACAACTGAAGAAGAGAGAAACTTGCTCGTAACGTTTAAAAACGAAATAGAAGTTGGAAAGAAGGACAATGGTGAACTTCTTGCAGAGTTACGCAGAGCTATTCAAGTTCTAGCTGTCGACAATCTTTCTAAAGGGATTTCACTGAGTTCAGGATTGAGTGAATTGAGTAAGACACTCACAGAATTCCAAAATGAATCAGAACGTAACGCTAATCTAGCAATAGGATTGTCATCAATCGCCATGTTTTTTAGATGATTTATCTGTTTGTGATGATTAATAATTAAAATGACAAAAAAGATCGTTTTCACGATTTTTGTGATTCTATTTCGATTTTTTTCGAAATAGAATTGACTGTAGTCTATGAAAAGCGTATAATCTATTTCGAAAAGTATAGAAATAGGTATTCTCACCAAGATAGTATTCTTATTCCGTCTCAATGAAAGGATAAATCAAATGGAAACACTCCTTTTATGACAATTCTTGCCATGTTAGTTATCGCCATCATAAGTTTTATCGTCCTGAGGAAAAGATGGAAGTTTTCGCTCAAGCTCTTTTTAGTGGGACTGATTGGCTTTGCCTTACCAGTCATGATGATTGAAGGACCTATCAATGCCTTGGTTTTATCTGGTTTTACTCACTCTTCTAAGTGGTTTACCATTGTTTATGGAGGACTTATGGCTGGTCTTGTTGAAGAAACAACACGCTATTTGGTTTTTAAGATTCTCGAAAAGAAAAGAAGTTTGATGACGTCTGATATTGTAGCTTACGGTTTTGGACATGGTCTTAGTGAATTTATCTTGCTTGGAGTGATGGGCTTACTCACTAACATCATTGTTTTACAGGCCGTCCATTCAGGTCAGGCCAGTCAGTTACCTTCATTTCTAGTAGGTCAGGTCAATCAATTAACAGGCTTTGCTGTTGTTATGTCTCTCTTTGAAAGACTAGTTGCCTTACTACTACAGGTCTTGCTTACAGCTTGGGATTTTCTAGCAGTCACTAAGCATAAGCTTTCATTCTATTTCTGGGCGATATTACTTCATGCTACCATCGATTTTTTGGCAGGTGCTTATCAACAAGGGATAGTCAGCAATCTCTTATTAATCGAAGTCATGTTAGCTATTTATGTGCA
>NZ_CM002133.1:1616936-1619896 GCF_000448665.1 Streptococcus sp. HSISS2 | reverse complement strand
ATGTGCTAGGTGTCGGACTCCTGACACGCCGAATTTGGAAAAAGGAGGAAACTCATGGGCTTATCTGAAACCTTAAAATCCATCTCTGCCCCTGTGAGGAGAGAAATTTTAGACTATCTAAAGTCGGGACCGAAGTCAGCTGGAGAAATCAGCCAACAGTTTGACTTGGCTCCTGCAACAGTCTCTCATCATTTGTCTACCTTGAGAAAAGCAGGACTAATTGAAGAAAAAAACAGAAGAATTTTATTTACTATAGTTTGAACTTAACTGTTTTTGAAGAAATTCTAACCTGGATTCAGTCACTTGGAGGAAAAGAAGATGAAAAATAATATGCAAAGAGTCATTGGTAATATAGTGATACTTACACCGGTTATTGTCGGACTAGTCTTTTACAATCAACTCCCAAATCGGGTGGCTATCCATTTTAATGTGGAAGAACAAGCCAATGGTTTTATGGAACGCAATCTAGCAATAGTTGTCCTTCCTTTTATTGCTCTTGTCATTTATAATCTCTTATTTTCATTCTTTAAACAAATAACCATTCCATTCTTAAAAGAGTTTATGTTATGGCTTATCCCAATTTTTTCGGTTGTCATCCAAGGTCTCATATTGACTTTTGCCTTAGGAGGCCAAATTCAAGTTCGATTGACTGTCATTTGGTTAGTGGCACTCATTTTTCTAGTAATCGGGAATTATCTTCCTAAAAGTATTGGCCTAGCAACTAAAAATCACAATGAGATCAGTAAGTCAGTAGTGAGAAAGTTGGGATACCTAATGATTGGAATAAGTCTTGCCTTGCTAATAAGTCTCTGCTTTAATCCCTATACTACAATTATGGTTTTGGGCATTTTTATAGTTCTTATTTTGAGTATCTTGTTACCCAATTTTCGCTGTTTAAGAAAATAAAAAGAAGTAATCGTCTGATTACTTCAATCTGAGCTGAGAAATTCTTCCCAGCTTTATTTGTGATTATCAAAGCGAATGACTTGCTCCGTTGCATCTACATACGCGTGGACTCCAAAGGGAACAATCGCTCTTGGTGTGGCATGGCCGACATTCAGATTATAGACAATCGGGATATTGCTATCAATGATGTCCATTAAAGCCTCCTTATAGTCGTCATAGAAGGTTTCATCCATAGGTTTCCCGACCAAGAGTCCACTGATGACCTCAAATATCCTAGTTTCTTTTAAAGTTTGCAACATTTTTTTGAAATCATCAGGTTCAGGCTTTTCTTCACTTGTTTCTAGCAATAGAATCTTTCCTTCCCAGTCGGATAAGTCAGGGAAAAGTTTGTATTTTTGGCAGAGGTCTGTGCTATCTGCGTGTAGAGAGTTGTCAAAAATATCATAGAGAGATTCGAGGCAACCACCGAGGATTTCTCCCTCAAACTGAGTATTGCCTTGTAATAAGTCAAAACCTGTATTTGCATGGCTGACACGAGGTGTTCCCAAGACTTTGGGACTAAAATCAGTCCGTTCCTCATACCAAACGTTACTAGGGCGAATTTCTGAGATTTTTCCAGTCTCAATCAATTCTTTAAAGTAGTGGCGGCTATATGGCAACATTTCTTTGTCTAACTCACAAATGTCTGCTAGAAATGATTGGCCGTAAAAAGTCTTGATTCCTAGTTTATGCAACATGAGATGGTTCATGGTTGTATCTGAGAAACCAAGAAAAATCTTGTGTTTGATAACTTTTTGTAGTTGGTCATTTTCAAAAAGATAAGGTAGCAAGCGATAGGTATCGTCTCCACCGATGGCGCATAGGATCATGTCGATACTATCATCAGAAAAGGCCTGAATCAAATCCTCTGCACGAGCTTCAGGATGTTCTTTGATAAAATCTAAGCCTTTTAGCGAATGAGGTAAAAAGATAGGATTGAGTCCGAGGTCCTTGAGTCGTTGGACCCCCAAGTCCACTTCGTGTTTGACAAAGTCTTCACCGATAATGCCACTAGATAAACTTATAATACCAATAGTAGAAGTCATATATTATCCTCCTAAAAATAAATTGATGCTATTGTATCATAAAGAATGATAGAAAAATATAAGGAATAGCGTTAGACATATGATTTTATGTCAATAAAGCAATAGAAAAATAATCGCTCGATGTGCTTACTTCAGAATATAGGCAAGCCCTTTTAAAAGTTGGTTACCACGTAGTTAAATCTCTTAGGAATATTGATGTAATGGAATTTATAAGAGTTTTTCACTTTATGCTCTAAAAGAAACAGATTGAAGAAAGTTGCCTAAAATGGACTTATTCTTCAATCTGAAAGAAGTAATCGTTTGATTACTTCTTTTTATCTGTTTGTGCTAAATTTGGACCATTTGTGGCAGAAGGATATTTTTAGTATTGAATTTGATATGCTAGATGTGTATAATGATGTCACAGCGAACTATTAAAAGAGGTCGTTGCTCATGACAACACAAACAATTAACCAATTTAATTCACTTGCTCAACCTAATCTTGCTACAGGTTATAGGAGGTAATCTAGATGACAAAAAGCAATAACACGCAAATTACGGATATCTTAAACAATATCTATAATCTTATTATAAATCCAGAAACAACTGAAAATGAGAGAGAGTTGCTCGTAACGTTTAAAAATGAAATCGAAGTTGGAAAGAAGGATAATGATGAACTTCTTGCAGAATTATGCAGAGCTATTCAAGTTCTAGCAGTCCGCAATCTTTCTAAAGGCAAATCACTGAGTTCTGGAGTGAGTGACTTGAGTAAGACACTCACAGAATTCCAAGAAAAATCAGAACGTAACTTTAATCTAGCAAGAGGATTAACATCACTCGGTAGTTTGTCTTTTAAATGATTTATCTGCTTGTGATGATTAGTAAAATGACCAAAAAGATTAACTGAATTCAACCTGCTAAGTTGGATTTAGTTGATCTTTTATTGTTCTTATCTGGAGTGTCTTGTTACCCAATTTTCGCCATTTCATT
>NZ_CM002133.1:1613910-1615583 GCF_000448665.1 Streptococcus sp. HSISS2 | reverse complement strand
GCAGAGCTATTCAAGTTCTAGCAGTCCGCAATCTTTCTAAAGGCAAATCACTGAGTTCTGGAGTGAGTGACTTGAGTAAGACACTCACAGAATTCCAAGAAAAATCAGAACGTAACTTTAATCTAGCAAGAGGATTAACATCACTCGGTAGTTTGTCTTTTAAATGATTTATCTGCTTGTGATGATTAGTAAAATGACCAAAAAGATTAACTGAATTCAACCTGCTAAGTTGGATTTAGTTGATCTTTTATTGTTCTTATCTGGAGTGTCTTGTTACCCAATTTTCGCCATTTCATTTAAGGGAAGGATTCAAGAATGACGTATAAAAGGAATCTGATAGAAGACAACAAAAGAGCTGAGAATCAGAGCTTTCTCTACTTCCTACACGAGGAGAAAAAATTTGATGTAAAAGCACTTGATGATTTGTGTCAGTATATCTCGGAACTGGATACAATTAGTTTTGAGCAGTTGAGAGATATTCATTTTATTGAGACTCAAATGCTACGCCATCTCGTGTATCATTTTGATGATAATGATTTAAGTAAGATTTCGAATCTCCCTTTTGAGTATTGGGAGTATATAGAACCCTTTGAACGCTTAGTAGCAAGTTTGTATGAGGGGGTGATGGCAAGGAATGACACTTATCCAGGTCATAATAAAGATTTGTTGGAGACTTTGAACCAACAATTTGGCTATGTTAAAGATGTTAAGGAATATTTTGATTTGAAGTAGATTTATGGAAGAGATTTTGCAGGTAGCTTCTTTTAGGGGCTACCTTTTTTGGTGTTGATTATTTAATCGAAATATCAAAAAAGCCACTGATATATAAAACCAATGGCTTTCAACAATTTATTTCTTCTTCCCTAGGACAAAATAACGGCTAGGGATTTGTTGTGTCAGACTGACGGCGATAGCAATGGTAAATGAGGCCAAGAAACAAGCTCGTAGGAAGCTGAGGCCTAGGTTTTCATTTCCAATCAAGAGAAAGTAGATGGCACGGTAGAAGCTCATTCCTGGAATGAGTGGGAACATGCTTGAGGCTAGGAAGACTGTGGCTGGACATCTACGGTAGTGGGCCAAAAAGCGTGAGGTGATAGTGACTAATAGGGCTGGGAAGAGGATGGCTAAGACTTCGTGATGGGTATTGTTCCAAATCAAGAGGTAGAGGAGCCATGAGCCGGCACCTAGGGTTCCAAGGTCAAAAAAGTATTTTTTGGGAACTCGATAAAGCACGGAGAAGGCTGCTGTCCCTACTCCTGCCATGACAGTTTGAGTCAGGACTTCTAGCCAGGAGGTAGACGGTGTTGAAAAGACGCCTGATAGTTGCTCCGCAAAGGGGAGAATGGAAATCATGGCAAGGACACCGACAGAGATCGATAGACAAGTGGAGACTCCCGACAGCATCAAGGCCAGACCACTATAGTAGTTGTTCTGGGTGAATTCTCGGATGGCATTGACAAAGTAGGCCCCAGGAATCAAAATCATCAAGGTCCCTAGGATAATGACACTACGATGTTGTCCAATGCCCAGAGTATAGAGGATATTAGCTGATAAAGCGGCAATGGCACTAGAGAGGATAATCTGCAAAAAACTGGTATGAATAAAACGGGAAAAGAGCTGCATGCCAATCCCCACAAAGAGTCCAGAGATAGCCGCAGCAGTCCCATCAATCC
>NZ_CM002133.1:1609679-1612258 GCF_000448665.1 Streptococcus sp. HSISS2 | reverse complement strand
CAGAGATAGCCGCAGCAGTCCCATCAATCCAGCTACTTCCAAGGGCTAGCGAGAAGCTCCCTGCACCAATGACACAGGCTATAATATCCTCTAAAGGACGATAGAAGGTCTTGTGTTCAATGGTTCTCAGTTTTTGGAAAATACTGGAAAGAGCTGGATTTGGTTGCTCCGTCAGTTCTCGTGATAAGCGGTTAACCTCTTCGAGTTTGCCTAGATGGATGGAGGGAGCTGAGGTAGCTAGAATACGAGATTCTTTAAGCCCTGAACGGTTGAGTCCAGAAATCATGACTCCCCGATTGACCACATAAGAAGAAAAGTCCCTAATGCCCAGAGATTTGGCCATATGCCCCATGGTGTCTTCAATGCGGTAAATCTCAGCACCGCTCTCCATGAGGAGACGGCCTGCTTGAAGGACCGCATCCATTTCGTTTTGAGGCTCTGATTCATTTGGAAAATCGATAGTCATGTGACCCCTCCTTATCTGTTAATTCGTCATTCCATTATAAGGCTTGAATGGTGGTTTTTCAATAGCTTGGGCGACTAAAATGCGTCTTTTTATGAGAATATTTTTTGACACTAATCCTGTACTTTTTAAAGGCGGTCGCCTACCCTTTTGCCTTGCTATTGATAGAGGCAAATGCTACAATTGAATTATAAAATGTATGCGTTTACATATTTTTACGCTATCTTTCTCAAAAAGCCTTGAAGTCCTTTATTTATAGGGAAAGAGCAATCACAGAAGGAAGCCAATGTAAGTGCAAATAGTTGATACCTTTGAAAAGGAGGCAATCCCATGAAAAAATTATCAATAAACCTGAAAATGTTGTGACAGAGATGCTAGATGGCTTGGCTTATGTTCACAGTGATTTGGTACATCGTGTTGAGGGGTTTGACATCATCGCAAGAAATGAGCAGGCTGCTGGTCAGGTTGGTCTCATTTCTGGTGGTGGAAGTGGTCACGAGCCAGCTCATGCTGGTTTTGTGGGTGATGGTATGCTTTCGGCAGCCATTGCAGGTGCTGTCTTCACGTCCCCAACGCCAGATCAGATTTTGGAAGCTATCAAGGAAGCGGACCAAGGGGCTGGTGTCTTCATGGTCGTTAAAAATTACTCTGGCGACATCATGAATTTTGAGATGGCTCAAGAATTGGCTGAAATGGAAGGCATCGAGGTTGCTAGTATTGTTGTAGACGACGATATTGCTGTGGAAAATAGCCTCTATACACAAGGTCGTCGTGGGGTTGCTGGTACCATTTTCGTTCACAAAATCCTAGGTCATGCGGCTCGTGAAGGCAAGTCTCTGGCTGAAATCAAAGACTTGGCTGATAAGATTGTTCCTAATATTCACACCATTGGTTTGGCCCTTAGCGGTGCGACGGTTCCTGAAGTTGGTAAGCCTGGTTTTGTCCTAGCTGAGGATGAAATTGAGTACGGTATTGGTATCCATGGTGAACCAGGTTATCGTAAGGAGTCTATGCAGCCATCTCGCCAGTTAGCTGAAGAATTGACAGGGAAACTCCTTGAAGCCTTTGAGGCTAAGACAGATGAACGCTATGCCCTTCTCATCAATGGTATGGGTGCGACACCTCTCATGGAGCAGTATGTCTTTGCTAACGATGTAGCAAGCATTCTTGGAGATGCGGGCTTAGATGTGGTTTATAGAAAATTAGGTAACTACATGACATCGATTGATATGGCAGGTCTTTCATTGACGCTCATGAAGATTGATGATGACGCTTGGCTTGAGGCTCTGGAGAGTCCAGTTAAGACCATCGCTTGGTAGTCTGACATGAAAACTAGAAATTAGGTATATTATGGATAAAACAGTTGCAGTAAAATGGATGCAAGGCTTTGATCAAAGGGTTGAAGCAGAAAAAGACCACTTGTCTGAATTAGACGGTCCTATTGGAGATGGTGATCATGGTACTAACTTGGCGCGTGGTATGGCGGCAGCCATTGAGGCTATTAACAGCACTGAACCACAAAGTGCAGCAGAAGTGTTCAAGGCGGTTTCTATGGCCTTGATTAGTAAAGTTGGTGGTGCGTCAGGTCCGCTTTATGGGTCTGCCTTTATGGGCATGATGAAGGCTGAACAAGCTGGTCAAGATCTGGCAGGAGTGCTTGAGGCAGGTCTCGAGATGATTAAAAAACGTGGTCATGCACAAGTTGGTGAAAAGACCATGGTGGATGTTTGGCACCCAGTTGTTGAAGCTGTCAAACAAGGTCAATTAACCAATGACCTTATTGATCAAGCTGTTCTTTCAACCAAGGAAGTTGTTGCTACCAAGGGGCGTGCCTCTTATGTAGGTGAGCGTTCAATTGGTCACATTGATCCAGGCTCTTATTCGTCTGGTCTACTCTTCAAAGCCTTGCTAGAAGCGGAGGGCTAGGATATGCCAGAACTTGGAATTGTGATTGTATCTCACTCTGCTGATATTGCTAAAGGTTTGGTGAGTCTGATTCGTGAGGTCGCTCCAGATATCCCTTTGACAGCTACAGGTGGTCTGGAAGATGGAGGTTTGGGTTCAAGTTTCGACCATGTGCAAGTGGCTGTGGATAGTCAGCCAGCTAACAGACTCT
>NZ_CM002133.1:1577908-1608033 GCF_000448665.1 Streptococcus sp. HSISS2 | reverse complement strand
AATTTGGAAATGCTTGAAGAATTTTCTGACAAGGAAATTCTCATTCAACAGGTGCCTCTCATTGAGGGGGCTTATGCGGCAGCAGCCTTGCTTCAGGCAGGAGCGAGTGAAGTTGAAATCTTATCTCAAATCAACGAATTGACTATTCAAAAATAGAAAAAGGAAAACTATGACAAACCAAATTAAGTACAACTGGGCTAGTCTTGGAACTGGCGTTATCGCCAACGAATTGGCACAAGCTTTGGAAGCTCTTGGCGGGAAACTCTATTCCGTAGCCAATCGTACCTACGACAAGGGAGTAGCCTTCGCTGAAAAATATGGCATTGAAAAGGTCTATAAAGAAATCGACCAAGTCTTTGAAGACCCTGAAGTGGATATTATCTATATCTCAACGCCTCATAATACGCATATTAATTACCTTCGCAAGGCCCTCGCAGCTGGCAAGCACGTCCTCTGTGAAAAATCTATCACTCTAAATAGTGAGGAATTGGCAGAAGCTATTCAACTCGCCGAAGAAAATCATGTCAAACTGGCAGAAGCCATGACCATTTTCCATATGCCTATTTATCGAAAACTCTCTGAAATCGTGGAAAGTGGTAAGCTGGGACCTCTCAAGGTTATCCAGATGAACTTCGGTTCTTATAAAGAATATGACATGACCAACCGCTTTTTCAATCGTAACTTGGCTGGTGGAGCTTTACTTGATATCGGTGTCTATGCCCTCTCCTTTGTACGTTGGTTCATGACATCGCAACCGACAGAGATGGTTTCACAGGTTAAATTAGCTCCAACTGGTGTTGATGAACAAGCGGGTATTCTCCTTACCAATGTAGAAGGGGAAATGGCCACTGTAACGCTTAGTCTTCATGCTAAACAACCAAAACGTGGCACCATCGCTTATGACAAGGGCTATATCGAACTTTATGAGTACCCACGTGGGCAAAAAGCGGTCATCACTTATACGGAAGATGGCTCACAAGAAGTCATCGAAGCAGGAGAAACCGCTAAAGCCCTCCAGTATGAGGTCCTCGATATGGAAGCAGCTGTTGCAGGCGAGGATGATCATACCTACCTCAATTACAGTCGAGATGTCATGGATCTCATGACACAACTCCGTAAAGACTGGGGTTTGGTCTACCCAGAAGAAGAGTAGGAGTTTTGAAAACAGAGTAAAAAATTAGACTTATGTACTGACTCTAAATAGATATACTGTCAATTAAAGTGAGGGTTTAGCTCTGTATCCCATAGAACTAAGGTCATTTAATTGATTCTATATAAATACATTTATATCAAAGGAGAAAGACTATGAGAAATTTTGCAAGTCCGTCACGTTACATTCAAGGTGAAAATGCCTTATTTGAAAATGCAAAAACCATTTTGGAACTAGGAAGTCATCCTGTACTATTGTGTGATTCAGTAGTTTATGACATTGTGGGTCAACGTTTCGAAGAATACCTCGTTCAAAATGGACTTACAGTTGTTCCAGTCTTCTTTAATGGTGAAGCTTCAGATAATGAAATTAATCGTGTGGTAAGTTTGGCCAAAGAAAAGGGCTGTAATTTAGTCATTGGTTTAGGTGGTGGTAAGACTATTGATAGTGCTAAAGCCATCGCAGATCTTCTTAAATCACCAGTAGTGATTGCTCCTACCATTGCATCTACAGATGCTCCGGTTTCAGCCTTGTCTGTTATCTATACGGACGAAGGTGCCTTTGAACGCTACATCTTCTATTCTAAGAACCCAGAATTGGTTTTGGTCGATAGTAAGGTTATCTCTCAAGCGCCAAAACGCTTGCTCGCTTCTGGTATCGCAGATGGCTTAGCAACTTGGGTAGAAGCTCGAGCAGTTATGCAAGCAAATGGTAAAACCATGCTAGGCAAACACCAAACACTTGCTGGTGTTGCCATTGCTGAACGCTGTGAAGAAATCCTTTTTGCAGATGGTCTACAAGCCATGGCTGCCTGTGAAGCAAAAGTGGTAACGCCAGCCCTTGAAAACATCATTGAAGCCAATACCCTTCTCAGTGGTATCGGATTTGAAAGTGGTGGCTTGGCTGCGGCTCACGCCATCCATAATGGTTTCACAGCCCTCACTGGCGATATTCACCATTTGACTCATGGTGAAAAAGTAGCTTACGGAACTCTTGTACAATTGTTCCTAGAAAATCGTCCAAAAGAAGTTTTGGATAAATACATTCGTTTCTATCAACAAATTGGCATGCCAACCACTCTTAAAGAAATGCATCTTGAAAATGCAAGTTACGAAGATCTTCTCAAGGTTGGTCAACAAGCAACAATCGAAGGAGAAACTATTCATCAAATGCCATTTGAGGTGAAAGCTTCTGATATTGCGCAAGCCATCGTTGCTGTAGATGCTTATGTTCATGGATTAGCCTAAGTGAATTTGGTCTTTTGTAGGGGAAGTGCCACTATTCCCGTATAGGAATATTATCCCCCTCTGGCACTTATCCAAACAGGATAGACAAATTCTTATAGGAAAGGGTTCAGTTCTATATTAGATAGGACTGAGCCCTTTTTACTATTTAAAATCCAATATTTTCAAAGTTAATCAAAGCGGTTTAAGAACTTTTGAAAACATAAAACATTTTCAAGAAATCCTGATTTAACAGTCATTTCACTTGTGTAAGCGTTTCAAAAAGTGTATACTATAAGTAGAAAGATAGGAAAAGGAGATGACTAGTGGCTAGTATAACAATTGAAGCGAGTAAGGTAGCTAGAAAGAGTCCTATTCGAGTAGACAGTAGTCTTGTGGGGACAGTTTCTGGAGTGGAAGCAGTGAGTGTTTCCTTGCCATCATCAAAAGCTCGTTTAAGTGTTGGAAAGTTGGGTTACAAGTCTAACACCATTACTGTTGAGGATGGGCAAACCGTTCGTGTTACTAGCAATTTTCTAAATCGTTTCATAGCGATAGCGCCATTGTTACTCTATCTTGTTGGAGGTCGTTACCTCCCACTTGTGGCAGTCCTATCTACTATAATTTTGCTTTTTAGCTTACCTTTTCTCAAGTTAGAAATCGTAGGCTGATTAGAATCGGGAGTGGCTTAGCCCTCTGTTTGATACTTTTAACTCACTTTTTCATAAAAATGCTAGGCTACTCTCCATTTTTTGAGAAAAGGTTGAGACGAGAAAGTGGGTTGTCAAAAAGGGAACTTAATAGAGTTCTCCTTTTTTATTCAGCCAGTTTCCTTGTCCATTTCTAAAAGACTCCAGTTGGTAAAACTGAGGTCTTTCTTGTTTCTAATGATAGATTACTTACGATATAATTTGTCGTATTGATAGTAAGGATCGAAGGTCACATTGATACCAAGCTTACGGAGAACATTTTTATCTTCATCAGTAAGGATGATAGTTGAGTGGGCTTCAGAACCCTTGAGGTTACCAAGTTCCTCCATGGCACGCGCTGCATCCGCATTGTTAGCAGCTGTGATGGCCAAGGCAATGAGGATTTCGTTTGAGTGGAGGCGAGGGTTACGGCTACCTAAATGGTCAATTTTCAGACCTTGGATAGGTTTAACCACTTCAGGCTCGATAAGTTTAGTTTCCTTATCAATACCTGCAGAAGTCTTGATAGCGTTGATCAAAGCAGCCGCAGTTGGACCAAAGAGTTCTGAATTTTTACCAGTGACAATTTGGCCATTTGGCAATTCAAGCGCAAGGGCAGAACCACCTGTTTCTTCAGCCTTAGCGCGTGCTGCAACGACCACTTGGCGATCTTCAGGAGTAATGCCAAGATCGTTCATGAGCAACTCAATCTTCTTGACAGCGGTCTCAGGAACACGTTCATTTTTGAAATCAAGTACAGTTTGATAGTAGCGACGGATGATTTCTTGTTTAGAAGCTTCTTTGGCGGCCTCATCATCCGTAATGGCAAAACCAACCATGTTAACACCCATATCCGTAGGTGAAGCGTAAGGAGACTCACCAAGGATACGCTCAAGCATACGTTTGAGGACTGGGAAAATCTCGATGTCACGGTTGTAGTTTACTGTAGTCTTGCCGTAAGTTTCCAAGTGGAATGGGTCAATCATATTGACATCATCAAGGTCTGCAGTGGCAGCTTCATAGGCCAAGTTAACTGGGTGATGAAGCGGCAAATTCCAAACTGGGAAGGTTTCAAATTTAGCATAACCTGACTTGATACCATTGATTTGGTCGTGGTACATGTTAGACATACATGTCGCCAATTTACCAGAACCAGGACCAGGAGCAGTAACGACGATAAGGTTACGGCTAGTCTTGATATAATCGTTTTTCCCCATACCCTCAGGAGAAATGATATGGTTCATATCCGTTGGATAGCCCTTGATAGGGTAGTGGATGTAAGACGTGATGCCATTTTTTTCCAATTGGTTACGGAAAGCATCGGCTGCAGGTTGACCAGAATACTGTGTAATAACAACAGAACCTACATAGATATTGAGCTCGTTGAATTTATCAATCAGACGAAGCACCTCTTGGTCGTAGGAAATGCCAAGGTCACCACGAGCCTTAGAGTGCTCGATATTGCTGGCATTGATGGCAATGACCACTTCAACCTGATCTTTGAGCTCTTGAAGTAGCTTGATTTTATTGTCAGGTTCATAACCAGGAAGGACGCGGGCAGCGTGGAAATCTTCCAACATCTTACCACCAAACTCCAAGTAGAGCTTGCCGTCAAACTGGTTAATGCGCTCCAAAATATGGTCGCGTTGCAGATTCAAATACTGTTCAGAACTAAAAGCTTGTTTCTTCATAAATAAAAATACCTCTGAGAAAAATTATATCAAATGCCGAGGGTAAATGCTATTGGCGAGAGACGATTTATGGGAGAAAAGAAGAGTGAGAATTCATTGATAGTGACATTTATGTCACTACAAATTTTTGGGAAGTATTAATAAAATATAAGGTTAGCTTTAAATACTTTGAAAAAAATGACGTAAAATGATAAACAGCAAGGCCACAATCCTTGATGGTGAGCTGTCTACTTCTTTATTTTTTACGATATTGACTTGGTGAGCAGTCATAATGCTGCCGAAATGCTTTTGAAAAATGCAAAGGGTCCAGATAGCCTACAGAATAGGCGATAATTTTTATAGGTTGATCAGTGGTTTTCAAGAGTTCATTAGCTCGATTCATGCGTACCTCGAGCAGGTATTCTTTGGGAGAAATCTTGTGGAAGTCTTTGAAGATGGAGGACAAATAGGAACGATGAACGCCTAGCTTATCGGCAATTTCTTGGATACTAATATCTTGAGAGTTATAACCTATATCAATAAGGTGTTTGGCTTCACGATAGAGTTTGCAACTGGGCGAGATGGTTTCTTGATCAAGGTTAGGTGAGAGGTCATTTAATCGGTGCATGAGTTCATAGAGTTGACTGATAACATGCAGTTGCGAGGACTTACTTTCGTCGAGCCTTTCTGCATCTTTGACAATAGTCTCTATGAAGTTACCTAATGCTTCGGTGTGAGGGGACGACCTAAGATAGGCTGTTTCGTGGATTTGTGAGAGGTGAAAGTACTCCTGAGCTTTGATACCACTAATCCCTAGCCAATAGTAGGACCAAGGAGTCTGATTATCCGCAAAATAGTAGGTAACTTCACCTGGTATGAGTAAAAAAATATCTCCCTTTTGAAGGGGGATTTTTTGGTCCTTGTATTCAAGGCAGCCTTTGCCTTCAGTGATGTAATGGAGAACGTAATTTTCCCGAATGGCAGGACCAAAGAACTGGTCTGGTAAACAATCCTCATAGCCGTAAAAATCAAGACGTAAATCTAAGGTTCCTGTTTCAAGTTCTGAAAAAATAATCATAGCACAACCTCCTTACCTAACATTTTACCATATATTTGCAACAAAATTCCATTTTAGAAAGCGCATACATCATCTATAATAAAGCTTGTAAATAAGGAGAACACTATGAGCATTGTTGTTAACAAAAATTATTATTACATCACTAGCAAAGATTTGTCGCTCATTATTGAAGAACATGACGGGGATCTTTTGCTAAGACACTTAGGTCGAAAGGTAAATCGCTACCATGGCTCAAATGCTGTAAATGAAAGAGATCATGCTTTTTCAGGACAGCTCAATCCAGACGTCAGAACCTATAGTTATGATACACAACGTCAAGTGGTAGGCCTGCATGGTTTGGGGGATTTTCGTCAACCGTCTTTGAAAATCCAGCATGGTGTCTCAGATGTGACACGCTTTGAATTTTCAAAAGCAGAAGTGGTCAAAGGGATTTCACTAGAAAGCAAACTTCCATATCCACATTCTTTGGAAAATGCAGAAACACTTATTTTCACCTTAGTCGATAAAGTCGCTAACTTGGAATTGAAACTCTACTATACAGTAGTGGAAGATAACAACACAATTGTAACTTATAGCGAAGTCATCAACCGTTCTGAACAAGCCGTGGTAATCCACCGAGCGCTCAGCGCTATGGCTGATATACCTGCTCGTGACTATGATGTGGTCACTCTCCAAGGTGCTTACGCTCGTGAGAAAACGGTTCGTCGCCAAAGAGTTGAGCAAGGTATCTTTAAAGTCGCTTCTAACCGTGGTGCCTCAGGTCATGCTCAGACACCAGCTTTAATTCTTTGTGATCACGAAGCAAGCGAGGGGGCAGGCGAGGCTTTGGCCTTCCAACTCATGTATAGCGGTAACTTCCAAACATTTGTTCAAAAGAGTCAAATCAATGAGGTGCGTGTAGCTATCGGAATTGAGGATGAGAACTTTGACTGGGAACTTGCTTCAAATGAAAGTTTTGAAACACCAGTTGCCCTCATTACTTACTCTCACCAAGGTTTAACTGGTGTTAGTCAAGAAAGTCAGGCCTTTGTTACAGACTACATCATTCCTAAGCAGTTTGCCCATGAGGAGCGTCCAATTCTTCTTAATAACTGGGAGGCAACCTACTTTGATTTTGAGAAAGAAAAACTGATTGAGTTAGCAGAAGATGCTAAACAAGTAGGTGTTGAACTCTTTGTCTTGGATGATGGTTGGTTTGGAAATCGTTTCGACGACAACCGTGCTCTAGGAGATTGGTTTGTCAATGAAGAAAAACTTGGTGGACCGCTTCAAGACCTGATTGAAAAGGTTCATGCCAAGGGGCTTAGGTTTGGTCTTTGGTTTGAGCCTGAAATGATTTCGGTGGATAGTGATCTTTATCGAAAACATCCAGACTGGGCCATTCAGGTGCCTAATTATGATCATACTTACTCACGCAACCAACTTATGTTGAACTTGGCCAATCCAGATGTGGTGGCTTACTTGAAAGATGTCTTGGATAAGATTCTGACAGATAATGCTATTGATTATGTTAAATGGGATTATAACCGTAACATGACTAACATCGGAAATGGTGCAAACTACCTTGAAAGTCAGATGCAGAGTCATCAATACATGTTGGGACTATATGACTTGGTGGAATTCCTGACAAGTAAGCATGAGAATATTCTCTTTGAATCATGTTCAGGTGGAGGAGGTCGAAACGACCTCGGTATGATGCGTTACTTCCCACAAGTTTGGGCAAGTGATAATACGGATGCCATTGCACGTTTACCAATTCAATATGGTTCAAGCTATCTTTATCCAACTATTTCTATGGGAGCTCATGTGTCAGCTGTCCCTAATCATCAAATGGGACGCATAACACCTCTGGAAACGCGTGGAGATGTAGCTATGATGGGTAATTTAGGCTACGAATTGGATTTGACGAGATTGACTCAGGAAGAAAAAGCTGTCATTGCTACACAAATCGCTCATTATAAGGATATTCGTCCAGTAGTTCAATTTGGTCAGCAATACCGCCTCATAAATCCTGAAGCTGGAAGCAATGAAGCAGCTGTTCAATTTAACTATGAAAATAAGGTTCTAGCAACCTATATCCGAGTTCTTTCAACAGTTGAGACGGTTGAAACGACTCTCAAACTAAAAAATCTCGATCAAGATGCCAACTACATGTTACAAGGAACAGGCCAAGTTTATTCTGGTGCTGAACTGATGTATGCAGGAATCACAGTCGTTCTTCCACAGGGAGACTTCCTCAGTAAACAATTTTATTTTGTCAAAGTAGATTAAGTGTTTAGTGGTATAGGTGTTTATCTGGATGTTAATTTGAACTAAGGTGTGCAAAAATGTTTGTAAACTTTAACAAGGTTCTTTAATAAATTAGCCTTGTTGTCAGGGTGGTATGAATTTTTATAGATTTGACATTTAAGCTGTTTTCTAAGAGAGAACAATAGAAGAGACTGGAAGAAATTCCAGTCTCTTTTTGCGTTTTCAATTTTAGAAGATATTTAATAGTAAGAAATTATTTCGTACTTTCTCTCAGAGTCAGTTTAGTGCCCAACATAGTAAGTGTCGGGATTTCTCTTGGAGCCAAGACTTGTTTATTGAGGACATCCATGGCAGTTCGTCCCATTTCTTCGGTATAAACAGTAACACTAGAAAGTGGCGGATAAACTTGTTTGGCTAGACTGGTGTCATTAAAGGAGATAATCTGGATATCTTCTGGGACATTAATGCCATTTTCCTGGAGGGCTCTAAGAGCACCGATAGCCAGACTATCACTAGCTGCAAAGTAGGCATCTGGTAGGGGTGTACCACTTGCTATTTTAGAGGCTAAAAGGTCATAGCCAGATCGAACTGTAAAATTACCTGAAAGAATCAAAAGAGGGTCATAGATGCTCTTTTCAATACAGTAGTTACGATAAGAACGTAAACGAGGCTCCGGAACGATTTCAGTTGAATCCGTTGTTTTTCTTGCCCTGTTAAAAGACCGATGCTCTTACACCCTTGCTCAGTGAGATAACTTAGTGCCGTTTGAACAGCATTTTCAAAGTCAGTTGTCACACAAGGATGTCCCTGAAGTAGAGTATCACTATCTACAAAGACCAGTGATTTACCCAATGATTCCAATTCAGTAATCTGTTCACGACTAAACTTTCCGATACAAAGTATACCTATGACTTCTTCAGCGAGACTAAAAGGAATGTCATTGAAATAACGAAGCATCTCGTAGTCTAGCTCATGGGCTCTTGTTTCAATTCCAAGCCGAATGTTGTAGTAGTAGAGATCGTCTAACTCATCTTCCTCACTTACCCATTGGATAATTGCCACTTGATGTTTTTCTTTTTTCAAGTTTCCGATTTTCTGATGTTTGGTATATCCGATTTCATCTGCCGCAGTTAAAATACGGTGCCTGGTTTCTTCAGTAACGGAGAGGTTTTCATCTTGGTTGAGAACACGTGAAACAGTTGCGATTGATACATCAGCCAATTTTGCGATATCTTTTAATGTAGCCATATTGTTCTCCTTTCAACCAAAGTATACCATAAATTCTAAAATTTTACCTATTTTTTACTAAAAAACAGTAAAAATATTGATTTTCCTTGTGAAAGGGGTTACACTGTTAGTGTAAAAAAGAATAAGCGAGGTACATCCTATGAAGACATCACAGTTAAGAGAAAAGTTTAAAGAAGTTTTTGGTGTAGAAGCAGAACATACTTTCTTTTCTCCAGGTCGTATTAATTTGATTGGTGAACACACTGACTACAACGGTGGACATGTGTTCCCAGCAGCTATTACCTTAGGTACTTACGGAGCGGCCCGTAAACGTGATGACAAAGTTTTGCGTTTCTTCTCAGGTAACTTTGAAGATAAGGGAATCATCGAAGTACCACTTGAAAATCTTCGTTTTGAAAAAGAACACAACTGGACAAACTATCCAAAAGGTGTTCTTCATTTCTTGCAAGAAGCTGGTCATACGATTGATTCAGGTATGGATATTTACATCTATGGTAACATTCCAAATGGATCAGGCTTGTCATCGTCATCATCTTTGGAATTGTTGATTGGTGTTATTGCTGAAAAACTTTATGACCTTAAATTGGAACGCCTTGACTTGGTTAAAATCGGTAAGCAAACTGAAAATGACTTTATCGGCGTTAACTCTGGTATCATGGACCAATTCGCTATTGGTATGGGAGCTGAACAACGTGCGATTTACTTGGATACAAATACTTTAGAGTATGACTTGGTACCACTTGACCTTAAAGACAATGTTGTTGTCATCATGAACACTAACAAACGTCGTGAATTGGCTGATTCTAAATACAATGAACGTCGTGCTGAATGTGAAACAGCAGTATCTGAACTCCAAGAAAAGCTTGATATCCAAACACTTGGTGAATTGGACCTCTGGACATTTGACGCATACAGCTACTTGATTAAAGATGAAAATCGTATCAAACGTGCACGCCATGCAGTTCTTGAAAATCAACGTACACTTCAAGCCCGTAAAGCTCTTGAATCAGGAGATTTGGAAGGCTTTGGTCGTCTTATGAATGCTTCTCACGTGTCATTGGAACATGATTACGAAGTTACAGGTCTTGAACTTGATACTTTGGCACACACAGCATGGGAACAAGAAGGTGTTCTTGGAGCTCGTATGACAGGAGCGGGATTTGGTGGATGTGCCATCGCGTTAGTAAACAAAGATAAAGTTGAAGATTTCAAAAAAGCAGTTGGTCAACGTTATGAAGAAGTCGTTGGTTATGCACCAAGCTTCTATATTGCTGAAGTAGCTGGCGGTTCACGAGTACTTGATTAATGAGAAAGAAGTAGAGATTATGGCTGAAAATTTAGTAAACACTTTTGTAACTCTGGTTATTGAAAATAGTGATTATGAGGAATTGGACCGTATCTATTTGACAAACAAAGTTTTTGCTTTGGTTGGAGAAGGAGTTGCTGATGTTGAAACAGATAGCTCTGAATTGATTGACCTTAAAGACCAGTTGCTTCAAGCAGGTGTTAAAGCTGGTTCCGTAGGTGAACTTAATGAAGAACAAGATATCATCGGTGCTCAACTCATGGACTTGATTACACCAAGCCCTAGTGTTGTAAATCGTAACTTTTGGGATACCTATAAATCAAACCCAGAGCAAGCAATTGCTGATTTTTATGACCTCAGTAAACGCAATGATTATGTTAAGGTAAAGGCGATTGCTCAAAACATTGCTTATAAAGCACCTACTAAATACGGTGACTTGGAAATTACGATTAACCTTTCAAAACCTGAAAAAGATCCAAAAGCCATCGCTGCAGCTAAAAATGCGGTAGCTTCTGATTATCCAAAATGCCAACTTTGTATGGAAAATGAAGGTTATCTTGGTCGCATCAATCACCCAGCTCGTAGTAATCACCGTGTTATTCGTTTCCAAATGGAAGGAAATGATTGGGGCTTCCAATATTCACCATATGCTTACTTTAATGAACATTCTATCTTCTTTTATGGTAAGCACGAACCAATGCACATCAGTCCATTGACATTTGGTCGTCTCCTATCAATTGTTGAAGCATTTCCTGGTTACTTCGTAGGTTCAAATGCCGATCTTCCAATTGTAGGTGGTTCGATTCTTACACATGAACACTATCAAGGTGGTCGCCATACCTTCCCAATGGAAGTAGCAGGCATTAAAGAAAAAGTTAGCTTTGATGGATACTCTGATGTTGAGACTGGTATCGTTAATTGGCCTATGTCTGTTCTTCGTCTTAGAAGTGAAAACAAGGAAAGACTAATTGCTCTAGCAACCAAAATTCTCAATTGCTGGCGTGGTTATTCAGACGAAAAAGCTGGTGTCTTGGCTGAGTCTGATGGACAACCTCACCACACCATTACCCCAATTGCTCGTAGAAAAGACGGCAAATTTGAATTGGATTTGGTTCTTCGTGACAATCAAACTTCTGAAGAACATCCAGACGGTATCTACCACCCACATAAAGATGTTCAACACATTAAGAAAGAAAACATTGGTTTGATTGAAGTTATGGGATTGGCCATTCTTCCACCTCGTTTGAAAACAGAACTTAAAGATGTTGAAGACTATCTATTGGGTCAAGGCAATCAAGTAGCTCCAATTCACCAAGAATGGGCAGATGAACTCAAAGCTCAAAATCCGAATGTTACGGCTGAGGAAGTGACAGAAGTTGTTCGACAATCTGTTGCAGATATCTTTGCTCGTGTACTAGAAGATGCAGGTGTTTATAAGACTAATAGTGAAGGCTTAGATCAGTTTAAAGCATTTGTAGATTTTGTAAATTTAGCTGATTAATTGTTTTTTCTGAAGAAAGGAGATAAGAAATGGCAATTTTAGTATTAGGTGGAGCTGGTTATATCGGTTCTCACATGGTTGATCGCTTAGTTGAAAAAGGTCAAGAAAAAGTAGTAGTAGTAGATAGTTTGGTAACCGGTCACCGTGCTGCCGTACATCCAGATGCTATTTTCTACCAAGGCGATCTCTCTGATCAAGATTTTATGAGAAAGGTCTTCAAAGAAAATCCTGATGTTGATGCCGTTATTCACTTTGCGGCCTATTCATTGGTTGGTGAATCAATGGAAAAACCACTCAAATATTTTGATAACAATACAGCTGGAATGGTTAAATTGCTTGAAGTTATGAACGAATGCGGTGTTAAATACATTGTCTTCTCATCAACAGCAGCAACTTACGGTATCCCAGAAGAAATTCCAATTCTTGAAACAACACCACAAAATCCTATCAACCCATATGGTGAAAGTAAGTTGATGATGGAAACTATCATGAAGTGGTCTGATAAAGCTTATGGTATTAAATATGTGCCACTTCGTTACTTCAACGTTGCTGGTGCAAAACCTGATGGATCTATCGGTGAAGACCATGGTCCAGAAACTCACCTTCTTCCAATTATCCTTCAAGTAGCTCAAGGTGTTCGTGAAAAAATCATGATTTTTGGTGATGACTACAACACTCCTGATGGTACAAATGTTCGTGACTATGTTCACCCATTTGACTTGGCAGATGCCCACCTTTTGGCAGTGGAATATCTCCGTAAGGGCAATGAGTCAACAGCCTTCAACTTAGGCTCTTCAACGGGATTCTCAAACCTTCAAATTCTTGAAGCCGCTCGTAAGGTAACTGGTAAAGAAATCCCAGCTGAGAAAGCTGATCGTCGTCCTGGTGATCCTGATACATTGATTGCTTCATCTGAAAAAGCACGTACAGTTCTTGGATGGAAACCACAATTTGATAACATCGAAAAAATCATCGCAAGTGCTTGGGCATGGCATTCTAGCCATCCAAAAGGGTACGATGATCGAGGATAATTAAAATAATAAACAAAGGGTCAAAGAGTATATATAATTATTGTACTCTTTGTTTTTTGAGGAAATAATATGAAAATAAACTGCGAAATTATTGGAAAAGTTGATTCAGGCGATGTCAGCAAAATTACGATGGAGAATGATAAGGGTGTTATCATCTCAACGCTAACGTTAGGAGCAACATTACAGGAGTTTTTAGTTCCAACTGAAACGGGCGGTTTAAAGAATATTGTTCTTGGTTTTGATGCTTATGAAGATTATTACAAGAATGGTTTATGTGCCTGCCAATCTGTCGGAAGGGTTGCTGGAAGAATCGGAAAAGCTTCGTATACTCATGAGATGGTTCTTTATAGCCTTCCTAAGAATGAAGGAGAAAATTGCCTACACAGTGGTCCGGAAGGGATGCAGTTCCAAAATTGGAATTATGTCACAAACTTGACAGAGGAATACGTTGAGACAAAGTTTGTTAGAAGACTTTACTCAAGTGTCGATGGGTTCCCTGGTGACATGTCAGTTTCTATTACCTACAGACTTAACAACAGCAATCGCTTATCAATCTTCTTTGATGCCTTTGATGTTACAGAAACGACAGTCTTTAATCCGACCAATCATGTCTACTTTAATCTTAGTGACAAGCAAGATTTGTCAACTCATGAGTTAAAAATTTATTCAGACTATCATTTGGAATTGGATTCTGAGTTAATCCCTACAGGACAAAAAATTAATGTAGATGGAACAAATTATGACTTCAGAAAGACAACTGACTTGCTCCCTCGAATTGAAGCAAATCAAGGTTTCGATGATGCTTTTGTAGTAGGTGGCGAAACTTGTGACCATGTGAAAGAAGTAGCTGTTCTCCATGATAAAGAGAGTGGAGATGGTATCGAAATCTTCTCAAACAGAAATGGTTTAGTCATTTTTACGATGGATGATATCGAAGATAATATTTACTTTGCAAGAGATAAAGGTAAGATAGCAAAAGGGCGTGAAGCTATTGCTATGGAAGCTCAAACCCTTCCAGATGCCGTTAATCACAAAGGTTTTGGAGATATTATCTTAGAGAAGGGTCATAGTGTAAACTATGAAATTGGCTTCCAATACTTTAATTCATCAAAGTAATCACGTATTAGTAAAAGTTTAGTAAAAAATCACTAAATCTATTGACAATTTAAGCTAATACTTGTATAATGTAAGCGTATTCAAAATAATAACAGGAGGTTTTCATAATGGGAAAATCTAACGGTCAGATGAAGTCTCGTCTATCCTATACAGCTGGTGCTTTTGGTAACGACGTCTTCTATGCAACGTTGTCAACATACTTTATCATGTTTGTGACAACTCACTTGTTTAACACAGGTGATCCAAAGCAAAATAGTCACTACGTACTATTAATTACTAACATCATCGCTATTTTGCGTATCTTGGAAGTATTTATCGATCCATTGATTGGTAACATGATTGATAACACTCATACTAAGTATGGTAAATTCAAACCATGGGTAGTTGGTGGTGGTATCATCAGTTCTATCGCCTTGTTGCTTCTCTTCACCGATTTAAGTGGTTTGAATAAAACAAATCCTTTCTTGTATCTTGTACTTTTCGGAATTATCTACCTTGTAATGGATGTCTTCTACTCAATTAAAGATATCGGTTTCTGGTCAATGATTCCTGCCTTGTCTCTTGACAGTCACGAACGTGAAAAAATGGCAACTTTTGCCCGTATTGGTTCTACAATCGGTGCTAACATTGTCGGTGTTGCCATCATGCCAATTGTTTTGTTCTTCTCAATGACTAAAACTGGTGGTTCAGGAGATAAAACTGGTTGGTTCTGGTTTGCCTTCATCGTTGCTCTTATTGGTGTGATCACATCAATCGCTGTTGGTATTGGTACTCGTGAAGTTGAATCTAAACTTCGTGATAATAAACAAAAAACTGGTCTTAAAGAAGTCTTTAAGGTTCTTGGTAAAAATGACCAATTGATGTGGTTGTCTCTCGGATATTGGTTCTACGGTCTTGGTATTAACTCACTTAATGCCCTACAACTTTACTATTTCACATTCATCCTTGGTGATTCAGGTAAATACTCAATCCTTTACGGATTAAACACTATTGTTGGTTTGGTTTCAGTTTCACTCTTCCCTAGTCTTGCTGGTAAATTCAACCGTAAACGTTTGTTCTATGGATGTATTGCAGTAATGCTCGGTGGTATCGGAATCTTTAGTATTGCAGGTACTTCACTTCCAATGATCTTGACTGCAGCTGAACTCTTCTTCATTCCACAACCTCTTGTGTTCCTTGTTATCCTTATGATTATATCTGACTCAGTAGAATATGGTCAATGGAAATTGGGACACCGTGATGAATCTCTTACTTTGTCAGTTCGTCCACTTGTTGATAAACTTGGTGGAGCAATGTCAAACTGGCTTGTATCTTTGATTGCCGTTGCCGCAGGTATGACAACTGGTGCTAAAGCAGCTGATATTACAGTTCATCAACAAGTTGTCTTTAAACTTAGCATGTTTGGTTTCCCAGCAGCAGCTATGCTTATCGGTGCCTTCATTATTGCTCGTAAAATCACTTTGACTGAAGCACGTCACGCTGAAATCGTCGAAGAATTGGAACATCGCTTTAGCGCAGCAACTTCTGAAAATGAAGTTAAAGCTAACGTCGTATCTCTTGTAAACCCTACAACTGGTCATTTGGTTGACCTCTCAAGTGTTAATGATGAACACTTTGCTTCAGGTAGCATGGGTAAAGGTTTCGCCATTAAACCTACTGATGGAGCTGTCTTTGCACCAATTAGTGGTACCATTCGTCAAGTTCTTCCTACTCGCCATGCAGTTGGTATTGAAAGTGAAGATGGTGTCGTTGTTCTTATCCACGTTGGTATCGGAACAGTTAAACTTAAAGGTGAAGGATTCATTAGTTACGTAGAACAAGGTCAACATGTTGAAGTTGGAGATAAACTTCTTGAGTTCTGGCCACCAATTATTGAGAAAATGGTCTTGATGACACAGTACTTGTCACTGTAACTAATTCAGAAAAATTCAGTGCTTTCCATCTTGAAGAAGAAGTTGGAGAAAAGGTAGAAGCTTTGTCTGAAGTTATTACTTTCAAAAAAGGAGAGTAATCTATGAACACGACTGAAAAAATTCAAACTTACTTAAACGATCCAAAGATTGTTAGCGTTAATACTGTTGACGCTCACTCAGATCATAAGTATTTTGAATCTCTTGCAGAATTTTCTGAAGGGGAGATGAAGTTAAGACAATCTCTTAATGGAAAATGGAAAATTCACTATGCTCAGAATACAAATCAGGTTTTAAAAGACTTTTATAAAACAGAGTTTGATGAAACTGATTTGAATTTCATCAATGTACCAGGTCATTTAGAGCTTCAAGGTTTTGGTTCTCCACAATATGTGAATACCCAATATCCTTGGGATGGTAAAGAGTTCCTTCGTCCACCTCAAGTTCCTCAAGAATCAAATGCTGTTGCATCATACGTAAAACATTTTACCTTGAATGATGCTTTAAAAGATAAAAAGTATTTATCTCATTCCAAGGGGTTGCCACTTCCATCTTTGTATGGGTCAATGGTAACTTTGTAGGATACAGTGAAGATTCATTTACACCTAGTGAATTTGAAATTAGTGATTACCTTGTTGAAGGTGATAACAAGTTGGCGGTAGCTGTTTATCGTTACTCTACAGCAAGCTGGTTGGAAGACCAAGACTTCTGGAGACTTTACGGTATTTTCAGAGATGTTTACTTGTATGCTATTCCAAAAGTTCACGTTCAAGATCTCTTTGTTAAGGGAGATTATGATTACCAAACAAAAGCAGGTCAATTGGATATTGATTTGAAGACTGTTGGTGATTATGAAGATAAGAAGATTAAATATGTTCTTTCAGATTATGAAGGCATCGTTACAGAAGGTGATGCATCTGTTAATGGTGACGGTGAACTATCTGTAAGTCTTGAAAATCTGAAAATCAAACCTTGGAGTGCTGAAAGTCCTAAACTTTACAATTTGACCCTTCATGTTTTGGATGATGACCAAGTTGTTGAAGTCGTTTCAGTTAAAGTTGGATTTAGACACTTCGAAATTAAAGATAAACTCCTGCTTTTGAATGGTAAGAGAATTGTCTTTAAAGGGGTTAACAGACACGAATTTAACGCTAGAACAGGACGTTGTATCACTGAAGAAGATATGCTTTGGGATATCAAAGTGATGAAACAACATAACATCAATGCTGTTCGTACGTCTCACTATCCTAACCAAACACGTTGGTATGAATTGTGTGATGAATATGGACTTTATGTTATTGATGAAGCCAACCTTGAAACACACGGTACATGGCAAAAACTTGGTCTAAGCGAACCTTCATGGAATATCCCAGCTAGTGAACCAGAATGGTTGCCTGCTTGTTTGGATCGTGCCAATAACATGTTCCAACGTGATAAGAACCATGCTAGTGTTATCATTTGGTCTTGTGGTAATGAATCATATGCTGGTAAAGATATTGCTGACATGGCTGATTACTTCCGTAGTGTTGACAATACTCGTCCAGTTCACTATGAAGGTGTTACATGGTGTCGTGAATTTGATTACATTACAGACATCGAAAGTCGTATGTATGCGAAACCAGCTGATATTGAAGAATACCTCACTAATAATCCTCAAAAACCTTATATTTCATGTGAGTACATGCACACAATGGGTAACTCTGGTGGTGGATTGAAACTCTACACTGACTTAGAAAAATATCCAGAATACCAAGGTGGATTTATTTGGGACTTCATTGACCAAGCTATTTACAAACCACTTCCAAATGGTAGCGAATTCCTATCATATGGTGGTGACTGGCATGATAGACCTTCTGACTACGAATTTTGTGGAAATGGTATTGTCTTCGCAGATCGTACCCTAACTCCAAAACTTCAAACAGTTAAACATCTTTACTCTAATATTAAGATTGCTGTTGATGAAAAATCAGTAACTATCAAGAATGATAATGTCTTTGAAGATCTTTCTGCTTATACTTTCCTAGCTAGAGTTTACGAAGATGGTAGAAAAGTTAGCGAAAGTGAATATCACTTTGATGTTAAACCAGGTGAAGAAGCAACATTCCCAGTAGAATTCGCTGTTGGAACTTCAAATGCTGAACGAATTTATGAAGTTGCTTGTGTTCAGAAGGAAGCAACTGAATGGGCTCCAAAAGGACATGAAATTGTTCGTGGTCAATATGTTGCTGAAAAGATTAGCACTGAAACACCAGTTAAAGCACCTTTGAATGTTGTTGAAGGCGACTTCAACATCGGAATTCAAGGACAAAACTTCTCTATCTTGCTTTCACGTGCACAAAATACGCTAGTATCTGCTAAGTATAACGGTGTTGAATTCATCGAGAAAGGTCCTAAACTTAACTTTACTCGTGCTTACACTGACAACGATCGTGGTGCAGGATATCCATTCGAAATGGCAGGCTGGAAAGTTGCTGGAAACTATAGTAAGGTTACAGATACTCAAATTCAAATCGAAGATGACTCTGTTAAAGTGACTTATGTTCATGAATTGCCAGGCTTGTCTGATGTCGAAGTTAAGGTAACTTATCAAGTTGACTACAAAGGTCGAATCTTTGTTACTGCAAACTATGATGGTAAAGCAGGTTTGCCAAACTTCCCTGAATTTGGTCTAGAATTTGCTATTGGTTCACAATTTACAAACCTTAGCTATTATGGATACGGTGCAGAAGAAAGCTATCTTGATAAACTTCCTGGTGCCTATCTTGGTCGATATGAAACTTCTGTTGAAAAGACATTTGCTCCATATCTAATGCCACAAGAATCTGGTAATCACTATGGTACTCGTGAATTTACAGTATCTGATGATAACCACAATGGTCTTAAATTCACCGCACTTAATAAGGCATTCGAATTCAGTGCTTTGCGTAACAGTACTGAACAAATTGAAAATGCTCGTCATCAATATGAGTTGCAACAATCTGATGCTACATGGATTAAAGTTCTTGCTGCTCAAATGGGTGTCGGTGGTGACGACTCATGGGGTGCTCCAGTTCATGACGAATTCTTGGTTAGCTCAGCAGATAGCTATCAATTGAGCTTCATGATTGAACCACTCAACTAAAGTATTATTGGACTTTGCCTCCAACGATATATTTGATAAAGGAAACTCGAAAGGGTTTCCTTTTGTCATGGTTTGAAGTAAGAAAAAAGGAAACAGACCTCTGTTTCCTCTTAAAATATAACTCAGTTTTCAATTCCCTTAAAAATGGGAGTGGTCTAGTAAAATTATGAAAAAGTGAGTTAAAGTTATTGATAAAGAAAGGGGACTAAACCAATCCCAAGACGTTAATGATTTTTTGTAGCTTTAAATGAAACTTGAAGATTATGCCTTGACGTTAATCGTCCAATGGCACTCTATCTAATATAAGTATACAACTTTGAGTTTAGATGTCCAAAAATAAGACTCTATGGATTATTATCAGTATTGTGATTGGCGACTATTTTTGTCAATAACAATTTAAGAGGTTGTTGATTTCACTTAGAATATAGTAATGTTCTATGAAAACGTGTACAATAGTAGTTAGAGAAATAAACATAGATTGGAGAAGATTGATGACATCATCTTTTGAAGACTTCACAAAAAAAGCAGAAGCATTCTTAGAAGAACATATTACAGAGTATCTCAGTGTGGACATGGCTCTTGAAGATTTTGCAAGACAATACAACCAAGGGCTTTTTGATGAGATTACTTCTCCTGATTCAAAGCAGGAGAGAGCCTGGAAACTCATTGAAGAGGCTTATCATTATTATGAGGACGATCCTTCAAGAAGTCAGGAATTTTTGACAGAAGCTTTAAAACTAGATCCTGAAAATCTTGATGCTAAGCAGATGCTCTTGACTTTTCAAAGGCCACTTGAACATCTAAAAGGCCTAATTGATTTAGAAAAAGAGCAAAGGTCCAAGTGGGAGCAAGGTCCAAAAATGGGCTGGGTTAATCTTGATGAGCGTCCTTATTTGTCTTTGAAGTATAATCTTGCTAAATTTTATTTAAGCAACAGTATGCAAAGGTTCGCTATTAAGGAATTTGAAGAGATTTTAGAGATAGATGTTCAAGATCACATGGGAGTCCGTTACGAATTGATGGCTACCTATTGTAATCTGGAGGAGTTTGATAAGGCTAAGAGCTTTTTCGAATGTGAGCAAATGGAATATCACGAAGAAGATTTGATGATAGTACCTATGATGACCGTCTCACTAATGACAGGACATATTGAGGATGCGGATTTCTATTTTGATCTTCTCTATGCAAAAAATCCAGAGTTCGAAAATTATTTAAAATGATTGAACAAGGTGATGAAGAGCGTCTAGTTGCCGAAACGCTTAAAGTCAACCCTATCTTATTTGAAGCCAATAGTATGCAAAGTCTTTTGATGGTTTTTAATCAAGTCGTTGATCTGTCCCAGTCAGAATATTATTTTACTTGGTTAATCGAAAAATATCGTGCGAAACGTCCACAAAGACATGTTGCGAAAAAGAAAAATCCAGAATTGCACAAATTAATTAGAGAATTGGAAAAAAGTATAGAACCGAGTAAAGCCCTCCAAGGTCTTTCAATAAGTGTGGAGCGTATACTTCGTCAACATGGCTTAATAGAATTTAAAGATTTTAAAAAGAAAACGGAAGAGGAAGTAGCAGCGATTAGAGGAGTTGGAAAGGTGAGCATGGAAATCCTTAAAGAAAATGGTGTTGTCTTTAAAAAGAAGCGGAAAAAGAAGTAAGGAACTATTCATCAAACAAGCCGTAGCAAATCTTTGCATTTTTGACTTATCTTTTTTAAGATAGTACTATTTAAAAAAGAAAAGGAGAAAAGCATGGAAACATATACACTTTCAAATGGGGTCACGATTCCTAAAATTGGTTTTGGAACTTGGCAAATTGCAGAAGGGGAAGAAGCCAATAAAAGCGTTAGCTTTGCACTTAAGGCGGGTTACACACATATTGATACAGCTCAAATTTATGGTAACGAGGTCTCAGTAGGTAAGGCGATTGCTGATAGTGAAGTGGCTCGTGAGGATATTTTCCTAACAACCAAACTTTGGAATGACAAGCACGATTATGACTTGGCTAAGGCCTCTATCGATGAGTCTCTTGAAAGACTTGGTGTGGATTATTTGGATCTGTTACTCATCCACTGGCCAAATCCAAAGGCACTTCGTGAGAATGATACTTGGAAGGCTGGCAATGCAGGTGCTTGGAAGGCAATGGAAGAAGCCTACAAAGACGGTAAGGTTCGTGCTATCGGTGTGTCTAACTTTATGCAACATCACCTTGAAGCCCTCCTTGAAACGGCTGAGATTGTTCCACAGGTTAACCAAATTCTCTTGGCTCCAGGTTGTGCCCAAGAAGAGTTGGTTGCCTATTGCCAAGAGCGTGATATTCTTCTTGAAGCCTATAGCCCACTAGGTACTGGTAGCATTTTTGGAAATGAAGATGTTGAAGCAGTGGCCGAACGTAACGGAAAATCTGTTGCTCAAGTTGCTCTGCGTTGGAGTCTTCAAAAAGGTTTCTTACCATTACCTAAGTCTGTGACACCCAAAAATATTGAAGGCAACCTAGATATCTTTGACTTTGATTTGTCAGCGGAAGACATGGCAGTCTTGGATAAGATTCAAGGTATCAAGACTCAGGATGACCCCGATTCAGTAAATTTTTAATAGGATTGCAAGCAACTCGTGAGGGTTGCTTTTTCTTCTGTTTTACGAATAAAAGTGTGAATCTATCATCGAAATTGACAAAATGGAGGAGTGGTAATACAATGGTGTTACAAAAGAGAACGAGGTTAAGGATATGACAACAATTACATTGAAAGTTTCAGAAGCAGATAAGAAGTTCATGCAGGCAATTGCGAAATTTGAAGGGGTATCCTTGTCAGAATTAATTCGTACCAAAACTTTAGAAGCTATTGAGGATGAATACGATGCTAGAGTCGCTGATTTGGCCTTAGCAGAATATGAAGAGTATCTAGAAAATGGTGGGGAGGTGCTCAATTGGGATGACCTATAAGATAGTACCAACCCCTAAATTTGCCAAAAGTTTTAAAAAGTTAGATCCTTTCGTTAGGAAACAAATAAAATCTTATCTCAATCGTGTCACAGATAATCCACGAGCTAAGGGAAAGGCCTTGGTTGCCAATCGGACCGGACAATGGCGCTATCGTATTGGTGCTTATCGTGTCATTGTCAATATTAAGGATAACGAACTAGTCATTCTAGCCCTCGAAGTCGGTCATAGACGTGATATCTATTAGCATCAACACATAGAATATCCTAGGTTCAGTTAATTTTTAATAGGATTTTAAGCAACTCGTCAGGGTTGCTTTTTAGCGTGTTTCTTTAGATTTGCTATTATGAAACTATCATTTTTATTTATAGATGGGAGTTACGTAATAGAGTCTCGAAATCTTTTGCCTCAGAATACACGTATGATGCCAAATTTGCTTAGTCTTTCAGGGAGGAGCTTTGGATGTCTTTTCTCATATGTATTACCATAGTTTAGCTACAACCCAGACAAGGAATATTCTCTTGTTAATTGCTGACTGGTGTAGTAGTAGCATGTACCATAACATGTTGCGATGTTTTTCCATTCTTTTCTTTACCTTAGGTTTTCTTTTTGGCATGTGGTTTAAAGACCATCGTAAGAATGCTTACTGGCGTGTTCATGGTCTACTTCCTCTGTGTGTGATGACTGCCATTTTACCATTTTTAACACCAAATTCTTTATTAGAGCTTCCGATTATCGCTTTTTCTGAAGGTGTTATGATGAAGACTTTTATCGGTAGTCAGATTGAAAATCACCCCTTTGTGATTTTTATGACTTCAGGAAATTATCGAAGAATGCTGACGGCACTTTATTATGTTATTCAGGGTAGCGAGGATCAGAAAGAATATCGTCGCCAGGCGGTTAATTATGGCTTTGTCGTAGGCAGTTTTGTGGTTGGTGCTGTTGTATCAGCTCTTCTAATGCACTTCATTTATATTAAGTCAATCTGGCTAATTACACTCAGCCTCATTACCATCATGATTTACTATTCATCTGAAGTGAAACGACTAGGACTCAAGGAAACCAATCTTTAAGCACTTATGTAGCAATTATTTTTGATAAAAAATCTCTTATGTTATAATCTTGATTATATTAATTTTTTAACCCTGAATAAAGGAGACGTAAGATGCCTGTAATAAGTAATGATTTTTCAGATATTGTATATAACCGTCGTTCCATTCGTAACTTTGATACTTCTTTCAAGATTCCACGAGAAGAATTGTTGGAAATCTTGGACAAGACTGTTACAGCACCATCATCAGTGAACATGCAACCCTGGCGTTTTGTCGTTGTTGATAGTGAGGAAGGCAAGGAAAAATTGGAACCCTTTGTCAGCTACAATGGATTACAAAATGAAACGTCATCAGCCATGGTTCTCATTTTTGCCGATTTGAAGAGTCAAGAAAGAGCAGAAGAAATCTATGGTAAGGCCGTTGCTCAAGGAAAAATGCCTGAAGAGGTCAAGGAGAAACAACTATCAAGCATTGTACCAATGTATGAAAATGCTCCTTTCGAAGTGATGAATGAAATTGTCCACATCGATGCTAGTCTGGCCGCTATGCAATTGATGTTGGTCGCTCGTTCATACGGCTATGATACCAATGCCATCGGTGGCTATAAAAAGAAGGTCTCGCCAAAGCGTTCGGACTTGATGCTGACCGTCATGTGCCAGTCTTGCTCATTGCCCTTGGGAAGGCCAATGAAGAAGGTTTCGAATCTGTTCGTTTGAATGCTTCTGATGTGACTACTTTTGCTTAATAAATAATTGACCGTAAGTCTCGAAAATGGAGGCTTACGGTTTTTGTATGTGATGATTAAAGAGGGTTCAAAAACTAAAAATAAATAAGAAAGTGATTGCTAGGAGTTTTGAGAAAGTGGTGATTTTTGCTTTAATCCATGATTAAGGTAAGTCCCTTTCCTTTGTGCTATAATGATAGTGAATGTTTAATGCAAGGCCGAGTGTGGCCTTTTTCTAGGAGTCTTTTATGACAAACTATTTGATCCGAAGTTTTCTCTGGTTTCGTGAGCGTGGTTTTGTTCAGATTACACAGAAAACTTTGGTTTCGCTATTCCCCTTTTTCCTATTTTCAGGAATTATTCGGGTGATTTCACTATCTGTTTTTTCTGAGATGGGGTATATTAACCAGCTTTTTTCAGTTTCTGATTGGCTGCCGGCCTTTAAGACGTCAGGTCAGGTGCTTATTAATCTTTCTAGTTTTCTCGGTGGATTAGCAGGTCCCTTATCGACTTATTTTGCTGGAAAATACACGGCTGGACACTATGGTAGAAGTACTGGTACGGCTGGTGTGACCTCACTTTTGGTCAGCTTGATTATAGGGTCGCAAGAGTTACTAATGTCTCCACTAAACGATGGCGATTTGACGCGTATCAATTTACCGGCTTCGATTAATATTATGTTGGCTATCTTCGTGGGTTATCTGGTTGGTCAGATTTTCCGATTTTCTAGAGCTAGTGATGACCAAATTGTGGATAAGGACTATATTTATCAGCCTAAGACGGTTCGTCCCATTTTTTTGTCCTTAATTTTGGCAATTGGACTTAATATTCTATTGGTTATTGGTGAACGAGAAAATATATTTCAGGCTATTAGACAGTCTACATCGACCATTATCGTCACCGGTAATCATCTTTTCTCAACCTTTATGATGGGACTTTTGAGTACTTTTTCTGCTTGGATTGGGAATAGTCAAGCCTTCGCTCTCAATTCTATAGCTGAAGATAGCTTTGCTTTGGAAAATCTGACTTATGCGGTTTCCCATCATACGACGACAGGGCTTCCCAATCTTTTTACTCTGACAAATCTTTATCACAGTTATGGTTTGGTTGCTGGCGTTGGATCAGTCTTGGCTCTCTTGGTAGCCCTTCTTTTAACCTCAACCAGTTATAAGGACAAGAAAGTCAGTCTTCTTAGTGTTTTCCCTAGTCTCTTTAATAATGGCGCTCCTTTGATGGTGGGTGTACCAGTTTTGCTTAATCTGGTTTATCTTGTTCCCTTTCTGTTAGCACCAATGGTCAACATGGGAATAGCAGCAATTGCTTTAGCGCTCCGTCTTATGCCGGCGGCAGTTTATCCTGTACCAGATGGTACCCCTAGCCTGCTCTATGCTTTTATCGGTACTGGTGGTAGCCTTCGTGCCTTGTCTGTTAGTCTGTTTTGTTTTGCGGTTGATGTCGCTATCTTTATTCCTTTCGTAAGACTTTCTAATAAGGTACAACACGGTTTAAAAGAGGAAGGAGAAACTAATGAAGCTCAATAAAAAATGAAGTTGGTCTTTGTTTTGGTTGCTGTCTTTCTCATTGGCTTAGCGGTGCCTTCTTATAGCTGGACTAAAAAAATGTCAAGGAAATTGAGACTTTCTACAACTCGAAATTGTCTCCGATTATCATGATTCCGGGGAGTTCCGCTACGGAAAATCGTTTTGATGGTCTAGTGCGTAAGCTTAATCAAGATCGTCGCGGGGCCAAGCATAGCTTGCTCAAAGTCAAGGTTTGGAATAATGGGCGTATTACCTTTGATGGAAAAATCAAGAAAAATGACAATGAACCTATTATTGTTATCGGCTTTGAAAATAACAACGACGGCTACAGCAATATCAAGAAACAAACCAAGATGATGAATCAGGCCTTTGAAGCCCTGCAAAATAAATATAATTTTAATAATTTCAAAGGTCTAGCACATTCAAATGGTGGTCTTATTTATACAGCCTTTATTGAAAATTATCTTAGCGACTACGATGTCAAGATAAATTCTTTGATGACTATCGGAACGCCCTATAATTTCACTGAAACTAATATAAAAAATAAATCGGTGATGCTGGCGGATTTCATAGCAGCCAAGAAAAATATCCCATCAAGCTTACATGTCTATTCGGTAGCAGGTACTATCACCTATGACTCGGATGAGTTGGTTCCTGATGCTAGCGTTTCAGCTGGGAAATACATCTATCAGAATCAAGCAAAGAGCTATACCGAAATCACTGTTACCGGCGAAGATGCCCAGCACTCGGACTTACCAACCAATGATGAAGTTGTGGAACTTGTCAAACAACATATCGAAGGGCAAGGTGTCCGTAAGAAGCAAAAGACTAAGCTAGAGCCACAGTAAGAATCGTATTATTAACGCTTTAGTTACAAATGAGAACTCAAAAAAAACAGATAGGACAATGAAAGGATATCTGTTTTTTTAGGTTAAATTGAGAGGATTTTATATGTTGTAACTCATTGATTTACAACTTGATTTCTGTTATAATCAAGAAAATCATACAATAAATGGGAGGTTTATGTTATGCAAATTCCAAGTCGGTTTACCATTGCTGTTCACGTTTTAACCTTAATTGCACTGAACAAGGACAATGAAACCAAACTAACCAGTGATTTAATGGCAAGTAGTGTAGGTGTCAATCCAGTAATTATCCGCAAAACCTTATCGCAACTTAAGAAAGCAGATTTGATTTCAGTTCAAAGAGGCACAGGTGGGGCCACACTAGTCAAATCGCCAGAGGAGATCAACCTTCTACAGGTTTACCATGCTGTTGATAGTATCGGACCAAGCGGTCAACTTTTTAGCTTCCATGATCATCCAAATCCAGCCTGTCCTGTAGGACGTAATATCCATGGCATTTTGGATCAGAACCTAGAGGATGTTCAAGTGGCTATGGAAAAAGAACTGAAAAAGAAAACCCTAGCTGGTATTTTAAAGGACGCCAAGACTCATTGGAAGAAAGTAGGGGCTTGATTTTTATGTATGAAATTCCAAGAAATCGAAAGTTTTTCGGTTTCTTTTTCTACCATTTGTCAAGTCTATCAAAGCTTTAATTAAAAAAGAGATAAGACAGTAGCTATTGTGAGGTTACTGTCTTATTTTTAACACTTTTTGATCCATAAAAGGGCATGCTAAAAAACACCTCATCTGGTATTTTTTGAAACAAGGTGCTACAATAATACGGCATAGACAGCCTTATCGATTTTGGGTTAAAGAATAATCGTAAAGTTTGTTATGCGTAATGAGGTAATCCATTGTTCGAATGAGACGATGTATAGAGGCAATCGTATGTGGCTTAGTTGAAGCTATTGTCGATTGTCTTTTTCGTTTCTCATAGAAATCTGCGATATAACAAGGATTGGTATGACTAGCTGAAGCGATGTTGTGAATGCACTTGAACAAGATTTTCTGTCATATTTTGATAGAAACGGCTTAAATCACGCAGGTGTTGATAAACTTCTTCCTGCACGTAAGTTGGTTTACGATTGTGCACAAGCTGAGATTTAGCCAACTTTTCAGCGTCAATTTTATCTGTTTTACGAACTCGTCTAGACGTCGTTTCCACTCACGACTAATACTAGACGGATGACGATGAAGTAATTTAGCAATTTGAGAAAAATTTAGGCCATGCGTACGGTAAACGAGAATGCTTTCACGTTTATCTATAGTAAAATGATGAATGATGATAGCTCATAAGATTTCCTTTCATAACTAGTTCGTTCAATTCTATTTTACTAGAAAATCTTATGAGTTTTTATTGTGCACTTATATTGTATATTCAAGAAACAAAATGTGAAAGTCGTTAGAGTTAAGTGCTTTAACCCGCTGCTGGACTGAGCTTTCTTTTGTCTCGGAAGGTCGCTTCTTTTCGATTTTTGTAGCAAGAAGTAGACAGGTCATTTTTGAATAAATGAAGATTACGCATTTTGGAGTATAAAACATGCATTTAGAAGTTAGTAACACAATGTTACATTATTGTTATGATGGAAAAAATTTAATAGTAAAACTCTTGATATAATGAGAAAAAACAAGTATAATGAATGCGATATAATGTTAGAGGTTTGGCATTATAATCAACAACTTCATATTATTATATATTTTTAAACATCAAATGATTGAATATTGCATAATAGGGGTAGTTGGACTATATTTGAAAAAGGGAGAAATATTCATGGATAAAAATGCAAGACGCAGATTAAACCGTGCGAATGCTGATAAACGGCTTCGATTCTCAGTTCGTAAGCTTAGTGTGGGCGTGGCTTCTGTAGCTGTTGCAGCTTTCATGGTCTTTGGGGGGAATGTTGTCTCAGCCGATACGCTAGCTAAGACAGATTCTTCAAGCACCTCTACGGAGAAACCGACCTCTGTGCCAAATTCAGGAGAAGATTCGGGAACGAATGATTCTGATTCGACCATAGGTAAGGATTCAACCGTAGCAACTGTTGCTGAAAACAATGCAATTTCGAGTGTTGCCTCAACAGCATCTTCTACCTCTGCAGGAGAGTTATCTAACAAAGTAGAAGACAAGACTGTTAAATCAGAAGCTACTTCAGAAAGTGACGCAGTATTGAAAGAAGCTACTTCACAAGCATCTAAAGCTTCAGTAGTGGCTAGTCAATCAGCTGCCCCTGTAGCTCAGTCTGAGGCTCCAGTAGCTTCATCGGCGGCTTCAGCTGTTGCAGAGTCAACTGCAGTTTCATCTGAAACGGCTGCAGAATCAACTGTTGCTGAAGAACCTAAGGAATCAGCTAAAAAAGTAGCTAGCAAAACACCAAATGTAGTAGCTAAGAGTGAAGCTATTTCCGCATTAGCAGCAGCTCAAAACGAAATAATTAAAGGTTACGCTGGTTTCCGTAGAGCAGGAGTAGGAGTAAGCGGTTTCCGTAGTACAGGAGTAAGTGGCTCCAGTTCGTTTGATTCAAAAACAGGAGAAACAACTGTAACGAAAGAAAACTTCCTTGACTACTTCAGATTGAATGGTTCAGCTACCTATAACAAAGATGACGGTACCGTAACCCTTACTCCAGATGAACCCTCTAAGGGAGGTAACTTCAGTCTGAAGAGTAAGATCAATATGAACCAAAGCTTCAAGCTGACTGGTGAGGTTAACATTGGTGATAAGACACAAGCTAAAGGTGGTGCCGATGGTATCGGTTTTGCCTTCCATACAGGGGATACAACAGACCTCGGTGCCTCTGGAGGTAACCTTGGTATCGGTGGTTTGCGTAACGCAACTGGTTTCAAACTGGATACCTACCGTAACGTTTACGCACCACCAAGAGGAGATCGTTTTGATACTAATGGTAAAGGGTTCTTCGAATACGGATGGTCTGAAGACCCTAAATTAGATCAATACGGTGCTTGGGTAAACACCACTTTAAAAAAAATTCCTGGTAATTTCCAAGGAAAAAGTGTCGAATATGAACGTTGGTGGGCTGAGACAGACTTTAATAGTGCTCAGAGTCTGGACTCAAGTGACCTGGATAATAAATTCCATAAATTTACTATCGATTATAACGGTACAACCAAGGAATTAACTATCTCTTACCAAAGTAATTCTGGTACCAAGGAATGGAAGAAGGTAGTTTCTACTCCAGAAGACGTGATGTCTATGGTGGTTACAGCGTCGACTGGTGGTTTCAAGAACTTGCAACAGTTCAAAATCAAGAGTTTCAACTTCTATCAAGGTGCCTCTGTTGACGTACGTTATGAAGATGAGCAAGGTCGAGTAATCGCTGAAGGCTCAGTAACCTATCCACAAGGTGCTTTCAAAGGTAAAACTTATACCACTGAACAGAAGAATATTCCTAACTATGATTTTGTTGGGATGAAAAATGGTAGTTTGCCACCTTCAGGATCGCTTGCTGACTGGGGTAGCAACGGTACAGTAACCTACGTTTACCGTCAAGGTAAAGAGCCAGTAACAGACCCAGCTAAATTGAATAGCAAAGTAACTCGTACGATCAAGTATGAATACGCAGATGGTCAAACAGACGGTCGTCCAGCTCTGAAAAGCTCCAGTAACTCAAGAAGCAACCTTCACACGTACAGGTGAACGTAACCGTGTAACT
>NZ_CM002133.1:1573427-1575263 GCF_000448665.1 Streptococcus sp. HSISS2 | reverse complement strand
GCTACACCAGTAGTAACTGGCTTTGTGGCAGATAAGGCTAATGTAGCAGCGAAGACAGTGACTCCTGACGATAAGGATAGCGAAGAAGTTGTACAATACAAGAAGCTTGGTTCATACGTACCAAATGTACCAGACGGACTTCCAAAAGTACCAAATCTTCCATATCCAAACGATCCAACAGATCCAACGAAACCAGGTACTGATCTTCCATTGATTCCACATGTACCAGGCACTACCCCAGTAGGTCCAGATGGCACAACACCATTGACACCTAAAGATCCGAACGATCCAAGCAAGGGTTACAACCCACCATCAATTCCAAGCGATCCAACTCAGGATACACCAATCAATTACGTAACTGATAAACAAAAAGCTATCACAAACTTCGTAACTGAAAATGGTAAAGTAGTAGCAACTCCAGTAGTAGATGAAGGTGATTCAGGAGCTAACTTCACTAAGTCTAAAGTTGATGAAGTAACTAAGACTATTGAAAAACTTGAAAAAGCTGGATACAGAATAGTTAAGAACGACTTCCCATCTAAAGATACAGACAGAGTATTTGATAAGGATAAATCTGTAGATCAAATCTTCAATGTAACAGTAGCTGAAAGAATTATTCCAGTTACACCAGGTAAACCAGTAGATCCAAATAATCCAAACTTACCGAAGAACCCAGATGGAACTCCAGTAACACCATCTACACCAGAACCAGGTAAACCAGTATTCCCTAACGATCCAAATAGCCCAGTATGGCCAAATACTGTAAAAGATATGGTAATTGAGAAAGCTGCTACACGTACTATCAAGTATGTAGATCGTAACGGAAAAGAAATATCTGAAACTCGTGTTGAAACAATCAAGTTCACTCGTGATGCTGAAGTTAACTTAGTTACAGGAGAAATCACATATGGAGAATGGACAACAGATCGTAACGACGATATCTTCAACGGATACCCAGTACCAGTTGTGAAAGGATACATTGCTAAAGCTGGGGATCTAGAATCATCAACTAAAGATGTAAAAGTAACACCTGATACAATCAAGGATATCAACGAAACAGTTGTTTACGATAAGTTAGGTTCATGGGTGCCAAATATCCCAGGAACACCAACAAATCCAATTCCATATCCAAACGATCCGAAAGATCCAACTAAACCAGGAACTGAGAAACCTAAAGTACCTTATGTACCAGGATTTGTTCCTGTGGATCCAGAAGGTCAACCATTGAAACCAGTTGATCCAAATGATCCAACAAAAGGATATGAAGTACCTAATGTACCGGAAGATCCAACGAAGGATACACCAATTAATTATGTACCAAATGATCCTAAACCAAATCCTGCACCAGCAGATAATGGAGATAACAACGGAAACAATAATGAAACTCCAACAACTCCAGCTCAACCAGTAGCGCCTTCTACGCCTCAATACATGGATGGTCAACGTGAACTTCCAAATACAGGTACAGAAGATCATGCTAGCCTTGGAGCACTTGGACTTCTAGGAGCCCTAAGTGGATTTGCATTGATTGCTCGTAAGAAAAGAGAAGATGAAGAATAATCATTTTGATTCTCATTAGATGCTAATTTGCAATCAGATAAAGAAGGCTCTTTTCTACCATTTGCTAAGTCTATCAAGACTTTAAGTAAAAAAGAGATAAGACAGTAGCTATTCTGAGGTTACTGTCTTATTTTTAACACTTTTTGATCCATAAAAGGGCATGCTAAAAAACACCTCATCTGGTATTTTTTGAAACAAGGTGTTACAATAATACGGCATAGACAGGCTTATCGATTTTGGGTCAAAGAATAATCGTAAAGTTTGTTATGCGTAATG
>NZ_CM002133.1:1570990-1572217 GCF_000448665.1 Streptococcus sp. HSISS2 | reverse complement strand
TCAAGTTATCAATGGACAACACCTCTACTTTAAAGAAGATGGAAGTCAAGTTAAAGGTGGCGTTGTTAAGAATGCAGATGGTACCTATAGCAAGTACGATGCTGCAACAGGTGAACGTTTGACTAATGAATTCTTCACAACAGGTGATAACAATTGGTATTATGTTGGTTCTAATGGTAAGACAGTAACTGGTGAAGTTAAAATCGGTGCTGATACCTATTACTTCGCTAAAGATGGTAAACAAGTAAAAGGACAAACGGTAACTGCTGGCAATGGTCGTATTAGCTATTACTATGGTGATAGTGGTAAGAAAGCCATCAGCACATGGATAGAAATCCAACCAGGAATCTACGTTTACTTTGATAAGACTGGTATTGCTTACCCACCTAGAGTGTTAAACTAATAGATTGAAAAGGAGAACTTCGGTTCTCTTTTTCTACCATTTGCCAAGTCTATCAAGGCTTTAAGTAAAAAAGAGATAAGATAGTGGCTATTCTGAGGTTACTGTCTTATTTTTAACACTTTTTGATCCATAAATGGGCATGCTAAAAAAACACCTCATCTGGTATTTTTTGAAACAAGGTGTTACCATAATACGGCATAGACAGCCTTATCGATTTTGGGTCAAAGAGTAATCGTAAAGTTTGTTATGCGTAATGAGGTAATACATTGTTCGAATGAGACGATGTATAGAGGAAATCGTATGTGGCTTAGTTGAAGCTATTGTCGATTGTCTGTTTCGTTTCTCATAGAAATCTGCGATATGACAAGGATTGGTATGGCTAGCTGAAGCGATATTGCGAATAGATTTGTACAGAATTTTTCTTGCACAAGGATTCCCACGCTTAGTAATATGCTCTTGACCTAGGAAATCTCCCGACTCATAGTGTTTGAGATCAATACCGATAAAAGCGTTGATTTGATTAGCAGACGTAAAGCGACGAATGTCTCCTAATTCGCCAATAACGCTTGTACCCGTTGTCTCTGCGATGCCAGGAATAGAGAGAAGAATCACATATTCAGGTAGAGGTTTAGCTAACTCTATCAACTGTTCTAAAACTTGTTCTCGACGGCTTGTCAACCTTATAAGTTTCTGTGCATTATACTTAACCTCTTCTATTATAGGAGAGGTTTTTGAAATGGCAGAATAAGATTGCTTTACCAGTCCAACTAGCTTCTCAGCCAAGTTACCTACTCTGTTCTCTGAAATGCGTTTAGAGGTTGACT
>NZ_CM002133.1:1567099-1568431 GCF_000448665.1 Streptococcus sp. HSISS2 | reverse complement strand
CTGCAGGAGTAGATAGTAGAATCTCGATTTCTGGGAAGGCGACTTGAAGAACTTTGTGCAGCCTATTCTTCGTCCTTACGATATCCTCTGTTAGATTTTGGTAGAACCGGCTAAGATCATGTAAGTTTTGATAGACTTTTTCTTGAACATAAGTTGGCTTACGGTTTAAAACGAATTGTGACGAAGCTAGTTTCTCTGCGTCAATTTTATTGGTTTTCCGGACTCGTAAGCTATCAAGTTGCTTTTTAGCTTCCAAAGGATTAAGACGTGTATAGTCATAGCTGTTTTCTTCTAGAAAAGCCTGAAGTCGGCGAGAGTAGACACCAGTAGCTTCGAAAATAATTTCGGGGTTACTCACGGTCTTTAGGTCCTTCAGTAGACGAGAAAATCCGATAATGTCATTAGACATAGTATAACCGTGAACCCTTTCACCATTCACAAGAATAGCAACTTCTGAGCTTGCTTTACTCACATCAATTCCAAAAACTGTCCGCATTATGTTTACCTCTTTGTCTTGAACGATTCCTTATTTTAGTGATTTCATTTTCAATACTCGACGTCTAGCGTCCAACATACTTTGATAAAATTCCATCTAAAACAGGTGTCTTGCCAGTTTTTTATACGGCGTCTAGCGCCAAAAGAAGCCACGACTTAACAAGACACCTCTACTTTAACACAAAGAAAAAGTAGTGAGTACTCACTTCCGTCGGAGATTTCTTCACTACTAATCTTAGTATGTTTTTTATGGCCGGGATGTCATAATTGACATTACAATAATAATGAATATAATGTAATATATATAGTTACAACAAAAGGGAAAGAACATGGTTTACGCATATAATAGTAAGATTTATTTAGCAGAGGCAGTTTTAAATGTGAAGGACTTGGCTGGTCAAGTGGCCTTTTATACACAGATTATTGGACTTGAAATTCAAACCCAAACGGAAAGGGAAGTTATTTTAGGAGTTGGAAACAAACCTTTGGTTCATCTGATTCAGACCAATCGTGAGGAAGCGGTCAAGTCAAGTTATGGTCTTTACCATATGGCAATCTTGTTGCCGTCTCGAGAGGATTTGGCAGATGTTTTCAAACATATTGCTAAGCTGGACTATCCTTTTGTCGGGGCTGCTGACCATGGTTATAGTGAAGCCATTTATTTGGAAGACCTTGAGGGTAATGGTATTGAGCTTTATAGAGACAAGCCGGTTGCTGAATGGGATATTCGTGAGGATGGTCGCATCGTTGGTGTAACTGAAGAACTATCAGCTCAAGAAATTTACGAGATGGGACGCAAGGTTGAGCCTTTTGTGCTAGCTAAGGATACTCGCATGG
>NZ_CM002133.1:1562016-1565430 GCF_000448665.1 Streptococcus sp. HSISS2 | reverse complement strand
ATTCATTTATCGGTCAAAGATAGTCAGCTAGCAAGGACTTTCTATCAGGATGTCTTGAAGCTAGCGGATAAGTTTACCATTCCAAGTGCTAGTTGGATTGCTTCAGGTGATTACCATCATCACCTTGCAGTCAACGAGTGGGGCGGAAAAAACTTGTTCAAACGTGACCAAGATATGCCTGGTCTTGCTTACTACGTCGTAGAAGTGGAAGAGAAGGGAGATTTGATTGGCATTGTAGAACGTGCTAACAATCGTGGAGCGAAGGTCAAATGGTTATCTTCTAATGAGTTAACAGTAGAGGATAAGGATGGTATTTTGACACGTGTAAGAAAAATATTAATAATTAGTGATTTTTTGAGTCGTAACTATTGACATTACATTCAAAACGGTTATAATGGTTATTGTAATAAAAGTTATTACAAAACAGCTTAACAATTACTATTTATCATAAAGAAAGAGGGAATACCTATGACCTACTTTACAGACTTACAAACAAAACGCCGTTCAATCTATGCTTTGAGAAAAGACCTTGAGCTCTCTAACCAAGAATTGATTGAAACCATTCAAGGAGCTGTCCTTAACACACCTACAGCCTTCAACTCACAAACATCACGTGTGGTGATCTTGCTAGATGAAGAATCAGATGCTTTCTGGAATGAAATCGCTTATTCAGAGCTTGAAAAAGTAACGCCAGCAGAAGCCTTTGAAGGAACAAAAGAACGTTTGGCAGGATTTGCTCAAGCTAAGGGAACAATCCTTTTCTACGAAGACCAAGATGTAGTGAAAGGCCTTCAAGAGCAATTCCCACTATACGCTGAAAACTTCCCAATTTGGTCAGAGCAAGGTCATGGAATCGTCCTTTATGCAACATGGTTGGCTTTGGCTGAGAAGAATATCGGCATGAACGTACAACACTACAACCCACTTGTTGACACACAATTAGCTGATAAATATGACATTCCAGCTAACTGGAAACTCCGTGCTCAAGCCCCATTTGGCCAAATCGTAGCAGCAGCAGGAGACAAAGATATCCAAACAGAAGGTCGTTTCAAAGTTTTTGGCGACAAGTAATCACTTTAACTCAGTCAGCGAGCTTGACAATTGGCTGTACTATGACTAAAGAATTTCAAAATGATAAGACAAAAAGTAGCAGGATTGAGAAATCTTGTTATTTTTTTGTATCTCAAAAATTGTAATACCCAAGGAAAGTTATAGCTTGAATTTAAAAACTTTCCTTAGGTGATAGCGAATGTCAGCGACTTTCAAAGAAGTTCCATGAGTAAAGTTTGGCTCCCTCGATTTTTAATTTTTAGGCTTAGGTTAAGACAATTCTCCAAACTTTCAAGTACCTGTATTCACTACTGATTTTTTTGAATTGCCCGGATTAATTAATGATTTTTTATTGCGGTAGCATGCACATTAATTTTTTAAAAACTTTCCCACTAAATTGGCGAACTAAATACTAAAAAATCTGCTAGGTCTTGATGGTTGATTTTAAGGGTTTGTTTTAAGAGGTGAAGTTGAAATGTAGATTTTTCTAATTAGTTTGTCGAAGTAGGGATACTACAAAAGATTTTGAAAAGAGGGGGGAGGTATTCTTATGGACGCCATATGGATTATTTTTATCCCTTTTCTGGTTATATTTTATACAAGCTTAGAAAAGAAGATAAAAAGGTTGAATAAACGTATCAAAAAGTTAGAAAAACAATTGAAAGGAAATCAAGACATGTCTAGACTTTTAGAAGAATTGAAAGGGCAAACGGTCACGGTTACAGTAAATGGTTTTGGAACTAAATATGAGATTATGGATATCGATGAAGATTGGGTCAAATTGAGTCGTGAGAATAAGAAAAAAGATAAGGAAACCAAGTTAGTCCGCATCGAAGATATTCAAGGTATTCAACTATAAGGGGGCGGATGCCATGATTTTAAAAAATCGATTGAAAGAGCTGAGGGTGCGTGATGGTCTCAATCAATCCGAGCTAGCCAAGCTAGCAGGGGTCTCGCGCCAGTCCATTAGTCTCTTGGAACGTGGTGAGTATACACCTTCTGTCATTATCGCCATGACTATTGCCCGGATTTTCAAGGAACCAGTTGAAAATGTATTTAGTTTAATAGAAGAAGAATAATATGAAAAAGCAACAACAAGAACGATCCGCCCGTTATCGGTTTTGGAGAAATGTCGGAATCATCACAGGTTCCGGTTTGATTGGAGGAGTCATTGGTTTTTTGACAGGCATGTTCGGATCCGAAAAAACCCTTGAAATCTAATCCTTCTTTAGTAGAGAAGGACTCCTTTGGGGCTCAATACTTTTGTTTCTTATCGTGTTTATGGTCACGATAGACTTACTAATAAGCGCGAGAAAAGTCCATCAAAAAATGCTTCAGATAGAAGACGAAGAGGAAGCCTATCACTATGACATCCAGAAGAAAAACTGTATGGGTTAGCGACCATTTTTAAAGGCATCATGATCTTGCCATACTTTTTAGTCATCATCTTTTATTGTCAATTGATGTATATGGATGGATCTGGCACAGGGAACTTGGCTTTTATCTTTGGAGACTTTACCATACTCTATCTCTTCCTTGTCGTGATTGCCCTGTTTTTACTATCGGATATCTTCTTTCGCAAGACCTTCCATCTGCTTTATGGGAAACCAATTCCTCGCAATGCCAATGCCAAGGAAGTGCGTGAATTCATGATGAGTATGATGGATGAAGCAGAAAAACAGATTAGCTACGAGGAAAACTATGAAATTATCATTAAGTTAAGCAATTATATCTTGCCGATTTCCTTAATTGCGATATTCTTAGTTGGCATTGCTTTCCATACAGATATCTTGTTAGCATTAGTAGTGGTATCACTGATTTATGTCTATATCTTGGTCTCTCAGTACAAGATTACCAAACGTTATTATAAAGAGTAGAGGAGTCATCTATGTTAGAAATCAGAAATTTAGAAAAAAGCTTTGGGAATAAGCAGGTTCTCTTCGGAGTAGATCTGACAGCTCAACAAGGGCATATCCTTGGCTTAGTTGGGAAAAATGGGGCCGGGAAAACAACTATTTTCCACAGTATCTTGCGCTTTTTGGACTACAGCGGCGAGATTCGCCTAGGTGGCAAAGCGATCACCCAAGAAACCTACAAGGAAATTGGCTATTTGCCAGAAGAACGTAGTCTTATGCCAAAACTCACGATTTTTGAGCAGGTCCGCTATTTGGCTGCCTTAAAAGGAATGAGCACTGCTGAGGTCAAGGAAAAATTACCGACCTGGATGGAAAAACTCCAAGTAAAAGGAAAATTGACCGATAAAATCAAGAGTCTCTCAAAAGGGAACCAACAGAAGGTTCAATTGATCATCACCTTGATCCATGAGCCTAAATTGATCATTTTAGATGAACCCTTTTAGCGGCT
>NZ_CM002133.1:1558297-1560560 GCF_000448665.1 Streptococcus sp. HSISS2 | reverse complement strand
GCCTTAAAGGAATGAGCACTGCTGAGGTCAAGGAAAAATTACCGACCTGGATGGAAAAACTCCAAGTAAAAGGAAAATTGACCGATAAAATCAAGAGTCTCTCAAAAGGGAACCAACAGAAGGTTCAATTGATCATCACCTTGATCCATGAGCCTAAATTGATCATTTTAGATGAACCCTTTAGCGGCTTGGATCCGGTCAATACAGAAGTGCTCAAGCAGGTCATTTTTGAAGAAAAAGAGCGTGGGGCAACCATTATCTTTTCTGACCACGTCATGACCAATGTCGAAGAGTTGTGTGATGATATCCTAATGATCCGTGATGGTTCGGTTGTCCTTTCAGGGCCAGTCCAAGAGGTCCGTAATAGCTATGGCAAGACTCGTCTCTTTGTTTCTAACGACTTTAGCAAAGAAGAGCTAGAAGCTCTGCCACACGTGACCAAGGTCAGCATGACCAAGCAAGGGACTTGGAAGTTGATCTTGGATGATGCATCAGCTGGTCCAGAATTATTTGACCGCTTGACCAAGGGCCACTACCTTGCGACCTTTGACCACCAAGCCCCAACTATTGATGAGATCTTTAAACTTGAATCAGGAGTAGAAGTATGAAACAGATGTTTGTCGTAATGAAAGAAACCTATATCAGACAAGTGAAATCATGGAGTTTCCTCTTCATGGTCTTCGGTCCCTTCCTCTTTTTAGGATTGAGCATTGGAATCGGTTATCTGACAGGTTCTTCTACAGATGCCAAAAACCAGGTGGCCTTGGTGACAGAAGTTCCAGCTGTCAAAGAAAGTCTCAAAGGAACTGATGGCTTGACCTTGGACTACAAGGATGAAGCTGCAGCTAAAAAAGCCATCAAGGATGAGAAAGCAGCTGCTTACCTAACAGTCGATGAAAAAGATGGCCAGCTAGAAGCCACTTATGTAGGCGACCAAGCCATGAAAACAGATTTGAAATCGCTTGTCGCTGCGAAATTAAGCCAAGTCCAACAAGGAATCAATCTAGCGCGTGCTAATCTAAGCAAAGAGCAACTGACAGCCTTGTCTCAACAGGTTTCTCTGAAAGAAAAAATTGATGAGAAAAAAGAAGGTTTGAAAATGGTGCAAACCATGGTTGCAGGTGGTCTGGGAATGTTGCTTTATATGATTTTGATCTTCTACTCTAGTATCACAGCCCAGGAAGTGGCCAGTGAAAAAGGAACTAAGATCATGGAAGTGGTCTTCTCTAGTATCAAAGCAACCGACTATTTCTTCGCACGCATGCTAGGACTCTTCGGAGTGATCTTTACTCATATTTTTGTCTATGTGATTGGTTTAGTAGCTGTTTGGATCTTTAAAGCAGATATCCCTGTTGTCAAGGATTTTCTCGCTCCAAACTCACCGATTACCCAACACCTTGCAGAGTCGATCTCGCTCAATACCGTCTTCTTCATTATCCTTGGGATCTTTATGTATGTGGTGCTCTCTGCCTTCTTAGGTTCAACAGTTGCACGACCTGAAGATTCAGGAAAAGCGATTTCACCACTAATGATGTTAGTTATCTTTAGCTTCCTTGGGGTAACTACCTTGGGAAGTGCCGGTGATGTCTTCTTATTGAAGATCGGTTCGTACATTCCTTTCTTCTCAACCTTCTTCATGCCTTTCCGTACCATCAATGGCTATGCGACTGGTCTTGAATCATGGAGTTCTTTGGGAATTGCGGTCCTCTTTACCATTGTGGGAACAGTGCTTATTGCTCGTATCTATGCGAGCCTGATCCTCCAGACAGATGACCTCGGACCGTGGAAGACTATCAAACGTGCTCTCAGCTATCGCTAATCAAACAAGCTCTCAGTTACAGATGAGGGCTTGTTTGATTCCCAATTGATTTTTGAAATCCTTTTCACTACAATAGAGATACAGAAAAGGAGACAGAGATGAAGTATATTGATTTTGCTGAAAATGAGCGTTTATCAACCATTGTCCTTGGGATGATGCGGATCAGTCAGATGAGTGAAGATGAGGTGGAGGCCTTGGTGGAGGCAGCCTTGTCGATTGGGATCAACACCTTTGATCTGGCAGATATCTATGGTGATGGCCAGTGTGAGGTCTTGCTTGGAAAGGTTCTCAAGCGCCGTCCGGATCTTCGGAATCAGATGTGGATCCAGTCTAAGTGTGGGATTCGCAAAGATGGTTTACTTATTTTGATTTTTCTAAGGACTATATTTTGGACTCTGTCGATGGCATCCTCGAGCGCCTCCAGATCGAGCGCTTAGATAGTCT
>NZ_CM002133.1:1547725-1556751 GCF_000448665.1 Streptococcus sp. HSISS2 | reverse complement strand
ATGGTTTTTACTTATTTTGATTTTTCTAAGGACTATATTTTGGACTCTGTCGATGGCATCCTCGAGCGCCTCCAGATCGAGCGCTTAGATAGTCTCCTCCTTCACCGACCGGATGCCCTCATGGAGCCTGAAGAAGTGGCAGCAGCTTTTGATTACTTGGAGCAAGCTGGCAAGGTCCGTCATTTTGGGGTGTCCAATCAAAATCCCATGATGATGGAATTGCTCAAAACGACTGTCAAACAGCCCCTCAAGATCAACCAGTTACAGTTGAGTGCCGCCTTTACACCAAGCTTTGAAGCTGGTTTTCATGTCAATATGGAAGGTCCAAAAGCAGCCGTGCGAGATGGCAGTGTCTTTGAGTATTGCCGCTTAACCGATACGGTGATTCAAGCCTGGTCTGTCCTTCAGCATGGCTATTTCAAAGGGAACTTTGTCGGCAAGGAAGAGTTTGTAGCCCTCAATCAGGTCCTCAATGACTTGGCGAAGAAATACCAAGTCACTCCGACAGCCATTGCCCTAGCTTGGGTCCTCCGTTATCCAGGTAAGATGCAGGCCGTCATTGGAACGACCAAACCCCAGCATGTCCTTGAAGCGGGGAAAGCAGTAACCGTTACCCTAACGCGCAAGGAATGGTACCAAATCTACTTGGCTGCAGGTAATGATTTGCCTTAGAATAGTTGTTAGTATACCAGCTCTCACTTGTATTAGTGGGCTGGTTTTTTGTTTTATGCTTTATAGATTTTTCTTGACAAGTCTTTCTTTATTATGGTACTATTTTAGGAAACAACTGTTGCGCAACAATCGTTGCGCGAAAGGAGTCTTATGCCACCAAAGGTTAAATTTAGTAAAGAAGCTATGATTGGGACAGCTTTACAATTGGTGAGAGAAGAGGGCATGGCTAGTTTGACGGCTCGAGCATTAGCGGAGAAACTGGGAGCCACGCCAAGGGTCATTTTTGGGCAATTTGCAAATATGGCTGAGTTACAAGCAGAGGTTATTGTTGCTGCGGAAATGGTAGTGGTGGAGTATATACGAAAGGCTTTAGAAGATGAGAAGCCCTTCCGTTCTGTCGGGATTGCTTATATCCTGTTCGCCTCAAAAGAGCCCCAACTCTTTCAGTTGCTTTTCCAAAATCCTAGCAAAGATCCGATTCGTCGCTTTCAAGATTTTCTTCCCATGAAGGATCATAGCTACCGACTGGTTCTGGAATCGATTGTCGCAGACTATCCATTGACGTTAGAGGAGGCTAGTCGCTTGTACCAGCATCTATTTATCTACTCGCACGGGATGGCCTCTATGGTTGCTTCTGGTATTTATCAGTTCAGCATGGAAGAAGTGATTGGTTTATTGACAGAAGTTTGTCAATCTCTCATCAAGGAAATGGTAGGAAAGAAATGATTCAACTAGAAAATGTTCACAAAAGTTACGGCCAAACCAAGGTCTTAAAAGGGATTGATTTGCAGATTCAAGACCAGGATGATGTGGTTATCCTAGGTCCTTCTGGATCAGGAAAGTCAACCCTCTTAAACGTGTTATCCGGATTAGAAAAGGTAGACGAGGGGCATATCCTCATTCAAGGGCAGGATTTGTCTCAACTCACAGATGCTCAATTGACAGCCTTTAGACGTGAGAAGATAGCCTTTATTTTCAGCAGTATTATTTATTACCTAATCTGACGGTCAGACAGAATGTTAAGATGGGAGCTGATCTGGCAAACAATCATGATTTTTTGCAGATTATAGAAGATTTGGGGCTTGGCGATAAGCTGGACAAGTATCCGAGTGAATTGTCTGGTGGGGAACAGCAGAGAGTGTCTATTGCTCGGGCCTTGGCCAAAAAGCCAGAGATTCTTTTCTTAGATGAGCCGACGGGAGCCCTGGATGAAGAAACAGGGCGCAAGATTCTCGACTATATCTGGAAGTTAAAGGAAAAGCTGGGCTTTACCTTAATTATGGTGACGCATAACCAAAATATTGCGGATATGGGCAGAACCATCATTCGTGTCAATAGTGGCAAGATTACCCAAGTTGTGACCAATGATCAGCCTCAGACTGCCTATGAGGTTGGATGGTAAGCCATGTTTTCAGTAAAAGATATTCGAAAATTAGTTGTCGTCAGTATCATTGGGGCTTGTGCGGTTTTTGTGGCCAATCTCTTCTTGAATTTTTACCTGGATATCGAGCAGTTGGAGATTTCTAAAACCAATCCGATGATTCAGACCTACTATGATGCCCAGGTTTCACTTTCCTGGATGGTGGCCATGGTCAGTGGGGTCGTTTTGTCCTTGATGTCGATCCTTCTCATGTGTTTTTATATCAAACAATTTGTCGATGACCACAAGGAACAATTAGGGATTTTAAAGGCTTTAGGCTATAGCAATGGCCAGTTGGCGAAACGATTTTGGGCTTTTGGACTCAGTTTTGGAGTTGGGGCTCTTCTTGGCTATTTCGCTTCTTTTCTTATGATGGGACATTTTATGACTTTCGAAATGAAAAGGGAATTCTGCCAGAAATTACCATTCATTTTCACTGGCAGCTCCTGGTTGCTTTGGTGATGCTGCCAACGACCTTCTTTATGGTACTTGCGATTGGCTATGCTAGAAGACAATTACAAACGCCGGCCCTTCGCTTATTGAAAAAATCTCCAACACCGATTAAGGTCAAAAGGAGAAAGAGGGCCCCCAAGAAAGAGAAATCCTTCCTAGAAGAGCTGTCTTCGTCGCTGATTTGGGGGAGAAAATCGATTCTGTTTTTTGTGGTCTTTGGCTCCATGTGTTTTGCGGCCATGGTTCAATTGTCTTTTGGCCTAAGGGACTACACAGATGACATCATCCAAACGATGATGATTATGATTGGTTTGATCCTTTCTTTCTCAATCCTCTTTTTGTCATTGGGAATTGTGGTCTCAGAAAGTCGCGAAACCTTAGCTTTGATGAAGGCTTTTGGCTACACCGATCGTGAATGCCAAAGTCATATTCTCGCTCCTTATCGTTTCTGGGCTTATCTAGGATTTGCCCTTGGGACGGCTTATCAATACGGCATCATGGAAATCTTGATTGGTGTGATCAAAGACACGGTACCTGAAAAGATTGAGCACAACTTTGACTGGAACGTTTGCTTTTGGACCTTGCTTGGTTTTGCGGTGGTTTATGAAAGCCTCTTTTATCTATCCAACAGAAAACTCCAAAAACAAACCATCAAAGAAGTACTCTTAGCAGAATGATTTCGTTATAATCAATCATGAAGAGTCTATTATTCTAAGGATCAAAAGATAATATTATGAAAAATTGACCTCTTAAAGAGGTCTTTTTATCTTATGCAAACGCTACATAAGAGACCAGATCCACTATCACAAGATTGTGACCAATCACAATCTTGTGATAGTTTACATCTTATTAACATTGTCCCAGAATCCTTGCATTCTTTGTTATGATAGCGTAAGATAGACTCTGTTTTAATTTTAAAGGATTGAAACACGTCTTGAGGCCATTCTCAGAGGTCTAAAGGACAGAGTGAATTTTTTATGAAAGAGGAGAATCAAAATGTCAGATAAACAAATGAAAACCCTTGGTTGGGTAGCAACCTTCATGTCTGTAATGATGTACGTATCTTACGTGCCACAGATCATGGATAATCTGTCTGGTCATAAAGGAAACTTTATTCAACCTTTGGTGGCAGCCATCAACTGTAGCCTTTGGGTTTACTATGGTCTCTTTAAAAAAGAACGTGACCTTCCCCTTGCTGCTGCGAATGCCCCAGGCATCGTCTTTGGTTTAATTACAGCATTGACAGCATTGTTCTAAAATAGAGCGTAATTTCTTTTTATACTATTTTTCTTAACGCAGAAAACGAGAGCAGAACTTGCGACAGTCAGAGATTGTCGTTCGGTTTTACTCTCGTTTTTGTTTAGTTATTAAGAAGAAACTTGATAGCTTCTTCCATTTTTAGTGGATCAGTTTTGGAAGAAAAGCGTTCGATGACTTTACCTTCACGGTTAATCAGAAACTTAGCAAAGTTCCATTCAATTCTAGCCCCAAGGGGTCCAGATTTTTCTTTTTTAAGCCACTCAAAAAGTGGCTCTGCTTCCTTACCATTGACCTTGATTTTGGCAAACCGTGGGAAGGTCGTATGGTAATTGAGGGTGCAAAAGCTATTGATTTCTTCAGCATTACCAGGTGCTTGCCCCATAAACTGATTACAAGGAAAATCAAGAATCTCGAAGCCTTGGTCTTTGTATTTGTCATAAAGTTCTTGCAGGCCTTGATACTGTGGCGTCAAACCACAGCCTGTTGCTGTATTGGCGATTAAGACGACCTTTCCTTTATAGTCCTGGAGAGACACGGGTCGGTCAGCTTGATCTGAAACTGTAAAATCGTATAAGGATGTCATAGAAAATCTCCTTTGCTTTGTTTGAGACTATTATAGCAAAGTTAGTCAGAGAAGTGATTCTTCAGGAAGAATTGAATGTTTATGATGCTTGTGATAGTAATTATTTATCTTGACGTTAAGAATTACTTATAACCAACAGGGATGATACTATATAGTGCTAGATAGCTTGATAATAGATAACTATTGGCTTTAGTGAGGTTTTGATACTTTAATCATAAATTATATTTATGGCAGAGGATAAAATTTCTTTATTTTTCTGATGGGTAAATGTCTGCTAAGATAATGACATTCACAGTTGAAGTCACTAAGAGTTAGATACTTTTAGGGATGTGAGTTGAACTGTCGATATTTGGATATAAAGAAAAGGAGATTTTTATGTCAGAAAAAGAGAATTAGTTTTGAAAGCATTTCGTGGAGAAAGTGTTGATCGTGTGCCTGTGGGATTTTGGCACCATTTTACCACTGAGGATGAGTGGCTTCACGGTTTTGAAAATCCAGAAATTATTGAGAAGAATAAAGCTGGTCATAAAAAATTTATTGCAGAAGTCAAGCCTGACTTTGTTAAATTGATGAGTGATGGTTTTTTTGCTTATCCTCAGCCATCTTTTAAAGATTTTAAATCAATCAGTGATTTAACATTGATTGAACCATTGGGCGCTAATCATCCTTGGATTTCTGCGCAAGTTGAACTTGTAAAAAGTCTGATTGCTGATTTTCCTGAAGATATTGTTGCAATTTACAATATCTTTGCGCCAGTAACTTATTTTAAGTGGCTGGTAGGAAATGTTTCAGGTGGTGATGATAATATTGCAGATTACATTTCGGAGGACCGTGATGCTTTGAAGCATGTTTTAGATGTCATTGGACAGGATATTGCTAGTCTTAGTCAACGAGTGATTAAGGAAGCAGGAGCAGATGGCATTTACCTCAGTGTTCAAAGTATTCAAGATAATCGTGTTACTGCTGATACGTATAGGGATTTTATTGCTCCAAGCGAATTAAGTGTATTGAAAGCTGCTGATGAAGCTGGTGGTCATAACATTCTACATATTTGTGGCTATGAAGGGGCACGAAATGATATCAAGCTCTTTAAAGACTATCCTGCTCAAGTGATTAATTGGGCCGTTGGTCCTGAAGGAATCAGTCTGGCAGAAGGTCGTAATATTTTTGGTGGCCGGACAGTTCTCGGCGGTTTTGAAAATGGGAAAGATGGTCTCTTATACAATGGAAGTAAAGAAGCTATTCAAGAAAAGGTTAAGGAGATTATTGCTGATACAGGAACCCACGGTTTAATCATTGGTGCTGACTGTACGGTTCCAAGTGATATTAACCACGAACGTATTGAATGGGTGCGTGAAGCAACGGTTCTATAAGAAAAGGGAGAGATTGATATGAGTAAAAAGACTTGGATAATTGGTGGAGTGGTTGTTGTAGCACTTATTGGTGCAACAGTTATTGGACGTAGTTTAACGGGAGATAAAAAAGCAAAAACTGATTCAGGAAAGGTGACAACTCTAAAAGTTGCTCATACTCAAAACTATGTCCCTTATGATTTTGTGGACAAAGATGGTAAATCTGATGGTTATGAGGTAGCTGTGTTGAAGGAAATTGATAAAAAGCTTCCACAATATAAGTTTGAATATACAGGAACAAGTGATGATGACCTCTTAATTGGTCTGGAGTCAGGTAAATATGATATTGGTACTAAGGGTGCTTGGTACACAGATGAGCGAGCTAAAAAGTTCATCATACCTAAAGATCCAATCGGAGCAAGTGTTATTGGATTTACAATTCGTAAGGAAGATAAAGATAAATATAAAAATATCTCAGATTTTGCCAAACAAAAGGGAAAATTGGTACCAATCTCACCACAAAATGCACAGTGGAATGTTATCAAGGACTACAACGATAAGCATAAAGATCAACCAATTGAGTTGACATCTGCAGAATCTTTCCAAGTTTCAGATGCCTATGCATGGGTCTTGGAAAATCGTTATGATGCTTATTTTGATATTAAATTGTCTTTTGAAAAAGCTGTGACAGATAAAGATGGTGCTTATCATCAATATGCGGACAAGTTAACTTGGTTCCCATATAAAGGTATTCCGACTTACCCACTCTTCCATCGCGATAGTAAGAATGAAGAGTTTTCAAAAGAATATACGAAGGCAATTAAAGAGTTAAAAGAAGATGGTACGCTTGAAAAATTGTCTAAAAAATATTTTGGCGAAGATGTCTTTTCATACGTTGATAAATAATTAGATTGTGGTGTATAAACAGTAGGCTACTTTGATAAGCTTCTGAGCGAGTTTAGTTAGGAGAAAATATGGTCAATTATGACATTTCAAAAGTGATTGGAGCAATTCCGGAAATCATAAAGGGCTTACCAATGACATTGTTAGTTCTCTTATTAACGACTATACTAGGGTCGTTGTTAGGAGGATTGGTAGCGTGGGCAAGTCTTTCTAAGGATAAAGCTCTTGAAAATCTGGCTAAGGGTTATGTTTTTATCTTACGTTGTACTCCACCTATTGTATTGTTGTTCTTGGTATTCTATGGAGTTCCTGAATTTCTTAATTGGTGGTTAGGGTTGGACATAAATAACTGGTCTAAGTTAATATTTGTTTTAGTGACCATGGTTCTTCTATTTTCAGCATTAATCTCAGAAGTCTTTAAGGCCGCCTATCAAGCAATCCCCAAAGGACAATTAGAGGCCGGACTAAGTATTGGTCTGACACCAGAGCAGGCTTTCGTGAGAATCGTTGCCCCTCAAGCTTTTAAGGTAGCTTTACCAAATATTACAACAGCTATCCTTAACCTAATGCGTGATGCTGCATTGGCTTATACGATTGGATTTATTGATGTCATGGGAAAGGGAAACCTTTTGATTAGTCGTCATTTAGGAAATTATTCTTTAGAAACATATACGGCAGTGGCCCTTGTTTATTGGGGAATAGCATTAATCTTATCCCTAATTTCTAGAATGACAGAGCAACAATTGAGTATCAAAGCGAGGTAAAAAATGAATACTACTTTTATTATTGATACCTTTATTAAGGCTTTACATGGGGTTCCAGTAACACTTGGAATCATGGTTGTGGCTATTCTATTGAGTTTTCTACCTGCTCTTTTCTTAGCGTTAGGTCAAATTTATCAGGTGAGAGGTGTCAAAACATTTTCAGTTATTTATCTTGCCTTTATTCGCGCAACACCACCTATTTTGTTAATTTTATTTTTTATAGTTTATTCCCTAGTTTACTAAACCAGTTTTTTAAAGGAATTGGAAGTCATGTAGATGTCTTCAAGGTTAATCCACTTTACTATGCCTTTATTATTTATAGTTTGATGACAACAGGAAGTTTGTCTGAAATCATTCGTTCAGCATTGCTAACGGTTGATAAGGGTCAGCTAGAAGCTGCACAAGCCATAGGTTTAACAACAAGACAAGCCTATCTGAGAATAGTTTTTCCACAAGCGCTTAAAGCTGCTCTGCCAAATTTGTGTAACTTAGTTATTAATATTGTGAAAGGGACTTCACTTGTCTTTGTTATGACAATAAAAGATATAACAGCAATTGCACGAGTTGAAGCAGCATATGGATATCAATATTTTGAATCTTATTTTGTCATCTTTATTTTATATTTAATCATTTGTGGTATTATTCAAGTTCTCTTTAACCTTGGAGAAAGAAAATTGCAATTTACATAGAGGGAGTTACTATGCTAGAAGCTAAACATATTTCAAAAAATTTGGAGACCGTCAGGTTCTTGTTGATGTTAATCTACAAGTGAAACAGGGAGATGTGGTTGTCATATTGGGACCATCCGGTTCAGGAAAAACCACTTTCTTACGTTGTCTTAACCATTTGGAAAAAGCAGATGGAGGGCAATTAACAATTGCTGGTAAGGATTACTCTTTGGACAAATTGTCGAAAAGGAGATTTTGGATATCCGAAAGAAAACGGCTTTTGTATTCCAACATTACAATTTATTTGCAAACAAAACTGCTATTGAGAATATACTGGAAGGTTTAGTGATTGCTAGGAAAGTACCCAAAAGTGAAGCTCAACAAATTGCTGAAGAGGCACTAAAAAAGTTGGTCTTTTAGAGTTTAAAGATTATTATCCCTCACAACTTTCAGGAGGCCAACAACAACGTATCGGCTTAGCCAGAGCAATTGCAGTTAAACCAGAGGTTATCTTGTTGGATGAGCCAACATCTGCACTTGATCCAGAGCTAGTTGGGGATGTTCTTGACGTCATGAAACAACTTGCTAATGAAGGAACAACAATGGTAGTCGTTACTCATGAGATGGGCTTTGCACGAGATGTAGCTAATCATGTTGTCTTTATGGATGGTGGCCATGTCATCGAAGAGGAAGTCCAAAAGACATTTTTTACAGACCAAAAGAAAAACGTACTCAACAATTTTTGGCACGTATTCTTTCTGATGCTAGTTATGATTTGGAATATATGATTTGATTCATCATTGATAAGTTATAATTAGAGTATATAATTCTTGTATAAATAAAATAGGCTGAGGTTATTTCTCAGCCTATTTTTAGTTTCCTAAATGTAATGTTAGTTTATACTTCACCAGAAAGACCTTACCATCCATTCTATTCTCTTGGATAATGAAT
>NZ_CM002133.1:1543398-1546457 GCF_000448665.1 Streptococcus sp. HSISS2 | reverse complement strand
AGCTAATCATGTTGTCTTTATGGATGGTGGCCATGTCATCGAAGAGGGAAGTCCAAAAGACATTTTTTACAGACCAAAAGAAAAACGTACTCAACAATTTTTGGCACGTATTCTTTCTGATGCTAGTTATGATTTGGAATATATGATTTGATTCATCATTGATAAGTTATAATTAGAGTATATAATTCTTGTATAAATAAAATAGGCTGAGGTTATTTCTCAGCCTATTTTTAGTTTCCTAAATGTAATGTTAGTTTATATGGTACTTAACTCCCACCAAAAAAACCAAGACTTTCGTCTCGGTTTCAGGTTTCATCTCATCTTAAGACACCACATGTCCATCTTTATCGAAGGTATAGAGTTTACCGTCGATGAGGACAGAGCGGTTAGTGTATCTTTCACCTGTTTTAGGGTCCAAATAGTAGGTGTAATTATCAACTGTGACAAAGCGTCCTAAGACTTGTTTACCTTCAGCGTCGAAGTAGAGGACCTTGCCGTCAACTTCTTGGAAGCCGGTCACTTTCTCACCTTTATCATTGTAATAATAGTTGTCGCCCTTATCGTAGACGATACGATTGCGGTAGGCAGGTTCACCCTTGCGGTCAGCAACCACGCCATTGTCATCAGCATTATAAGCTCTGTCCCCGATGACAAAACGTCCTGTTTCAAGGTTTCCGCTATCTCGGAAGTAGTAGTCCTTGCCGTTGATGGTTTGCCAACCTGTCAGAGCAGCCCCGTCGTTACCATAGTAGCGTGTTGGGTAGTATGGGAAGCGTGGAGAACCTTCGTAATTATATGATTTTGAAAAGGCGTTGCGTGTCATGATACCAGTCAATTGGTCAAATTGGTATGTCTTACCGTTGATTGTAACCTCTGTGCCTTTGGCTTGGTGGCCATCGTCATAGAAATAGTAACTAACGCCATCAAAGGCCTTCAAGCCAGTGACCTTTTGGCTATTTTCATAGAGATAACTTGTGCCGCTAGGATCTGTCTGCAATTGGTCAAAGTGGATGGCTTTTCTTTTGTCTCGTCAATACCCTTGGCATCAAAATTAAAGGTTACACCACGATAGGTAAGGGCTTTGTTAGTTGTTGCAATGGCAACGTTTGTGGTCACTTTTTGGCCATTTGGTGCTGTGAAGGTCATAGGTGTTGAGTCGAAATGGTAGAGGTGTCCATTAAGAATATCCCATTCATCAAAAGTTGACCATTGTGATTGGCGGACGTTACTATATTTAGATCCAATAATCTTACCATCATATTGATAAGGACCTTCTTTGATTTTACCATCAGCATCTGTGATATAGACGCCTTTAAGTTCATAATCATTTTCACCAGTACGCTTGAACTCAGGATAGAGACCGTTTGTCAAGAGTTTGCCATCTGGGCTAAAGAGTTGAGAGTTGATAACTCCTGTGTAGAGATTTCCTTTAGGCGTGTCGTCATCAGAATAGTCGCTACCATAATAACGGTTGCCATCAACTTCAAACCAGCCTGTCTTGAAGGCACCATCATTGCCAGCGTAGTAGATGTTTTCAGAGAAGTCACCGTAACGACCAGTAGATTTATCATGGTAGAAGGCATTACGAAGGACAGCACCAGTGTCTTTGTTGGCAAAGTAGTGGTTATCACCTAGGTTGAAAATCTTTCCTCGAACTTGTTGGCCCTTATCGTTAAAGTAGTAGAGGTCCTTGTTAATGGTTTGGAAACCAGTGACCTTTTTACCGTTAGCATCGTAGTAGTACCATTCTTGATCGGTACCTTTAACAAATTGGTTTCGATTTGTGGTTTGGTCAGCTTTAGTCGTTGCCACACCATTATTGTCAAAATTATAGACCGTACCGTTTAAGGTGAGTGAACGATTAACCCACTTTTGACCTGTATTTGGGTCGAAGTAGTAGGTTTTACCGTCAACAGTAACCAGTTGTCCCTTGGCTTGGACGCCATACTCGTAGAAATATAGGTTCTGTCCGTTAATGGTTTGGAAACCAGACACGGCTTTACCATCAGCTCCGAAATAGTACCAAGCATCGTCTCTATTAACGAATTGGTTAGTTACTGGATTTCCATTATCCTTACCAACATTTAAAGTGCCTTAACTACGCTATTTAAAGGCATTCAGTCCACTTTCTGTCCACATTCGTTTTATTTTTCATCATTTCGAGATTTCTGCTCACTCAATTGGTGAGCATATACTGTGAGTGTGATGTTTAAATTTTCGTGACCTAAAACTTGAGATATAGATATTAGATCGATATCGTGGGCGATTAGATAGCTTGCGTAAGTGTGTCTTAACGAATGGACACGTACCTCACGACCAACTATCCTGCGCAGTGTTTTATTAGCTGTGTTATTCGATATATTTGGAAGCAATCTACCATCGGCATGCTTCGGTAGGCGTTTAATAAAGTTCAAGGAATCATTATCAAGTGGTATCTCTCTGATACTGCTTTTTGTTTTAGTTTCCATAAACCCACTATTATTTGTGTAGTTCCACGCTTTATTGACCGACAGCGTGCCAGTTTCATAGTCGATATCTTCCACGGTCACACCTAGGCACTCACTGAAGCGCATTCCAGTTTTAGCGATTAGATACAAGGCTGCATGGGGCGCATATTCTGGATGTTTGCTAGTCTCATAAATTAAATGCTCGTATTCTTCAACTTCTAGGAATTTCGTTTCAATATCCCGACCTTTATTTTTTGCATTGATTTTTGCGAACTTACAAAAGTTACGTTTGATGTATCCCTCATGAACGGCCATTTCAACGCAAGACTTAATATGTATGTTAAAACGGTCAACAGTATTCTGTGAGTGTGTTTCGGAATAGCTATTTAGTATCTGTTGATATGTCGTTGAAGTAATGTCTTTCAGTTTCTTATCGCTTAGAAACTGCTCTATTTTGTGTTGCGTGTGAATATATGCCTTATAAGTTATATCTGAGACATTCGGACGCTTGTAGACCTCGCACCATTGCTTGAAATAGTTTAAAAAAGTGATATCTTCATCAACATTGATATTATCTTGTAATTTCAGTTCCATCTCAGCAGCGGCTTTGAT
>NZ_CM002133.1:1539408-1541271 GCF_000448665.1 Streptococcus sp. HSISS2 | reverse complement strand
AGAAGTTTTTGAAGTCGAAGAAGAACTATGTTTACTTGGCTTTGTGGTGTGCTTTGTTACTTTGACAGTTTTAGACTGTTTTGTTTCCTTTGGTTCCTTCCCAGACCGTGGCACAAACATTAAGCCAAGGAAGAATAAAACTATAATTGTTAAGATATACCATTTGTATTTTTTCAAAAGTTTCATATCAACTCCTCATCATTTTTAGATATTCATCTTTAACAAACGTCTCATCACAAATCGTGGTGAGATTATATTTTTCCATGAAGTGAACATAATTAAAATCATCCAGATTTTCGTTTTTAGCAATCCATGAATCATATTTCTATTAGCTTGAGCTTCATATTTCTCACGCAGTCGCTCGTAGTGTTTGGGATTGTGTTCTAAGTGCCCTAATTCGTGCAGTAGGACCTTTAAACGTCTTTCGGCAGACAAATCCCTATTGATGTAAACAACACGGTTGACAGGGTCCAGAAACCCATCTCGTGGCCACTGGCTAGAGTCGAACTCACAAAGAGACACGTTGAACTGCTCAAGCAATTCTTTTTCAGGCATAAGGCCTCCATGATATTATTTACTAGCGGTTTCCTTTTTGCTAAAATACTATATAGAGAGGCGGTGATTCAGTTGTTGTTCCTTAACGAGATAAAACAGAACAAGCAATCTATCGAAGACCAACACTCAAGAATGAGAGAACGTAACCTAAAGAATAGGACGGACAATCACACCTTGATTAAGAATAGCCAGAAAGAACTGGAATCTAAGCGAAAGTCTTTTGAAAGTAGATATAGTCACCTTTTTAACCCTCGTAATAAATAGCGATAGGACGAATTAAATAATCGCCACTTGATACCAAGCCAAATGAGTCAAGCATTATTGTAAGGATTGCTGTAGGTGCTTTTTTCAAAACTTCCATACTGTTAGCCATCATAGACAAGTCACTAGGTGTCTGTTCATCAAATGTAGATGAGCAGATACCTAGTATTTTTATTTGTCTTCCGCTGAGCTGCATAAGACCAAGTTGGGCAGTTGGGACCTTCATGAATTCCTTAGGCAAAACACTAATAGTATTTGATACTTTGGCCAAGTTAGAGGATGGAAATAACCTTTCGAAATAGGCTGACATTGACCTAATGGACTCTAAGTTATTCCAACCGTTATGCGAAATCTTGCTTTTTAATTGCTCTTTCCTAGTGTTATTTTTTTCTCTTTTGTATTTGGACTGAAGCTTTTTAAACTCGTCATATTCAGGAAGAATATCTTCAACTTCATCAAAAGTGAAGACGTTTTTTAATTGTTCAAAGTCAAAGAAGTCAAGCTTCCCTACAGCAAAGACAAAGTCGCCATCTTGGAAGTCGGAAGTTTTTAAAAGCTTGTTACCTTCCAACTCTTGAAGTAGCAAATCAAGAGAGTAATCATCTAATGCTGTCTCGATTAGATTTCTGTTTGAACGTGAGAAGACAATATTGTAATTTTCGTTCGCGATAGCTGAGTGATTAGCGCCTGCCTTGATTAAAGTTGAAACTCCACCAGAAACAGAAGTTGCAGTTTGATCAAAACCGCCCTCTGCATTAGAGTCTGATTCACTGTTTTCATTAACCAATTTTGTGACCAACCCCGCATTTTTCTGAGCGAGTAGAGAGTTAACTAAATTTGTGTCCAGATAGATTATTTCTTTCATCCTCAATCTCCCTTGCTGCTCATATAACCCGCAATGATGCCACGGATAGCCCGCTTATCATCATCAGTCAGTGGTTTGCCGTCGAACATCATGGCGTTAGCTATGATTTCGTCGATGTCGTCTGGACCTTGGTCTGCCTCGGTGGCTATCCGTGGGTTGTCGGTTCTGCCCAGAAGGTAGTC
>NZ_CM002133.1:1536309-1537876 GCF_000448665.1 Streptococcus sp. HSISS2 | reverse complement strand
CCTCTGCATTAGAGTCTGATTCACTGTTTTCATTAACCAATTTTGTGACCAACCCCCGATTTTTCTGAGCGAGTAGAGAGTTAACTAAATTTGTGTCCAGATAGATTATTTCTTTCATCCTCAATCTCCCTTGCTGCTCATATAACCCGCAATGATGCCACGGATAGCCCGCTTATCATCATCAGTCAGTGGTTTGCCGTCGAACATCATGGCGTTAGCTATGATTTCGTCGATGTCGTCTGGACCTTGGTCTGCCTCGGTGGCTATCCGTGGGTTGTCGGTTCTGCCCAGAAGGTAGTCGGTAGACACGCCGAAGTAGTCGGCGATTTGTTGTAGGCGGTCAGCTGATGGCTGATTCCTTTTCAACCCGTACAAAGAATTTTTGCCTAGTTTTAGCTTATCTTCTAAAGTATTTAGCGAAATCCCTTGTTTTTCACATAAATCTTTTACGATTTCAAAAGTAGAAAACATTGATTTATCAGCCTTTCTAAGACATGACAAAAAATATTTTACAAAATACGCAAAAAAATAGTTGACATCATTTTGCGTTTACGCTAAAATAGTTTTTGTAAGTTAATGAGTTAGTAAAAAACGGAGTTAAAACTTATCTAAAAATAAAATAGCTTTGGCGAGCAAGAAAATTGATAGATATAAGGTTTTATCAAGGTTTTTAATTATGCCTTCATTTTAGCAGATACGCTAAAAACTGTCAAGCATTTTATAAAATAATTTACTAACCTTTTAACTTTGTCCATTGACAATTGAATAGAGCATGTGAGATAATATAGGGGAATTAAGGATTAGTTCTATATCATGGACTAGAAAAGACCCCAGGCTAACTTCCACATTAAGCTTGGGGTCTTTTTTTGACACTATTTGTCCTTGTTCAGCCATTTGTCGGCTAAACGAAGAACGACACCGACCACAATTGGTCCGATGATAGTTTTAAGGATTAGTTCCATCATGGGCTATCTCACCTCCTTTCGTAGGCGGTGTAGAAGTGCCGTAAAATATTATATCGCATGCTCTATCAATTTGATAGGGCATTTTTATTTTTCAAAAAGGAGGAGGTCGCATGAGTCAACAACATCTTAAATGGATTGAGCTTGTAAAAGAGCGGATTGAGAAGCGTGGATGGTCGCAGACGGATTTGGCTATCGTCGTAGGCGTTACCCCATCAGCCATCACGCAACTTTTTAAAGACGGCAAAGGAAGTGATGACTTGAAGCTTCGCATTAACAAGAAATTGCGAATCAACGAGTCGTGGGAAAAATTTGAGGACTAGAAAGGAACAAACATGAAACCAAAACGATATCCATATAGTGGACAAAAAAAGCGCCTACCAAAAGTGGTAAACGCTAATGAAGCTTTAGAGATTGTAATGAATACTATTGATTCTTGTGCTCTTGAACATATGAATCATAAGCTCTTAGAATCTCACAAGTTGTATTGAATGCGATAGCGCTTGAAATAGCAACAACTTCACTATCAAGCTCAATACCGTTGTCAACAAGTGATTTCAAAGATTCGCTAACAGATTCGTTGATACCGCTTCGAATTTCTGGGT
>NZ_CM002133.1:1524674-1534167 GCF_000448665.1 Streptococcus sp. HSISS2 | reverse complement strand
CGACAAAGGCCGAGGGTCACAGATCAGATACCCACGGGATCCCGTCAGAGATTGGTTTAACGCACACTGGCAAGAGATTGCCTAGCTTAACACCCCTAGCCGTAGCAGTTAGCTAGTGAGGAAACAGAACTTATTAAAACTATAAACAACGATTCGATATTCATGACTGTCTCCTTATATATTAAAAATCTATGAAAAAATCCTCACTAGTTCTCTAGTGCGGTTAGGGAATGGAAAGGAAAATAACAATGAAATTTTTAAACTGGATTTGGTCAAAAAAACAACCGCAACAAGAACAATTTTCCGAACCAGTATGGACACCACGAGAAATTAATGACCAGAAATATGAAGCACGTCAAAGACGTGAGAGGTATCTAGCTGCTAAGTGCCTTAGCAATAATTAGATCGCTAACATCTCTCAGCGTGTAGCCATAGCCTTGCCGTGGAGTGTAGCTTATACTTTAATACCCCAAAATTATAATTTACTTTTCCACACTTATCTTTTCTAAAAAAACATGAAGCGGTGGGGCTGTGGGTGCACGTTGAGAGCACTAAAAAAGCACAGGTAAGGGCCTGTGCAAGAAATAACATTTGTAAGGAGAATATATCATGAAACTAACAGAAAAACAAGTCACTAAATCTGGACATGTTAAAACTAAAGGTTTCAGCACATTAGCTCTTAGCCTTGCGGTAATTGCTGCTGGTATCACTGGGCTTACTCTTGGATTTAAGAAACGTAATGAGGGAGGAGAGGGGTAATGGAAGTGAAAAAGAACCTAAAACCTCTTATCACCACGTTAGGTGTAGCAAAGAGGCTTATGACCAAATCGCTGAAATTGCTAATGAGTGTGACTTGACTATTGCTAATGTAGCTACTTCATTACTACTCTATGCGTTGAATCACACCGAAATCGTCAGTGTTGAAAAAGTAGTGACTGAGAGCCGTTTAGTCATCGGAGGTGGGAACGAATGAGTATCGCGATAAATAAGCTAGAAATTGAAAATATCAAACGGATCAAAGCGGTCAAGGTCGAACCATCACCTACGGGACTCACGGTAATTGGTGGAAATAACAATCAAGGTAAAACAAGTGTTCTAGATTCTATCGCTTGGGCCTTGGGTGGAAATCGTTTTAAACCTAGCAAGGCAACCCGTGAAGGGTCTGTTATCCCTCCATCGCTCAAGATCACTATGTCAAATGGCTTGGTAGTTGAACGCAAAGGGAAGAATAGCTCGCTTAAGGTTATCGATCCAGAAGGTAATAAAGGTGGACAACAACTGCTTGACAGTTTCGTTGAAGAGTTGGCTATTAATTTGCCCAAGTTTATGGAAAGTACAGCTAAAGAAAAAGCTGATACGCTCTTGCAAATCATCGGAGTTGGTCCCCAATTAGCCGAATTAGAAATCAAAGAGAAGCAGTTATATGACCAACGTCATGCTATCGGTGTTATCGCTGACCAAAAAGAGAAGTTCGCCAAAGAACAGACTTATTATCCAGACGCCCCAAAAGATCTTATTTCTATCGCTGACTTGATTGCTGAACAGCAGGAGGTTTTAGCTAAGAATGGGGAAAACGCTCGCAAACGCCAAAACGCTAGTCAAATCCAAGCGCAATATGATGCCAAGACGGCAGAAGTCAACCGCCTGTCACAGCAATTAGCAGAGGCTCAGGAAGTTTTACAAAAGCTCGCTAATGATTTGGCTATCGCTCATAAAGATGCGACCGACTTAGTAGATGAATCCACTGAGGAAATCGAAAGCAATATTGCTAACATCGAACAGATTAACCTTAAAGTCCGTGCTAACTTGGACAAGGATAAAGCGGAAGAGGATGCCAAGGCTCAACGCGAGCAGTATAACAAGTTGTCTGCTCAAATCGAAGATGTTCGTAAAGGTAAACGTGACTTGTTAACCAATGCTGACTTACCACTCGAAGGACTATCTGTCAACGATGGAAAACTTCTCTATCTCGGTCAAGAGTGGGATAACATGTCAGGTTCTCAGCAACTTATGGTAGCGACCGCAATTGTCCGAAAACTAAAACCAGATTGTGGCTTTGTTTTAATCGACAAGCTCGAACAAATGGACCAAATCACATTGGACCAATTTGGAAAATGGCTTGAGGATGAAGGTCTCCAAGCTATTGCAACGAGAGTATCGACTGGCGATGAATGCTCAATTATCATCGAAGACGGCTATAGTCTCGATAATAAGACACATCAGCCAACAGTTGATACTCAATCTGAACCATCAATAACGCCAACATGGCAAGGAGGATTTTAATGCAAATCACAAGAGGAATTAAGGCTAGAGCTCAAAAGGTTGTTATCTACGGCCCTGAAGGTATCGGGAAGTCTAGCTTTGCAGCGCAATTTCCCGACCCTGTGTTTATCGACACTGAAGGATCTACAGACAACATGGATGTTGCACGATTGGACAAACCGTCAAGCTGGACTATGTTGATGAATGAGATTGCTTTCATCAAAGCAAATCCACACTCGTGTAAGACTCTGGTAATCGATACAATCGATTGGGCTGAGTCGTTAGCGGTTGAATCCGTTTGTGCTCAGCATGGTAAAAAGGTATCGAAGATTTTGGATGGGGTAACGGATATACCTACGTCCGTGAAGAAATCGGTCGTTTCCTAAATAGTCTAAGCGAATTGATTGATTTAGGAATTAATGTTGTCCTGACTGCACACGCTCAGATTAAGAACTTCACTCAACCGGATGAAATGGGTAGCTATGACCGTTACGAGCTCAAGTTAGGTAAGAAAACTAGTTCTCAAACAGCACCTTTAGTCAAAGAATGGGCTGACATGGTCCTATTCTGTAACTACGAAACTATCGTCATGACTGATGAGAAGTCTAAGAAGTCGAAAGCACAAGGTGGACAGCGTGTCATGTATACACAGCACCACCCAGCGTGGGATGCCAAGAATCGTCACAACTTACCAAACAAGTTGCCGCTAGATTATGCGGGCATTGCTCACATCTTTAATGTTCAACAGGTACAAGCTGAACCAGTACCACCTACCGCACAGCCAGAAATGGAACCGCCAGCACCGGAACCAACACCACAACAAGAAGTGGTGCCAGCTGAAACACCAGCGGCAGAAAATCCTGCACCGGTCGAGCGTGGCGAGTACCAAGAACCAGCACCATTCATTGACCCAGCGCTGCGTGATTTGATGATTGCTAACCAAGTTACTGAACAGGAACTTCAACAGGCAGTGGCCTCTAAAGGCTATTATCCTGTAGAAACACCAATCTCTATGTACGATAAATCATTCATCGACGGGGCTCTAGTAGCTACTTGGGACCGTGTCTTTGAAATGGTCAAAGAAATCCGTGGATCAGAATTTTAGGAGGAAATCATGTCAGATAAAACTATCAAATTAGACCTATCACAAATCGGTGATGGTGGTCTTCAAGAGAAAGTCGATAAAGAACTTGAAAGAGTCATCGCTAACATCTTAGATCCAAACACTGAGACTAAGACAGCTCGTAAACTTGTCATCACTTTGACGATGAAGTCGGATGAGACACGTCAAACAGTAGCTACTGCAATGGAAGTTAAGTCAACTCTTGCACCTCAAAAAGCTGTTGCTACTACCGTCCTCGTTGGGCAAGAAGGTAGTCAAGTCTATGCAAACGAACTTAAGAGCAACATGCCTGGTCAGACATACTTTGACGACAAAGCGATCCTTCGTACAGACGTTGGTGAGCCAATCGAAGACATTGAAAAAGGTATCAACAACGATGTCATTGACTTCAACAAACAAAAGAAAGCGGGTAATTAAACATGGCAGAAAACATCAAAGAAGCTCTTGAGTACAGTGTAGAGCTAGCTGAACGTGCTGGAAAAGTCATCCAAGTTGGTGACAAGCAGTACTATAATGCAAATCAATTTGACCTCCTGGAAGTTAACCCTCGGAAAATTGCACCAAAACTTCAATTGTGTACTCTTGACAGTCTTATTGATTATCTCAAGTCAGACAATGACGCTATCAGTGCCTCTAAAAAAATCATTGTGGTGGAGTCTCCTAAAGATGTCACAGTTTATGATCAGGTTGATTGGGAATACGGTAGACGTCCTCAACTCGTCTCCGTAGTAGCATACAGCCCAGATATTCGATTGAACCAGTGGAATAGCCAAGAGCAGTTCAATATTATGCTGCAGTCTGCCTTTATTGACGAGGATGATCGTCAAGTTGTACTTGAATTTGCAAGTGCTTTAAAAGTCGAAAACGGCGCTGACATTGTGGATAACGGTATCAACCAGACCACTACTGTGAAATCAGGGGTAGCTAGTCTTGCAAAAGCAACTGCACCAAACCCAGTGACATTACGTCCATATCGTACTTTTACAGAAGTTGCACAGCCATCTAGTCAATTTGTACTCCGCATCAACAAAGATGCTGAACTTGCACTTTTTGAAGCAGACGGTGGCAAATGGAAACTGGAAGCTATTAAAAACATCGCTGACTACCTCAAAGCAGGGCTCGAAGATCAAGACAATATCACTATTTTGGCTTAATAAGGAAGGATTTTATACATGACTTATAACAATAACTTTGAACGTGAATTCGGATGGGATGATACTATCCAAGAGGACAGCAAGGAGTTTATCGCGCTAACTCCCGGTGATTACGTATTTACTGTAACAAACTTTGAGCGTGGGCGTCACACTCCAAATCCACAAAATCCAGGGAAACTGCCAGCATGTAACAAAGCGATCATCACAATCCAAGTCGAGACTGAAGAAGGTCTTGCAACAATGACACACAATCTATTCTTGCACTCATCAACTGAAGGGATGCTATCAGCATTCTTTGGTGCCATTGGCCAAAAGAAACATGGCGAACCTCTTCAAATGAACTGGAATACAGTTGTAGGATCAACAGGTGTTTGCCGTGTAGGGAATCGGACCTATAAGGATAATGTTTACAATGACGTTAAACAAATGATTTATGCTGATAGTGTGGATTGGACGAAAGTATTAAATGCCAATGTTTCTCAAGGTGGTGGACAACAAGCTCCTCAACAGCAAGCACCTAACTACCAAGCGGCACCTCAACAAAACCAAGGATATCAGCAACCTCAACAAGCCCCTAATGGTGGTGGATTCGGAGGATTCTAATGCAACTTAGACCTTACCAAGAAGAGGCAAGGACTAAGGTACAGCAAGAGTGGAAGGAGGGCAGGAAGCGCACGCTACTTGTCCTACCCACTGGCTGTGGCAAGACCATCGTCTTTTCAAAAATTATAGAAGACCGTGTCAAGATGGGAGAACGTGTTCTCGTTCTCGCTCATCGCTCAGAACTTTTGGAACAAGCCAGTGATAAATTAATGACGGCTACAGGATTAGGAACGGCGCTAGAAAAAGCTGAAAATACTTCAATCGGCTCATGGTTTCGTGTTGTCGTCGGTTCAGTGCAGACTATGCAGCGTGAGAAACGACTCAGTCAGTTCCCACCTAATCACTTCGATACTATTGTCATCGACGAGGCTCACCACGCTATATCAGACGGCTATCAGCGCGTATTAGAACACTTTGGAGAAGCTAATGTCTTAGGTGTCACAGCTACGCCAGACCGTGGTGATATGCGAAATTTAGGTAGTTATTTCGATAGTTTAGCTTATGAGTACCCTTTGGTTGACGCTATTAAATCAGGGTACTTATCAAAAATCACAGCTATTACAATCCCTCTTGAACTTGACTTGTCAACAGTCAGTCAACAAGGTGGAGATTTCAAAGCCAGTGAAATTGGAACAGCCCTAGACCCTTATCTTGAACAAATTGCAGACGAGATGGTTAAGCAGTGCAAAGACAGGAAAACAGTCGTTTTCTTGCCCCTAGTTAAGACTTCGCAGAAATTCCGTGATATCCTTAACGCCAAAGGATTTAAGGCGGCTGAGGTTAACGGAGAGTCCAAAGACCGCGCTGAAGTCCTAGAAGATTTCGACAAAGATAAATATAACGTGTTGTGTAACTCAATGCTATTAACTGAAGGGTGGGATTGCCCAACAGTAGACTGCGTGGTTGTGTTGAGGCCAACAAAAGTCCGTGCTTTGTATAGCCAAATGGTGGGGCGTGGGACACGCCTTGCACCAGGAAAGGAAAATCTATTACTACTCGATTTCCTATGGCACACTGAGCGCCATGAACTATGCAGGCCAGCCCACTTAATTACTAGTAGTCCAGAAGTTGCCAAAAAGATGACTGAAAACATGGCTGAAGATACAGAAGTTGAGTTCAGTCTGTTAGAAGCTGAAGAACAAGCTAGCAAGGATGTCGTTGCTGAACGTGAAGAAGCACTTGCAAAGCAGTTGGCTGAACAGCGCCGTAAAAAGCGTAAGTTAGTGGACCCACTTCAATTTGAAATGTCTATCCAAGCTGAAGACTTAGCGGACTACGTTCCATCATTCGGTTGGGAAATGGCTCCGCCTTCAGAAAAACAACTTAAAGCGCTTGAAAAATTCGGAATCTATACCGAAGAAATCGGCAATGCTGGAAAAGCTGGCAAACTACTAGACCGCTTAAACAAACGCAAAGACAGTGGATTGACCACACCTAAACAGATACGATTGCTTGAGGGTCGTGGTTTCCGAAATGTCGGAATGTGGAAATTTGAAGATGCTAGCAATCTGATTAACCGAATTGCTGCGAGCGGTTGGAGAATGCCAAAAGGAATCATTCCAGCTACATACCAGCCGGAATAAAGGAGATTAAATGTCAGAAGGTACTTTTGATTTAATCCCACTCTTAGATTATATTGACCCTTCTACATTGTCTTATCAAGAGTGGGTGAACGTAGGAATGGCCCTAAAACAGGAGGGCTATACGGCAATGGATTGGGACGCTTGGTCTCAATCGGATAGTCGTTATAAAAAGGGGGAGTGCTTCACTAAATGGGATACTTTTCACAATAATGGCTCTGATGCTTTAACTGGAGCTACTATCACTCAGATGGCTAAAGACAACGGTTGGGAGCCAATGAACAAGTCAGGCGAAAGCTATGAGCTTGGCTGGGATTCAACTATTGATCGTGATTATCAAATCGTTGATAAAAATTGGGTAGAGTCAAAAGAAATCCGTGAGCCGTTAAATTGGCATCCAGTACAGGATCTTGTCAAATACATCGAAACATTGTTTGAAATGACCGACCTCGTCGGGTACGTAACATCTACTTATCCTATCGAGACAGAGAATGGGCCAATCTATAAGCCAACTCAAGGCAATTACGACAGGACTGCCGGAGAGCTTATTAAAGAACTTCAGAGTAATGGCGATGATATTGGTGCAGTTTTCGGAGATTATAAGGAAGAAGCTGGTGCCTGGATTCGTTTCAACCCGTTGGATGGAAAGGGTGTCAAGAACGATAATGTCACTGATTTCAGATACGCTCTAGTAGAATCGGACAGCATGGAGCTTGGGAAACAGTACGCTCTATTTAAAGAGTTAGAGCTTCCTATTGCGACACTAGTACACTCTGGACACAAGTCGTTGCATGCGGTGGTGAGAGTGGATGCCAGAGACTACCAAGAGTATCGGAAGCGTGTCGATTACATTTATCAGATTTGTAAGAAAAATGGACTTGATATCGATACCCAAAACCGAAATCCGAGCCGACTCTCTCGCATGCCTGGAGTAATCCGAAATGGACATAAGCAGTTCTTGATTGATACGAATCTTGGGAAAACCAACTACGAAGAGTGGTATCAATGGGTAGAAGATTTAAACGATGACCTTCCTGATCCTGAAACGCTAGCCGACGAGTGGGACCACCTTCCAGATTTAGCCCCAGAGCTTATCCATGGGGTGTTGCGTCAAGGTCATAAGATGCTGATTGCAGGGCCGTCAAAAGCTGGTAAGTCGTTTGCTCTCATCGAGTTATCTATTGCCATCGCAGAAGGTCAAAAATGGCTCGGTTGGCAGTGCGAACAAGGTAAAGTCCTCTACGTCAACTTAGAGCTGGATAGGCCGTCAGCCCTTCACCGATTTAAAGATGTATACGATGCTATGAATTTACCTCCAGCAAGCGTTGGTAATATCGATATCTGGAATCTCCGTGGGAAGACAGTGCCAATGGATAAACTGGCCCCGAAACTCATTAGGCGGTCGCTGAAAAAGAATTACCAAGCCGTGATTATCGATCCTATCTATAAGGTCCTGACGGGTGACGAGAACTCAGCAGACCAAATGGCACATTTCACTAATCAATTCGATAAAGTGGCTACTGAGCTAGGGTGTGCTGTAATCTACTGCCACCATCACTCAAAAGGTTCTCAAGGTGGTAAGAAGTCCATGGACCGTGCTAGTGGTTCTGGGGTATTTGCCAGAGACCCTGACGCTCTGGTTGATTTAGTCGAGCTAGACCTTAACGAAGACCTCGTTAAAGCTCGGACTGAAAAAGCAACGGCTAAGATTTACCAAAGAGCCTTGCAAGAACAGGCTAACGATTATTACCAACAGAATGTCAGTCTTGACGATCTGGAAAGTCGCTATCAAATGCAACAACATTTTGACAAAGCAATTCCTGATGTTATGAAACGCAAGCCTTACCTTGACGAGGTCAAGACGACGACCCGTAGCATTGAGATTGCCACTGCTTGGCGAGTTGAAGGGACTCTTCGTGAGTTTGCCAAATTTGCCCCTGTGAATATGTGGTTCAGCTATCCAGTTCATGAAGTGGATACTACTGGTGTGCTGGCTGATATTCAACTGGAAGATAACGCCCCAGCTTGGAAAAAGAACCTAAATAAAGGTCCAGAATCGAAGAAGAAGACAGCAGAGAAAAATAAAGAAAAACTTGTTAATGCAATTCAAGCATTAGACGATGGAATGGATCCAGTCACGATTGATGATATTGTGGAATATTTCTCAACAGAAGATAAACCTGTTAGCGAAAAAACTATCAGAAGATGGATCAAAAACTCGGAAATTTTTGAGGTAAAAAACGGGAAAATTCACCAAAAAATACCTGAAAAATTCAAAAAGGGACAGGGACAAATTGGGGACAAATTGGAGGGACAAATTGGAAGAAAAACTCCATTTTGTCCGTCCCAAAAAAGGGACAAATTGGAAAATGTCCGGATGTCCCTAAAGCCTAATAGGGACAAGGGACAAATTGGAAAATGTCTCTAAGAAATCGCTCAACCATGCGGTTTTGGAGCAATAGGGACAAATTGGAAAAAATAGGGACAAAACCAGGGACAGAATATCTCCCTCTGTGAGGAGAGATATTTAGGAAAATGTCCCTGAGGTCCAAGGGAGACAGGAACAGGAACATGGGGTCCTAAGACTCCCCCATGTAACCCTGTAACCCTGTCCCCTAACTTGGACTTAGCGCGAGAGCGTGGTAAGTAAAAGAAAAGTAAAAGAAAGTAGACAAAATTAAAAAGGTAAAAAGTTATAGGACGACGAAAAGAAAAAAACATAATTACGGTACAAAATTAGGAATAATTAGGACAAAAAAAATGACCTACCG
>NZ_CM002133.1:1518812-1523100 GCF_000448665.1 Streptococcus sp. HSISS2 | reverse complement strand
AATGCCTCCGCTTTATCACACGTTACCGGGTCAAGATTTTTGGCATTCAGATTCAGAGGTTTTGAAATGGATTGCGAATCAACCGATTCTTTTGAATTGGGTAAAGGACCAGCTCAAAACGGCTGGATATATTACCTATGACAGAGAGACTGGAAAATGGACCGGTATCGATTATCAAGGTGAGGTGGCGAAAAATGATTGAATTTTTCGTTCCGATGAAAAAAATCCCAACTACAACGCATCAGCAAAAGAAAGTCACTGTCAGAAATGGTAAACCGCATTTCTATGAGCCTCAAAGTTTGAAGGAAGCCAGAAGTCTATTCACTGAGTTGTTAAGCGCATACACTCCAAAAGAGCAGATAGACGGACCTATACGCCTCACAGTGAAATGGCTATTTCCTAAAATCAAAAAAGCGACTCATGGCCAGTACAAGACTACTAAACCAGATACGGATAATTTACAAAATTACTTAAGGACTGCATGACGGATCTTGGCTATTGGCATGATGATGCACAAGTGGCTAGTGAGATTGCTGAAAAGTTCTGGTCGGATACTGTGGGCATCTATGTCAAGGTGGAAAAGCTATGAACTATATTGAGTTTTTTGAAAAAGAAGTCCCAGACTGGATGAGGGAAAGTAATCGCATGATGCAATTGGTTGGTTTTAATACCCCTGCATACTGGAATTGGGTAGTTGTATCGATCGATAAGGTTTGCGAAAAATATAACAACGACATTTTGGTTAAAAATCAATTTCATATTATCTGGGATTTCCTGGATGAGAAGGCTAGGGAGGTCTCAGGTACAGCTAATGGTAAAACGATGGACTGATCGCATGGCTGGTGTTAAATATGCACCAAGGCCATACGAACCGGCAACAGTGTTAGGACGAGTGGAGTATTTCAGCCACTGGTTCTATGCCACGCATCAGAAAAAGGTGCAGTAGCTACTAAGCTAGGTATTGGGAATAAAAAGCTTAACCGCATACTAATGCTGGAGCAGTTTCCGGATGAAGAATTATTAAAGGAGATGATGAAATTATGCAACGTAAAGTGAAGTTTTTTACCAAAATAGGTGATACTGACAAGCTTGACGAAGAGATTAATGCGTGGATTGAAAGCCACAATAAAGAACTGATAGATGTGAAGTTGGCTGTGGATTGGGAGGATAATGGCGATTATGTAAAATACACCGCCACAGTAATATATAAGGACAGAAATGAGGCTTGGCATGAAATACAAAGTTATAGTCTATTACGACAACATGGAAGACAGTGAGCGTGTATTCACAAATAAGAATGATGCGATTAATGAATTGCACAGATTGGGATCGAAATATCGCAACGCACGAAAATATAAGGTTGAAATGGTGGAATGTGATGGATAGACAAGAACAAATACAGAACTTAGCAAAAATAGCACGAATCTCGGTATCTTATGCAGAAGACTTATGTGATTCGTTCTTCGAGAAACCAGTCGTTCCGCAATGCGTGGCGGATTGGTATGAGGAGAATAAGGATGATTTTGAAGTAAATCTATTTAACTGTATCTGCGAAGCTGTTGAAAATTATGCCGGAAGCTCTTCAAATGAATTTGAGAATTGGTTGATGTCCAAGGAACTCGAAGTAATCCAAACCCTCGTCAACATGCACCAGTTCGGGTACGAGGTCGAGAAAGAAAAGCGTTATCGGGTTTCTATGCCGAAAACAAGAAATTACAAAGATCACGCTCAGCTATTGTGTGAGGCTGATGGCAAAGTGTTTTGGTGTGGCGAGTGGTATAAGCTTAGAACCAAATTCACTCGCAAAGAGCTAGAAGATGCTGGGTTTAGTTGGGTGTTCGATTGCCCAGGCGTGGAAGTGAAAGAGGTGGAGTGATGGCAAAGTTTATTGAGGTGATTCCTGTCAAATACGGAATGGATAAACCAAAAATGCTAATTAATATCGAAAATATAAGCTACATCAGAGAGGAAAGCGAAGCAATAACAGCGATTTTTTTAAAAGATGTCCCTTTGGATGGATGGTTCGGAAAACCTGAATTTGACAATCCTTTGCACGTAAAAACGCCGTTCGTATTTATTGCAGACGCTATACAAGGGGAGTAATGATTGGTGACAATTTTGTTAAAGAGAAAACGAGAAAATCAGCTAATAGTATCGACGATTCTGCTAGTGCTATCATTGGTGATTAATATTAGAACAGCAATCAGCATAGTCAACCGACCTATCGACACCGTGGTTATCCATAAGGCAGACAACGCAGTGGAGCTACATGGCAAGGTCACTGGAAAATCCATGGTAGGCAAGCTCTACACGATTGATTGCGGAGCTTATGGGAAATTCCTTGTCAGCAAGGAGCAGTATGACAGCGTAAATGTTGGGGATGATATCCCTAGCTATTTGAAGGAGAGAGGGAACTAACGAGTTTTAGTCAGCAAATTAAAACAAGCAAAAGTGATGAATACTATACGCCGAAATATGCAGTTGAAATCATTCTGCCGTACATCAGCAATATAAACATATTTGGTGCCCGTTTGATAAAGAACATAGCGAATTTGTGAAGTTACTAAAAGAAAACGGCCATGAAGTGACTTTCGGGCATATCGAAACAGGGCAAGATTTCTTTGATTATGACAAAGCACCGGAAGGCGTTGAATGTGTTGTAAGTAACCCGCCTTTCAGCAAACGTGATGCAATCTTTCGGAAAATGTACGAGCTAGACTTACCTTTTGCACTAATCATGAATAACAACGGGTTATTTGACAGTAAATCAAGATTTGAATTGTTCCGAAACAATAATTTTGAACTACTTATCCCAAAGGGGCGCATGAAATTCTTTGACGAAAGCATGACGGCTAGAAACAACCCAAATTTTCAAAGCATTTATGTTTGTAACGGCGTTTTGCCTAGCAAGATTGAATTTACAGATATGGACATCAAGAGTCGAAAGGACGGAAGGCAAGGTAGGACGGAACAAATCAACAGTTAAACATTACTTATATCGAGCGTATATGCTCGGCGTGTAGCCAGAATGGTTTTAGACGGTTCGAATCCGTCACTGGCCGTTAGTCTGTCAAATTATCCAAGAGACACTTTTTGACACCGAGCAAGCTGACAGACCTTGTTCGAAACAAAATCCAGTAAATAAATAATTAGAATCGAGGAACCTTTTTTATTTTGTTATCCTAGGCTTGCATTACTGGTGGCATGTCTAAATCTAACGTATGGGAGGTGGTAACCTAATCCTTCTTTATTTTTGTAATAAAAAAGACCCAGACTAATGCCCAGGACTGTTCAAACGTTAATAATATTATTATACCATAAAGGGAACGTATTTATGAGAACAGTAGAACGGCTGCAACAAATAAAAGCACTAGACAGGTATATTGACAGTCAGATAGAACAGATTAAACGTTTGGAATCCCAAGCCCTTAAAGTAACGGCTGGTGCTATGCAAACAGATATGGTACAGGGCGGCAAACGTAAGGGTAAGGATGATATCTATGTGGAACTTATGATGGCTAGGGAGGAATTAGAACGTTTCACTGCCGAGGCTATTAAGCAAAAGCTAGACTTCCGCCGTCAAATCGCAGAGGTGGGGGATATAGATGCACGATCCCTACTCCAGATGGTATATATAGACCAGCTGGATATCTGGCAGATATGTGACCGTATGGGCTTTAGTAAGGCAACCTACTATGTGAAGCTAAGACAAGCTGAGAAGTATTTGGACTAATCTGCATTGATTTACACCAATCTATAGTGCATCATACTCTAGTCATGGTAGTATAGTATTATCGAATCAGAAGGACATAGTAGTGTTCTTCTTTTGCTTTATCTGATTGAGAGGAGGTATACCCATGCCAATGGTCAGACGATGCAAGGCAGACGGTTGCCATGCTCTGACAGAAAGACCATTACATTACTGTAGCAAACATAGCAGTATGGAAGCAGCATACACAGAGGAGAGACAGAGATACTCACGGACAAGATACAACACACGAGTAAGGAACCGAGATGATGAGAGCAAGGAACGCTACGCATTCTATCGCTCGAAGACTTGGTCATCTATTCGTAGGATAGCTTTGGAACGTGACAACTATCTATGTCAGTACTGTCTAGCGTTGGGTGTGACCACACCAGACGCACGTATAGGCGACCACGTAACACCCGTTGAAATAGCTCCAGAACTTAGAACTGAAATTTCAAACGTAGTAGCTACATGCAGAAGCTGTGATAACACCAAGAGGACTTTGGAACAAGGAATATATGGTACTGGTCAAAATAGAAC
>NZ_CM002133.1:1499679-1517578 GCF_000448665.1 Streptococcus sp. HSISS2 | reverse complement strand
ACATGGAAGCAGCATACACAGAGGAGAGACAGAGATACTCACGGACAAGATACAACACACGAGTAAGGAACCGAGATGATGAGAGCAAGGAACGCTACGCATTCTATCGCTCGAAGACTTGGTCATCTATTCGTAGGATAGCTTTGGAACGTGACAACTATCTATGTCAGTACTGTCTAGCGTTGGGTGTGACCACACCAGACGCACGTATAGGCGACCACGTAACACCCGTTGAAATAGCTCCAGAACTTAGAACTGAAATTTCAAACGTAGTAGCTACATGCAGAAGCTGTGATAACACCAAGAGGACTTTGGAACAAGGAATATATGGTACTGGTCAAAATAGAACAAAACAGAACACTGAGCTACGACTTTCCGTGGCAACGTGGGCAGATTTAATAGCCCGCAAAAAAGAGGACGTTGTTAAACCCCTCTAATAAGCCCATAGCACGATTTTATAATAAGGGTGGTGTAAATAAACCCTCGACCCGATTTAAAATTAACCCCGCCCCCTTTCTCGTGCCAAGGAGAGCCACCACAAGGTGTTTTCTTACATCGCACGCCAATTTTGAGGGTTTTAACAAGGGTCTATTTTTAATTTAGGAGGTGAGAAAATGGCGAATAAGTCACCAGCTAGACGGAAACCGTTTTACGAGCAAAATGACCGCTTTCTACCCATTGACCCACCGAACTATCTAGGAACGGTGGCGAGGTCAGTTTGGACTAAAATCATTCCGTTTTTAAAAGCAACAGAAAAGGTCGAACGTATTGACATTTTCCTAGTGGAAACTTACTGTACGACCTACGAAATTTACAAAAAAGCCTATGAGGACGTGAAAGAAAACGGTATCCAAACCGAGATTATTAAATTCATCCAGTCGCCCGGAAGTGGTGAAATTCTAGGCGAGCAGTCTATGGGATTTAAGAAGAATCCAGCCGTTGCGACGATGAAAGATGCTGCCGAAACCCTTAATAAAATAGGTATCCAGCTAGGTCTGACACCTAAAGGAAGGGCAGAATTGACTGAAATAGCCGGAAGTCAGGCTGATAATAAGTCCCTAGGGGATATGATGAAAGAATTCCTAGGTAAGTGATCGGAAAGGAGCAATAGTGAAAACGAATCTGATAAAAACTCATGATATAGATGCAGCGTATAAAGAATTTGATTTCACTGACATCGCTAAAAAATATCAAGACGATGGCACAAAATATTGCTTTGATGCCTTGGAAGGTCGGATAGTGACTGGATACATGATTAAACTGGCATGTTTTAGACATTTACGAGACCTGCAAAGACAAGGCAACGACGACTTTCCGTATACCTATGAAACGACTGAAGCGGACAAATTATTGCGTTTTGCTAGGATATGCCCGAACGTTGATACTGGTGAGCCTACACAACTGATGCCGTGGCAGAAGTTCATCCTATGTATGCTTTTCGGGTGGAGAAACGCTAACGGTGGTAAACGTTTCAGCCGTGCCATCGTTTCGGTTGGTCGTGGTCAAGGTAAAACATATTTGATGGCTATTCTTACGGCATATTCGTACTTTATCGAAAGTTTCGGATTATCAAACCAAGATTATCTTGTAACCTCTATCAACTTCAAGCAAACAAACAAGTTGCTTGGTTATATCAAATCTATGATGAAGCAGATAATCCAAAACGAGCCCTTTAAGAGCTTGGCAAACGAAACTGAGTTAGGTTTGCATAGCGACCAAGTTATTATGAAAGCTAACAACAACGTTTTAAGGGCTATTTCTGCTGAGAGTGGGCAATATGATAGTTTCCACTTTACCACGGCTATTTTTGATGAAATTGGAGAAATTGAAACAAGGGATGCAGTTTCTAAGATTGTTTCTGGACAAGTAAAAGTACCGAATAGACAGTTTGTTCAAATCTCTACCGCTTACCCAAACCCGTCCGTTCCTTTTAGGGAAGACCAAAGAATTATGCAGCAAGCTATGGAAGACGACGACAATAGGGACGCTGATACATACCTTTGTTTAGTATGGTCTCAAGATAGCTTGGATGAAGTTTTTCAACCAGAAACATGGGGGAAAAGCAATCCGCTTTTAGACTTGGAACAAGAGCGTGACAACCTTATGAAAGGGTTGATGGATAAAAGGGATAGTGACCTATTGAGCGGTAATCTAGCTGATTTTCAAGTTAAGAACATGAATTGTTGGTTGTTGGCAGATAGCAATAGCTTCCTTGATTTAACAGATATTGAAAATGCAGTCGTTGATGAATTTGACATCAAAGGCAAGCGTGTCTATGTCGGACTGGATGCGTCTATGTTCAGCGATAATACGGCTATCGGTTTCGTTTATCCGTATGTTTCGGAAGATGGCAGTCAGAAATGGCACATCGAACAGCATAGTTTTATCCCCTGGCAACAAGCAGGCTCTTTAGAAGCCAAAATGGAACAAGATGGTGTCAACTATCGAGACTTGGAAACCAAGGGCTACTGCACGATTACAAGTCACCCACAAGGGCTTATCAATCCAGAGGAAGTGTACCGCTGGTTTTGTGAGTATGTCGAAGATAATCAGCTTGATGTAGTCTTCTTCGGCTATGACGCTATGGGGGTTTCAAAGCTTATCAAAGCCTTGGAATCTAATACTAGCTTTCCACTTATGCCAATTAGACAACGGACAAGCGAACTGAAAGACCCGACAAAATTCCTTCAAACGCTATTTATCGAAGGTAATATCACCCGTTTGGATGATGAAATCATGCGAAAAGCCTTGATAAATGCGGTGATTAAAGAAGATAACATCGGTATTCAAGTGGACAAAATGAAATCAACCTATAAGATTGACGTTGTGGACGCTCTTATCGATGCGTTTTATGATGGCATGTATGCGTTCGAAGATTACGCTATTACTAACAATCCAACGTGGAAGGTGGAACACATGAGCCAAGAGGCCGTTTTGAATTGGCTAAAAAACCCAGATAGTGGGCTATTAGAGGAGTATTAACACATGATTTTGAAGTTTTTAAAGGCAATTTGGGCAGTTTTTGACATTTTGATGTTCATTTTAGCTGCAATTTCGCTCAATGTGACCACTTACCACATTGGCTATGTATGGTTTGGCATTAGTATGGCAATCACATTTGTACTAGCTGGGCTAGTGAGTGAATTAGCTAGCAAGAAAGGCTAGAAAGGAGGTGATAATAATTGCCTATATTTAATTTAGCAACCGAAAGCCCACCGAGCAATCAAGGGGGCTTTTTTGATATTACTGATCCAGAGTTTTTAGCTACCTTGAACGGTAGCGAGTGGGTATCAGCCGAAACCGCTCTTAAAAATTCGGACTTATTCTCTATTATCAGTCAGCTATCCAATGACCTTGCAACCGCTAAGCTAACAACTAGTCGAAAGCAAATGCAAGGTATCGTAGATAACCCATCGAACAACGCTAATCGCTTTAACTTCTACCAGTCCATCTTTGCTCAAATGCTATTGGGTGGCGAAGCCTTTGCGTACCGCTGGCGTAATGACAATGGGCGCGATATGAAGTGGGAGTATTTAAGGCCATCTCAAGTTTCTTTCAACCGATTAGACAATCAGAACGGGCTTTATTACAACATCACATTTGATGACCCACGCATACCACCTAAACAGCATGTACCGCAAAGCGATATTTTACACTTCAGATTGCTTTCTGTAGATGGCGGGCTAACAAGCGTAAGTCCGTTGATGGCCCTTGGTAGAGAGCTGAATATTCAAAAAGCCAGTGATAGGCTTACGCTTAATTCTCTTAAAAACGCCCTAAATGCCAATGGTATTTTGAAAATCAAGGGTGGTGGGTTGCTCGATTTCAAAACTAAGCTCTCACGTTCTCGACAAGCGATGAAGCAAATGCAAGGTGGTCCGTTGGTACTGGATGATTTAGAGGACTTCACACCTCTTGAAATAAAATCCAACGTGGCCCAACTACTTAAGCAAGCGGACTGGACGACCGGACAATTTGCAAAAGTCTACGGTATTCCAGAAAACGTAGTCGGCGGACAAGGTGACCAACAATCATCACTAGAAATGAGTTCTAATGTGTATGCTAAAGCAGTATCACGCTATCTAAGGCCATTTCTTAGCGAACTGTCTCAAAAACTTTCGTGCGACGTTGACGCTGATATTTTTCCAGCAGTTGATCCGACTGGTGCTAACTATATCAGCCGTGTCAATAGCATGGTTAAAACTGGTACACTCGCACAAAATCAAGGCTTGTATATTTTGCAACAAGCTGAGATTTTGCCTAAAGAGTTGCCAAAAGGTGAAAACCCTAACCATACCACACTGAAAGGAGGTGAGATAAATGGGCAAGATTGACATCAAAGGCGATATTGTAAGTGATGATGTTGGCTCGTTCTATGAATGGTTTGGCATGTCTAGTACCTATCCAAAACTGGTACAAGATGCCATTGCTAACGACGAAGACGAAGAAATCACGCTTAATATTGCTTCTAATGGTGGTGATGTGTTTGCAGCTAGCGAAATCTATACCATGCTTAAAGCTAGCGGTAAACGTATCGTGGTTAATGTGCAAGGGCTTGCGGCTAGTGCTGCGAGTGTCATTTCTATGGCTGGTGATACCGTGCGTATCAGCCCAACGGCACATATTATGATTCACAAAGCATCTACTGGTATCGTTGGCAATAGCGATGACCTGGAGCATCAATCAGCGGTGCTTAATAGCATTGATGAATCTATTGCTTTGGCTTACGAGATGAAGACTGGTCTTAAACAACCAGAATTGCTTGATCTCATGGCTAAAGAAACATGGCTTAATGCGAAAACTGCCGTTGATAAAGGCTTTGCGGATGAAATCATGTTCTTCGAGAATAATGAAGAAGACATCATGGTTACTAACGCCACACATCAACTACCAAGCAAATCAGCAATCGCTAAATTTAAGAATATGATTGCGACACCTAAGACCAATACTTTGCGTGAGCAGAAATTGGCTATTTTACTTGAAAAATGAAAGGAAGATGATTGATGAAAACATCAAATGAATTGCATGACCTTTGGGTTGCTCAAGGCGACAAGGTCGAAAATCTTAATGAAAACTTAACGTAGCTATGCTTGATGATTCAGTTACCGTTGAAGAATTGCAAGCTATCAAAAACGAACGTGACACTGCGAAAACGAAGCGTGACATGTTCAAAGAGCAATACACTGAAGCTCGTGCTAGCGAAGTAGCGAATATGTCAGAGAAAGACAAGAAACCTTTGACCGAAAGCGAAGAAGAAGTTAAAGCTAACTTTGTCAAGGACTTCAAGAACCTCGTTCGTGGTCGCTACCAAAACTCGCTTGATTCTAAAACAGATGGAACTGGTGCCGATGCTGGATTGACTATCCCACAAGACATCCGTACAGCTATCAATACTTTGGTTCGTCAATACGATTCGTTGCAAGAATACGTTAACGTTGAAAACGTAACTACTCTTACTGGTTCTCGTGTATACGAAAAATGGGCTGAAATCACTGGCCTTTCTATGATTGATGATGAAGCTGGTCAAATCGGCAACAATGACGATCCTAAATTGTCACTTATCAAGTACACTATCAAACGCTACGCTGGTATCTCAACAGTAACTAACAGCTTGCTTGCTGATTCTGCTGAAAACATCCTTGCTTGGTTGTCTGGTTGGATTGCGAAAAAAGTCGTTGTAACTCGTAACAAAGCTATCTTGGATGTTATTGCAACACTCCCAACAAAACCAACATTGGCTAAATGGGACGATATCATCGACCTTGAGGCTAAAGTTGACCCAGCGATTAAACAAACGTCATTCTTCTTGACTAATACTTCTGGCTTCACTGCCCTTAAGAAAGTTAAGAACGCTATGGGTGATTACCTCATGGAACGTGATGTAAAATCACCTACTGGTTACTCAATCGATGGTTTCGCAGTTAAGGAAGTTTCTGACCGTTGGCTTGCTAATGGTGCAGCTGGAGCTATGCCACTCTACTTTGGTGACTTGAAGCAAGCGGTAACATTGTTTGACCGTCAACACTTGGCACTACTTTCTACAAACATCGGTGGTGGTGCGTTTGAAACTGACACTACCAAAGTACGTGTGATTGACCGTTTCGACGTTGTTAAAACTGATGAAGAAGCGTTTGTGCCAGCGTCATTCAAAGCAATCGCTGACCAAAAAGCTAATCTTACTGCCGGAGCTTAATTTAGGAGGTAAGCAATGAGTGTATCTAAGGAAACCATCGTGCAGACTCTTAATCTGGATGAGACAGACGACACTGCACTCATTCCAGCTTACATTGAATCGGCTCAACAGTACATCATCAATGCCGTGGGAAGCGATAAGAAATTCTATGATCTCGAAAGTGTAGAATCTTTATATGACACGGCTGTAATAGCCCTCACAAGCTCATATTTCACCTACAGAGTGGCTCTAACGGACACGGTGACTTATCCTATCAATCTCACTTTGAATAGCATAATAGGGCAATTGAGGGGCTTATACGCAACGTATAGTGAGGAAAGAGGTGACTAATGCCTAAAGTTAGATATTTACCCTCAGACTTTCGTTTCAAGGCTGATTTCGGTACATACCAAAGCACCCCTAACAAGTTTACGGGTGTTAGCGTGCCAAAATTCGTCAAACAGTTTACATTGCATTATAAACCTCATACTCGCACTCTCAACCAAGAGTATTTAGCTCAACAGAATGGCGAAAGCGATACACGAGTGATTGTTATCCGTCATAATGCCAAAGTGATTGAAGGTCAAGTGGCTGTTCTAAATGGCACTCAGTATGATATTGTGCGTATTAGTCCAAACGAAAACTTTGGGCTAAACCGCTACGACTTTCTGACTTTGAGAAAACACAAGAAAGTTGGGTGATGGCTATGGTAGGGCTTGATGAAGCGCTAGAGAGCTGGCTTGAAACGGTAGCCAGTATTGGCGATATCACACCAGCGGAACAAGCTAAGATTACTACCGCTGGTGCGAAAGTGTTTCAAAAGGAACTGGAAGAAGTTACTAGGCAGAAACACTACTCAAACAAAAAAGATTTGAAGTATGGGCACATGGCTGACGGTTTATCTGTCCAATCCACTAATGCGGATGGCAGAAAGAACGGTGTGGCAACCGTAGGCTGGAAGAATAATTACCACGCTCAAAATGCCAGACGATTAAATGACGGTACAAAAAATACCGCGCTGATCATTTCGTTACCAATGTCCAAAACGATAGCGCTGTACAGAAAAAGGTGCTATTAGCAGAAAAAGCGGAGTATGAGAAACTCATTCGCAAGAAAGGAGGACAGTGATTAAGTGCTAGCAACCGTAAAACTAAAAGAGCTGATTGACGGCAAAAAATTTGGTGAAATAAGCGAAGTATATGCAAACAACTTGCCTAAAGAGCTCGAAGAAAATACCGATAAGACAATCGTTTTGCTCACTGAAAGCAATCCATCCCTTGACTTAAGCGGAAACAATACCTTTTTCAGTAAAACAGATAGAGTAGAAGTCCAGATTTTCTACAAGGCTGATATCGATTTCGATATTGAAGCCTTTGAAATGGAACTATTGAAGTTTCTAAAATCTGAACATTATTCAATTACAGACATGAGAGAGCATAGCATAGACCCCGATACGTTACAGATTACGGCGGTCGTTTTTGTTGCTCTCGATAAATTAATTTAACAAAGGAGAAATTACTATATGGCAATTGTAGGTTTGAAAATGGTCCGCCTTGCTTTGGTTGACTCTAAAACCCAAAAACTCATCAAAGGCAACGATGGCCTTTCAACTGATGGCGTGATTGAAGTTGATTCAAGCATGCTTGGTACTCGTACCGCTAACATTTCTAACTTGGAAGGACAAGCTACTAAGGTTCCTGGGAACAACCAAACACAAGACGTTATGGTTGCGCCAGGCTCACCAACAGTAGCGTTTGACTTCAATAACCTTGATTTCGACATCAAACAAAAACTACTTGGATTCCGTCCTGACAGCAAAGGTGGTTATACGAAGGACGGTGAGAAACCACATGTAGCGGTGTTGATTGAATCTGAAACACTTGACCGTAAACACTCAGTATTTTTTGGTTTTGCTAACGGTATCATGCAAGAAACAACTCAAAACGTTGCAACAGATACTGATACTGCCCAAACTCGCCAAAACGATAACATGACATTCAGTGCCTTGTCAGCGGATGCGTTTGGCAATGAACCATTCAAGAAATATTTCTCTGGTTCATCAACTTTCGATAAAACTAACATGTACAAAGAAGTATTTGGTGGATATGCACTTACAGGGGCTGGCGTATCCCCTCAATAATTTGCAAGAGGTCGGGCTCATGGCCTGACCTCTATTTTTGTTAAAAAGGAGTAAAGATAAATGGAAATCAGAACTATTCAAATCCCAGAAATCAGCAAAAAAGCCTTCAAGGTGACAACAAGCAACCGCAATGTCTTGCGTATGCACGAGTATCAACTTGCTGTGCTTAAAACCAGCGACACTGTCGAAGAAGGTGATACACAAGAGCAAGCACAAGCAAGCTTTACTATTCTCAAAGAAATGCTTAGCTTTATCCGTGCCATTCTCAACTTGGATGATGAATCCTATGACAAATTGCTTGATTTGGACAATGAGCGTACACAGCAAATTGCTGAAAAAATGGTCGGCTATATGTACGGTTTGACGGACGAGCAACTTGAAAACGCTGCTGGTGAAGTTGACCCAAAAGACTAAAATCTAAAGGCGAACAGATTTTTGATTTAGAAAATCGTATTGAAGATTTGAAAATCATTGCTAAAAAATCAATCCAAGGTTTTGGGTGGACACTAGATCAGTATTATGACACTGACTATTACGAGCTGATGAAGATCTTAAATGCCAAAGAGGAAGAAGATAGAATGGTTGACCCAACATCTTTACTCTAATTTTTAAGGAAAGGAGGAAAATAATACATGGCAAAAGTACAAGCTACCATGTCCACGGAAATCGCCTTAGATACGCTACAGGCTGCCAATTCGATTAAGCGATTAACTCAGTTGGTTAATAGCTCTACGAACGCATGGAAGGCACAAGAAAGCCAAATGCGTAGTGCTGGTGATTATCTAGGAGCAGCACAAGCTAAGTACGACGGTTTGGGTAATGCTATTCAAAACCAACAACATAAGATTGAGAAACTGAAACAAGAACAGTCTCAATTGAAAGGTAGTACCGCTGAAACCGCTGAACAGTACCTTAAGTACCAACAACAGATTGACCAAGCTACCACACGTTTGGCATCCTTGGAGAATCAACAACGTCAAGCTAAAAATAGTTTAGAATATCAAAAGTCTGGACTTGCTGAACTGCAAAAAGAGTACAAGGCACAAAATGAAGCTTCAGAAACCTACGTCAGACGCTTGAAAGCTGAAGGTAAGGAAGACGAAGCCAGGCAAGAACAACTAAAGCAATATAAGGGTTCTATTACTAACTTAAACAAGCAGTATGAGACCCAAAAAGAAATGCTTGAGCGTGTGGCAAAACAATCCGGAAGGACAAGTGATGAATATCGCAAACAAAAGCAACGTTTGGATGAAACCGCCACAAGCCTTGCACATACTCGCAATGCTGCCGATAAGCTGAATGGTGAGATTGAGCAAAGCCAACGGTCTAGTTCACTTATCGGACGTTTGAAAGAGAGCTTTAAACGTTTGGGTAGTGAAGTTAGTGAGACTGAAACAAAAACCTCACGTTTAAAAGGTATCTTCGGGGCTACGTTTGCAGCTAACTTGATTAGCAACGGTTTCCAAAATGCATTGGGAGCTATCAAGGGTAAATTTGACGAAATCGCACAATCAAGTGCCGAATACGTCAAATATCAACAAACCATGAACGCCACTTGGCTAACCTTAACTGGTAACGCTGAAGAAGGTAAAAAATGGTCGATATGACCAACCAAATGGCACAAGCGGCGGCTAACTCGACTGAAATGGTTGACGGTATGAACCAAAAATTCTATGCCGTAACCCACAACACCGAGTTAACCAAGCAACAAACACAAGCCATCTTGACATTGCAGGATGCGTTTGGTCAGACCGATGCAGCCGTTGAGAATTTCGCCACTCAGTGGGCTCAAATGATCGCCAATGGTAAGGTTCAGGGGCAAGACATGATGTCTATCATCAATGTCTTCCCAGAAATGAAGAACCAGTTGAAAGAAGTTGCTGGGCAAGAATTGGGCATTGCTAACATGACCCAAGAGCAATATGCCAAGTTGCAAAGCGATGGTAAGATTACCGCTGAAATGGCTCAAAAAGCCTTGTTTGAGTTGCAAGACAAGTACAAGGATGCTACTGCTAACTTCTCTACTACCATCGGTGGTCTTGAAAGAACTATCCAATCTCGTATGCCAGCGGTAGTTGCTGCCTTCCGTGACCCAATAGATAAAATGAAAAACCCATTCTTACAACAGATTGGGAACTGGGTTGCAGACCCTAACACTGAAGGGAAGTTCAAAGAACTTGGGGAACATGTTTCTAAAGGTCTGGGAACTATCATGGATGCCTTTTCTAAGGTGTTTAACCTTGGTAATGGTACAGACAAGCTTAACGGCTTAATGGACGGTCTCAATAAGTTTGTCGACAACCTAAGCAAACGCATTGCTAACAACGCCCCTAAAATTGTAGCTTTCTTCAAGGAAACTAAAGACAGCATAGGACCACTGCTCAGCATTGGTAAAGACTTTGCTGGTGGTGTGTGGGAAACTGCCATCGACATGATTAAAGGTGTCGCTGGTGCTTTCAATCTCATGGCCGGGAACGGGAAAAAAGCTAAAGCCCCAGTCACTTCACTTTCCAAGGCTTTGGGTGGTATTGCCGAACACAAAACGGCTATTAAAACAGTCGGTTCTTTATTTGCAACTTACTTTGTAGGTTCTAAAGTAGCTTCAGGAGTGATGAAAGTTGCGAAAGCCATTAAAGTGATGAAAGAATCTACGGTAGCTATGACTGTTGCTCAAAAAGCATCAGCAGTAGCGCAAAAAGCGTGGAACTTAGCAATGGCTTCTAACCCTATTGGCTTGATTGCGGTAGCCGTAGCCACGGCTATTACTGCCTTGGTCTTACTTTATAAGCACAACAAGAAATTTAAAGCCTTTGTGGACGGCATGTTTAATGCTGCTAAAAAGGCTTTCGGTAAAATCTTCAAAGTCACTAAACAAATCTTTGGTAAGATCATTGATTTCTTTAAAAAGGACTGGAAACAAGTCCTTTTATTTATTGCCAATCCTATTGCTGGGGCTTTTGCTCTGATCTATAAGCACAATAAAAAATTCAAGAAATTCGTTGACGGTATTGTTAAAAATATCAAAGACGGTTTTTCCAACGCTGGTAAGTGGCTCGGTAAGACGTGGGATGGCATGAAAAAACTTGGACGGGTGCGATGGACTCGATGACCAAGAGCACCAAGAAAGGTTTTGAAAAAACCAAAACATACTTCACTGGCGGTGAAAAAGGTATCAAAGCCTTCGCTAACACCGCTAAAAAATTGCTTGTAATCTCTAACCCAGTAGTCGCTGGTTTTGAGCTGATGTACAAGCACAACAAGAAATTCAAGAAATTTGTCGACGGTACAGTGGACCATGTCAAAGGCATGGCGAAAGGCGTTGCAAAACACATGGCTAGCCTCAAGAAAGACTGGTCTGACAAGTGGAACAACGTTAAAAAATTCGCATCTAAAACGTGGGAAGGTATCAAGGGGAATGCTACGGAAGCCATGACTGCCCTCGGTAAGGATATCGATAAACACCACAAAGGTATCAATAAGAATTGGTTCGATGGTTGGGAGAATTCTAAAAAATTTCTATCGAAAAAATGGGATGAAATCGGTGCTTTAACGCAAGAGAAATTCGGCGTCAACATTACCAAGCTAATTACCGACGCATTGACCAATATCGCTAACTTTTTCAAAAATACGTGGGACAACATTAAAAAAGGCTTTGGCGAGATGTGGGATGGCATGAAACGCCTTGCTGGCGATGGTATCAATGCCGTGATTGCTCTCCCAAATGCCGGTATCGATGGTATCAATAAACTTATTTCTGATTTTGGCGGTAGCAAAGAAGCGATTTCTAAAATCCCTAAAGTTAAGTTTGCCGGTGGTACTGGTATGTTTAGCTCATACCGAAACCCAATCACCAAACCTACGCTTGCTACGCTAAATGATGGCTATGATAGTCCGGAAACTAACAACCAAGAAATGGTAATTCTACCTAATGGCAAGTCATTCTTGCCACAAGGTAGAAACGTTGAATACCTCTTGCCAGCTGGTTCGGAAGTTATCAATGCAAGTGAATTGGCTATGCTCATGGGTGTTGAACGTGGAGCCTTTGCAAAAGGGACTGGTTTCTGGTCTAAAATCTGGGATACTGCTACCAACGTAGCGGGTTCGGTCTGGGACACGATGAAAAACGGTGTCGATAAATTTATGAAAATGATTGAATTTGTCGGTGATGTCGTTAAAGACCCAGTGGGCTCATTGGCTAAGAAATTCAGCCCTAATGCTGATAAGTTAGCTGGTATGTTTAATCCGCTCGGTAACGCTCTTTATAAGAAACCAGTCGAAGAAGCTAAGAACTGGTGGAAAGAACTTTGGTCTATGGCTAACGCTTCGATGGATGAAGGTACAGTGGCGATGGGTGCCAAAGGTGATGACTATCGTTTTAAAGATAAGGCAAAAGACGCTGGAGCTGACCCTTGGGGTTATTACTTCCGTGAGTGTGTATCATTCGTTGCCAGTCGTTTGGCAAACCTTGGTGTTAAACCTAGTCTATTTAGCCACCTTGGAAATGGTAATCAGTGGATTTCTGCGAGCGTACCACACTTAAATAGACCAAAACCGGGTACAGTAGCCGTCTATACTGGTGGACCTATTTCAAGTAACCACGTTGACTTTGTAACAGCTGTTCATGGCGACACTTATGACGGTGAAGAATACAACTACGGCGGGAACGGTCAGTACCACCAATACGCTGGACGGCATATTTCAAACGCTGCTACCTTCCTTGATTTCGGTGTTCGAGATAGTGGAAGTAGCGGTGGTGACGATAGCAAACCTTTGAAAGACCGAAACAATCCACTTCAAACTTTGATTAAACGACAAGTTGGTGGCATGTTCGAATGGATTAAGAAAACCCTTGGTCCGTTGCTCAGCCCTCCGGGTGGTGGTGAAGATGGCCCTCAAGGTACTGGTGTAGCACGATGGCGTGAATCTGTAGTTAGAGCGTTGGAAGCTAATGGTATTGAGCCGAATAATTTCCGTGTTTCTAAGATTTTGGCAACTATCCAGCGGGAATCGAATGGTGACCCTAACGTTCAAAATAATTGGGATAGTAACGCAAGAGCAGGACACCCATCAATTGGTTTGATGCAGACAATTGGTCCTACATTTAACGCCTACAAACACCCAGGACACAACAATATCCACAATGGATATGATAACTTGCTTGCTGCAATCAACTACATCAAACATACTTATGGTACGTCTGATGCAGCTTTTAACCGTGTCGCAGCTTACGGATATGCTAATGGTGGTCTAGTCCACAAAAACGGCGTTTATGAATTGGCTGAAGGCGATATGCCAGAATACGTTATCCCAACAGATATTGCTAAACGTGGCAGAGCGTGGCAATTACTTACTGAAGCAGTGGCCCGTTTTGCTGGGGATGCCCCACAAGGCAATCACGACAGCACGCCAAACCATGAACGTGTTTCTGTTCTTGAAGAAAAACTGGATGTCATGATTGGTTTACTTGGGCAATTAGTGACTAATGGTTCTAACCCAATTGAAATCAGAAATGTCATTGATGGTAGAAGCGTGTCAAATGGGTTAGCCCCATTTATGACGAAAGCAACAAACGATTACGAACGCAGACAAGCGTTGCTAGGAGGTAGCATTATTTGATAGGAATGTCAGTCATTTTTGACGGTAAAAACTTAACTGAATTATTTAACGAAGGTCAAGGACGTGCCGTTCCAGTGGATGTCACCAAAAACGTGGCATCAAATTTCAACAACAACTATCAAGACCAAGGGCGCAGGCGTTATGGTCAGCAATTCCTATATAGCACCTTGTCCGTCAAGCAGATTCAAGTATCATTTACCCTAATCGGTAATTACGACTACTTCAATACCATCGCTGAAACGCTAGGTGGGTATCTCAACGTAGACAAGCCTAAACCATTGATTTTCGGTGACGAGCCTAATAAGGTCTGGGAAGCTATCCCGTCTGGTCAAGCGTCGCTTACCGTAGATAAGAACACCGCACCGATTACCGCAACAGTAACGGTTACGTTTGATGTTCCAAAAAGTTACGGAGAGAATAAGACACAAGCCTTGGTAAGTAGCGATGGTGAAACTAAATATGGAAATATTAAGAAGATTTCAACCGGTCACTACAAGGCGACTTTAAAGAATTTCGGTACAGCTGAAACCTATCCAGATATTAAACTGAAGTTTAATTCAGAAAACAGCTGGGTTGGGATTGTGAAGTCTTCTAGTGAAAGCTATGAGATTGGCAATCCGAATGAATCTGATACCCGTACAGTCAAGCAATCTGAAATTCTGTTCGACTATGTTTCTAATAACTGGATTACCAACGGTTTTGCGGTTGGTGCTAAAAACCAAGGACGTTTTAACGATGATAGCCACGCGCTTAACGGGACACTTGCCATTGATAACACTTGGGGTAGACCACACATTGCCTTAACAAGTACTGGTGGTGGGGATAAATACCTACGAGGTAGCTCGTTGACATGGGAGATTCCGGCAGATAGCAATGGTCAGAAAGGGGCTACCTATGAATATTTTTGGTGGAGACAAATCTTGTGGTTAGGTGCTGCAAACCAATTCGGTTTCATCAAAATTTCAGTAACGGATGCAAACGGTGTGTTTCTCTACGGTGTAGAAACTTACAAGCACACTAACGGTTTTGACTGCCATTATAATTTCCTAGCAGGAGATGGCAAAGGCGGTTATAAAGTGCTCGATAGAAAACATTTCTACGGAACACACGTATCAACTGCCAATCCATTCAATGAACCACAAGGATGGTCTGATGTTCAACGGTTTGATGATGTCCTTCAATTCTACTGGCAAGGCTCTTATCCTAAATTCACCGTGCCAGAGATTAAAGGAAAAAATCAGCTAAAATCCACATTGGTATTTTTGGTATCAAAGATTGGCCATTGATCACACACTTGTATCTGGATAGTTTTGTTTATCGGAAAGATTACGTGAACAAGGAAGAAGATATCCCTAACCGTTTCCGTAAGGGTTCTATTCTCGAAGTTGACATGGCTAAAGGCAAAACTTACGTCGACAATCTGCCAGCTCTTAATGAGCTAACTTACCTGTCCGAACCGTTTAGTATTGGTACGGGTGATACAGAAATCGACATCTACACATCGAGTTGGACAAGAACTGACCCGACTATTGAAATTACATGGAAGGAGCGTTTCATTTAATGCAAATTTGGATTCATGACAAGAACATGCGAAAAGTGTGTGCGTTGAATAACAACGTTCCTGGCATGTTGCCCTACTCTAACAGTCAGTGGCATAGCTATCTTGAATATTCAACCAGCACATTCGATTTCACAATTCCTAAGATTGTCAACGGGGAACTGCATGAAGATGTAGCTTACATCAACGATCAGATGTATGTGTCATTTTTTTATGATAACAGCTATCACGTTTTCTATGTGTCACAGTTAGTTGAAAACGATGATAGTTTTCAACTGACATGCAACAATACCAACCTTGAGTTAGCACTTGAACAGGCAGGAGCGTTTAAAAGTGATAAACCACAAACCATAGCATGGTACCTTGAAAAAATACATTGCTTGAATTTGCAAATATGGAAATTGGAGTCAATGAAGTATCAGATAAAACAAGAACTTTAAGTTTCGAGCAGCAAGATACCAAGTTAGAACGATTACATAGTATTATGGCTCAATTCGATGCGGAATTTTCATTCAGAACTGAGCTCAACCGAGACGGTACTTTGAAACGTTTTATCATCGACATTTACCAACAACCAGACGAAAACCACCACGGTATTGGTAAGGTTAGGGGTGATGTGGTCCTTTATTTTCAAAACGAATTGAAAGGCGTGCAAGTCACTAGTGATAAAACGCAACTTTTCAACGCTGGTAATTTCATTGGCCAAGATGGTGTTAATCTAAACGATGTTGAATTTGAGGAAAAGAACGAGCTGGGACAAGTAGAATTTTATTCTACGCGTGGTGATAGTTTAGTATTCGCTCCGCTGTCTAGGGAACGCTACCCATCTACCATGAATCCAGGCAACGCTGATAACTGGACACGCAAGGACTTTGAAACCGAGTACAAGGATGTTAACGCTTTGAAAGGCTACGCCTTGCGTACCATCAAGCAGTACGCTTATCCACTCATGACCTACACGGTTGATGTCCACTCTAGTTTCATGGAAAACTACAAGGATGTTAACTTAGGCGACACTGTTAAGATCATCAATAATAATTTTAGAGGTGGTCTAGCCCTCGAAGCTCGTGTCACTGAAATGGTAATCAGCTTTGACATGCCGTTGAATAACTCGGTTGTTTTTTCTAATTACCGTAAAATTGTGAACAAGCCATCGTCTGATTTGCAACAACGCATTGATGAAATTGCAGCAAGAGCCTTGCCATACCGTGTCGAAATCACAACTACAAACGGAACGGCATTTAAAAACGGTGTTGGTCGCTCAACAGTTCGACCAGTCTTGAAACAAGGCGACAAAACAGTTAATGCGACTTGGCGTTTCGTAATTGACGGTACCATTAAATACGTGGGTATGACCTACGACGTGGTAGCGTCAGAGATTACTCAACCAACAGCCTTGACGGTTTCCGCATGGGTAGATGACAAAGAAGTAGCTTCAGAAGAAGTTACTTTTTTAAATGTCTCAGACGGCAGAAACGGCACCAAAGGCGATACCGGTCCTAAAGGTGACAAGGGCGAACGTGGTGACAGAGGCCTCATAGGCTTGCAAGGCCCGAAAGGTGACCAAGGCATACCCGGGGTTAAGGGTGTCGATGGTAAAACCCAGTACACCCACATAGCTTACGCTGACACGGTCTCCGGTAGCGGTTTTAGCCAAACCGACACTAATAAGGCGTTTATCGGCATGTACCAAGATTTCAATACTACGCATAGTCGGAATCCACAAGATTACCGATGGTCTAAATGGAAGGGTAGCGATGGACAGGATGGTATTCCCGGTAAGCCCGGAGCAGACGGGCGCACACCTTATGTCCATTTCGCTTATGCGGATAGTGCCGATGGACGAACTGGTTTCAGACTGACTCAGAACGGGAAAAAGCGCTATTTGGGTGTGTGTACTAATTTCGACAAATCGGATAGCATTAACCCGGCTGATTATTCATGGAATGACACGGCTGGCAGTGTTTCGGTCGGTGGTGAAAACCTTATCCGTAACTCAGCGTTTCCAGAAAAACTGGATAATTGGGGCTATTGGGAAGCACCACAACCCAACTCTAATCTGTCCATTTCAAGCCATGGGTTTTACTACAATGGCGCTAGACCGCTATTCTTGCTAAAGACATCATCATCATTAGTGCCAACGTCTACGCTACGTTTTCCAGTCAAACGAAACACTGATTATTCGTTCAATATTCAAACGTTTGCCACTGGGAACATAAAGGGTGTAGACATCTATTTCCTCGGTCGCAAGTCGAATGAAACAGATAAGACATTCTCTAAGGTTGTTAACTTTAAAACACACAATGGCTCACCGTCCACAACAGGTTTGGCCAAGTGGCATTTAACTTTCAACGCTGGGGAATGCGACGAAGGTTTTATCCGTATTGACAACAAGGGGACAAATAACGGCAAT
>NZ_CM002133.1:1496551-1498340 GCF_000448665.1 Streptococcus sp. HSISS2 | reverse complement strand
TCATTAGTGCCAACGTCTACGCTACGTTTTCCAGTCAAACGAAACACTGATTATTCGTTCAATATTCAAACGTTTGCCACTGGGAACATAAAGGGTGTAGACATCTATTTCCTCGGTCGCAAGTCGAATGAAACAGATAAGACATTCTCTAAGGTTGTTAACTTTAAAACACACAATGGCTCACCGTCCACAACAGGTTTGGCCAAGTGGCATTTAACTTTCAACGCTGGGGAATGCGACGAAGGTTTTATCCGTATTGACAACAAGGGGACAAATAACGGCAATGAGTCGTTACTATTCTTTACTGAATTGGACTGTTATGAGGGTACGACTGACCGAGCATGGCAAGCATCGCCAAAAGACTTAGCTAGCCAGTTAGACAGCAAGGCTGACAGCGCATTGACACAAAGCCAGTTAAATCGACTGAATGAGATTAATTCAGTGATGAAATCGGAATTAGAAGCTAAGGCATCGCTTGATACACTCAATCAATGGGTGAAGGCTTATCAAGATTTTGTTAACGCAAATAATGCCAATCGTGCACAAGCCGAGAAGAATCTTGCGGATGCAAGTAGCCGTGTCGCAAAATTAGAGAACAATCTGAACGATATGTCAGAGCGTTGGAACTTTATCGATAGCTACATGGCATCTTCAAACGAGGGGCTTGTTATTGGTAAAACAGATAATTCTAGCTCTATGCTATTCAATCCAAACGGTCGTATTTCAATGTTCTCAGCCGGTAATGAGGTGATGTATATTTCACAAGGTGTGATTCACATCGAGAATGGTATTTTCTCTAAGACAATCCAGATTGGTCGCTATCGAGAAGAACAGGATTTCATCAATCCTGACAGGAACGTGATTAGATATGTGGGAGGTAGTTAATCATGGTAGAATTTTGGTCAAATAATGACCGTGGATATCGTATCAGGCTGTGGATTGACCAAATTGGACAGAATATCCAAAACAACACAAGTGATGTCCGTATTCGATTGGCATTGCTTAACCAAGGGTGGACGTTTGCAAGCTATCAATGTTCTGGGTACGTTGATGGTTTTGGTCAACGAATTGACTATTCTGGAAGTCCAGCGATGTTTAATCGAAATTCGGAAATACAGTTGATTGATCGCACAATTACTGTTCGTCATGCTGATGATGGGTCTGGTGCCTTCGGCGTACACGCTCATTTCAATGGCTCGGGTGGATACAGCCCAGGAAACCTAGACATCGGTAATCAAGGCATAACACTGACGACGATTCCAAGGGGAAGTTCAGTGAGTGTCTCGGAGGGATTTATTGGCAATCAAGTAGATATTACTATTGATAGGAAAATAGCTGGTGCCACGCATACACTACGCTACGCTTGGGGCAATAAGCAAGGTAAGATTGCTGACAACGTTGGGACATCGTTAAAGTGGACAATCCCAGCGGATTTCGCAAACGACATACCGGATGCAACAACTGGCCGAGGTACTATATACGTCGATACTTATGTTGACGGCAAATTGATTCAAACACAGTCAACGGCACTAACGGCAAGGATTGTCACAAACAACGCGAAGCCGTCGTTCACTGGATTTACTTTAACGGACGCAAATGCAACGACTCAAAGGATAATTCCAGAGCCAACACATTTCGTGTCCATAATGTCGCTTGTGAAAGTCGCCTTCAACGGAGCGCAAGCAAAAAACGGAGCTACAATAGCTGGGTACTACGCTGAAATCGTTGGGGGCCAGCAATTCTGTTTCAACGAACGGCGGGGTATTCCGTGAGGTTGCTGTAAACAAAG
>NZ_CM002133.1:1466069-1496539 GCF_000448665.1 Streptococcus sp. HSISS2 | reverse complement strand
TTAATGATTTATAATATTATTTTTGAGGTGAATTTATGTCTAAAGTATTTGTTTTTGGTCATCAAAATCCTGATTCTGATGCTATTGGTTCTTCGTATGGTTATGCTTATTTGAAACGTCAGCTTGGTGTTGACGCTGAGGCAGTTGCTTTGGGTGCTCCAAATGAGGAAACTGCTTTTGTTCTTGACTATTTCGGAGTTAAGGCTCCTCGTGTTGTTAACTCAGCACAAGAAGAGGGTGTTAATCAAGTTATTCTTACTGACCACAATGAGTTTCAACAATCAATTTCTGATATTAAGGATGTTCAAATTATTGAAGTAGTCGATCACCATCGTGTAGCTAATTTTGAAACGGCTAATCCTTTAATGATGCGCCTTGAACCTGTTGGTTCTGCTTCTTCAATTGTTTATCGTATGTTTAAAGAAAATAATGTTGAAGTTCCTAAAGAAGTTGCCGGTTTGCTCTTGTCTGGTTTAATTTCTGACACTCTTCTTCTCAAATCTCCAACTACTCACGCTACAGATCCTGCAGTTGCAGCTGATCTTGCTGAAATTGCTGGTGTTAATTTGGAAGAATATGGTCTTGCAATGTTAAAAGCTGGTACTAATCTTTCTTCCAAGTCTGCTGAAGTACTTATTGATATTGATGCTAAAACTTTTGAGTTGAATGGTAATAAAGTTCGTGTAGCTCAAGTTAATACAGTTGATATTGCTGATGTTCTTTCTCGTCAAGAAGAAATTGAAGCAGCTATTAATACTTCAATCAAGGATAATGGTTATTCTGATTTTGTTTTGATGATCACTGATATTCTTAATTCAAATTCAGAGATTCTTGCCCTTGGTTCTAATCCTGATAGGGTTGAGAAAGCTTTTGATTTTGTTCTTGAAAATAACCATGCTTTCCTTGAGGGAGCTGTCTCACGTAAAAAACAAGTAGTACCTCAATTAACTGAAAGCTTTAATGCTTAAAAAATAGGCCTTTAGGCCTTTTTTTGTAATCTGAATAATGGTATAATACTTTCTATGATAAAACAATTTAACCCAGACAAATTATCCAAACAACCATTTTTTATTGATTTGATTAATTTTCTATATTTAAATCAGCCTGTAACATTACGGGAGATAAAAAAGAGTTTTCTTCTCAGGAAAATATAGACCGTTTGATAGAAGAATTTGTGAAGGCAAACTATATTGAACGTTCTAATAAACGATATTCTTTATTAATTAGTTTTTTTCTGATGTTTCTACAGTTGATTTGGATCAGCATTTATTTATTGATGATGCCACTTCTCTTTATCAAGAATTAATAGGTCGTCGTTTTAGGACTAAAGTTTTGAATTCTACTAATGATGTTATTATTCAAGAGTACACCAGTATAACGAGAGATGATAATACAATTTCTAATTATTTTTATAAGTTAAGAGAAAATTTACCATTTTCGGAAGAACAGAATAGGTTATATAATTTATTAGGAGATGTCAATCCGGAGTATTTTTTGAAGTACGTAACAACTTTTCTTCTGAAATTTGTTAGGAAAGATGTTTTGCTTCAAAAGAGGAGGAACATCTTTGTCGATGCTTTAGAAATACTGGGATATATTATCCAAGTGGAAGAGGGGCATTATACTTTGAATATGTATTTAGATATTGATGGTTTAGTTTATAGTACAAAAAACTCTAAGCAGGCAGAGCCTGCTAACTCGTGACAGAAAAAGAAGTTTAACCTATAATTAAGCTGAACAATGCAAATCCGTGGTCTTTAATAGGGCTTTTCTAGTCTGTACAAAAAACTGGATGAACAAGAGTCATGAGATAACTCGAATATGCCATGAGCATGAAAATAAAATTACTAGTAGCCTCTTGTTCTATTGTTCAAATAGTTAACAGGAGGTTTTTATAATGGAAGTCATGATTGAGACTTGTTGTGGAATTGATGTCCATCAAAAGTCTATCGTTTGTTGTATTCTAGATGGTCCACTAGATACCAATAAGCCAAAGAAAATTCAGAAAAATTTGGTACAACAACTATAGCTCTCCAAAATGCCTTAGATTGGTTATTGGAAAATCACGTCACACATGTCTTTTTTGAAAGCACTGGCCAATATTGGGTGCCACTCTTTAATATATTTTCAGACTCAGAACTCAATTTGATATTAGCTAACCCTCAACATATCAAGAATGTGCCTGGTCGAAAAACAGACATGAAAGATGCAGAATGGATTGCACAGCTCGGACGTTGTGGACTTATTGAGCCATCTTATATTCCTAACTCTGAAGTGATGCAGTTACGTTTACTCACTCGTAGGCTACGTTCTTATAAACAACGTCAAACCCAAATAAAGAATGAGATTCATAACCTCCTACAACGTGCTAATATCAAACTAACCAGTTATCTTTCTGATATTTTTCTAAGACGGGGCAAGCACTTTTAAAATTATTCATTAACGGAGAAACAATTAATGTAGAATCTGTTATCCCTTGTATCCAGAAGCGAGTGAAAGCAAGTCCAGAAGAACTCGTTGAAGCGATGGAAGGAAAGTTGTCACTAGAAGACCGCTTCCTCTTAGATCAGAGCTTAGAGGAATATCAGATGTATCAGGAACTCATTGAAAAATTGACCGATGAGATTCAACACTACATCGAAAAGGAGTTTCCCTGAGGAAAATAGGATACTTCAAACCATTCCTGGTGTGAATGAAAACTGTGCTGCCACTATTCTAGCTGAGATTGGACCAACTGTTACAGCCTTTTTATCCGATGCACACTTAGCATCATGGGCTGGACTCTGCCCAGGGTCTTATGAAAGTGCTGGCATTAAGAAATCCTCACACATCACGCAAGGAAATCGATATATCAAACAAGCTTTGACCATGTCGGGATTAATTGCAGCACATTCTAAGGATCCAGCTTTTTATTCTTTTTATAATCGAATTTCCCAAAGAGGAAGCAAGATGAAGGCGATTATTGCTTGTGCTCATAAGATTCTCAGAATCATTTACAAACTACTCTCCACCAAGCAGACTTATCAAAAAGAAAAGGCGCTAGGACTTAGGAAACAGTTCTAACGCCAAAACTAAAAAATTTTCAATTACAGTATAGCACAGGAAGTGATTTTTTGCGCTTTTTTACTGTTTTTTTAAAATAAAAAGACTAGTGATAATTTACTAGTCTTTTTTATGACAACTTTAACGATTCCTTAGTTCAAGATAACGTTTGTACCAGATGTTAACATAAGATTGTGAAAATGGACCCTTTCCATTGTTAATCCAGTCTACCAAGATTTTAACATGTTCCTTTAAGATATAGTCAATGTCGTGAGAGTAATGCATTTCTTTTTTATGGGTTTCATACTCATCTACATCCAGCAATTTTTTTTCACCATCAGCAAAGACTTTGACGTCTAGGTCATAGTCAATATATTTTAGAGCTTCTTGATCCAAAACATATGGACTGGCTAAATTGCAGTAGTAGGAAATGCCGTTATCCCTAATCATGGCTATAATATTAAACCAGTATTTTTTGTGGAAATAAACAATAGCAGGTTCACGTGTAACCCATCTCCTCCCGTCTGCTTCAGTAACGAGGGTATGGTCGTTAACGCCAATAACAGCATTCTCAGTTGTCTTTAGTACCATAGTATCGCGCCAAGTACGGTGCAAACTACCATCATGCTTATAACTTTGAATTGTGATAAAGTCGCCTTCCTTTGGTAATTTCATGGCGTCCTCTTTCTACAATAAAGGTTATCCCCATTATTGTATCATAATTTTGTAAAAAGAGGGAGAAATCCTATAAATATTCTCTAAGAGCAGATGCTATAGCATCAAAATCATAGCCTTTACGAGCTAAAGATTGAGTCAAACGTTGTTTTAGTTCATATCCATTATATTTTTTGCTAAATTTGTTATATTGTTTATCTATTTCTTTATATAGCAAGGCTTGCTCAGTTTCTTCATCTGGTTCCAATTCTAATTGATTGATAGCAAGCTTACTTTCTTGAAATGAGAATCCTTTGTTGATGAGGCTCTGAGTCAATTTATCTTTGAGCGCTTTTGCTGGTAATTTTCCTTGATATTTTCGTAATAATTTTTCAGCTATTTTCATTGCTACTTCTGAAAAATCAAATTGGATTAAAATATCGTCAATAACTTGTTTGTCGCAACCTTTTTGTCGCCACTTTTGTTTAAGGACATAAGCCCCCTTATCGCCTGAGTTAAGATTCTGTTGGGCTAGACTCTCTAGTAGTTTGTAATCATCTATCCAATGGTCTTTTTTAAGATTAGTAATGATTTTTGGGATTATGTGTGGATTGATATCATGTTTAAACAGATAATCTTTTACTTCTTTCTCGGTTCGTTGTTTGAAGGAAATATAATAGAGAGCAAGGTTTTTACCGTGTGACAATTGGGCAAAAATCTTAATATCTTCTAGTTGTTTTTTGTCAATAGTCATGCCTTTAGTTAGCATGTATTTGACGATAGTGTCTTCAGTAACATACAGACTTTCTTTTTGGTCTATCTCAAGGAGATAGAGTCTTTTTTTCTTCTCGATTTTTGTGATTTTCATAGTTATTATTATATCAAAATGTTAGAATGGTAGTATGAATTTACAAGTGAAACAGCGAATCCCGCTTAAGATTAAACGTATGGGAATCAATGGTGAAGGTATTGGGTTTTATAAGAAAACTCTGGTCTTTGTCCCTGGGGCTTTGAAGGGTGAAGAGGTGTTCTGTCAGGTTGTTTCTGTTAGAAGGAACTTTGTTCAAGCCAAATTATTGAAGATTAATAAACCTTCTAAGTTTCGTGTAGAGCCAGAATGTGGCGTCTATAAAGAATGTGGTGGTTGCCAGTTAATGCACCTTCGTTATGATAAGCAATTGGAGTTTAAAACAGACCTGTTAGGACAAGCTTTGAAGAAGTTTAAACCAGAACATTTTGAGTCTTATGATATTCGTCCAACAATAGGAATGAAGGAACCTCGGCATTACCGTGCCAAATTACAATTTCAAACACGTTCATTTGGTGGTGGCTCAGTTAAAGCTGGTTTATTTGCTGAGGGAAGCCATCGTCTCATTAATATCAACAATTGCGTCGTACAAGATAAGCTAACACAGGCTATTGTGAACCAAGTGGTAGTTTTATTGGATAAGTACAAGCTACCGATTTATGATGAACGTAAAATTTCTGGTATTAGGACGGTAATGATTCGACGTGCCTTAGGGTCTAATCAGGCACAGTTAATCTTTGTCACCTCTAAATCGGTTTCTTTCGCTAAGTTGGTCAAGGAGTTAACTGCAATCTATCCTGAAATCGTAACCATTGCTATCAATTATAATTATTCGAAATCTAGTGAGATTTATGGACAGGGGACAGAAATTATTTGGGGACAGGATACAATTAGAGAAGAGGTACTTGATTATAGTTTTGAACTCTCTCCCCGTGCCTTCTATCAGTTAAATCCACAGCAAACAGAAGTACTCTATGGTCAGGCAGTTAAGGCTTTGGATGTGGACAAAAATGACAATCTTATTGATGCCTATTGCGGTGTTGGTACTATTGGTCTTGCTTTTGCAAATAAAGTTAAGGACATTCGAGGTATGGACATTATTCCAGAAGCTATTGAGGATGCACGGAAGAATGCTGAAGCACTTGGGTTGGAGAATTATCACTATGAAGTCGGTAAAGCTGAGGATATTATTCCACGATGGTACAAGGAAGGGTATCGAGCAGATGCTCTTATTGTAGATCCACCTAGAACAGGTCTTGATGATAAGTTACTTCAGACTATCTTAGAGTATGTACCAGAGAAGATGGTATACGTTTCATGTAATGTCTCTACGTTAGCCAGAGATCTTGTTTCTTTAACTCAGGCTTATGAAGTTAATTACATCCAGTCGGTAGACATGTTCCCTCATACTGCTCGAACAGAGGCCGTCGTGAAGTTGACAAGGAAAATGTAATAAAACCTAACATAAAAAACAAGAAATTTTCCAAATTGTTGGAAAATTTCTTTATTTTTCCAATGAATAGGAGTATAATAGGACTATCGATTTTTTTAAAGGAGGAGCGTATGAAAAAGAGCTTCATTCATCAACAAAAGGAAATTTCTTTTGTTAAAAATACTTTTACACAGTATTTGATTGATAAACTTGACGTCATCGAAGTGCAAGGGCCTATTTTAAGCAAGGTCGGGGATGGTATGCAGGATAATTTGAACGGTATTGAAAATCCTGTAACTGTTAATGTGCTTCAAATCCCAGACGCTACATACGAAGTTGTTCACTCATTAGCAAAATGGAAACGCCATACATTGGCTCGTTTTGGTTTTAATGAAGGTGAGGGGCTTGTAGTTAATATGAAAGCTCTTCGTCCAGATGAAGATTCGTTGGATGCAACGCACTCTGTTTATGTTGACCAATGGGACTGGGAAAAGGTTATTCCCGATGGACACCGTAATATTGCTTACTTGAAAGAAACTGTTGAAACTATTTATAAGGTCATCCGTTTGACTGAGCTCGCAGTTGAAGCACGTTACGATATTGAAGCCATTTTGCCTAAGAAAATCACCTTCATCCACTCAGAAGAACTTGTTGAGAAGTATCCTGATTTGACACCGAAAGAGCGTGAAGATGCTATTACTAAGGAATATGGGGCTGTATTCTTGATTGGTATTGGTGGTGTTCTTCCTGATGGCAAACCACATGATGGTCGTGCACCTGACTATGACGATTGGACTACTGAGTCAGAAAAGGGTTACCATGGCTTAAATGGAGATATCTTGGTTTGGAATGAACAGTTGGGTCACGCTTTTGAGTTGTCATCTATGGGTATTCGTGTGGATGAGGATGCTCTTAAACGTCAGGTTGAAATCACTGGCGACCAAGATCGTTTGAAATTAGATTGGCACCAAGCCTTGTTACATGGTCTTTTCCCACTTACAATTGGTGGTGGTATCGGTCAATCACGTATGGCTATGTTCTTACTTCGTAAAAACATATCGGTGAGGTACAAACGTCAGTTTGGCCAGATGATGTTCGTGAAACTTACGAAAATATCTTGTAACTAAAGAAGAGTTAATATGTACTAACCCAAAAAGTTAGACAATTTATTTAAGCAAAGGATTTGGTTCTGTATTATAGAGGACCGAGTCCTTTTAGTTTTGCTTTTATTCGTTTCCTGTTATATGGGAACAGTTGATAAACTAATTCGCTAAGTGAATCTTATTTTATCTAAAGGGGACCATGTCCGTGCTTATAAGAAAAAGGAGTGATACAGAATAATCTGAGTACGATTATTCTGTATCACTCCTTTAAATTTCAAAGGGGCTCATAGTTCTGTTTAAACCTGTAGATAAAGGGAAAGTTACTTTGAAAGATTTATACCTCAACCTCATCTTGAACAATTAGCTACTGTATCATACAGTTATTGCTACACTTATTCAGTCCTTGGAGCTTTTTGTTAAACTGGTAGAAAATTAGTCTTTATTACGGAAGAAGGCATCATAAAGTGCTCTAACGGCTTCTTTTTCTTGCACAGTATCAATAACAAACATAACAGAAACCTCACTAGACCCTTGAGAAATCATTTCTAGGTTAATGTGTTTTTCAGAAAGTGCCTTGGCAGCTGTTGCTGTAACACCTATATGATCTCGCATATTCTCACCTACAATCATAAGAATAGAAAGGCCGTGTTCAAATTCTACATCATCAACACCTAGTTCACGAGTCAAGTATGAGTAGATTTCTTGTTCTTTAATAGGGGTGAGTTCACGTTCACGAATAATGACTGAGAGGTCATCAATTCCAGAAGGCATGTGTTCCCAACGAATATTTAAATCTTCCAAGATTTGGAGCACCTTACGACCAAAACCTACCTCACGGTTCATAAGATATTTAGTCATGTTAATGCTGACAAATTTATCATCGCTAGCGATACCTACAACAGGTACAGTTGCACCCTTGTGTTCTAGAATAATACGTGTACCTGGGTGCTCAGGATTGTTAGTGTTTTTGATAACCAATGGAATTTTACCACGGTAAGCAGGAAGAAGAGCTTCATCATGCAAGACTGAGAAACCAGCATATGCCAACTCACGCATTTCCTTGTAGGTCAATTCTGGAATCGAATGAGGCTCGTGAACCACACCAGGATGGGCAGCAAAAATACCGTCTACATCAGTGAAGTTTTCATAAAGGTCTGCTTTAACCCCAGCCGCAACGATAGAACCAGTGATGTCAGAACCTCCACGTGAGAAGGTACAGATTTGATTGTCAGTGGTAACACCAAAGAACCCAGGAATAACAAGCACCTCATCTGATTCACGGAGTTCTTCTAGTTTATCATAGGCTCCTGGAAGAATACGGGCATTTCCTGGTTCGTTTGAGACAAAGATACCGGCTTGGCGAGGATGCACATAACGTGCCTCAATACCATTATTACGGAAATACTCAGCAACCAGTTTAGCATTGTTGTCTTCTCCGGCTGCTAGAAAAGTATCATAGAGAAAATCGTTATTATCAATGGGAAGCGTAGCGAGATCAGTAATCGATTTGGCAATTTTAGCCATTTCTGCTGATTTAAAACCTAATTCATCCACCATAGCTTGGTAGCGATTAATAATCCATTCCTGATCAGATTTAACATCAGCTCCTTTTGTATAGTGTTTGTAGTATTTAATCAAAGCGTCTGTTACTTTAGTATCTTCATCGTTTCGTTTACCAGGTGCGGAAACAACGACGAAACGACGTTCAGGATCAGATTTTACAATGTTTAAGACTTTTTCTAATTGTGTGGCTGAAGCGAGTGAGCTTCCACCGAATTTGATGACTTTCATATGTTCTCCAAAAAATTTAAATTACTCAACAATTATAGCAAAATTCTGACAATTTGTCACATTGTTTTTAAAGCCAGTAAGATTTACTTTGATTATGGTACAATAAAATAAAAAGGAGAAACTCCAGTGGTTGAGGCAATTATTTTTGATATGGATGGTGTCCTTTTTGACACGGAAAAGTATTATTATGATCGACGAGCTAGCTTTTTAAACCAAAAGGGAATATCTATAGACCATTTACCTCCATCTTTCTTTATAGGAGGTAACACCAAACGGGTTTGGGAAAATATTTTAAGAGATGATTATGATAAATGGGATGTCTCAACCTTACAGGAAGAGTACAATGCTTATAAGAAAAATCATCCCCTACCTTATAAAAAATTGATTTTTCCTGATGTTTTAAAGGTTTTGAATGAAGTCAAATCTCGAGGGTTAAAAATCGGTTTAGCCTCTAGCTCAGTAAAAGCAGATATCCTAAGAGCTTTGGAGGAAAACCATTTGCAAGGTTTCTTTGATGTGGTGCTCTCTGGAGAAGAATTCAAAGAAAGTAAACCCAATCCGGAGATTTATTTAACCGCATTGAAGCAATTAGGGGTGGAAGCTAATAAAGCTCTCATTATCGAGGATAGTGAAAAGGGAATTGCTGCTGGGGTTGCTGCAGGTGTTGAGGTTTGGGCGATTAAAGATAATCGTTTCGGCATGAATCAAGAAGATGCAAATGGCTTATTAGACAGTCTTAAAGATGTTTTAGATTTATTGAAGTGAAAGAAAGCACCGAGTTTTAATGCTCGGTTTTTTGGTATATTAACCAAAAAACTTAAGTTTATGTTGACCTTTATGTTGACTATGGTATACTAGAAAATAATGGTGAATGATTTGATTATCAAATTATCTATTCATCAAATAAAATATGACAAAAAAGTCAAATAACATGCGGTTTTTATATAGGAACTAGTTATCGGAGGAATGCTAAAAATGGCTTACGAAACAATTCTTTATAGTGTCGAAGAGGGAGTGGCAACTTTGACGCTCAATCGTCCAGAAGTTCAAAATGGGTTTAATATCCCTGTTTGTGATGAAATTATGGCTGCCATTGAGGAAGCTGGTCAGGATGTCTCAGTGAAGTTCTTGGTTATTAAGGCTAACGGAAAGGTCTTTTCTGTTGGTGGTGATCTTGATCAAATGCAAAAAGCGGTTGCCGTAGATGATGTCCAATCTTTGGTTCGTATTGCTGAGCAGGTAAATGAAATTTCTTTTGCTCTTAAAAAATTGCCTAAGCCAGTCATCATGGTAGTTGATGGACCATGTGCAGGTGCTGCAGCTAACTTAGCTGTTGCAGCAGACTTTACGATTGCATCTGATAAAGCTAAATTTATCCAAGCTTTTGTAGGTGTTGGTTTGGCACCTGACGCTGGAGGTCTCTACCTTTTGACACGTTCAATCGGTATTAACCGTGCTACTCAAATTACGATGACTGGAGAACCTGTGTCTGCTGACAAAGCTTTAGATTGGGGAATTGCTTATAAAGTTGTTGAATCAGAAAAACTTGAAAAAACTGTCAGCCAATTAATTAAGAAATTAAATCGTTCTTCAGTAAACTCATTTAAGGCAATTAAAGAAATGGTTTGGGAATCTGAATTTGCAGGTTGGGAAAATTATGCCAAGTTAGAGCTTGATTTGCAGAAATCACTTGCATTTACAGAAGATTTCAAGGAAGGTGTTCGTGCTTATAGTGAACGTCGTCGTCCGAAGTTTCAAGGAAAATAAACTCATTTTCTGAAATTAAAACTAAGGTTTTCTAATTCGACTTGCTAAATTAGTTTGAGTCTGATATAATTTGAAAGTCAAAGTTTATTGAAAGGAGTCTGGTGTGAATTACGATAAAATTGATGGCTATCTTGTTGATATTTTTAATAACGTGGTTATTATCGAAGAAGCAAGTTTGAAAAATTCAAAATTTAATGATGTTTCCCTCAAGGAAATGCATACCATTGATGTGATCGGTACACATCCAGATACAACACCGAGTGCTGTGGCTAAAGAACTTATGCTAACTCTAGGTACTGTGACAACTTCTCTCAATAAACTAGAAAAGAAAGGGTATATTATCCGTACGCGTTCATCTGTTGACCGACGTGTGGTTCATTTGTCACTTTCTAAAAAGGGTCGTCTAGTATACCGTCTTCATCGTCGTTTCCATAAGTCAATGGTGATGAAGATTACAGATGGCTTTAATGACGAGGAATTGAAGGTTATGAGCAAGGGATTGGAAAATCTCCACGCCTTTCTTGAGGAGTTGAAATAATGGCATTTGCAAAAATTAGTCAGGTTGCCCATTATGCACCTGCTCAGGTCGTGACCAATGATGACCTATCAAAAATCATGGATACCAGTGATGAGTGGATTCGCACACGCACAGGTATCCAAGAACGTCGCATCTCATTGACCGAGAATACGAGTGATTTGGCTACCCATGTTGCTCAACAGCTATTAGAAAAGTCAGGAGTATCTCCTGAAGATTTGGACTTTGTTTTAGTTGCAACGATTTCACCAGATAGTTCGATGCCATCGGTGGCAGCGCGTGTTCAAGGAATAATCGGAGCGGTCAATGCTTTTGCCTTTGATATTACTGCAGCTTGTAGTGGTTTTGTCTTTGCTTTGGCAACTGCTGAAAAATTGATTCGTTCGGGTGTTTACAAAAAGGGTCTCGTTATTGGAGCAGAGGTTCTTTCCAAAACTTTGGATTGGTCTGATCGTACTACAGCTGTTCTCTTTGGTGATGGCGCAGGAGGTGTCCTCCTAGAAGAATCTGATGAAGAACATTTCTTTGGAGAGTCCCTAAATACCGATGGTAGCAAGGGTGGTCTGGAGTCAGGAGCTTCGGCGGTAATCTCACCTTATTCTGCTCAAACTGAACAGTCTAACCCGTACATGAAAATGGATGGAAAAGCAATTTTTGACTTTGCAGTGAAGACTGTTTCAAAGAGCATCAAAACATTGGTTGAAGAAAAAGGTGAACCGGATTACTTCCTTCTTCATCAAGCCAATATTCGTATTTTAGATATTATGGCTAAGAAAATTGATGTTAGTCGTGACAAATTTTTGGCAAACATGATGTCTTATGGTAATACCAGTGCGGCAAGTATCCCGATTTTGCTTTCTGAGAACGTAGCAAATGGGACCCTTAAATTAGGCAGCGGTCAAACAATTCTACTATCAGGTTTTGGTGGGGGTTTGACATGGGGCAGTCTTATTGTTAAAATCTAGTTATATAAATTATGCACCAGCATAGATTATAAGAAATATATTTATCTTAAAGGAGAATGTAAAATGGCAGTATTTGAAAAAGTACAAGAAATCATCGTTGAAGAACTCGGGAAAGATGCAGAAGAAGTAAAATTGGAAACTACTTTTGACGAACTTGATGCTGACTCTCTTGACGTATTCCAAGTTATCTCAGAAATCGAAGACGAATTCGATATCCAAATCGAAACTGAAGAAGGTCTTAACACTGTTGGTGACCTTGTTGCTTACGTAGAAGAAAAACTAAATAAGCAGGGCATAGAGAATATTCTTATTAGGGATATTCTCCTTTGTTTATACAATTACTTTGATTATTAAACTATTTATTTGATTAGAAAATCGAAAAAAGGTGAAAAATGAAATCTCGTATTACAGAACTGTTAGGAATTAAATATCCAATCTTCCAAGGTGGTATGGCCTGGGTTGCCGATGGTGACTTGGCTGGAGCCGTTTCAAATGCTGGTGGACTCGGAATTATTGGTGGTGGTAATGCCCCTAAAGAAGTGGTAAAAGCTAATATTGATAAAGTAAAATCAATTACTGACAAACCATTTGGTGTTAATATTATGCTTTTGTCACCATTTGCAGATGACATCGTTGACCTTGTTATTGAAGAGGGTGTAAAAGTTGTTACAACTGGTGCAGGAAACCCAGGTAAATATATGGAACGTCTCCATGAAGCGGGTATCACAGTTATTCCAGTTATTCCATCAGTGGCACTTGCTAAACGTATGGAAAAACTAGGCGCTGATGCCGTTGTTGCAGAAGGTATGGAAGCTGGTGGTCATATTGGTAAATTAACAACTATGACCTTGGTTCGTCAGGTCGCAGACGCAGTTTCAATTCCTGTAATTGGTGCTGGTGGTGTTGCCGATGGTCATGGTATGGCAGCGGTACTTATGTTGGGTGCGGATGCTGTTCAAGTTGGAACACGTTTTGTTGTTGCCAAGGAATCTAATGCACACCAAAACTTCAAAGATAAGATTTTGAAGGCTAAAGACATTGACACTGTTATCTCTGCCTCTGTTGTGGGACACCCAGTTCGTGCGATTAAGAATAAATTGGCTACAGAGTACAATCAGGCTGAAAAAGATTTCTTGGCTGGTAAGAAAACTCAAGAGGAAATTGAAGAGCTTGGTGCAGGTGCACTTCGTAATGCCGTTGTTGATGGAGATGTGGAATATGGTTCAGTTATGGCTGGACAAATTGCAGGTCTTGTTCGTAAAGAAGAAACTTGTGCAGAAATCTTGGAAGATTTGTACACAGGTGCTGCTAAGGTAATTAAAGAAGAAGCTGCTCGTTGGGCAGATGTAAACGTCTAAAAACGTCGAAAGGATTAGGATAGTGACAAAACGTGCGTTCTTATTTGCTGGTCAAGGAGCTCAGAAATTGGGTATGGCAAGCGATTTGTATGCGACTTATCCAATTGTCAAAGAAACATTTGATACAGCTAGTCGTATTTTAGGTTATGATTTGCGTGAATTGATTGATTCTAACGAAGAAAAGCTTAATCAAACACGTTACACACAGCCAGCTATTTTGACAACGTCAGTAGCTATTTATCGTCTCTTGGCAGAAAATGGTATCACTCCTGATATTGTTGCCGGCCTTTCTCTTGGGGAATATTCTGCCCTAGTGGCGGCTGGTGCCCTTTCATTTGAAGATGCAGTAGCCTTGGTTGCTAAACGTGGTGAATTCATGGAAACTGCAGCTCCAGCTGGAAGTGGAAAAATGGTTGCTGTCATGAATACAGACCCTAGTTTGATTGAAGAGATTTGTCAAAAAGCTTCTGAAAAGGGTGTGGTGACTCCTGCTAACTATAATACTCCAGCACAAATTGTTATTGGTGGTGAAGTTGAGGCAGTTGATTATGCTGTGGAATTACTTAAAGAAGCTGGTGCTAAACGTCTGATTCCTCTTAAGGTTTCAGGACCATTCCACACAGCTTTACTTAAGTCAGCTAGCCAAAATCTAGCGGAAGAACTTGAGAAAGTGTCCTTCAATGACTTTAAACTTCCTTTGGTAGGTAATACTGAAGCTAAAATTATGAAGTCAGAAGAAATCAAAGCGCTTTTGGCACGTCAGGTCATGGAACCTGTACGATTTTACGATTCAATTGCGACAATCCAAAAATTTGGGGTTGATGAAGTGATTGAGATTGGTCCTGGGAAAGTCTTGTCAGGCTTCTTGAAAAAAATTGACAAAAGTCTACCAACTCATAATGTGGAAGATCAAGCGAGCCTTGAGGCCCTTCTTAATGCTTAAAACGAGGTAAACATGGAACTTAAGAATAAAAATGTTTTTGTAACGGGTTCAACACGTGGAATTGGATTAGCCGTGGCGCACAAATTTGCGAGTCTAGGTGCTAATGTTGTCTTGAATGGACGTTCAGAAATTTCTGATGAGTTATTGGCACAATTTGCGGACTATGGTGTAACAGTTATTGGTATCTCAGGTGATATTTCTAATGGCGAAGATGCCAAACGTATGGTTGCAGAGGCTACTGAAAAGCTTGGTAGCATTGATGTTTTAGTAAATAATGCTGGTATCACCAATGATAAGCTTATGCTTAAGATGACTGAAGAAGATTTTGAACGTGTTTTAAAAATCAACTTGACTGGTGCTTTCAATATGACGCAAGCCGTTTTGAAACCTATGTCTAAGGCCCGTCAAGGTGCTATTATCAATATGTCATCTGTTGTAGGTCTCATGGGAAATGTTGGTCAAGCTAATTACGCAGCTTCAAAAGCAGGTTTGATTGGTTTCACAAAATCAGTGGCTCGTGAAGTTGCGGCTCGTGGCGTTCGTGTTAATGCTATTGCTCCTGGTTTCATTGAGTCAGATATGACTGATGCGATTCCAGAAAAATGAAAGACGCTATGATTGCTCAAGTACCAATGAAACGTATTGGTCAAGCAGAAGAAGTTGCTGAAGTCGCAGCTTTCTTGGCTAGCCAAGAGTATCTCACAGGTCAAACTATCGCTATTGATGGTGGTATGACTATGCAATAATTGCTTGTCAATTATCAAGAATTATTTATTTGAATATCCATCCGACAAAAGGAGAATATATATGTCTACAAATCGTGTTGTTGTTACAGGTTACGGTGTAACCTCACCAATCGGTAATACACCAGAAGAATTTTGGAACAGTCTTCATGACGGTAAAATCGGTATCAAACCAATTACTAAGTTTGATGCCTCCGAAATCCCAGTTTTTAATGCTGGTGAGATTCAAGATTTCCCATTCGATAAATATTTTGTGAAAAAAGATACGAATCGTATGGATACTTACTCACTTTATGCAATCTACGCTGCTATGGATGCCCTAGAGAACTCAGGACTTAACATGGAAGAAGAAAATCGTGATCGTGTTGGTGTTATTGTGTCATCTGGTATTGGTGGTTTGCAAGAGCTTGAAGATCAAATTATCCGTATGCATGAACGTGGTATGAAACGCATCAAGCCAATGTTTATCCCTAAAGCTCTTTCAAACATGGGGGCAGGTAACATTGCTCTTAAGATTGGTGCTCAAGGGGTATGTAAATCAGTAACAACTGCTTGTGCTTCTGCCAATGACGCTATTGGTGAGGCCTTCCGTGAAATTAAATTTGGTTTGCACGATGTTGTCTTGGCTGGTGGTGCTGAAGCTTCAATCACTAAGATTGGTATTGGTGGTTTTAACGCTCTTACAGCTCTTTCAACAACAGAAGATCCAGAACGTTCTTCAATTCCATTTGATAAAGACCGTAATGGTTTTGTTATGGGTGAAGGTGCTGGAGTTCTCGTTATTGAAAGCCTGGAACATGCGCAAAAACGTGGCGCTAATATCTTGGCTGAGATTGTTGGTTACGGATCAAACTGTGATGCCTACCATATGACAACACCAACACCAGACGGTTCAGGTGCGGCTAAAGCCATTAAATTGGCTATCAATGAAGCTGGTATCAAGCCTGAAGATGTTGATTATGTCAATGCGCATGGGACATCAACACCTGCCAATGAAAAAGGTGAAAGTGGTGCCATCGTTTCTGTACTTGGTAAAGAAGTCCCAGTTTCATCTACTAAATCATTTACAGGACACTTGCTTGGTGCTGCTGGTGCCGTTGAAGCGATTGCAACAATCGAAGCCATTCGTCACAGCTATGTACCAAAAACTGCTGGTACCAAAGAATTGTCTGATTACATTGAAGCGAATGTTGTCTACGGTGAAGGTCAAGAAGCTGATATCAAGTATGCCATCTCAAATACTTTTGGTTTTGGTGGACACAATGCGGTTCTTGCCTTCAAACGTTGGGAGGACTAATCTATGAATATTTCTGAAATTAAAGATTTGTTGGCTCAATTTGATGCCTCAACTTTACGTGAATTCTCATATAAGAATAATGGTGAAGAATTGAGCTTGAGTAAGAACCAAACAAGTTCAGTGGTGGGAGCTCCTGTAGCTCCTACAGTTGAAGTGGTTGCGCCTGCTCCTCAAGCTCCAGCTGCACCAGCAGTGGCTCCTGCTCCAGCTGTTGAAACAGCTTCAGCATCAGTGGAAGATGTTGTAGCACCAGCGTCAGCTGCAGAAGGGGACGTGGTGGAGAGCCCTCTAGTAGGTGTAGCTTACTTGTCATCAGCTCCTGATAAACCAGCCTTTATTTCAGTTGGTGATACTGTTAAGAAAGGTCAAACCCTTCTTATCGTTGAAGCAATGAAGGTCATGAATGAAGTGCCAGCACCTAAAGATGGTGTTATCACTGAAATCTTGGTAACAAACGAAGAAGTTGTTGACTACGGAAAAGGATTGGTACGCATCAAATGACAATTGATATTAATGCAATTCGTGAAGCTTTACCTCACCGTTATCCAATGCTTTTGGTTGACCGTGTTCTAGAAGTTTCAGAAGATGAAATCACAGCTATTAAAAATGTAACTATCAATGAACCTTTCTTCAATGGACATTTTCCTCAATACCCAGTTATGCCAGGTGTTCTCATCATGGAAGCACTCGCACAAACTGCTGGTGTTCTTGAATTGTCAAAACCTGAGAATAAAGGCAAATTAGTCTTTTACGCAGGTATGGATAAGGTTAAATTTAAAAACAAGTTGTTCCTGGAGATCAACTTGTAATGACAGCTAAGTTTGTTAAACGTCGTGGAACAATCGCTGTTGTCGAAGCTAAGGCTGAAGTCGATGGTAAACTGGCTGCATCAGGGACTTTGACTTTTGCTATTGGAAGCTAATGTTTGGTGAAAATCCTTCTGGCGACAGTCGGAAAGGATTTTTCTTTAGATATTGGCCTATCACATAGAAAGGAAATAAACACAGACTTCCAAAAGATGTCTGATGTTATCTTGTTTTATGTTTAAAAATTATTGATTGCTAATCGTGGTGAAATTGCCGTTCGTATTATCCGCGCAGCACGTGAATTGGGAATACAGACGGTTGCTGTCTATTCAGAAGCTGATAAGGATTCTCTTCATACGATTTTGGCAGATGAAGCTATTTGTATTGGACCAGCGAGATCCACTGAATCTTACTTAAATATGAACCGTGTCTTGTCTGCGGCTATTGTAACAGGTGCACAAGCTATTCACCCAGGGTTTGGATTTTTGAGTGAAAACTCTAAATTTTCTACTCTCTGTGAAGAAATGAACATCAAGTTCATCGGACCGTCAGGTGAAGTGATGGACAAGATGGGTGACAAAATCAATGCTCGTGCAGAGATGATAAAAGCTAATGTTCCCGTTATTCCTGGTTCAGATGGTGAAGTCTTTACAGCTGAAGAAGCTCTAGAAGTTGCCAATCGCCTTGGTTACCCAGTAATGCTTAAGGCTTCTGCTGGTGGTGGCGGTAAGGGAATTCGTAAAGTCAGCACTGAGGAAGAGTTGGCTCCTGCTTTTGAATCGGCGTCCCAAGAAGCTAAGGCTGCCTTTGGTAATGGGGCAATGTATATCGAAAAAGTTATCTACCCAGCCCGTCACATTGAGGTTCAAATTTTGGGGGATAGCTATGGTAACATCGTCCACCTAGGTGAGCGTGACTGTTCTCTTCAACGTAATAACCAAAAAGTTTTGGAAGAATCACCTTCAGTTGCCATTGGTAAAACCCTTCGTCATGAAATTGGGTCTGCGGCTGCCCGTGCTGCTAAGGCGGTTAATTATGAAAATGCGGGTACAATTGAGTTTCTTCTTGATGAAAAAACAGGTCAGTTCTACTTCATGGAAATGAATACCCGTGTTCAAGTTGAGCACCCGGTCACAGAATTTGTTAGTGGTGTGGATATCGTCAAAGAACAAATTTGTGTAGCTGCGGGTGAGAAATTATCTGTAACCCAAGATGATATTAAAATCAAGGGACATGCTATTGAGTGTCGTATCAATGCAGAGAATCCTAAGTTTAATTTTGCACCAAGCCCAGGTAAAATTAGTAATCTTTACTTACCAAGTGGTGGTGTTGGACTTCGTGTTGATAGTGCCGTATATCCTGGCTACACTATCCCACCTTACTATGACTCAATGATTGCCAAGATTATTGTTCATGGAGCAAACCGTTTTGAAGCACTCATGAAGATGCAACGTGCTCTTTACGAGCTTGAAATTGATGGTGTAATGACTAATGCTGACTTCCAGTTGGATTTGATCTCAGACCGTAGCGTTATTGCTGGGGATTATGATACTTCCTTCTTGATGGAGACTTTCTTGCCAGCTTATCAGAATCGTGAGGAATAGGACTTATGGGATTATTTGATCGAAAAGAAAAGTATATTCGGATCAATCCTAACCGTTCTGTACGTAATGGGGTTGATCACCAAGTGCCAGAAGTTCCAGATGAGCTTTTTGCCAAATGTCCTGGATGTAAACAGGCTATTTATCAAAAAGACTTGGGACAAGCTAAGATTTGTCCAAATTGTTCTTATACTTTCCGTATCTCAGCAAAGGAACGTCTGGATTTAACAGTTGATGAAGGTTCTTTCCAAGAACTGTTTACAGGCATTAAAACTGAAAATCCATTGAATTTTCCAGGCTATATGGAGAAATTGGCAGCAACCAAGGAAAAAACAGGACTTGATGAAGCCGTTGTGACTGGTGTTGCGACCATCAAGGGTCAAAAGACTGCCTTAGCAATCATGGATTCTCACTTTATCATGGCATCAATGGGAACTGTAGTTGGTGAAAAAATCACAAGACTTTTTGAGCATGCCATTGAAGAAAAATTGCCAGTTGTTATCTTTACAGCATCTGGTGGTGCCCGTATGCAAGAAGGAATCATGAGCTTGATGCAAATGGCTAAGATTTCAGCAGCGGTAAAACGTCATTCGAATGCTGGTCTTCTTTACTTAACTGTGTTGACAGATCCGACAACTGGTGGGGTTACAGCAAGTTTTGCTATGGAAGGTGATATTATCTTGGCTGAGCCACAAACCTTAATTGGTTTTGCGGGTCGTCGAGTGATTGAAAATACTGTACGTGAGACTTTGCCAGATGGTTTTCAAAAGTCTGAGTTCCTTAAAGAACATGGATTTGTTGATGCTATTGTCAAACGTACAGAGTTGGCTGATACTATTGCCACACTCTTATCATTCCATGGAGGTGTTCAATGAGCGACGTAACACGTATTTTAAAAGAAGCGCGTGATCGAGGCCGTTTGACTGCTTTGGACTTTGCCCAAGGGATTTTTGATGATTTTATCGAACTGCATGGTGATCGTAACTTCCGTGATGATGGTGCCGTTATCGGTGGTATTGGTCGCTTAAATGGCCAAGCCGTAACTGTAGTGGGTATTCAAAAAGGTAAGAACCTACAAGATAATCTAAGTCGAAACTTTGGTCAGCCCCATCCAGAGGGCTATCGTAAGGCCCTTCGTCTTATGAAGCAGGCTGAAAAGTTTGGTCGTCCAGTCGTTACTTTTATCAATACGGCAGGTGCATATCCTGGTGTTGGTGCAGAGGAGCGTGGACAAGGTGAGGCGATAGCTCGTAACCTTATGGAGATGAGTGACCTTAAAGTTCCAATTATTGCCATTATTATTGGTGAAGGTGGTTCCGGAGGAGCTCTTGCTTTGGCAGTGGCTGATAAGGTTTGGATGCTGGAAAATACCATTTACTCTATTTTGAGTCCAGAAGGGTTTGCGACAATTCTCTGGAAAGATGGTTCACGTGCAGAAGAAGCAGCAGAATTAATGAAGATTACTTCAAGCGAGCTGCTTAATATGGGAATTATTGATAAAATTATTCCAGAACGTGGTTACTTCACTAGTGAAATTCTTGAAGCAGTCAAGACAGCAATTGTCGATGAGTTGAAAGAATTGAGTCAATTGTCAACTGAGGAATTGCTTGAGGCACGTTATCAACGTTTTAGAAAATATTAAAAAAACATTGGGATATCTGTCCCAATGTTTTTTAAACGATATGACGTTCAAAGGCTTGGTCTGAGATTCCTTGTTCAAGGATAAGTTTAGCCCATTCTTTAGCTGAATGAAGGCTGTGATCCTTGTAGTTTCCACAAGATTCAATGGTAGTTCCTGGAACATCTTCCCAAGTGACATCATTTGCAATAGCTTCAAGACTAGACTTGATAACTTTAGCAATTTCTGTAGGGTCTTGTTTGCCCCACATAATCATGTGAAAACCAGTACGACAACCAAATGGTGAACAATCAATGAGTCCATCAATACGTTGACGAATTAGTTTAGCAAGTAGGTGTTCGATGGTGTGAAGACCGCCGGTATCAATACTGTTTTCGTTTGGTTGAATTAAACGGATATCAAAGTTTGTGATAATATCTCCTTTAGGTCCGACTTCTTCTGAAATAAGACGAACGTAAGGTGCCTTTACAATCGTGTGATCAAGTTCGAAACTTTCAACAGTTACGTCTTTTGGCATGGTAATACCTCCCTATTCTAATAGAGCTATCATACCATAAAATCAGTTTAAAGTTCTAGTATTTATTTGAGAATTAGCTGTAAATATGGTACACTAGAAGACGGTTTTCTTTAGGGGAACCTTAGAAAAGTTGAGGTAAAGACATGTTAAACATGATAATTTTAGTTGTCTTTGCACTCATTGGTTTAGTCGTTGGATATTTAGCAATTTCTATCAAACTTAGCAAGGCTAAGGAACAGGCAGAAACTACTTTGCTAAAAGCAGAGCAAGATGCTGTCAACCTTCGTAGTCAGGCTGAACACGATGCAGATCATCTGCGTGTTACAGCTGAACGTGATAGCAAGGCTCAACGTAAAGAGTTCTTGCTAGAAGCAAAAGAGGAAGCTAGAAAATATCGAGAAGATATTGAAAAAGAATTTAAATCTGAGCGTCAAGAGCTTAAGCAAATGGAAAATCGTTTAACAGAACGTGCTACTAGTCTTGATCGTAAGGATGAAAATCTATCAAATAAAGAACTTGCCCTCGAGAAGAAAGAGCATAGTCTTGCTGACAAATCTAAACATCTGAATGAGCGTGAAGAGAATGTGACTCAGTTGGAGGCTGAGAAGCAGGCAGAACTTGAACGTGTTGGTCAAATGACCATTGCAGAGGCGCGTGAGGTAATCTTAACAGAGACTGAGAATAACTTAACTCATGAGATTGCAACACGTATTAAAGATGCAGAAGCACAGGTCAAAGATACTGTTGATAAAAAGGCCAAGAATCTGTTAGCGCAAGCCATGCAACGTTTGTCTGGAGATTATGTTACTGAGCAAACAGTAACGACTGTTCATCTCCCAGATGACAATATGAAAGGCCGTATTATTGGACGTGAGGGTCGTAACATTCGTACCCTTGAGAGCCTGACTGGTATTGACGTCATTATTGATGACACGCCAGAAGTAGTTGTTCTTTCTGGCTTTGATCCAGTCCGTCGTGAGATTGCACGCATGACTCTTGAAGCTTTGATTAAAGACGGTCGTATTCATCCAGCTCGTATTGAGGAGTTGGTTGAGAAGAATCGCCAGGAAATGGATAATCGTATTCGTGAATATGGTGAAGAAGCGGCTTATGAAATTGGTGCCATGAATCTTCATCCTGACTTGATCAAGATTATGGGACGTTTGCAGTTCCGTACATCATATGGTCAAAATGTTCTTCGTCACTCGGTTGAAGTTGGTAAATTGGCCGGGATTATGGCGGGCGAATTGGGTGAAAATGTTGCCCTTGCTCGTCGTGCTGGTTTCCTCCATGATATGGGGAAAGCTATTGACAAAGAAGTTGAAGGTAGTCACGTAGAAATTGGTGCTGAGTTCGCTCGTAAATATAAAGAACATCCAGTGGTTGTTAACGCTATTGCCAGTCACCATGGAGATGTGGAACCAGAAAGTGTTATTGCGGTCCTAGTAGCTGCTGCGGATGCATTGAGTTCTGCTCGTCCAGGTGCTCGTAATGAGTCTGTTGAGAATTATGTCAAACGTCTTCGTAATTTGGAAGAAATTGCATCAAGCTTTGAGGGTGTGCAAACTAGCTTTGCCCTTCAAGCAGGTCGTGAAATTCGTATCATGGTTCATCCAAATAAAATTTCAGATGATGAGGTCACTATCTTGTCTCACAAGGTGCGTGAACAAATTGAGAAAAACTTGGATTATCCAGGAAATATTAAGGTTACTGTCATTCGTGAATTCCGTGCGATTGACTATGCCAAATAGGACAAGAAAGCCGTAGGGCTTTTTTGTTTTGTCAGGTTAAGCAATGTCTACCTAGTTGAAATGTGTGACGATTCTTGGTAGAATGCGTCATTTTGATAGAATGGTGAGTGTATATGGAATGTTTTGAACTTTTATGACCGTTTTTGTTGACAAGTATTAAAAATTTTGTATAATAGAACATGTAAACGATTGCAGAAGGAGAGATTATGATAAAGTCTGAACGTAAGCAGATTATCTTGTCTCAATTGAAACAAGATGGTTTTGTCACTTTAGAAAATTTGACCGTTTTATTAAGTGATACTTCTGAGTCAACGATTCGTCGTGATTTGGATGAGTTAGCGGCAGATGGTCAACTGAAACGTGTTCATGGTGGCGCTGAAAGCCTTAGAGGTCTTAAGGAAGAAATTGCCAACAGTCAGAAAGCCATCAGAAATGTTCAAGAAAAGTCACAATTAGCTAACTATGCTGCTGATTTAATTAAGGAAGGTGATGTCGTCTTTCTTGAGGCTAGTACAACGAATGAACTGTTGATTCCTCATTTGCTCAATCGTCAGGTGACGGTTGTGACTAATTCTATCCATCATGCAGTTAAGCTGGTAGATTTTGGTATTAGCACCAGAATTATTGGTGGGAAGGTTAAGCACTCTACAGATGCTTCCATAGGGAGCACTGCTCAGGAGCAAATCAGACAACTGAATTTTGACTGTGCCTTCATTGGCGCTAATGGTGTTGATGCCAATTATTTTACAACACCTGACATGGAGGAGGCAGTCATTAAACGGACAGTGATTGCTAATGCACGAAAAGCTTACGTTTTAGCCGATGCTTCGAAACTTGGTCAGATTACCTATGCAAAGGTAGCGGAGGTTGAGAAGGTCACTATAATCACAAACGCTTCGGAAGAAGAGCTCCTGAAAGAATTAAAAAGAAAACGAGGGTTATTGAAGTATGATTTATACTGTAACGCTAAATCCATCCATCGACTTCATTGTTCGTATTGATAAAGTAGAGATTGGTGAAGTTAACCGTATGGACAGTGATGATAAATTCGCTGGTGGTAAGGGAATTAACGTTAGTCGTATTCTACAACGTTTAGGCACTGATAATACCGCTACGGGCTTCATCGGTGGTTTTACAGGCCGTTTTGTAACAGATGGTTTGGATGCTGAAGGTATTAAAACTAAGTTTGTAGCCGTCGACCAAGATACACGTATCAACGTTAAAATTAAGGCCGATCAAGAAACTGAAATTAATGGAACGGGTCCAATTATCACAGAAGAACAGTTGGCTGAATTGGAGGCAATCCTTTCAAGTATCACTGCAGATGATGTGGTTGTCTTTGCTGGTTCTGCACCAAGCAATCTTGGAAACAAGGTCTATAACAAATTGATTCCACTGGTTCGTGAAACTGGTGCTCAGGTGGTTTGTGACTTTGAGGGACAAACGCTTCTTGATTCATTGGCTCACCAACCACTCTTGGTTAAACCAAATAATCATGAGCTTGAAGCTATTTTCAATGTCAAACTTAATGGTATTTCTGATGTTGAAAAATATGCACGTGAAATCCTGGCTAAGGGGGCGCAGAATGTTATCATCTCAATGGCTGGTGATGGGGCACTCCTTGTTACACCAGAGGCTGCTTACTTTGCCAAACCAATTAAGGGGACAGTTAAAAACTCTGTTGGTGCGGGTGACTCAATGGTTGCTGGTTTCACTGGTGAGTTTGTTAAATCAGGTGACCCAATTGAGGCGCTTAAATGGGGAGTGGCGTGTGGTACGTCTACAGCCTTCTCAGATGACTTGGCGACAATTGAATTTATTAAAGAAACATACAATAAAGTAGAGGTAGAAAAACTATGAAAATTCAGGATTTACTGAACAAAAAGTAATGTTGCTTGACCTTCAAGCAACTACAAAAGAAGCTGTTATCGATGAAATGATTAACAGCCTGGTTGACAATGGTGTTGTGACCGACTTTGATGTTTTCAAAGCAGGTATTATGGCTCGTGAAGCACAAACATCAACTGGTTTGGGTGATGGAATCGCTATGCCACACAGTAAAAATGCTGCAGTCAAAGAAGCAACAGTACTTTTTGCTAAATCTAATAAAGGTGTAGATTACGAATCACTTGATGGTCAACCGACTGACCTCTTCTTTATGATTGCAGCTCCAGAGGGAGCAAATGACACTCACTTGGCAGCCCTTGCTGAGTTGTCAAAATACCTTATGCAAGATGGTTTTGCAGTTCGTTTGCGTAAGGTGACTTCTCCAGATGAAGTCATTGCTGCTTTTAATACTGGTGAAGAAGAAGCACAGGCTGAGGAAGCTAAGAAAGCACAAGCTGTTAAGGAAGCAGCTTCAAGCGATAAACCCCTTATCGTAGCCGTAACAGCTTGTACAACTGGTATTGCGCACACTTACATGGCTGAAGAATCACTGATTAAAACAGGTGAAGAAATGGGAGTCAATGTTCGTGTTGAAACTAACGGTGCTTCAGGTGTTGGAACACCATTGACTGCTGAAGAAATCAGTAAGGCTGTAGGTGTTATCGTAGCAGCGGACAAGGCAGTTGAAACAGCACGTTTTGACGGTAAGAAATTGATTTCTAAACCGGTTGCTGCGGGTATTCGTCAACCTCAATAATTAATCCAAAACATCTTGGATGGTAAAGCTGAAGTCTTCCATGCTGAAAATGCTGGAGCTGCTCAAGAATCAAGTGAGAAATTGAGTCTTGGTGGTGCCTTCTACAAACACTTGATGAGTGGGGTATCACAAATGCTTCCATTCGTTATTGGTGGTGGTATCATGATTGCCCTTGCCTTCTTGCTTGACCAAATCATGGGTGTTCCTAAAGATCAATTGTCACAACTTGGTTCTTACCATGAAATTGCTGCTCAATTCAAAGCAATTGGTGGTGCGGCCTTTGGATTCATGCTTCCAGTACTTGCAGGTTACATTGCTTACTCTATTGCCGAAAAACCAGGTTTGGTTTCAGGTTTCGTAGCTGGTGCTATTGCTTCAAGTGGTGCAGCTTTTGGTGGTGTTCCATTTGCTTCAGGAGGTAAAGCAACCCTTGCCCTTGCTGGTGTATCTTCAGGTTTCCTTGGAGCCCTTGTTGGTGGTTTCCTTGCAGGTGGTGTTATCCTCGTTCTTCGTAAATTCTTGGCAGGTATTCCACGTGCTCTTGAAGGAATCCGTTCAATCTTGCTCTTGCCACTTCTTGGTGTATTTGCTACAGGTTTCTTGATGTTGGCAGTAAATATTCCGATGGCAGCAATCAATACTGGTCTTAATAACTTCTTGTCAAGCTTGTCAGGTAGCTCAGCAGTGCTTCTTGGTCTCCTTGTCGGTGGTATGATGGCAGTGGATATGGGTGGACCAGTCAATAAAGCGGCTTATGTCTTTGGTACAGGTACTCTCGCAGCAACAGTAACTTCAGGTGGTTCAGTTGTTATGGCGGCAGTTATGGCGGCTGGTATGGTTCCTCCATTGGCAGTATTTGTGGCAACACTCTTGTTTAAAGATAAATTCACTGAAGAAGAACGCAACTCTGGTTTAACAAACATTGTTATGGGACTTTCATTCATCACTGAAGGTGCGATTCCATTCGGCGCAGCTGACCCAGCACGCGCTATCCCAAGCTTTATCGTCGGTTCAGCTCTTACAGGTGCTCTCGTAGGTATGGCAGGAATCAAATTGATGGCACCACACGGAGGTATCTTCGTTATTGCCCTCACTTCAAATGCCCTTCTCTACCTTCTCTTCATCTTGATTGGTGCTGTGGTATCAGGTATCCTTTTCGGATTCCTCCGCAAACCACTTGATAAATAAGATATGATAAAACAATCTCGTTGAGTACGGGGTTGTTTTTTGTGTCGTAGCGGATTTTTGTCAGGATATTTAATTTATGATAAAGTAAAACCAGAAATGGCTTACAAGGCTTATCTAGAAGCTCATATGCTCCATAAAGAAATATAAGAGGTAAATTATGGTAAAAGAATACGATTATATTGTCATCGGTGGTGGCTCTGGCGGGATTGCCAGTGCTAATCGTGCTGCTATGCACGGCGCTAAGGTTATTCTTTTTGAAGGAAAAGAGGTCGGCGGTACCTGCGTCAATGTGGGCTGTGTACCTAAAAAGGTCATGTGGTATGGTGCTCAGGTTGCTGAGACTCTTCACCGCTATGCGGGTGAATATGGCTTTGATGTGACGCTTAATAAGTTTGATTTTGCGACCCTTAAGGCCAATCGTCAGGCTTATATCGACCGTATCCATGGTTCTTATGAGCGTGGTTTTGATAGTAATGGCGTTGAACGTGTATACGAGTATGCAAAATTTGTTGACCCTCATACAGTTGAAGTAGCTGGGGAGCGTTATACAGCGCCACATATCCTTATTGCAACAGGTGGACATGCCCTTTATCCAAATATTCCAGGTAGTGAATATGGGATTACTTCAGATGGTTTCTTTGAGTTAGATGAGGTACCAAAACGTACAGCTGTTATCGGTGGTGGCTATATCGCCGTTGAGGTTGCTGGTGTTCTCAATGCTCTTGGCAGTGATACGCATCTCTTTGTGCGTAAGGATCGCCCATTACGTACCTTTGACAAGGATATTATCGATGTCTTAGTCGATGAGATGGCTAAATCAGGTCCGACCCTTCACACGCATGCTAATGCTACAGAAGTAGTGAAAAATGCTGACGATTCTTTGACCATTAGCTTTGACAATGGAGAAACAGTAACTGTTGATTGCCTCATTTGGGCTATTGGTCGTGCAGCCAATACCTCTGGCTTTGGTCTTGAAAAGACGGGCGTTGAGTTGACTGAACGAGGTAACATTTATTCAGACGCCTTTGAAAATACATCAGTTCCTGGTATCTACGCCCTTGGTGATGTGACTGGTAAACTAGATTTGACGCCAGTTGCAATCAAGGCGGGACGTCAATTGTCAGAGCGACTCTTCAACAATAAAGCTGATGCTAAGCTTGATTATACAGATGTTGCTACTGTGGTCTTTAGCCACCCAGTCATTGGTTCTGTTGGTTTGACTGAGGAAAAAGCAATCGCTAAATATGGTGCGGAGAATATCAAGGTCTATAAATCTAGTTTCACTCCAATGTATACAGCTCTTGCAAACAATCGTCAGCCGTCAACTATGAAATTAGTAACACTTGGTGAGAATGAAAAAATCATCGGTCTTCATGGCATTGGCTACGGTGTCGACGAGATGATTCAAGGCTTCTCTGTGGCTATTAAGATGGGAGCAACTAAGGCTGATTTTGATAATACGGTTGCCATTCATCCAACCGGATCAGAAGAATTTGTAACGATGAGATAAAAAGGTAAAGTCTGTCTACTTAAATGGATAGGCTTTTCTTTATGGCTGAATGGCCTCAATTGAAAGTGATCGCAAGGAAGTCCCTTGCGAATTTCCATAGCCTTTTTGGCTATGGAAACCATTCATCCAACCGGTTCAGAAGAATTTGTAACGATGAGATAAATAAGTGAGGTCTGAATACCAAGAGTTTCAGGCTTTTCTTTGTGCTCAAATAGCAGCCCACACTTTGTGTGTAGCAAATAACTTGTCTAAATAAAAAAAGGCATTAGGCCTTTTTTTCATTAATCAAATAATTTCTGACTTCTGAGATAAAGTAAAGGGACCCAGTAATGACAAATAAATCATCAGGACTCGCTGAATCAGCTTGGATTAGCCAGTCTTTATAGTCGGTCGCCTGTTTGAAGTGTTGAGGATAGTCATCCAAGGGCAGTGCTTCAAAAAAGTCAAAGCTAGTTACCGTTATATCATAAGCTTTCAGCTCCTCTAGTAAGTCTGCTAGAGGCTTCCGCCTAAGTCCTGCAAAGAGGATGTGGACCTTACGATTGGCGAAGTTATCTTTTAGTACCTGTTTTAAACTGGCAATACCTTGAGGATTATGGGCGCCATCTAGGTAAATGTTATTTCCAATCCACTCACTGCGACCAGGCCAATGCGTCTCTTCGATGCCTTCTTGGATACTCTTATCGGTAATCTTAGGAAATATTTGAGTCAATAGATGGGCAGCAGTGACGGCTAAACCAGCATTATTTTCTTGATGCTGTCCTAGCATGGAGAGCTTAAGTTTTGAACTCTGCCACTTACCATAAGAAACTTGAAGAGCTTGATTGGATGCATGAATGAGCTGGATTTCCCTATCAATAACAGCCAAAGGAGCCTTACATTCATGTGATTTTTGTCTAAAGAGCTGTTCAACTTCTTCAGGAACACGACCTAGTAAGGTAGGGGTATTTTTTTGCATGACACCAGCTTTATGCTCAGCAATTTCCTTAAGACTATTACCTAAAGTTTCAGTGTGGTCAAAGCCAATCGAAGTACAGATGACAAGCTCTGGTGAAAGCACATTGGTCGAATCAAGACGGCCACCAATTCCGGCTTCGATGATAGCAATATCAACCTGTTTCAAATCAAAGTAGAGAAACATGAGTAGGGTGACCAACTCAAATTCCGTTGGTCGGTCAAAATAAGTGTTATGTTCTAAATCATTGAGAAAAACTTGAGCTTTCTCAACAATAGCAATCAGGTCCTTATCAGGGATCTCTGTGCCATTAATACTAATACGCTCGTTAAATCGAGTAATGTAAGGAGAAGTAAAGGTTCCGACTTGATAGCCTGCCTTACTTAGGATATGTTGTAAGTAACTGGTTGTTGATCCCTTACCGTTGGTTCCGACGATATGGACTGTTGGATAGTGCATTTGAGGATTTCCAGCTTGCTCCAAAAGCCAGCGCATACGCTCAAGCTTGGGACGACGACCATTACCTTTAAAAGAGTGAATGAAATTTATGGTTTCTGTATAGTTCATAGGATTATAGAAAAAGGCAGGAAACTCCTAGCCTTTCAAATGTTTTAGTTGGAAGCAGCGCCACCAGTTGTTGCACCACCAGTTGTTGCACCACCAGTTGTCGCATTGCCAGTAGTTGTGTCTGCAGTGGCTGCTGATGAAGAAGTAGTTGTATTTCCACCAGTTGTTGTATCTGCTGATGAAGAATAAGTGTTATTACCAGCTTGGCTGCTTGTTTCTGTTTCTGAGTCAGTCGCATTACCATAGCTAGATGAGGCAGCGCTTGAATCTTGGGTCTTATTGTTACCTTCTTTGATGACTACAGTTGATTGATTTGCTGAAGAATCAGATGTATCTTTATCTTTATTAGATGATGTGAAATTCATGATAGTGATATAAGCGACAATGATTGACAAGATTGTCCCGACAGCAGTAAGGACTTTTTGGAAGGCAGTGAAGCCTTTTGTAACGTGTTCAGTTACCTTTAGCGCAGATTTTTTTCTTCTTTTGATGAATGATTACGGCGTGAGTAATTTTCAGACATGATGCTCTCCTAAAAAATTATTTCGTACTCTCTATTATATGATTTTCTCGCAAAAAATGCTAAAAAAATTATGCTATAATAGGGAGTAACTATTATTCGAGGAAAAAACATGATTTATTTTGATAATTCAGCCACAACTATGCCCTATCCAGAGGCTCTTAGAACCTACCAAGAAGTGGCCACGAAAATTTTTGGGAATCCTTCTAGCTTGCACCAATTAGGAACGTCTGCGACACGTATTTTGGAGGCTTCTCGTAAGCAAGTTGCGGACCTCATTGGAAAATCAGCCGATGAGATTTTCTTACGTCTGGTGGAACCGAAGGAGACAACT
>NZ_CM002133.1:1457704-1464748 GCF_000448665.1 Streptococcus sp. HSISS2 | reverse complement strand
GCTAAAAAATTATGCTATAATAGGGAGTAACTATTATTCGAGGAAAAACATGATTTATTTTGATAATTCAGCCACAACTATGCCCTATCCAGAGGCTCTTAGAACCTACCAAGAAGTGGCCACGAAAATTTTTGGGAATCCTTCTAGCTTGCACCAATTAGGAACGTCTGCGACACGTATTTTGGAGGCTTCTCGTAAGCAAGTTGCGGACCTCATTGGAAAATCAGCCGATGAGATTTTCTTTACGTCTGGTGGAACCGAAGGAGACAACTGGGTCATCAAGGGTCTAGCTTTTGAAAAAGAACCCTACGGTAAACACGTCATCGTTTCTGACATTGAACATCCTGCGGTCAAAGAGTCTGCCAAATGGCTTTCTGAGCATGGTTTTCAAGTGTCCTATGCGCCAGTTAATGCTCAAGGGTTCGTGGATGTGGAAGCTCTTGCTCAACTGTTGCGACCTGATACCATCTTGGTTTCAGTGATGGCCGTTAATAATGAAATCGGATCTATCCAACCCATTCAAGCGATTTCAGATCTTCTAGCTAATGAGCCGACGATTTCTCTCCATGTGGATGCTGTCCAGGCTATTGGGAAGATTCCTGTATCAGTTTATTTAACAGACCGTGTTGACTTTGCAACTTTTTCTGGTCACAAGTTCCATGCTGTTCGAGGTGTAGGTTTTATCTACAAGAAAAATGGCAAAAAAATTACTCCGCTCTTAACAGGTGGTGGTCAAGAAAAAGACTTTCGTTCAACGACTGAAAATGTAGCTGGGATTGCGAGTATGGCCAAGGCTTTGCGCCTAGTCACTGATAAAGAGGAATTTTCTCTTCCGAAAATTGCTAAGATGAAAAAGATTATCTTTGATGAATTGGCTAAGTATGAGGACATTACTATTTTCTCAGGTGAGGGTGAGGACTTTGCTCCCAATATTTTGACCTTTGGAATTAAGGGAGTTCGTGGTGAAGTGGTTGTCCATGCTTTTGAAGAGCATCAAATCTATATTTCAACGACATCAGCATGTTCATCTAAGGCCGGCAAGCCAGCGGGAACCCTCATTTCTATGGGTGTTCCAACCAAGTTAGCCCAAACGGCTGTTCGTATCAGTCTTGATGATGACAATGATATGGGACAAGTAGAACAGTTTCTCACGATTTTCAAGCAGGTATATGCTAAAACGCAAAAAGTAAGATAGCAAGATTTAATCGATTAAAAATAAAACTAAGTTCAAGTTTAAAAGGAAAAGGAATGACATTAACATATTCAGAAATTATGGTTCGCTACGGTGAATTGTCAACCAAGGGCAAAAACCGTATGCGTTTTATCAATAAACTTAGAAATAACATTCAAGATGTGTTATCTATCTATCCAGAAGTTAAAGTGACTTTTGACCGAGACCGTGGACACATCTACCTCAATGGCACAGACTACGAGCCAGTCGCAGAGTCTTTGAAGCAGATTTTCGGGATTCAGGCCTTTAGCCCCGTTTACAAATTTGAAAAAGATGTCGAAGTCTTGAAAAAAGCTGTTCAAGACATTATGACAGGGCTCTATCGTGACGGGCTTACCTTTAAGGTGACTGCCAAACGTAGTGACCATGACTTTGTTTTAGATAGTCGCGAGCTCAACCTTACTTTAGGAAATGCTGTATTTGATGTATTGCCTAACATTAAGGCACAGATGAAGGGGCCAGATATCAATCTGAAGGTAGAAATTCGTGCTGAGGCCGCTTATATTTCTCATGAGGAAATTAAGGGAGTAGGTGGATTACCTGTAGGGACAGCTGGTAAAGGAATGCTCATGCTTTCTGGTGGGATTGATTCGCCTGTTGCAGGTTATCTATCCCTTAAACGTGGTGTAGATATTGAGGCCGTTCACTTTGCAAGCCCTCCTTATACCAGTCCTGGGGCACTTAAAAAGGCTCAAGATTTGACGCGTAAGTTGACCAAGTTTGGTGGCAATATCCAGTTTATTGAAGTACTGTTTACTGAAATTCAAGAGGAAATCAAAGAAAAAGCACCAGAGGCTTATTTGATGACTCTGACTCGTCGTTTTATGATGCGTATTACTGACCGCATTCGTGAGGAACGACGTGGTCTTGTAATTATCAATGGAGAAAGTCTTGGTCAGGTTGCCAGTCAGACTATGGAGTCTATGCAGGCCATTAATGCTGTCACCTGTACGCCCGTGATTCGCCCAGTTGTGACTATGGATAAGTTGGAAATCATTGATTTGGCACAAAAATCGATACCTTCGACATTTCTATTCAACCTTTCGAAGATTGCTGTACCATCTTTGCACCGGACCGTCCAAAGACCAATCCAAAAATCAAAAACGTTGAACAATATGAGCGTCGTATGGATGTTGAAGGCCTAGTTGAACGGGCGGTTGCAGGAATTATGGTGACTGAAATCACACCTCTCGAAGAGACACAAGACGAAGTAGACACACTTATTGACGACTTGCTCTAGTCCCAAAGTATATAGTGACTGCTTAGATTTTATTAGCATCAGCTGTATCAAATAAAGAAATAATATCGATGTTGCATTTTACCTAGAAAGGAAAATACATGACTGTTTATAACATCAATTTAGGAATTGGTTGGGCGTCAAGTGGTGTCGAATATGCTCAGGCCTACCGTTCTACCATTTTTAAAAACACTGGTATCAAGGCTAAGTTTGTCTTTATGGATATGTTCTTGCAGGACAACCTGTCTGATTTGACCCGTAATATGGGTTTTGCGGACGAAGATGTCATCTGGCTCTATAGCTATTTTACAGACCTTAAGATTGCCCCAACGACCTATACCGTCAAGGATTTGGAAAATGAAATTCCTTATGATATTACACGTCGTGAAATTAATGGTAAGGTAGTGAAGCTCTTTTGTGCTAAAGAGGACATTTTTTATGCAGCATACTTGCGTAAAGAGGGTGAAGAGATTGTTCACCGTGTGGAAAAGGTTTCTCGTGGTTGCTTGATTCGTAAAGATTTTTACTCTTATACCAAGATGTTCACAGAGTATTACACACCAGTGGACAACAAGGCTCATCTTTACCAACGTCGTTTCTTCAATGAAGATGGTAGTGTTGCCTATGACGAAATCGTTGATGGAAAGGATAGTATCTTCCGTTTTCAGATAAGATTTTGTCTTCTAAGCACGAGTTTATCGCTTACTTTATGTCTCAACTTGGCCTCACGGACAAAGATATTGTCATCTTGGACCGTGCAACTGGTACAGGGCAAGCCGTTTTCCGTAATGCTAAACCTGCCAAACTTGGGGTAGTGGTCCATGCAGAACACTTTAGTGAGAATGCGGTAACAGACAAGACCATTCTTTGGAATAATTATTACGAGTATCAATTTAGTAATGCGGACAAGGTCGATTTCTTTATCACGGCGACAAATCGTCAGCGTGATATCATGCTAGATCAGTTCAACAAGTACACACCATTTAGGCCTCATATCGTAACCATCCCTGTGGGAAGTGTGGATAAACTGAGAAAACCTGATGGCAATCGTAAACCATTCTCTATCATTACCGCTTCACGTTTGGCCAATGAAAAACATGTGGACTGGTTGGCTAAGGCTGTCGTTAAGGCCAAGGAGAGCTTGCCACAAGTTAATTTTGATATCTTTGGTACAGGGGCTGAGGAGGCTAAACTTAAGGCTATTATTGAGGAAAATCAAGCTCAGGATTACATCCATCTCAAAGGTCATCAGGAGTTGACAGAAGTCTACAAGGACTACGAGCTTTACCTGTCAGGTTCTAAGAGTGAAGGCTTTGGCTTGACTCTTTTAGAAGCTGTTGGTTCAGGTCTTGGTATGATTGGATTTGACGTGCGCTATGGGAACCAAACCTTTATTAAAGATAATGAAAATGGTTACCTCATTCCTCGTTTCGAAAAAGATGATGAACCTGCCATTGTAGCGGCTTTGGCAGAGAAAATTGTAGCCTTCTTTAACCGCACAGATTTGGACCATGTTCATCAAGTCTCTTATGATATCGCTAAAGGCTTTTTGACAGAGGAAATTGAGCAGAAGTGGCTTAACTTAGTAAAGGAGATGACTAGTCATGATTAATTTATTTGAAAGTTATAGTCAGGGTAGTTGGGATCTCCATTACTCCTTAATCGTTGCTGGCTATGCCAATACAACGGTTTGCCTTTCGGATGATGGCTTTCTACCTAGTGATGTAACCTCGCCCTACCTTTATTTCACTGGTTTTGATAAGGTTCAGGGATCTGCTCTTTACTTTAATCAAGTGCCCGTGCCAGATTACTGGGAAATTTTAGGGACTAATAGTAATGCAGAAATTTTCCGTTTTGATAAAAAACGTGGACATATTCATTATGCGCATCCTGAACATCAACGTTTGGTAAATGCTGTGGACTGGTATGATGAGTCAGGCCGCTTGCGCGTGACTGACCGCTATAATAACAAGGGCTATCGTTTTTCTCAGACAACGTACAACGTTAAACAAGAAGCGACTATCACTAGTTATTTCACGCCAGACAACAAGGAAGTTATCGTTGTTAACCATTTGACCAAGGATGTTATCTTGAATTGGAAGGAAAAAGTCTACATTTTCAAAAATAAGTCGGAATTTGTAGTCTTCTATTTCCAAGAGGCGGGTTATGATTTAAGTCGTATCCTTTATAACTCACTGTCAACGCCTTTCTTGACAACGATGAACCTTCCAAATTCTGGCCAAGATGTGCTTTTCTGGCAAGAGCCAATTACAGACACAGTTCCTGGCAATATGCGTTTGCTCCTTGATAGCAATCACCGTCAAACCAAGATTGTTGTTCAGGATTACACAGCCTACACGAATTTGCTAAAATTGATTAATCCCCAGCAGGCTTCTCATGTAGCTTTCCTTGGCTTCATGTATCCATTTGCACGTCAAAATCATTTCCAAAACCATGCACTTATCTTGACCAATTCCGATCAGGTTGAACATCTGGAAAGTATTGTTAGTGAAGTACCTACCATGCACTATCATGTCGGGGCTATTACAGAGATGTCAAGTCGCTTGATGGATTTGGCTAAATATAGCAATGTTAGTCTTTATCCTAACATTACAACAGAACAGGTTAAACGCCTTTATCAAGAAGCTGATTTCTACTTGGATATTAACCATCAAAATGAAATCTTGTCAGCGACCCGTGCTGCTTTCGAAAATAATATGCTTATCCTTGCCTTTACGAACACTAGTCATGGTTCAGAGTATACAGCGCCAAGCAATATCTTTTCACCGATGGATGCCGGTCACTTCAAGCAAACCCTTCATGAAGCCTTGGGCAACCATGAGTTCTTTAGACATCTTCTTGACCGTCAACGTGAGCATGCTCGTGTGGCGACACCAGAAGATTATCAAAAGGTCATTGGTTAGGGTCATGGCAGTTCAGGTTCGTAAGGTTTACCCTTTTACACCAACGTTTAGACAGGTCGCTTCGCTTTATGAAGCGGCTTTTCCTGCTTGTGAGCGTCTTCCCCTCTGGCAATTGTCTTGGAATGGCTTGAAAAAAGGACAGGAATTTCTGGCTTATTATGATAAGCAAACTTTTATTGGCTTAACCTATACCATCTATACTGACAGCCTAGTATACTTACTCTTTCTTGCGGTTGAAGAAAGTAAACAGTCTCAGGGATACGGTAGTCAGATTTTGGCACAAGTTAAGAAAGAAGCAGGCGTTTGCCCATGTGTTCTCACGATTGAGCCCATGGATGATCCTAATGTTTCTAATCGAGCTCAACGTCTAAAACGTCTAGCATTTTACGAAAAAATGGCTATCAAGCTTTGAATCATTTCTATTTTGAAGGGACTGAGCGTTATCAGATTTTAACAACCGATAAGACGCTTTCCCTAGCAGCTTTGGAGAACGCTTTGGCTAAGACCTTTTTAGGAAAGCATGGTGTCAGAGTGGATTAGAAGCTTGATTTTGTAGTTAAATCTAAGTTGACAAAATAAGAAAAAGTAAAAACTTTTTCTCTTGCTATTAGAGTAAAAAAATGATAGAATTGAAACGTTGACTAAATGCACGTCCTGTGCAACCGCACGACTACTGTTTGCAAGTGGGTTCGTCCCCGCAGTACTAGGCGAGTCTTCACAGAGGGAAACCTCAGACACATTAAAAATTTTAATAGGAGGTGCATCATGAGCACATACGCAATCATCAAAACTGGTGGAAAACAAGTTAAAGTTGAAGTAGGTCAAGCGATCTACGTTGAAAAAATCAACGCTGAAGCTGGATCAGAAGTAACTTTTAACGAAGTTGTTCTTGTCGGTGGTGATAAAACTGTAGTAGGTACTCCAGTTGTTGAAGGAGCTACTGTTGTCGGAACTATCGAAAAACAAGGTAAACAAAAGAAAGTTGTTACTTTCAAATACAAACCTAAAAAGGTAGCCACCGTAAACAAGGTCACCGTCAACCTTATACAAAAGTTGTTATCAACGCTATCAACGCGTAAGCTAACGACTAATCACTAAGAAAGGACACAATCTTATGTTGAAAACTCTTGAAAACTTGCAACTTTTCGCCCACAAAAAAGGTGGGGGTTCTACTTCCAATGGTCGTGATTCAGAAGCTAAACGTCTTGGTGCCAAAGCTGCTGATGGTCAAACTGTAACAGGTGGATCAATCCTTTACCGTCAACGCGGTACACACATCTATCCAGGTGTAAACGTAGGCCGTGGTGGTGACGATACACTCTTCGCTAAAGTTGAAGGTGTTGTACGTTTCGAACGTAAAGGTCGCGACAAAAAACAAGTATCTGTATACCCAGTTGCTAAATAATTCAGCTAAAGTCTGCACTTTTGTGTAGGCTTTTCTTATTTATGAAAGGAAGATGACTATGCCTTTGAATCAGTACCAACAAGAAGTCGGACCAAGCTTAGCGGATGCCAGCCCTGGGAAGATGCCGGACATCACTCTCTTGGACGGTCGCTATTGTAGCGTTGAACATTTGACAGTAGCAGAACACTACGAGGATATTCTTGACTTTTTACTTTACCAATCGGATTCTTTCTGACTGGACCTATAT
>NZ_CM002133.1:1441276-1456452 GCF_000448665.1 Streptococcus sp. HSISS2 | reverse complement strand
TGACGATACACTCTTCGCTAAAGTTGAAGGTGTTGTACGTTTCGAACGTAAAGGTCGCGACTAAAACAAGTATCTGTATACCCAGTTGCTAAATAATTCAGCTAAAGTCTGCACTTTTGTGTAGGCTTTTCTTATTTATGAAAGGAAGATGACTATGCCTTTGAATCAGTACCAACAAGAAGTCGGACCAAGCTTAGCGGATGCCAGCCCTGGGAAGATGCCGGACATCACTCTCTTGGACGGTCGCTATTGTAGCGTTGAACATTTGACAGTAGCAGAACACTACGAGGATATTCTTGACTTTTACTTTACCAATCGGATTCTTTCTGACTGGACCTATATGTATGCGGATCCTTTTGAATCTGAAGAAGCAGTACGTCAGTGTTTGGAAGACTATGAGCAGTCTTCTAATCCTTATTTCTTTGCCATTAGGGATAAGGCCTCAGGAAAGGTTCTGGGCACTTTCTCACTCATGGCTATTACGCCTAAAAATCGGAGTGTAGAGATGGGACGGGTCATTTTGGCTCCAGCCTTACAAAAAACGCGAGCAGCTACCGAAGCCCAATATTTAGTGATGACCTATGTTTTTGACGTGCTAAACTACCGTCGCTATGAATGGAAATGTGACAGTCTCAACCGTCCTTCCGCCAATGCAGCACAGCGACTAGGTTTCACCTTCGAAGGGCGTTTCCGTAACCATGCTATCTATAAGGGACGTAGCCGTGATACGGACTGGTTCTCTATTATTGACAGTGAGTGGCCTGAACTAAAAGAGCGCTTTGAGAACTGGTTAGCTCCTGATAATTTTGACGAAAATGGACAACAGAAACGTTCATTAAAGGAATGTTAGTGCTTGTTTAAAGGGTTCTCTTATTGTTGAGAGGGCCCTCTTTTAGTTTTTTACTCGTTCATTCAAGTTTTGCCCTACTCTCGTCTTTATTTTCATTTGTCAGTCACTCCCGAATTATAGTGTTAAAAACTCATTAAAATACTCATTTTTCTGTCAATAATATTTCCATCAAAAACCATATTTATGCTATAATAAAGAGTAATTGTATCAAGGAGAATAATGACTAATGGATTTAATTCGCGAAAAAGTATTCGTTAACCGTTACCACTATGATGTTCGTAACCATGAGTGGGAAAAAGAAAATGGTGTTCCTAAAACAAATGTTGAGGTAACTTTCCAACTACACAATAAAGATGAAGAAGCTAACAACACATCGGTTGTTGCTGTTTTGCAATTTATGATTGTCCGTGATGAGTTTGTTATCTCAGGGATTGTCTCTCAAATGGATCATATTCAAAACCGTATCGTCAATGAACCTAAAGACTTCTCACAAGAAGAAGCAGAGACTTTGGCGGCACCTTTGTTGGATACGCTTCAACGTTTGACTTATGAAGTCACTGAGATTGCCTTGGATCGCCCAGGTATCAACTTGGAGTTCTAAGATGTCTCTTGCAGTTATTACGGATTCGTCGGTTAATCTCCCTACTGATATTCAGGGACATGCTGATGTATATATTTTAGATATTCCGGTCATCATTGAGGGGCAGCCCTTTGTTGAAGGAAAAAACTTGGACTTGAAACAGTTTTATGCGCAAATGGCGAACTCAGAAGAACTACTCAAGACATCGCAACCTAATCTGGCTGATTTGGATAACCTACTGATGGAGTTAGAGGATAAAGGTTACACCCATGTCATTGGGCTTTTCCTTTCTTCAGGCATTTCTGGTTTTTGGGCTAACAGTCAATTTTTGATTGAAGATCATGCCAAGTTGAAAATTGCTTTTCCTGATACTAAAATAACGGCAACTCCTATGGGTGCCATGGTGAGAAACGTTTTGCATTGGTCAGCTCAAGAGATGTCTTTTGACAATATCTTGAAGAAACTAGATGAGCAAATTGCAAAAACAACAGCTTATATTCTCGTGGATGACCTTCACCATTTGGTTAAGGGAGGACGTTTGTCGAATGGTTCGGCGATTTTAGGAAATCTTTTGTCTATCAAACCTATTTTGAATTTTAATGATGAAGGAAAAATCGTTGTTTTTGAAAAGGTGCGTACAGAGAAGAAAGCTGTGAAGCGTTTGGTTGCCCTAGCTGAGGACAATCAAAACATGGAGCTCAGCATTTTGCATACCAATGTTCCTGAAAAGGCAGAGGATTTTAAAGAACAGCTTGAAGCCCAAGGTGTTGAGGTTTCAACAGTGGTGTCTCTCTGTGCCGTGATTGCTACCCACTTGGGAGAGGGAGCGTTGGTTCTAGGCTTGACACCTAAGTTCACCAAATAAAGAACAATCCATTTTGAATGGGGATTGTCTACGACTATGATCAATAGAGAGGAAAAATGATATGTCTATTAAAGTTATTGTTGCTGGATTTAAAGGAAGAATGGGTTCAACTGCGGTTGATATGGTCAAGGGAGATGATGAATTGACCTTGGCTGCCTTGCTTGACCCATTTGCGACAGAAAAAGAAGTGGACGGTGTTCCTGTCTTCACAGATAAGGCGGATTTGGTTGGCTTTGACGCAGATGTCTGGGTGGATTTCACCATGCCAGCTGTTGCCTATGAAAATACCCATTTTGCTTTGGAAAATGGTTTTGCACCAGTTGTGGGTACGACAGGATTTACAGAAGCACAGATTCAGGACTTGACAGCCCTTTCTAAAGACAAGTCAATTGGTGGCTTGATTGCTCCAAACTTTGCTATTGGTGCCATCCTTCTGATGAAGTTTGCGGCAGAAGCCAGCAAATACTTCCCAGACCTTGAAATCATTGAGCTTCACCACGATAAGAAGAAGGATGCCCCTTCAGGTACAGCAGTGAAAACGGCTGAACTTATTCGTGAAGTTCGTGAACCTAAACGTCAAGGAGCTGAAGATGAGGTGGAAACACTTGCCGGGGCACGTGGTGCGGAGTTTGATGGCTTCCGTATTCACAGTGTGCGTTTGCCAGGTCTAGTGGCTCACCAAGAGGTCATCTTTGGTGCCCAAGGAGAAGGCTTGACCTTGCGTCACGACTCTTACGACCGTATTTCCTTTATGGGTGGTGTTAATCTTGGGATTAAAGAAGTGGTTAAACGTGACCAGCTTGTTTATGGTTTGGAACATTTACTATGAGATTAAGTTATTTGCCTTCTGAGTTTCAGGAGGCTTTACCAATATTAGAGAAAATTAAGGCGGCTGGATTTGAGGCTTACTTTGTTGGAGGATCTGTTCGTGATGCTCTTCTCAATCGTCCCATCCATGACGTGGACATTGCATCGTCTTCTTACCCTGAGGAAACCAAACAGATTTTCGAGCGTACGGTAGATATCGGCATAGAGCATGGGACGGTCTTGGTTTTGGAAAATGGCGGTGAATATGAGGTGACGACCTTCCGCACAGAGGATGTCTATGTAGATTACCGTCGTCCGTCCAGTGTGTCCTTTGTGCGTTCGTTGGAAGAGGATCTTAAGCGTCGTGATTTTACAGTCAATGCTTTTGCTCTTAATGAAAATGCTGAGGTTATCGACAAGTTCAATGGTCTTGCTGACTTGGACAACCGTGTTTTGAGGGCTGTTGGTAAGGCTGAGGAACGCTTTAACGAGGATGCCCTTCGCATCATGCGTGGGTTACGTTTTGCAGCAAGTTTAGACTTTGATATCGAAGTAAAGACTTTTGAGGCGATGACCAGCCATGCTCCGCTTTTGGAAAAGATTTCGATTGAGCGAAGTTTCATCGAGTTTGATAAGCTACTTTTGGCCCCACATTGGAAGAAAGGAATCAAGGCTCTTCTAGCGACCAAGGCCTATCAGTACCTTCCAGATTTTCAAGAGACAGCTGAGAAATGGCAGTCTTTTGTGGCAGATTATGCTGAGGGATTTAGATTTACAAGTTCTGAGCAGGCCTGGGCAGCAACGCTTTTGGCTCTCAAGCATGACAATCCACGCTCTTTCCTTAAAAAATGGAAGACCTCTGTGAATTTCCAGAAGACAGTACAATCTCTGGTTGAGATTTTCAAATTCCGTATGGAGAGAGATGTGACCAAGCAAGATGTTTATAAGTATGGTAAGGAGCTCCTAGAGGAAGCTGAAGGTTTGAGACAAGCTCAGGGCTTGACAGTCGATTATGAGCGTATTGCTGAGTTGGATGGTCAGTTGCTCATCCATGATAAGCACGAAATTGTTGTAAATGGCGGTATGCTGATGAAAGAGCTGGGTTTCAAACCTGGACCGGACCTTGGTCGTGCACTCAAAGCTATTGAAAATACTATTGTTGATGGAAATCTAGCTAATGACAAGGAAGCCATTATAGCCTTTGTTCAAGCTATGAAATGAGCCTTTAGACGTTATAAAAATGACACACCGCTACAGAGCATGCGTAAGATCCGTAGCGGTGTTATTTGTAAAAAGGAGGTAAGATGTCAGATTTTATTGTTGAAAAATTAACCAAGTCCGTTGGAGATAAGACGGTTTTTAAAGAGATTTCATTCATTATCCATGATTTGGATCGTATTGGGATTATTGGTGTCAATGGGACAGGTAAGACAACCTTGTTAGATGTTGTGTCTGAGCGTATTGGCTTTGATGGTGATGTGTCACCTTTCACCAAGGCCAATGGCTACAAGATAGCTTATTTGACTCAGGAGCCAGAATTTGATGATAGCAAGACAGTTCTTGATACGGTCTTGTCATCGAACCTTCGTGAGATGGCCTTGATTCGTGAGTATGAAACGCTTATGGCGGATTATTCTGAGGATAATCAGGCTCGATTGGAGAAGGTTATGGCTGAGATGGATAGTCTGGATGCTTGGTCTATTGAAAGTGAGGTTAAGACAGTCTTGTCTAAGCTGGGTCTTTCAGACCTCTCGCAAAAGGTTGGTGACCTCTCAGGGGGTCTTCGACGTCGTGTTCAGTTGGCTCAGGTTCTCTTGAATGATGCTGATCTTTTGCTTTTGGACGAGCCAACCAACCATTTGGATATTGATACCATTGCCTGGTTGACAAATTTTCTCAAGTCGTCTAAAAAAACCGTGCTTTTCATTACCCACGACCGTTATTTCTTAGATAATGTGGCAACACGCATCTTTGAGCTAGACCAGGCTAATCTGATTGAGTACCAAGGAAATTATCAAGATTACGTGCGACTCAAGGCTGAACAAGATGAGCGTGATGCTGCAGCTCTACACAAGAAAAAGCAACTCTATAAGCAGGAGTTGGCCTGGATGCGAACGCAACCACAAGCTCGTGCGACCAAACAACAAGCTCGTATCAATCGTTTTAAGGATCTAAAGGGTGAGGTTCACCAAACGGTCAATAATGACGATCTTGAAATTAACTTTGAGACTAGCCGTATTGGTAAGAAGGTGGTTAACTTCGAGCATGTCGATTTTGCTTATGAAGCTGGCAAGCAAATTCTCAGTGATTTCAACCTTATCATGCAAAATCGTGATCGTATCGGTATTGTTGGTGATAACGGTGTCGGGAAATCGACCTTGCTCAATCTCATTAATGGTGATCTTGTGCCTACAGCTGGTGTCCTAGATATTGGTGAGACGGTACGTATTGGTTATTTCTCACAGCAAATTAAGGACATGGATGAGAGCAAGCGTGTCATTAACTACTTGCAAGAAGTGGCGGATGAAGTCAAGACAACAGTTGGAACAACCAGTATCACCGAGCTCTTGGAGCAATTCCTTTTTCCTCGTTCTACCCATGGAACACAGATTGCTAAGCTCTCTGGTGGGGAAAAGAAACGTCTTTATCTACTTAAGATTTTGATTGAAAAGCCCAATGTTCTGCTCTTGGATGAGCCGACAAACGACCTGGACATTGCAACTTTGACGGTTTTGGAAAACTTCCTTAATGGTTTTGGTGGCCCTGTCGTTACCGTAAGTCACGACCGCTATTTCTTGGACAAGGTAGCAAACAAGATTCTAGCCTTTGAAGATGGCGGCGTGCGTGAGTTCTTTGGCAATTATACGGACTACCTTGATGAAAAAGCCTTCTTACAAGAGCAATCGGCCCTTCTTGAAAAGGAAAAAGCACAAGCTAGCGTTAAGGTTGAAAAAGTCAAAGAAGACAAAAAACGCATGAGTTACTTTGAAAAACAAGAGTGGGCGACTATTGAAGATGAAATTGCCGAGCTTGAAGCTAAAATCGAAGAGATTGAAGCAGCCATGCTCGAAAATGCAAGCGATTATGGACAGCTAGCCAGCCTTCAACGTGACTTGGATGCCACTAATGAAAGCTTGCTTGAAAAATATGAACGCTATGAGTATTTGAGTGAGCTAGAAGGCTAAGTTCTTTAGTAATCAAAGTATGACAAAAGCCCTGCAGATGCAAGGCTTTTTTATGTTTATCTAGTGAATGGTTCTATCCTACCACAAGCGGAATGAAAAGGAGAGAACAGAGACACCTGCAAAAATAATCAATGAAGCTACCAAGCGCCCAATCAGAAAGGCTGAGAAAAATGGTGCGCTAAAGAGCAGTAGTCCAAAGACGAGGCAAATCAAGGCAATTGACAGGGTAGGTTGACCTGAAAAGCCAAACTGACGTTGGCGATAGGCGTGAAAACCCTGAGTAAAGGCTGAGACCAGCAACCACCAAGCGATGATAGTTACGGCAACACCTGAGAGTACCCATGCTGATGTTGAAAGTAAAATAATACCAAAAATGATTGAAATAATACTTTGAAGAAGTTGAATAAAGGAACGCTTCTCATTATCTCGTTTGAAATAGACCATGAGGCTTGATACACCTGATACTAACATCACTAGAGCAAAAAGCCAACCGACGATGGCCAGAAGATTAGTAGGATTAGCGAAGAAAAAGACACCCAAGAGGGTTATGAGGATTCCGCTAATCAATGTAAAACTTTTCATACGATACCTCTTTTTAATTTTTCTTAATACTACTATGTGAGAGTCGAATTGTCAAACAAAGACCTTCTTTAAGGAGTCTAGATTTTATAGGAATAAGTGGCAGCTTTTTTGGTTCTCGTTGCCATCTGGCGGCCTGTTTTTTGAAAAATATGTTTAAAGCGACGCAAGAAATTTGTGGAATCCATTTTGAGATAATCCTCGTTAAAAGTCCCAAAAAGCTGACGGTAGGTGGTTAAGGTGTTTTCATCAGGCATGATGCTGAGTATGGTTGGATGATATTCTAATCGTCCCTTAATGCGTTTCATGGCAGTCAACAGAATATCCCAATGGTCGAAAGCAAGGTCATCTTGAGTCAGTTGCTTGTCACCGTCAATCAGTTGTAACTGGCCATTTATCATCGCAATGTCTAGCCAATGGGTAGATGCGGCATCATCTGCAGCCTTTTCTACTTGGTAGTCATCATAAGACATAAAACAGAGGTAGGCTACTGAAATTGTCCACATTCGGGGGTCACGATAAGGTGTCCCAACGGTGATGAGTTGTTCAATATGTTCTGGATTGAGTTGAACCGATGTTTCTTCAAGAACTTCGCGACAAACAGCTATATTGAGATCTTCTTGTTCTTGGACGAAGCCCCCACTAAGCGCATATTTTCCCAAGAAGGGATGGTTTTTCGCTTGATAAGTAAGGTTTGAACGCTTCCCTCATAATAGCGGAAGATGACTGAGTCTACAGTTACTGAGGGTCTGACATACTTATCCATTTCTTCTTGTTGGTAGATTTTCAAGAAGTCCTTTTCACTACCAGAATTTTCAAAGGTTTTCGACATGTTTTTCCTCCTTGTCTTTGATGCTAAGTTGAGAGATGAACGCTTGAAGAGGTCATCTAAACCTCAATATGCAACCGTTCATTGATTGCCTTTTTGGCAAAATGGTAGTTGTCTGCAAAAAAACTATCACTGTCACTATTATCCCCTAAAATAACGATTTTGTCTTTAAATGGTGACAGTAGGTCTAAAAGATGTTTGGTAAACCAGTCACGTGTATGATGGTCAGCCATGGTCATATCGCGAAAACCATCATCAACATAGTTTGACTTTGGTAGAATGACAAAAATCAAATCCCATTTTTCACGAGCTTGAGTGACTTGATAGAGGCGGTCCAAGGTGTCAAATTCTTCCTGAGAAATACTCTCCTTCAAATAGTAGTCAATATAAACCTTTGTCACCGTTGAATTGGTATCTGCAAAGATAAGACCTGAGTGTTGTCCCTTATCAATGATGTCAGCGGTCTGTGCATATTGGTCGGTCAAGAGGTGAATATAGTCATTGGTATCCAATTCATCATCACGAACATTATACTTTTCTTGATACTCACGGGCATATTCCAGAGAACAGGGAGCATTGTATGTACGAGCCAAATCTTTCACGAGGGTAGTTTTTCCACCGCTAGCAGATCCGACAACCAGGACTTTTCGTGTAAAATGGCGACGGAAAGGCTTAGTGATAAATCGCCAATTTTCCATAGGGTTATCACGAATCTCGGTAGCAGAGATGTCTATAATGGAACGTTCGATGAGCTCTACCTGAGCTTGGGGATAGTGTTCATTGAGTTCAGCCACATACTCGGGCTCACCAACATAAAAGGTGATTTTTTCAGGGGTGTCGGTATTTTTCGCGATAAGCTCCTTAACATGCTTAACCCATGGAATCCAGCCCTCAGGGTAGGCAGGCATCCCTTCTTCATCTAATTTATCTACGACAACAAGTTCGTCATTATAAAATACTTCACGAACGTAACGAAAGCGTCGATTGAGTGATAGGCCTGCGCGTGTTCCACGATCTTCCTGACCATTACTGCCACTAACGATTACTAGAACGTTGTCGTTATAGCGTTTGGCTTTGGTGATGAGGTCAACATGCCCAATGTGCATTGGAGCGAAAGTTCCAAACACAATCCCAATACGCTTTCCTGATAGCTGTTTTCTTTTCATAAGAATAATCCTTTATTTGAAATATAGTAAAATTACTAAATTAATAGTAGCATAGCTCAAAGTCTTTGTAAATAGAAAATAGTAAAATTACTAAATTGCTTTTCACGTCCAATATGGCATGAAAATTTCAAAAAAGGCAAAATTTTTCCAAGAAAAAGCTGAAAAAAGCTAATGCGCTTACATTGCTGAATTGATAAGGTTTTAGAAAAGACTTAAAATAGATAAAATTGAATTGATGTCATAAAATCTAACATACAAATCAAAAAATAAAAAAAATACTTGACAAGAAGATTCTGAAAATTTATACTATTCATGTAATTAAATTACTAAGGTAATTATTTGAAAGGAAACATTGATATGACAACAGGTAAAGAATACGTTGCTAGCGTTTTTGAAAAAGTGAAAGCTCAAAACAGACACGAGGCTGAGTTCCTTCAAGCAGTTGAAGAAGTTTTCGATTCACTTGTCCCTGTCTTCGATAAATATCCTAAGTATATTGAAGAAAACCTTTTGGAACGTTTGGTTGAACCAGAACGTATCGTTTCATTCCGTGTACCATGGGTTGATGATAAAGGTCAAGTACAAGTAAACCGTGGTTTCCGTGTACAATTCTCATCAGCTATTGGTCCTTACAAAGGTGGTCTTCGTTTCCACCCATCAGTAAACCAATCAATCATTAAATTCCTTGGTTTCGAACAAATCTTTAAAAACTCATTGACTGGTCAACCAATCGGTGGTGGTAAAGGTGGATCAAACTTTGATCCTAAAGGTAAATCAGATAACGAAATCATGCGTTTCTGCCAAAGCTTCATGACTGAATTGAGCAAACACATCGGTGCAGATACAGACGTACCTGCAGGTGATATCGGTGTTGGTGGACGTGAAATTGGTTACCTCTATGGCCAATACAAACGTCTTCGTAACGAATACACAGGTGTTCTTACTGGTAAAGGTTTGAACTGGGGTGGTTCACTTGCTCGTACAGAAGCAACTGGTTACGGTGCTGTTTACTTTGCAGAACAAATGCTTAATGCACGTGGTGAAAACTTTAACGGTAAGACAGCAGTTGTTTCAGGTGCTGGTAACGTTGCCATCTACGCTATTGAAAAATTGCAAAGCCTAGGTGCTAAAGCTGTGACATGTTCTGATTCATCTGGTTTTGTTTATGATCCAGACGGAATCGACGTTGACTTGTTGAAAGAAATCAAAGAAGTTAAACGTGAACGTATCGTGAAATATGCAGAAGCTCGTCCAAATGCAACTTACACACCTGCTGGTGGTGAAAAGACAGTTTGGTCTATCAAAGCTGACTTGGCTTTCCCATGTGCAACTCAAAACGAATTGGATGAAACAGATGCAGAAACACTTGTAGCAAATGGCGTTCTTGCTGTTTCAGAAGGTGCTAACATGCCTTCAACTTTGGGAGCTATTGATGTCTTCCTTAAAGCTGGTGTATCATTTGGTCCTGCCAAAGCTGCTAACGCTGGTGGTGTTGCTGTATCAGCTCTTGAAATGGCACAAGATAGCCAACGTACACAATGGACATTCGAAGAAGTTGATGCTAAACTCTACGATATCATGAAAGGTATCTACGAAAATGCTGCAGAAGCTGCTAAAGAATTTGGTCATGAAGGTAACCTTGTTGTTGGTGCCAACATCGCTGGATTCCTTAAAGTTGCAGATGCAATGTCAGCTCAAGGTATTGTTTAATTAGCAGACCTGACCTGATTAATAAGCCTCTCGATAAAATAAGAAAAGAAGCCTGCGGGTTTCTTTTTTGCTTGAAAGGCTATGGCAGGTGGATCAAGCTGTAGTGGATAGTCTGTCTGGTTGTCAGGAACGTAATCTTTTAAAGAGGTAAAAAGTTTCCTGCTGGATTTTTGGTATAATGAGGGAGCAAAGAATCTCTTTTTATAGCTAATTTTATGATTTAATACGAGAGGAAGAATTGTGATTATTGAACAAAGTCCCTTTGGGGAAAGAGAGAAGAACTCTAGTAATTGGGGAGTCCTTGTACTGAGTTTTTTGATAAGTTTCGTGTCAATCTTGCCAATGTTCTTTTTAGAGATAAGCTTTATGGCGATGATGTGGTTTTTCATATTAACCGTCTTTTGTCTCTAGACACCATTTGGAAGAGTCCTATCAATTTTACGACCAATGGAGGCACTGGCCAGTTAATCAATACCTTTTATCCTTGGTTGACCTACTATCCAATCTTCTTAGTATATAAGCTGACGCAATCTATTTTTGTAGCTTGGATGAGTTTTCAGTTTCTTGTTCGCTTTGCAACCTGTTTGCTTAGTTTTTATGGCTTACGTTTATTGAGGTATTCTGATAAGCAGGTGCTGATATTTTCTACCTTCTATCTCTTTTCAGGTTATTTCTTGCATAATTCCTACTATAGGGCAGCGGTTGGCGAAACGCTGGCGATGATTTTTCTGCCCCTAGTTTTTGTAGGCGTGCGTTTGCTAACTTTTGGAGATTACAAAAAATGGTGGGTCTTGACCCTTGGGATGCTTGGCCTTGTCTATTCCCATGTTTTATCGGTCGTCTTAGCCTCTGTTTTGATTTTCTTAGCAGTGGTAACCAGTTTTTGCATTTGGGACTCTAAGAAAGAGCGGTTACTGGGCTTTCTTAAGGCTACTCTAGTAACTTTGGGAATGTCTCTGGCCTATTTTGTACCCATGATAGAGCAATTTAGGTATGTGACTTTGCGGATGACATTTAAGCCTTTTCTAGCCAAAATGGCTTTGAGTTTGTCAGATACCTGGGGGCTTATTGTAAGTAGTGATTTAAGGACCCCATCAGTTAATCTGCTTTATCTTATTGGTTTAGTGTTAAGTCTAGCCTTTGCTAAGCGTTTTGTGAAGGATAGGGAAGCTAGAATTTACCTTTTTATATCTCTTGTTTTAGCCTTTTTAACCTTGAAGAGTTTTCCTTGGCAGTTATTGCAGGAAAGCCCGGTGTCCAATCTTCAATTTCCTTGGAGATTATGGAGTTTTGCTTTGCTATTTTTCAGCTTAGCCCTGGCTAATATCTTAAAGACTATTTCTCTAAAAGCTACGACGGTACTTGTCCTGATTGGTATTTGCCTAAATATGTTTCAGATTGTTACTGTTCAAGATAAGATGACTAAAGTCAAGAACATATTGCCGAGTAATACAAAAGTTACGAAAGGCATGCTGGCTAAGGGAACTTACAAAAATATCAACGGCGACTATACCAATAAAGAAGTTCCCTTTAAGTTTGTCTTTGATAAACACCTTTTTCTAGATACTCAGGAAATTAAGTCAGCTATCAAGCAATCTCCTCATGAGTTGTCATTTAAGGTGACTAATAATTCTCAAGCTGAGAAAGTTTTGTCACTGCCTGTTTTCTACTACAAGGGGCAGGAAGTGACGATTGCTGGGAAGCCAGCAACAACTTACTTATCCAATGAAAAGAATCCAACTAATTTAGTCTTGCCACCAGGCAAGCATCGAGTTGTAGTGACCTATAGTTATACCCCGGTTGCTAAAATGGCAATGAGTGTTTCAGCGATTAGTTTTTTAGCTTTTATTGGCTATTTGTATAGAGTGAAGAAAGAACGATGAAAAGAAGCCTTTGGGTTTCTTTTTTCGTCTGCTTTCCTAGGGGTCCGCCATTTTTGATATAATAGGTTGAGGTTATTATGTCTGAAAATAAAAACCGTTGGCTCAGATAAAAGAAGGACATATGATGTCATAGCTTAAGAAAGAAATGATAAGGGAGTAAAGAGATGATAAAACCTATCGTAAAGGATGTCTTTTTTCTAGGACAAAAATCGACAGAAGCGACTAAAGAAGACCTCTATTTGGCTAAGGATTTGCGTGATACACTGGAATTTCATAAAGATGCTTGTGTGGGTATGGCAGCCAATATGATTGGGGTTAAAAAGCGTGTTATCATCGTCAATATTGGTTTTGTCAATCTGGTTATGTTTAATCCTGTTTTGGTAAGCAAGTCTTCGCCATTTCAAACCGAGGAGTCTTGTTTATCTTTAGAGGGAAGTCGTCCAACTAGACGTTATGAATCAGTTGAGGTGGCCTATTTAGATGAACAATGGATGCCTAAACAGTTAAGTTTTTCTGGTATGCCAGCCCAAATTATTCAACATGAATTGGATCATTTAGAGGGTATTATTATCTAAAAGATACTTGAAATAGATTCTAAGAGAGACAAATTACAGTTGCAGAGTGAGAGTAGACACTAAAAATTCCTACCTCACTCTTTTTTAGTTCTCATAGGAACGTTATTCTTGGCAATAATTCTCATGAGAACTAAAATAGTTTCCATGAGAATTATTTAAGGAGGAAGATGCAATGCATGGAAAAGATCCCTTTAGCGAATTTAGAGAGTTCATCAATACCATGGAATCTCGCGTGCAAGAGCTAGGTAAAGCGCATGGTGTTGAGCATCTAGCTGGTCCTCAAGGTTTTGCTGTCAAGTATTTGTCTGACAACCAAGATAAGGAAATTTTTATTAAAGACATTGAGAAAAGACTATGTATCTCTAAATAGGTGGCTAGTAATCTGGTCAAACGGATGGAGAAAAATGGTTTCGTTGAATTGGTGACATCAGATAAGGACAAACGCTACAAGTATGTACATCTGACAGACTTGGGCAAAAAGAAGGCCCAAGATGTCGAACATTTCCGAGAGGCCATTCATGAGCAGTTGTTAGAAGGTATATCAAAAGAAGATGCCGAGACGGCTTTTCGAGTCTTTCATCAAATTCGCAAGAATTTAGAGAAAAATAAGGAGTAACTTATGTTTAAAATATTTAAACGTTTGACGGCCAAAGAGTTAAGTATGATTGTCTTAGCTGTGGTTTTTGTTTGCTTGAACGTCTATCTAAACTTGAAAATTCCAGACTATATGTCTGACATCACAACCCTCTTATCAACCAAGGGGACTAAAGCATCAGATATTTTCGCCTGGAATACGGATGTCCCAGGGATGCGAATGCTTTTGATGTCCTTTGCGGGCTTTATGGCCTCTGTAGCAGTTGGATTTCTAGCTGCCAGAACAGCGGCAAGTTTCACTACTCGTCTTCGAGATGATATTTTCCATCAGGTTCTTGATTTTTCGGATGCTGAGATTAAGAAATTCTCCATACCTAGTCTTTTGACCCGTACGACAAATGATATTACCCAGTTGCAGATGATCCTTACCATGGGGTTACAGGTTGTTACACAAGGACCAATCATGGCAATCTGGGCGATTACTAAGATTGCAGATAAAAATGGAAATTGGCTCCTAGCCTTGCTCGTTGCTGTGGCGGTGATTGCCATTCTCTTGCTTTTTCTTTTAATCATGGTTATGCCTAAACAACGCTTGATTCAAACTCTGACAGATAAACTCAATAGCGTGACACGTGAATCTCTTACTGGGCTTCGTGTGGTGCGTGCCTATAACGCCGAAAGTTATCAAGAGGATAAATTTGAAGATGCCAATATAGCCTTGACTCGAAATAATCTTTTTATCGGACGCTCTTTTGCCTTACTAACACCAGTTATGACAGCTGTATCCAGTGGTTTAACCTTAGCTATTTATTGGATTGGTGCGCATTTGATTGAAGATGTTAAGATTCCAACAGATCCAACTAAGATTGCTGGTGCCATGGAAGATAAAATCCATCTCTTCTCAGATATGGTGGTTTACTCCTCTTATGCCATGCAGGTTGTTATGGGATTCATGATGATGATTGTTGTCTTCTTCCTTCTTCCACGTGCTCTTGTAGCAGCTGGACGTATCAATGAAGTTTTAGATACCCAATCTTCAGTTTCTTACCCGGAAAATAACTCTGAAAAGCCTAAAGAAGTCGGTACTGTCGCATTCGATGATGTTTCCTTCCGTTATTCTAAAACGTCAGAGCCTGTTTTGGAGCATGTTAGCTTCAAAGCTAAGAAGGGGGATACGGTTGCCTTCATTGGTTCGACTGGTTCTGGTAAATCAACGCTTGTCAACCTTATCCCACGTTTTTACGACGCCACGCAAGGGACTATCAAGGTTGATGGTGTAGATGTACGTCAGTATGACCATGACACCTTGCACAATATTATCGGTTATATTCCGCAAAAGGCTGTGCTTTTCTCAGGAAATATCACGTCAAATATGACAATGGGAACCAGCAATAATAGTCCCCTTGATGATGCTAAGATTTGGGATGCTCTCGAATTGGCTCAAGGAAAAGACTTTGTTGAAAATAAAGAAGGTCAACTTAGGGCAGAAGTGGCTCAAGCTGGGTCTAATTTCTCAGGTGGACAAAAACAACGTTTGGCTATTGCGCGTGCCT
>NZ_CM002133.1:1397577-1439738 GCF_000448665.1 Streptococcus sp. HSISS2 | reverse complement strand
GGCTCTAAGCTGGGTCTAATTTCTCAGTGGCTAAAACAACGTTTGGCCTATTCCGTCGACGTGCCTTGGCTCGTAAGCCTGAAATCTTGATTTTTGACGATTCCTTCTCAGCTTTGGACTATAAGACAGACCGTAAACTGCGTCAAGAATTAGCTGAAAAAACACAAGATATGACCAAGTTGATTGTTGCTCAACGTATCTCTACCATTATGGATGCCGATCAAATCTTGGTGCTTGACCAAGGTAAGGTTGTTGGTCAAGGAACCCACAAGGAACTCTTGGCTAATAATGAAGTCTACCAAGAAATTGCCTATTCACAATTGTCTAAGGAGGAGTTAGAAAATGGAAAATAAGCCAAAAACATCGTCCTATAAACGCTTAAAACCCTATATTAAAGGCTTCCCAATTCCCTTTGTCTTAGCGATTTTTGGAGCTATTATTTCAGCGGTCATTACAGTTATTGGACCTGATAAATTAAAAGAAATCACCAATCTTATTACTGATGGGATTACGCCAACTAAGATGGGAATTATTCCCGGTATTGACTTAGACAAGGTGGGCAGCATTGCTTTAACCTTGGCTGTTCTCTATGCTATCTCAGCCATTGTTGGTTATTTGCAAAGCTTTACGGTTGCGACGGTTACACAACGCTTTTCACAACGTTTCCGTACCGCTATCCAAAAGAAAATCAACAGTGTACCTCTTAATTATTTTGACAGTCACTCTCAAGGGGACACCCTCTCTCGTGTGACCAATGACGTTGACCTTTTGGGACAATCTCTTAGTCAAGGTCTGGGTACCCTAATTACCTCAAGTGTTCTCTTGGTCGCAGCCATTATTATGATGTTTTACTCAAATGTCACTATGGCTTTCACTGCCATTGGTTCTGTCTTAATAGGATTTGTTCTAGTAGGCTTTATCATGGGCTTCTCACAACCCCTTTTCAAACGTCAACAAGAAAATTTGGCTAACATTAATGGATATATCGAAGAAATCTACACTGGTCAAGCTGTTGTAACGAGCTATAATGCCACTGAAGAGAGCAGTAAGGCATTCAAGGCCCTAAACGATAAACTTTATAAGTCGATGTGGCAGTCTCAATTTATCTCAGGTATTATGATGCCACTTATGATTTTCATTGGGAACTTTGGTTACGTTATGGTCTGTCTTGTGGGAGCTATTAAGGTTATTGATGGTAGCTTGACTATTGGTGATGTGGTAGCCTTCATGACCTATGTTCGTATCTTCTCACAACCCCTTTCTCAAATTGCGCAAGGGATTACACAACTCCAATCAGCAACTGCAGCTATTGGGCGTATCTTTGAATTTTTGGAAGAAAAAGATATGGATGACGAGTCAGCCAAGACAGCTGAGTTGACAGATACTAAGGGTCAAGTTGTCTTTGACCATGTTTCCTTTGGGTATACGCCTGAAAAGACTATCATTCATGATTTTTCAGCAGTCGCAAAACCTGGACAAAAGATTGCTATTGTTGGTCCAACGGGTGCTGGTAAGACAACCATTGTTAACCTGCTCATGAAGTTCTATAACATCGACCAAGGTCGTATCACTATTGATGGTGTGGATACTAATGATATGAAACGTGAAACTGTCCATGATCAATTTTCTATGGTGCTTCAAGACACTTGGCTCTTTGAAGGTACTATTCGAGATAATTTGATTTACAATCAAGAAAATATTTCTGACGAGCAAGTTATTGCTGCGGCCAAGGCTGTCGGTGTTCACCACTTCATCACCACGCTTCCAAAAGGTTATGATACTTATTTGGATGACTCGGTTACACTTTCAGTTGGTCAGAAACAGCTTTTGACCATTGCCCGTGCCCTTCTTAAAGATGCCCCTCTCCTTATCTTGGACGAGGCAACATCATCAGTTGATACACGTACTGAAGAATTGATTCAAAAAGCTATGGACAAGCTTATGGAAGGTCGTACTTCCTTTGTCATTGCCCACCGTTTGTCAACCATTCGAAATGCTGACCTTATCCTTGTGATGAAAGATGGTAATATTATTGAACAGGGTAATCATGCTGACCTTATGGCGGCAGATGGTTTCTACGCTGATCTTTATAATAGTCAGTTTACCGAAGAAGTTGCCTAGGATTTTCTTACAAAATTATAATATTTAACAAATTTTCATAAAACGTATGACTATAGGTCGTGCGTTTTATGTTATACTGAGAAAAAACAGATAGATTAGGAGACCCGTCATGCAATATCGTCAAGCAAGACAAGATGAAGTTCAGGAAGTTGCACAAGTATGTGCAGATGCCTTTGAAGATTATCCCTATCTCTCAATGATTGCCAGTAATTTAAAGAAACCTAAGCAGTATAAGGAATTTGTCTTAGCCTTGCAGGAAATGTTAGTGCGTTTGGCAATAAAGATGGATTCTTGCTTGGTAGCCGAACAGGATGGTCGCATTGTTGCGGTAGCTATTTTGCAACATCAGACGGTTTCCATGCTTAACTATTTGCAAAATGGAGCGACCAAGCTGTTCCGCTTCATCAGTATTACCAAGTTGTTTAAATATTTTAACTTTGTCGAAGAATCAGAGAGACATTTGGAAGATTCTGCAGAATACGACTGGTACCTGATGATGTTGGCGGTAACTCCTGATTTTCAAAGAAAGGGAATCGGAAGCCGCTTCTTACTTGAAGGTGTTGAACCCTTTGTGCGTAGCACAGGAGGCCGTAGTCTTGGCTTGATTACTAACCGTGACTATAATGTACCTTTTTATGAGAAGAATGGCTATAAGCTATGTGGTTACAAGGTTTTGACCTATGAAAAACACAAACTGGGCAACTGGCCTTTTGTCAAATCTCTTGAAGAATAGTCCAGTGGAAGGAAAACTTAGAGATACAAAATGAATCTGGCTTCGGCTGGATTTTTTTCATAGTCACAATGCCAGCTCTATTAGGCTCATTCCTTATTTTTAAGCCTATCTATGCTATAATGAAGAAACGCTATTAGAGGAGGTTTTTATGTCAACTCCAAGTATTTATGGGGAATATGCTCAGTATCTCCCCAACATTTTACAAGAAATAACTGACCCTATTATTGCGGCTAATATTGCGAGCAAAAAAGAAACAGGCTTTAAACTCTATGAACATTTTATTTCACGGATTAAGGAAAGTGACTCCATGCGTGAAAAGTGTCGTAGGAAGAATTTGCCTGAGACTAGCCAGTCTGCCCTCAAGGAAATTCGTGACAGTATTGGAATCCGTATCGTTTGTGGCTTTGTTGATGATATTTACAAAACTATCGAAGTGATAAAGGCTATTCCTGGTGTCACGGTCCACAATGAGAAGGATTATATTTCAAATGCCAAGCCTAACGGTTATCGTTCTTATCACCTCATTTTGGAAATAGAAACAGACTTTCCAGATGTGCTAGGAAATGAGAAAGGTACTTATTTTGTGGAGGTTCAGCTTCGGACCATCGCTCAGGATTCCTGGGCCAGTCTGGAACATCAGATGAAGTACAAGCATGATATCAAGAATCCTGAAATGATTACCCGTGAGCTTAAGCGTTGTGCAGATGAATTGGCTTCATGTGATTTGACCATGCAGACCATTCGTAACTTAATTCAAGAAGGAGGGGACTAAAATGGCTCTGAAAATTCTATTAGCAGAGGATGAGGAGGCTCTTTCCAGGGTTTATAAAGCAGCTCTTGAACATCAGGGGTACGAAGTGGATCAGGCCTTTAATGGGCAAGAAGCAGTGGATTTGGCTGCCCAGAATGCCTATCAAGTGATGATCATGGATATCATGATGCCCATCAAAACAGGTATTGAAGCCCTAAGAGAAATTCGCTCAACTGGGAATACCACGCATGTCATTATGTTGACGGCCATGGCCGAAATTGATGACCGTGTGACGGGACTTGATGCTGGTGCGGATGACTACTTGACCAAGCCCATGTCTCTAAAGGAACTTTTGGCTCGTTTGCGTTCATTGGAGCGCCGTTTTAGTGAAACATTTACGGCAAAAGTTTTGACGCTTGGCTCGGTTTGTTTGGACCAAGAGGATCAAGAGTTAGTGGCTGGCAATAGTATTCGCCTTTCAAGTCGTGAGACCAAGTTAATGGCTTATTTCATGCACAATCCTACCAAGAAGTTAAGTACTGAGCACCTCTTTAAAACCATCTGGGCTGATGAAGATGACGTTGATGAATCAATTGTCTGGGTTTATATTTCCTATCTGCGCCAGAAATTGCAAGCTATTAAGGCTGATATTAGCATTTTGGGCGAAAAGGGTGGCGACTTTTGTCTTGAGCTAATGAGAGAGGAGTAGGCTATGTTTAGACGATTACGCCTGCAATTTATTACGATTGCTTCCTTGGCCATCCTCTTTATCTTGGTCTTTATGGTGGGAATCATCAATACCGTGAGGTCTTTTCAGACGGAGCAGGAAATTAGCAAGGTACTCAACACCCTTTCGGAAAATAATGGTAGCTTTGGGAAAACCACAAAAATTGAGATCAATCAAGGACGTGAGATTCCTTCAGACAGTTTTCGATTTTTCAGCGTGACCTTATCGGGTGATAAGGTTGTTAGCCAGGATACCAGCCATACGGCCCTAATAAACGACGAGGAAGCGGCTAGCTATGCCCTGACAGTTAGCCGTTTGACCAATAATCTAGGCACGATTCGAGAAAAAACATCAATCTTAGCTATCAAGTAAGTAAGGTCAGTAAAAATAAGGTTTTGGTAGTCTTTCTGGACACGTCTTCTTATTATAATTCTTCCCAAGCTTTAATGAGTCTTTGTATCCTTTTATCACTGTTTGGCTTCATCTTTTTTGTCGTTATTGTCAGTGCTTTGTCTGGAATCGTCATTCGCCCCTTCATTCGAAACTATGAAAAGCAACGGCGTTTTATCACAAATGCAGGTCATGAATTGAAGACCCCATTGGCCATTATTTCTGCCAACACGGAGCTACAGGAACTCATGACTGGGGAAAACGAATGGACCAAGTCTACTAACGACCAGGTGGCACGATTGACCACTCTAATCAATTCGCTTGTGGCCTTATCTCGGCTTGAGGAGCATCCTGATATCGTTCTTCAAGATGTGGATTTTTCGTATGTTACTGAGGATGCAGCAGAGGACTTTAAGGGACCAGTTGTTCGTGACGGGAAATCCTTCCTTATGGATATTTCTCCAGACATCCATGTTAAGGCAGAGGAAAAATCTCTCTTTGAACTTGTAACTCTTCTGGTTGATAATGCAAACAAGTATTGTGACCCAGAAGGGACGGTTACGGTAAGACTTCGTCAAGTCGGAAGAACTCGTAAACGGGCTCGCCTGGAAGTGTCGAATACCTATAAGGATGGTAAGGCAGTCGATTATAGTAAGTTTTTGAACGCTTCTATCGTATCGAAGAATCCCATAATAACAAGGAAAATAAAGGTTTCGGTATAGGTCTATCCATGGCTCAAAGTATGGTCAAATTATTTAAAGGGCGTCTCTTTGCCTCCTACAAAGATGACACTATCACTTTTACAGTCATCTTGTAAGGATATTTTAAAATATTTGACTAGGTGAAAACCCTAATTTATGATAAAATAGTAAGGATGAAGATTTAGTGTTTCGCTTTGTCATAAAGAGACCATTTGTCAATCTGGAAAGAGCTTGTAAGAGCTTAATCTCCGTCTTAAAAAAATGGTCATTTACGGATTAGGAATGATAAATCTGAGCCAAGAATACAATCAGAAAAACAACATAGTTAATAGGGAGAAATCATGGTAGAACCAAAATACAAACGTGTCCTCATTAAACTTTCAGGTGAAGCTTTGGCTGGTGAACGTGGTGTTGGGATTGATCTTCCAACCGTACAGACAATGGCTAAAGAAATAGCAGAAGTCGCAGAATCAGGTGTTCAAATCGCCTTGGTTATCGGTGGTGGTAACCTTTGGCGTGGCGAACCTGCAGCCGAAGCAGGAATGGATCGTGTTCAAGCGGACTATACGGGGATGCTTGGAACAGTTATGAATGCCCTTGTTATGGCAGACAGTTTGAAACAACTTGGTGTTGACACACGTGTTCAAACGGCTATTGATATGAAATCTGTGGCTGAACCCTATATCCGAGGTCGTGCCCTTCGTCACCTTGAAAAAGGACGTATCGTTATCTTCGCAGCAGGTATCGGTTCTCCATACTTCTCAACTGATACCACAGCAGCCCTCCGTGCCGCTGAAATTGAGGCTGACGCTATTCTTATGGCGAAAAATGGTGTGGATGGTGTCTACAATGATGACCCACGTAAGAATGCTGATGCGGTTAAATTTGATGAATTGACCCATGTGGAAGTTATCAAACGTGGTCTTAAAATTATGGACGCAACAGCTTCTACCTTGTCAATGGATAACGACATTGACCTCGTAGTCTTCAACATGAATGAACCAGGTAATATTAAACGTGTTATTCTAGGTGAACACATCGGAACTACCGTTTCAAATAAAGCAGACGCACACAAGTAAGAAAGAGAGAAATTATGTCAAACGCAATTATTGAAAAAGCTAAAGAACGCTTCGCCCACTCACATGAGTCATTGGCTCGCGAATTTGGTTCAATCCGTGCAGGCCGTGCCAATGCGTCACTTCTTGACCGCATCACAGTCGAATATTATGGTGCCCCAACGCCTCTTAATCAATTGGCTTCAATCACTGTTCCTGAAGCACGTGTTCTTTTGATTTCACCGTTTGATAAAGGTTCAATCGCTGATATCGAACGTGCCATCAACGAATCTGACCTTGGTATTAACCCAGCAAACGACGGTTCTGTTGTGCGCTTGGTTATCCCAGCACTTACAGAAGAAACTCGTAAGGAATTGGCTAAAGAAGTTAAAAAAGTTGGTGAAAATGCTAAAATCGCTATTCGTAACATCCGTCGTGATGCTATGGATGAAGCTAAAAAGCAAGAAAAAGACAAGGAAATCACAGAGGACCAATTGAAAGGTCTTGAAAAGGATATCCAAAAGCAACAGACGATGCTGTTAAGAAAATCGACAGCATGACAGCAGAAAAGGAAAAAGAACTCCTTACTGTTTAATCAATAGAAAAATAAGGAGAGTGGGACAGAAGCAAAAAGCATGGACTATGTTAGCTTCCTTGTCCGGCTCTCTTTTTGAGGAAAAATATGAATACACTACTTGGAACCATCATTACTTCCTTAGTAACTGATGAAAATGATCGCTTTTACTTTGTCCAAAAGGATGGCGTGACCTTTGCTTTGGCTAAAAATGAAGGAAATCATGCGATTGGTGACATGGTAACAGGCTTTGCCTACACTGACAGCAAGCAGAAATCACGTTTGACACAAAAGGAAATTAAGGCAACTCGTGATTCTTATGATTGGGGAGAAGTCACTGAGGTTCGTAAGGATTTAGGTGTCTTTGTGGATGTGGGAATCCCAGATAAGGAAATTGTCGTCTCTCTTGATGTGCTGCCGGAACTCAAAGAGCTTTGGCCTAAAAAGGGTGATAAACTCTACATCAAACTAGACGTCGATAAAAAGGCCGTATTTGGGGGCTTCCTGCTGAACCTGAAGTCTTTCAACGTATGGCTGGGCCTGCCTATGACAATATGCAAAATCAAAAATGGCCTGCTATCGCCTATCGTCTCAAGCTCTCAGGAACCTTTGTTTACCTACCAGAAAATAACATGCTTGGCTTCATCCATCCGTCAGAACGTTATGCTGAGCCACGTTTGGGTCAAGTCCTTGAAGCCCGTGTGATTGGTTTTCGTGAGGTCGATCGTACCCTGAATTTGTCTTTGAAACCACGTTCTTTTGAGATGCTTGAAAATGATGCTCAAATGATTTTGACCTATCTAGAAAGCAACGGTGGTTTTATGACTCTAAACGATAAATCATCACCAGCAGATATAAAGGCAACCTTTGGTATTTCAAAGGGGCAATTTAAAAAGGCCTTGGGTGGTTTGATGAAGGCTAAAAAAATCAAACAAGATCAGTTCGGAACAGAATTAATCAGTTAGGAGAAAGTATGAGAAAATCTTTTTATACTTGGCTGATGACGCAACGTAACCCTAAATCCAATGAACCAGTAGCCATTTTAGCTGACTTGGCGTTTGACGATTCAACCTTTCCTAAACATACTGATGACTTTGAAGAGGTGAGTCGCTACTTGGAAGATCAGGCTAGTTTCTCTTTCAATCTAGGTCAATTTGATCATATTTGGGAAGACTATCTAGCGCATTAATAGTGTTTAATCTCTATTAAAGGACAGACCTATCTTGACAAAAACATTTTCAAGAAAACAGCAGTTGAGGGAGAATGAATTGTTACATTTTTTACAAATGTCTCAGCTTTTTTTCAATAAATTAGGCGTATTACAACTAGTTAGTAATTGCTTTAAAGTGCAATAATTTGCCACTTTTTTGACTAGAAGTATGGTATTATTGTAAGTGTTAAAATTGTTAAAAAAGGAATGAATTTATACATGTTATCAAAATCAAAAACAACTAAGGCACTTCTATACTCGACCGCAGCTCTTTCACTTTTTGCTGCTAGTCATGTACATGCTGATGATGTCGCTAATTGGACTGCTCGTTCAGTGGATCAAATCAAAGCCGACATCGCTGTTAGTGATAACCAACAAACTTACACTGTTCAATACGGTGACACTTTGGGTAGTATCGCAGAAGCAATGGGAATCGATGTAAATGTTTTGGCTAATATCAACCAAATCACAAACATTGACTTGATTTTCCCTGGAACAGTCTTGACAACAACTTACAACGCTGATAACCAAGCAGTTTCAGTTAAAGTTGAAACACCAGCTTCAGAAACTTCAAATGCATCTGTTGTTGCAGAGGCTAACTTGACAACTAACGAAGTAACAGTAAACGGACAAGCTGTAGCAACAACAGATTTGTCTGCTCCTGTTGATTCAGTAGACACAACGGCTACAGTTGCTCCTGCTACAGAAGAATCAACACAAGCTGTTTCAGAAGTGACAGAAGCTATCGCTTCAGCATCTGAAGCACCAGCTTACGCAGATACTGAACAACCAGTTGCCGATGCCATTGATCATGTAACGGCATCAGCAGAAGCAAAACCTGCAGAAGCCCCAGCCCCAGCAGCTGAAGAAAAACCAGCACAGCCTGCAGAAGCTCCAGCAGAGCAACCAGCAGCAACATCAGAAGCTCCAGCAGAGCAACCAGCAGCAACATCAGAAGCAGCTCAGAAGCCCCAGCGGCTTCAGAGGCAGCTTCAGAGGCCCCAGCGGCTTCAGAAGCTCCAGCAGAGCAACCAGCAGCAACATCAGAAGCAGTTTCAGAAGCCCCAGCGGCTTCAGAGGCTCCAGCAGCACAACCTGCTTCAACAAACACACTTCCAACGGATCCACACCTTCAACCACAAGCTGAAGCTTTCCGTCAAGATGTAGCATCAAAATTCGGTCTTACTGATATCGGTGGTTACCGTGAAGGTGATCCTCAAGACCATGGTAAAGGACTTGCCGTTGACGTTATGGTACCAGTTGGTTCAGAAGTTGGTAATCAAGTCGCTCAATATGCTGTAGACAATATCTCAAATGCAGGTATCTCATATGTCATCTACAGACAACAATTCTACGCACCAGTAGATAATATCTACGGACCAGCTAACACATGGAACCAAATGCCAGATCGTGGTAGCGTTACTGAAAACCACTATGATCACGTTCACGTGTCATTTAATGAATAAGTCAGAATGATAAAAAGTCACGCTTGGCGTGATTTTTTTGATATAATGGATAAAAATACTTAAGAAAGAGGAACTCTATTTGCAAGAGTATTCTGTTGAAATTACCCTTAATCACCCAGATGATGTCTTGTCGCTTTTTGGAACCAATGAGCGTCATCTAAAACTCATTGAAGATAACTTGGGCCTTATCATTCATGCTAGAACAGAGCGTGTCCAAATTCTTGGAGACGATCAGGAAAGCGTTGAATTGGCACGTTTAACCATTCAAGCTCTCCTCGTTTTAGTGGAGCGAGGGATGCTGGTTAACACTTCAGATGTTGTGGCAGCTCTAACCATGGCTCAGGATGGTTCGATTGACAAATTTGTTGCCCTTTATGAAGAAGAAATTATCAAGGACAATAGTGGTAAACCAATTCGAGTGAAGACCTTGGGACAAAAGGTCTACGTTGATAGTATTAAAAATCATGATGTGGTCTTTGGGATTGGTCCAGCAGGTACAGGAAAAACCTTTCTAGCAGTTACCCTAGCTGTCACAGCACTTAAGCGTGGTCAGGTGAAACGTATTGTGCTAACCCGTCCGGCTGTTGAGGCAGGCGAAAGTCTTGGTTTCTTACCAGGAGACCTTAAGGAAAAGGTAGACCCTTACCTTCGCCCTGTCTATGATGCCCTTTATCAAATCCTCGGTAAAGAGCAGACGACCCGTCTCATGGAACGTGAAATTATTGAAATTGCGCCACTCGCTTATATGCGTGGTCGGACCCTTGAAGATGCTTTTGTTATCCTTGACGAGGCGCAAAATACGACCATCATGCAGATGAAGATGTTCTTAACGCGTCTTGGCTTTAATTCTAAGATGATTGTCAATGGGGACATGAGCCAGATTGACCTTCCACGTCGTGTTAAGTCAGGTCTTATTGATGCTATGGAAAATTGAAGGGTATCAAGGCCATTGATTTTGTTCATTTCTCTGCCAGTGATGTCGTCCGTCACCCAGTCGTAGCTGACATCATTAATGCTTATGAAAAAGATGCACCTAAGTTTGATCTTGAGGAAAAATCAGAAGGATCAGACCAGGCTGAAGAAGTAGCATCAGGATTGACTGAATACCCAGTCATTGGTGCTGAGGATGTTAAAAAGTAGATGGTAAGAAAGAGGTTTGAGAGTTGATATTTTCAAGCTCTTTTCCTTTGCAATCCTGTCACTAGCTTTTCCCTTATTTTGGTAAAATAGTATTGAAGAATAGGCCAATAAGGAGGGGAGAAGTATGACTAAGGCAAAAAAATGGAAGATTGGTATCATCTTATTTCTTGGACTTGTTGCGTCAGTCTTAATCGCCATAGGAGAGAGAGAATTTTGGAAGCATCAAGAGAACCATATTCCGGATGGCACCTATCAGATGGTAAAATACGAGGCTAAATCGGCATATTCCAATGAATTGATAAATTGGACTGAGCGAGGAGAGAATAATGATAGCTTATATGAGGATTTTATAGTTGTTGAGAATATGAAATCTCAATTTTATTATGTTTTTGTGGGGGGATGGGGAACCTTTTGTCTCACCATTTGAGCACGATGAAAAGATCCCACAGACTTTTGACCCACGTACTGGGACTTTGAAACAGGATCTAACAGTCTCTGAATATAAAGCTCTAGTGATTTCTCATATTGATAAGATTTCTAAAAAGGGAGAGGAGTATTCAAGAGTAAAGGAAGTATCTGTCCAGAGGTGTGTAGACGATTATAAAAAATGTTGAAGCAAAAAAGAACTTATGAAAAGCGTCCTAATGGTCTCGTTCTGACTGTTTATGCTGATGATGGACATATTGAGTCGCGTAGAACTTTTAAACGATTAAGCTCAGAGGAAGCCGAAGAACTCAAAAGTGGTTATGATAGGGATTATGAGTATGCCTTGGAGCATCATAAGGGCTGGGATCATTATGGAGATTATGCCATCTGGCGCTGATACCTAAACCGACCAAGCAGTTCTTTACTATCGAGAATCATAGCCTAACGGTTTATTAAAAAACTTACAGGCTTTATGATAATTGTCAAATACTATTTCATCATTAATTTTGGTACAATAGACTTGTAGACCAATAAAAAGGAGATTATTATGAACCAGCAAGAGTGGATTGAGTACTTTGAATTAGTCAACGGTCGCAAACCAAGTCCAGCAGAATTAGCTCAAGCTCAAGCAGCAGGGGAGTTTATTCTTGAGCGACCTAATGTCTTTGGAGCAACTGGACAGGCTAATGAGCCAAGAAAATTAAACCAGCTGAACCTGTTATTTCTATGACGCAACAGCCTCAGTTTGCCCAAACAACAGCAACCTTCCAACAAGCCATGCCAGTGAAAAAAGGAATGTCAAAAAAAGCTAAGATTATTCTAGCATCAGTCTTGGGTGCTGTGGCAGTGATTTTACTTTCTGTTGGTGGCTATTCATTATGGCGTTATCAGTCAGGAAAAATTGTAGATGGGACCTATGAAGTCGTTTCTCTCTCTCGTTATGATGAAGACAAAGATAAAATGGTTGATGGCTTAGATGAATACAAGGACGAAGGTTTGGACGTGCAGTCTTTTGTAATTGTAAAGAATAATCAATCTAGAACCTACAATTTATTAGAGAGTGACAATAAATCATATGTTAGTTTGATAGACTATGAGATGGATGTTCCTCAGGTATTTGATCCGTGGAATAAAACACAAAGTCAAGTTTTAAATGCGGATCAAGTCGAAGATGCCACAAAAGACTTCATGAAAAAGATGAGAAAAGACTATTCCTTCTATACCAAAGAGGCAGCTGACAAAGTCGTTAAAAAACAACAAGAGAATATAAAGATACCTTGAAGGAAAAACGTACTTATGTCAAACATGGTGATGAATACACTCTGACTACTTATGATAAAAAAGGAAAGCTTGAGTCACGTATTACCCTTAAACGTTTAAGTAAATCTGATGCAGACAAACGTTGGGATGATTATAAAGACGCTGTCAAGGATTATAAGAAAGAGCTGAAGTCTTATAGCGATCAATACGATGACTTCAAAGACTATTATGGTTATGGTTACGGTAGTGATTATGGAAGTGACTATGGAAGTGACTATGGTTACGGCTATAGTGACGACTATGGTAGCGATTCAAAATCAAACTCTAGCAGTAGCAGTAAAAAGAGCGTTGATAGAATTTAACATTCATAAGTCTAATAAAGCAGTATCAGGCCTAAAGTCAGGTACTGTTTTTCTTTTTATGAAAATAGTCAAATAGATTTTTGGCATTTTTCTGGTAAAATAGGAGTATCAATGAAAAAAGGGGACTTTTATGAACGAAACAGAATGGTTAGATTATTTTGAAACAATCAATAATCGCAAACCAAGCGAGGAAGAAATTCAACAGGCTAAAGCTAACGGTGAATTTGTAACTTCAGAGCCTGTGGCAGAGAACAGCCAGCCACAAGTTCAGGTGAGTGGGCCAGTGACTGGACAAGGGACACCAGTTGTGGCACCTAAAAAAGGCTTATCTAAGAAGGTTAAAATTATTATTGCTTCTGTTATTGGAGCAGTTGTACTACTTGCCCTTTCTTTTGGTGGCTATGCCTATATCCACCTACAGGGAGGTAAGATCTCAGAGGGAACTTATCAAATAGAGACTTATCGATATTATGATAAGGACAAGAAAAAGATGATTGATGGTATGGAATCCTATGAGAAAAGTAAGTTAAAAGACGGTGACTTTGTTAAAGTTAAAGGCGATCAGTTGAAATTTTATAACTACACCTTGGCTGGTGCGGTTAACTTGGTTGACTTTACGGACTATGATACTGAAAAAGCTTTCCGTCTTGATAACTGGTCTAGAACGCTCACACCAACAATGTCTTTGGCCGATTACACAAAAGTCGTTGAGAAGGCTGTAGATAATCGTTATAAAGTGGACGAATATACCACTAAATCTGATATTGACGATAGTAAAAAAGTCTACATTAAGGATTATAAAAAATCTCTTAAAGAGACGGTTCACTATAAGGTTGATGGCGATAAAATTATTGTCCTTATCTATGATAAAAAAGGCAAACTTTCAGAAGAAAAAGTCTTTAAACGCCTAACAAAAGAAGAAGAGAAAAAACTAGATTACGAATATGAGCGTGATGTTAGAGCCGATAAAAAACTCTTTCATTCCTAGTTAAATGTGAAATGAACAAAAACCAGCTCGTCTGGTTTTTTCTTTTATAAAAATAATCACAGAAATATTTCCATAATTTTTGCTACAATAAAAGATAGTTGTTTTCAGTTAATCATTAAACAGTGGACAATGAAGAGGAAAAAGAAAAATATGTACAAAAAATCAGCTAATGCAGGTTCAAAATTTAGAGGGCATCGTTTTTTAGTCAAAGGCCTTGCCGGAATCCTAATAATTTTAGGTCTAATGGGTGGAGGCTATGTGTTTTGGAGGCATCACACAGGGAAAATAGCTGATGGTCTTTACCAATTGCAAACGTCTAAGTATTATAACAGTACGACCAAGACCTGGATGGACGGTAAACCTGGTTATGAAGGAACAAAGCTAAAGGATTTTATGCGTGTTGAAGACCAAGAAGCTAAAGAGTACACTTACTATACCTTTGAGAGTAGTTATGGGTCATTTGACAATGTGTCTCCTATTGACTTCGAAACGGGAAAAACTATAAGGTTAGTGCTTGGTCTAGGACTTTTAAGCCCTTAGTGACTCCTAAAGACTACCAAAAGGAAGTTCATAGCATTGTTCAAAAATACTATAAGGCCAGTGCACTTGTCAGCCAAAAGGACATCGATCAAATGGAGAAAAAGCTGATTGATCTTTATAAGCGACGAAGTGAGGGAAAAATCAGTTATGAGGCTAAAGGTAATCAGTTGACGGTAATCATATTTGACAAAAAGGAAAGGCCATCGAAAAGCGGAGCTATAAGCGTCTTTCAGGCAAGGATGCTAAGCAATTAGATGCCAACTACCAAAAGGCAGTTAAGCGTTATAAGAGAGGTAACAAGTAACTGTCAGATTTTTCTGAATGAATATGCTTTAAAACCAGCTAGTCTGGTTTTTTAGTGTCCAAAACGTGCTATAATAAGATGTTATATCATCAGTGTTAGCCCATTTGTTAACACATGAAAGGAAATTAAAATGACAAAAACATTCTACATCACAACACCTATCTACTACCCATCTGGTAAATTGCATATTGGTTCTGCCTATACAACCATTGCCTGTGACGTCTTGGCACGTTACAAACGCATGATGAACTACGATGTCTTCTACCTTACTGGGCTTGATGAACACGGCCAAAAGATTCAACAAAAAGCTGAAGAAGCAGGAATCACACCACAAGCCTATGTGGATGGTATGGTAGTTGGAGTCAAAGAACTCTGGAAATTACTTGATATCTCATATGACAAATTCATCCGTACGACTGATGATTACCATGAAAAAGTAGTGGCACAAGTTTTTGAGCGCTTACTTGCTCAAGATGATATTTACTTGGGTGAATACTCTGGTTGGTACTCAGTATCAGATGAGGAATTCTTTACAGAAAGTCAGCTGTCGGAAGTTTTCCGTGACGAAGATGGAAATGTAACGGGAGGTATTGCTCCATCAGGACACCAAGTAGAATGGGTATCTGAAGAATCTTACTTCCTTCGTCTCAGTAAATACCAAGACCGCTTGGTAGAATTTTTCAAATCGCATCCTGATTTTATCACTCCGGATGGTCGCCTTAATGAAATGCTTAAAAACTTCATCGAGCCAGGTTTGGAAGACTTAGCCGTGTCACGCACAACCTTCACTTGGGGGGGTTAAAGTCCCATCCAATCCTAAACACGTGGTCTACGTCTGGATGGATGCTCTTCTCAACTATGTGACTGCTCTTGGTTATGGTCAGGATGAGCATGGCAACTTTGACAAGTTCTGGAACGGAACTGTCTTCCACATGGTCGGAAAAGACATCCTTCGCTTCCACTCCATCTACTGGCCAATCCTCCTCATGATGTTGGACATTAAATTGCCAGAACGTTTGATTGCCCACGGTTGGTTTGTCATGAAAGACGGTAAGATGTCTAAGTCTAAAGGAAACGTGATCTATCCAGAAATGTTGGTAGAACGTTTTGGTCTTGATCCACTTCGTTACTACCTCATGCGTAGTCTTCCTGTCGGTTCAGATGGTACCTTCACGCCAGAAGACTATGTGGCTCGTATCAACTATGAGTTGGCTAACGACCTCGGAAACCTCCTCAACCGTACAGTTGCCATGATTAACAAATATTTCGGTGGTAAAGTGCCTGCCTATGTTGAGAACGTTACAGACTTTGATGCTGATTTGGCTAAGGTTGTGGCTGAAAATATCGAAGAATTCCATAAACAAATGAATGCTGTAGATTTCCCACGCGCCTTAGATGCCGTTTGGAATATCATTTCACGTACCAATAAGTATATCGATGAAACAGCTCCTTGGGTACTTGCCAAAGAGGATGGTGACAAGGAACACTTGGCAGCAGTGATGGCTCACTTGGCAGCTAGTCTTCGTGTGGTGGCTCATCTCATCCAACCATTCATGATGACCACTTCAAATGCCATCATGGAACAGCTCGGATTGTCAGGAACGTTTGACCTTGAAAATCTAGAACTTTCAGGCTTACCAGAAAATGTCACAGTCGTTTCAAAAGGAACTCCAATCTTCCCACGTCTTGACATGGACGAAGAAATTGCCTACATCCAATCTCAAATGAACGCAGGCAAACCTCAAGAGAAGGAATGGAACCCAGAAGAGGTTGAACTTAAGTCTGAAAAGACCAAATCAAATTTGACGACTTTGACAAGGTTGAAATCCGTGTCGCTGAAGTTAAAGAAGTAGAAAAAGTCGAAGGTTCAGACAAATTGCTTCGCTTCCGTCTTGACGCTGGCGACGGTGAAGACCGTCAAATCCTCTCAGGTATCGCTAAATTCTATCCAAATGAACAAGAATTGGTCGGCAAGAAACTCCAAATCGTGGCTAACCTTAAACCACGTAAGATGATGAAGAAATATGTCAGCCAAGGTATGATTCTTTCCGCAGAGTATGATGGCAAACTCACTGTCTTGACAGTGGATCCATCTGTTCCAAATGGAAGTGTGATTGGGTAAAACAATTTAGTTTTTTGCGATTTCCTCAAGAAGAAGTAGGATGACGAAGCGCTTTTGAATAATAAGGCTTCTGTTCCATTCCCTATTTTGAATTTTAAAGGGTGCTCCTACTTACCCAAGGACAATCTAAATAAGACATTTTTAACATTAAAACGAGTTCAGTCGAACTCGTTTTCTTATACACTATATTTCAATAAATGCTTAATACGTTCTACACTTTCATCAGGACCATAGGCATCAGGGTATCGGTCTAGTTTACTGATAGCATCAAGGTCTGCTTGGTCTAGGTGAAAGTCAAAACTATCAAAGTTTTCCTTCATCCGTTCGATATGGGTACTTTTAGGAATGGTCAGAATGCCTTGTTGGGTTTGCCATCTGAGAATGACCTGAGCAACTGTCTTACCATGTTTTTCAGCGATAGCAGTCAGAGTTTGGTCTTGAAAAATACCATCCTCTCCTCTGTGAAAAGGAGCCCAGGCTTGTGTTAGGGTACCAAATTCCTTATCAGCTTTCTGGATAAGTTTGTGTTGTTTATAGGGATGCAACTCGATTTGATTGACTGCTGGAACAACAGGAGTTTGCAAGGCAAAGTCCGCCAAACGTCCTGTTGAGAAGTTAGAAACCCCGATGGCTCTAATAAGTCCTTCATGCTGAAGCTCAATCATAGCACGCCAGGCACCATGTAAGTCGCCAAAAGGTTGATGAATCAAATATAAATCAAGATAGTCAGTATCTAGTTTGCGGAGGGTCTCTTTTAGGGCTAATTTAGTATCTTCGTAGCCAAGCTGACTAATCCAGGCCTTGCTGGTTAGGAAAATATCCTCACGAGGGATGCCAGATGCCTTAATGGCACGTCCCACAGCCTCTTCATTACGGTAAAGACTGGCTGTATCAATCAGACGATAGCCGACAGAAAGAGCATCTTCTACAGCTTTTTGACATTCCTTTTGGTCGAAAATTTGCCAGACGCCAAAACCGAGTACGGGGATTTTGATGCCATTGTTAAGTGTTTGAAATTCCATTTTCATCTCCTTAGTGGTGGGGTAGTAAGCTATCTTGAATTTCTTCGATAAATGCTTGGATAATTGCAGATTTTTTCTGTTTATTATTGGTCACAATTCCCAAAGTGTGCTTGGGACTGTCCTTAAGTGGGATTAGGACAATCTGGTCTTTGATAAAACTGTTGACAATACCAAGGCCAGAAGCATAACTATCAGAGGCACAGAGCAAATTCATGACACTTCCTCGGTCATTGCTGTAGATAACCTGTTGGTCAGGTAGAACCTCCAGAGGGTCCTCATCAAAGTGAATACCAGAACTTTCCTGACGAAAACGGACCTGTGGATAGCCCTCTAAATCCTTGAGATTTAGGGATTTTTTCTTGGCCAAGGGATGTTGACGCCCCAAGAAAATCTTAGTCTCAAACTCCCCAAGCGGAGTAAATGCCAAATCCATGTGTTTGAAACTACGCTCTAGGATGTGGGCGTTGTCTTCATCAAGGTAAATAATCCCCAAGTCACTTTCGAAACTCTCCACACTTTTGAGAATCTTTCTGGTTGTTGTTTCAATTAGTTGAAATTCTTGATAATCACTACGAAAGCGTTTGGCAATATGAGCCATGGGAAGGGATAGAAAATCATAGTGGTGACTGGCAATAGTGAACGATTTCTTGAAGGACTTGCGATAGCGTCCTTCTAGTAGATCTAGCTCTCCAAGGATACGTTTGGCGTATTTGAGAAAATCATGGCCATCATCAGTCAGTTTGGCTCCTGTATTAGAGCGCTCAAAGAGTAGAACTCCCAGTTCTTCCTCTAAATCACGAATGGATGCTGAAAGATTGGGTTGCGTCAAAAAGAGTTTCTTAGCAGCCTTACTAAAAGACCCTGTTTCAGCTATAGTCTGAACATAGCGGCATTGTTGAAAATTCATAAGCATCCCCTTTTTAAAAACATGATTGTGACCTATATTATAACAAAATGAGAAGTCTAATATCAGTAAAATCCTGATAGGAATCAATGAAGACCTGATATGAAATTTTTATGAAGCCAAGTCTTATAGGAAGAGTAAGGATTGAGAGGGTTGGAAGAAGGGATTTCGATAAAAGAAAAGCACTCCAAAAGTTAGTTTTTTGTCTAACTTTTGAAATGCTGTATAAAGTGTCAGTTACTAAGACGTCTAATGACATCCAATTTTTTAGGTCGAATGAGGAAGAGTCCGATGGCAATGAGTGGTAACCAGAGAATGAAATGCCAGATACTTGTAGCTGGAGCAGCCTGCGTTGATTGTGACATCAGGACACTGGTAAAGTCAACCAAAAAGTGCAGAATGATAGTCCACCAGAGGCTACCTGTGCGTAGGTAAATAGCAGCAAAGAATATGCCGATAGCCGAGGCATAGTAAACTTGAAACAGGGTAGCATCCAAAGGTTGGTGGGTGAGATTTCCTAGATGAGCCAATCCAAAAAATAAGGCTGATAAGAGAACGGCCCCCAAAATTTGTTTTGAAGACCTAATACCATCTTGGAAGGCGAGTTTAAGGAAGAGTCCACGAAAAACATATTCTTCAAAAAAACCGGCTCCTAAGGCGACAATCAAGGCGGTACCAATCATATGAGGTGCCTTACTAATACCCAAAGCTCCCCCAGAAATATAGATAAAGTCAGCTAAAATAATCAACCAACAAACACGTAAGGTTTCAGCCAGACCTATCTTTTGAGTGGATTTGATTTTTAAACCTAGTCGCCTATGTACTAGGAAGTAACATCCACACCCAAGAACAAGCGTTTTAATAAGATAGGCTAAATTTTCAGGCAAGGGCCTGAACATCAAACGAAGTGCGAGGTTCGCAAAAATAATACTGATCCCTAAAAGGAGCAGTGTCCTAACTTCTTTCTTTGTCATTGAAAAAATTCCCCAACTTTCTTAACATTTTTTCAAGCATACGACGAAAAGCTATTAAAGTCAAGGCCTTAAAGGTAGTTTTTCTGTTCTTTTATCAAGAAGAATAAGAGCTTTAGATGAGGTTGAGTCTCTAGGGATTCGTTTTGACTCTAATCGTTATCTCTGAGGAGAGCCCGACAACTGTAAAAATTAAATGAAGAAATGGTACTTTCTTCTTATACATATCTAGGATAATTGTAAAGAAATGATTAAATTATAACAAAAATGTGTCATATTTTAAAAGTGTGTAGCAAATACATAAGTTTTTTTTCATAAATCTATTGCTAAAATTTAAAAATCACGGTAGTATATTAAACGGTTAAGTAAAACTGGTTAATAAAGCATTAACCGAAAAGGAGAAAGTATAAATGAAAGTCAACCCATTTAAAACAACATTATATTCAAGTGTATTGCTTGCAGGACTTGCTGCTACTAGCGTAGCAGCCGCAGATGAAGCTAAAGATGCCACAGTAGCTACAGATACTGATGCCACAGTCTCAAATGCGACTGCAGAATCAAGTGCTAATCTTGTTAAGACAACAGGGGATGCAGCAGTTGTTACAACTGTACCTGGAACAGAGGAAACAACAACAACTGAAACAGATACTACTGTAAAAACAACAACTAAAGCTATTGCTGAAGTCTCAAACCCTGACTTTGATAATGCAGTTGAAGCTGCAAAAACTACTGCAGCTGCATCAAAAGATTCTGCTGATGTTAAGGCTGTTCAAGAACAAGCAGCTAAAGATGCACAAACAGCTTCAACTACAGTCGTTTCTGAAAATAAATTAACACGTGAAGAAGCTGATGCGGCGCTTACATCTGCTCAAGCAAATGTTGTCGCTACAGGAGGATTCACAGCAACTGAAGAAGCTGGTGTTAAACATGCTAGTGTTGAAGCAGCTAACAATGACAACAAAGTGCAAACAAAAGCTTTGACAACGGCTGTTTCTGACTATAAACAAAAACTTGCAGATTACAAGACACAATTGGATAAATACTACCAAGACGTTCTTGCTTATGCTGCTTGGGAAAAATCATACAAAGCATATACTGGTGGAACAACAGCTCGTCTTTTGACAAAAGGATTGGCAGAAAATGCGACTGGTTTGATTTATCAAACAGAGGCTAATGCCGCAATGACTGTTGAAAATTCAGCTGGTTCTGTTGACTACTTGGATAAAAACATCCAATCAGGTCATTCAGTAGATGAAATTCTTCAACAGTTCAACACATCTCGCTACCTTCCAAGCGATTTCAGTGCTGCTAATGGTTCACAATATACTATTAATGCTGACGGTGAATATACTGAAGATGTATGGTTGAAGATGGCTACAGGTCAAACATTGACTGTCACATACAACAACCTTAACGGAACATCATACAATGGTACTCCAGTTAAGAAAATCGTTGCAACATACACTTTGGTAGAAGCACCAAGTACAGATGGTTCAGCTATTGTTAAGTTGTACCACGATCCAACTAAGACCCTTTTCATTGGTTCACAAACTGACGACACTAACAAAAACTTCATGTTAAGATGAACTTGAACTTCTTTGATTCTGAGTCATCAGTGACACCACTTGACTTGTCTAAGAATGGATCAGTTTTGAGTATCTCATCACTTAACCACTGGAACACTGAACTTGGAAACCACATCGAAAAAGTTGGTTTGAATGGAAACGAATATGTCCAAATCCCTGGTTCATCTATCACTTTGCATGAAGATGGTTATGCGTATGCAAGCAATGATAACGAATTTGTGGCTAATGGTGCTCGCTTTAACAGTGACCCAACAGTAGATCCAACAACTGGTGAAGTGACTGATGAAGGTTGGGATGCTATCAATCCAGATGGAACACCTCGTACGAAGAATGCTTACTATGGTGCAGCTGCAACAATCTTCAAAGGTCAACCAATGGACTTTATCGTAAGCGGAAATAACCTCAATGTTCCAACAGCTTACTGGTTCGCAACAAACTCAACTGTAGTTGTTCCTGAATTGCCAGAAGAACCAAATAAACCAGTTCTTCCAAATACAGTTTCAGTATCAGTTACTTACCACAAGAACTTTGTATCTGTTGAAAAAACAACAGAGAAACCAAAACCACAAATACCAACAACTCCAACAGAACCAAAATCTGTTAAATCTGTAACACCAACATCAGTTCCTGTAAAAGAAGAAGCTCCAGCTCTTCCATCTACTGGTGAAAAATCAACAGCAGCTTCTGCAGCAGCAGGTGCAGCTATGGTGACATCAGCTTTGGCCTTGTTTGGTATCTCAACTTATAAACGTAAACACTAAGATAAATTATAGAAAACTAGGAAGATGATTTTCCTAGTTTTTTTATGCAAGAAATGATTAGAGAGATTGGTTATAAAAAATATGAAATTTTCTGATAATTACTGAATATCATCCAAACAGATAAAAAAAGGTGCAAGAAACAAAAGTTTTCTAATTTTTCAACAACCCCTGTAAATGCCTTTGTTATAGTGGTTTTGGGTATCTTCTTATCTTTGAATTAGCTGTTTAAAAAATATTTTCAAAAAATATGAAATAAATTAATTGACAAAAAATTATAATACAGTATAATAGATACTGTTAGGAAGAGTTTGTTTTTTGACAGGGTGACTCCCTAGTCAAAAAGGACTATCTTAGAATTCAAAATTCTAAGTTATCAAATTCCAATGTTTCATTGTGATGATTTAAAAAGAGAAGATTTGAACAGCAAACAAATTAGATTAATCTATTTAAAACATCAGCATCATCGTAGCGGGAGCTAGCGGTATTTTTAATCCGTGTAGAGACAAACGACAGATTCAAAAACAGCAGAATCGGTAGAGGCTACTCTTCGGAAACGAAGAGGGAGAGAAAATAAAGCAGCAACTGCATATACTTATCAGAAGGTGGACTAAGCCTAAGATAGGTAGTATGTTTTGAGAGTGGTTATTTTAGCCAGTACTCATCTAGAGATTAGTATCTTGAAAGCAGGATGACTGCCTGCTATACAGAGCTTGAGGGAAAGCTTTATTAGATTGACTGACTATCAATCTCGGGATACTTTGAAGCTAGAGACCATTTTGGACCAACACGGTTTTGCGTTTGTTGGTATTGAACTGCACCTAGGGAAATGGTGGTTCAATGTTAGTAAATAAGGATTTTGGATGGTAAGTATCCAAGTCTAAAAATTGTTTTATCTTATTATTGACTAAAGGGATTAAGTCCTTGATGAGAGTTAGGAACAAAAGGGTGATAAGCATATTAGGATGATGTTCCAGTGGCGGAATTTGACCAGATGTTTGTGAGAGCATCTGTCTGTGCTACATTGGCTATTTTCAATAGTCGTGTGGGATAGAGACTGTTTTCAGCTTCTAATTTCAGGGTAGATTGGGGGATTTACCTCTAGAAATTGAAAGATTGAAAAGAGTTCAAATGGATTGAGCGGCACTTGTAACCTAAGGTAAGCAATACACCTATAAACCTATGTTTCCATGCAGCAGGGAGCAAGTTTCAATTCGAATGGGGGACGCATCTAGAGAAATCTAGATGCTTTTTTCATTTTATGACATCTTTTGCGAATAAGTAATAGAGTGCATAAAGGAGAGAGTCATGTTAATTGCTAAAAATCAGGAAGGCCTCTTGGTTTCGGCTCTTGAAAATGGGTTGAACCGTGAGAAAATTTATAGGTGCCCTGGCTGTCAAGGAATTGTAATGTTGAGACAGGGACAGGTGATGTGCCCGCATTTTGCCCACAAATCCTTGCAGGGTTGTCAGTTTTTCTCAGAAAACGAATCGGCCCAACATTTATCCCTAAAAGCCGCTTTGTATCAGTCCTTGGACAATCATGGCGAAAAAGTGTGCATTGAAAAGGTGATACCTGAGTTGGGCCAGATTGCGGATTTATTCGTTGGAGATTCCCTGGCTCTGGAAGTCCAATGTTCTCGTTTGTCACAGAAACGTCTCAGAGAGCGAACCTTAGCTTACCATCAAATAGGTTACGAGGTGCGTTGGCTTTTGGGGGAAGAATTGTGGCTAGGACAGCGTTTAACAGATCTACAGCGTGATTTTCTTTATTTTACAGCTAAGATAGGTTTCCACCTCTGGGAGCTCGATTGGAAGCGAGAGGAAATTAGACTCAAGTATCTCATCTATGAGGATATTTTTGGAAAGGCTCATTATTTAACCAAGTCTTGGTCCTTCACCGAAAATCTCATGACCATATTACGTTTTCCCTATCAGGCAAGGAAGGTGGAGACTTATCAAGTACCTCAACGAAGGAAGGTCTCACGTTTGATTCAAAGAGAGTTGATGGGCAAAAATCCAAGGTGGATGAAAAGACAGGAGACAGCTTACCTTAAGGGGATGAATTTGTTGAACATGTCCGACCAAGATTTCTTTCCACAAGTGCGATTTCCAGAATCCAAGCAAGGTTTCGTACAAATTAGACTAGAGCTTGATGGTTTTGAAAAGGTTTTTAAGCAATATTATCGAAAAAGGGATTTTTCTTACAGGCAAACCCTCTACCCTCCCACCTTTTATGCTAAAATAGTAGAGTATAGACACAATTAAGGAGAATACTATGTCAGACAATCGAAGTCATTTAGAAGAAAATATACATGGGATTTGACCACCATTTTTGCGACGGACGCTGCTTGGGAAGCTGAATATGAAAGCACTGTTCAGGGTCTTAAGAAATCTAGTGCCTTTGCTGGTCACCTCTTGGACTCAGCCAAGAATTTGCTTGAGGCTACAGAACTTTATATGAGTTTGATGCGTCGTTTGGAAAAAATCTACGTTTATGCGTCAATGAAAAATGACCAAGACACAACGGTTGGTCTTTATCAAGAATACCAAGCTAAAGCTTCAAACCTTTATTCACAGTTGAGTGAAGCCTTTGCTTACTTTGAGCCTGAATTTATGGCTTTGGATGGTGAAAAATTAGCAGCCTTCAAAGAACAAGAACCTGGTCTTGGTCTTTATGACCACTATTTCGAACGTCTTTTGGCCAACAAAGACCATGTGCTTTCACAAGAAGCAGAAGGTCTTTTGGCAGCAGCCGGAGATATTTTCAATGGCCCAACAGAGACCTTTAATGTCTTGGATAACGCTGATATCCTCTTCCCATGGGTATCAGATGGTCAAGGGGATGTGATTGAGTTGACACATGGTAACTTTATCACGCTCATGGAGTCTAAAGACCGTGACATTCGTAAGGGAGCTTATGAAGCGATGTATGGAACCTACGAACAGTTCCAACATACCTATGCACAAACCCTCCAAGGCGTGGTCAAGGTTCACAATTACCAAGCTAAAGTACGTCACTATAACTCAGCACGTCATGCAGCGCTTGCGGCTAACTTTATTCCAGAAAGTGTTTATGACTCACTCTTGGAGTCAGTGCACAAACATTTACCACTTTTACACCGCTACCTAGATTTGCGTAAGAAGGTCTTGGGACTTGATGAGCTTAAGATGTATGATGTCTATACGCCACTCTCTGAGACTGAGACTGCTCTCACTTATGAAGAATCCCTCAAGAAAGCAGAAGAAGTCTTGGCTATCTTTGGTGAAGAGTATAGTGAAGGGGTTCATGCAGCCTTTACGGAACGTTGGATTGATGTTCACCCTAACAAAGGGAAACGCTCTGGTGCCTACTCAGGTGGTGCCTATGATACCAATGCCTTCATGCTTTTGAACTGGCAAGATACTTTGGACAATCTCTTTACCTTGGTTCACGAGACTGGTCATAGCTTGCACTCAACCTTCACACGTAAAACCCAACCATATGTTTATGGGGATTACCCAATTTTCTTGGCGGAAATTGCGTCAACAACTAATGAAAATATCTTAACAGAAACACTTCTTAAAGAAGTTAAAGATGACAAGACACGATTTGCCATCCTCAACCACTTCTTGGATGGCTTTAAGGGAACTGTTTTCCGTCAAACTCAATTTGCTGAGTTTGAACATGCTATTCACGAAGCGGATGTATCAGGTCAAATTTTGACAGCAGACTTTATGAACAAGCTTTATGCAGACCTCAATGAGAAATACTATAACCTTAAAGCTGAAGATAACTACGAGATTCAGTTTGAGTGGGAACGTATTCCGCATTTCTACATGAATTACTATGTCTACCAATATGCTACAGGATTTGCGGCGGCAAGCTACTTGGCTGAGAAAATCGTTCACGGTACTGAAGAAGATAAGGAAGCTTACCTCACTTACCTTAAGGCAGGTAGCTCAGATTATCCTTTGGAAGTCATCAAGAAAGCTGGTGTTGATATGACCAATACCGACTACTTGGATGCTGCCTTCAAGGTCTTTGAAGACCGCTTAGTGGAATTAGAAGCCTTGGTTGAAAAAGGTGTTCACCTTTCTTAAAGAGAAGTTCCAATAAGAGAAAATCATTCTGATCAGGATGATCTTTCTTGAACAAACAGGTATAGGCCTTGAAGGAGTCTTATGACCTTTATGGCTGAGGAAAGTCTTAAAAAGACTTGGTCTTCAATCAAAATCTCTAGCACTCGCTAGGGATTTTTTATATAATAAGACACATGGTTAAATCATATAGTAAAAATGCAAATCACAATATGCGTCGCCCAGTAGTTAACAAGGATATCGTAGACTACATGCAAACGCATCTTCAGGAAAATACAGGACATTTGGCTGAATTAGAAGCTTTTGCTCGTAAGGAGAACATTCCTATCATTCAGCCTGAGGTTGTCGCCTACTTCCGATTTTTGTTGCAGACCTTGCAGCCTAAGAAAATCCTAGAGGTCGGCACAGCTATCGGTTTTTCAGCCCTTCTTATGGCAGAACATGCACCGAATGCTCAGATTACAACCGTTGATCGAAATGAAGAAATGATTGGCTTTGCCAAGGACAATCTAGCCAAGTATGACAGCCGCCAACAAATTACCTTGGTTGAAGGGGATGCTGCTGAGGTGTTGCAAGACTTAGACACCGATTATGATTTTGTCTTTATGGACTCAGCCAAGTCTAAATACATCGTCTTTCTACCAGAAATCCTCAAGCGCCTCAAGGTAGGAGGGATTATCGTTTTTGATGATATTTTCCAAGGAGGGGACATCGCTAAAGACATCATGGAAGTCCGTCGTGGTCAGCGCACCATCTACCGTGGTCTGCATCGTCTTTTTGATGCGACTTTAGATAACCCTGGTTTGACTGCTAGTTTGGTACCCATGAGTGACGGACTTCTTATGCTTAGGAAAAATTCTGAAAATATTATCTTGCCAGATTAAGCAATATTTAAGTAAGTGTGGTATAATAACAAAGATATTGACAATTTAAGGAGTAGATAGAATGACTAAAGAAAATGAAAACCTTGAGTCAACTGAAGAAACTGTTGAAGAGGTTGTAGCAGACAAAGACGCAGAACAAGAGGAGCTTGATCGCCAAAAGGAAGAAGAGGAAAGCATCGCCCTCGCTAGTGAAAAAGCAAAAGAAAAAGCTAAACGTGCTAAGACTAAGAAAACACGTGATGCTGGCAAACCAAGCTCAGGTGGCCGCTTCCTTGGAGGACTTGCCCTTGTAGCTGTCTCAGCTCTTGTTGGTGCAGGGATTACATATGTTTCTCTTGGGAACAAAACAACTGAAGAAACAACTTTGGTATCTATGAAGGGTGATACTGTCACTGTTGGTGATGTGTTTGATTCACTTAAAGGTAGCAGCCAAACGCAACAAAGTGTTTTGAGTGCAACCTTGCAAAAAGCTCTTGAAAAAGAATACGGTAGCAAGGTCAGCAAAGAAGACGTTGATAAGGCCTACAAACAAGCTTCAGAACAGTATGGAGAACAATTCTCACAAGTTCTTGCAGCTTATGGTCAAACAGAAGAGTCATATCGTACACAAATCCGTACGCAAAAATTGGTTGAGTATGCTGTTAACCAAGCAGCTCAAAAAGATTTGACAGAAGCAAACTACAAGGCTGCTTATGACAACTACACACCAAATACAGAAGTTCAAGTCGTTTCAACAACTGATAAGGCAGTAGCTGATAAGGTTGACTCTGAAGCTAAAGCAGAAGGCGCAGACTTCTCAAAAGTCGCTAAAGATAATAGCTTGGAAGTGAACTCTAAGACAGTTAACTCAGCATCTCAAGACTTCCCAACAGACGTTTTGACAGCAGCTTTCAAACAAGATGCCAATGCTGTTTCTGATGTAGTCACAGTTTCAAACAGTTCAACAGGTGCAGCTACTTATTACATCGTTAAGACTGTTTCAAAATCTGATAAAAATGCAGATTGGAAAAACTACAAGGATGATTTGACTAAGGTTATCATCAATGGTAAGAAAGCTGATACTAACTTCACTAACTCAGTCATTGCCAAGGTTCTTAAAAAATACAATGTTAAGGTTGTCGATAAGTCCTTTAGTGCAATTCTTGACCAGTATGTGACTGGTTCTGGAGCTTCATCAAGTTCAACTTCAAGCTCTAGCAAATAAATCACAAGTTAGAGTTGATAATGTTGCTATCAACTTGACCTAAGACCTAAAACACGTTAAAATGGAAAGTAACGAGGAGTTTTAATATTAGGAAACTCTGAGTCTTCCCTTTGAGAAAGGTAATCATTACTTCGGATACAGAAAAATGGCGGTTGCTGCGAGCCATGGACGGATGGGATTATTTGCTACTCAAAGTTTACAATTTAAGAAAAATAAGAATGACAAGGTCATTGAATGAAGGTGGTACCGCGGTTCACGTCGCCCTTCGTTTAGTGGTCTTGTCTTTTATTCTTTTAGTATTTTTTGAATGAATGTATGTATGACATTATTGGAGGTAGCTTATGAAAACCTATTTTGTCAAACAGAAGTTTCGATTGGGTGGTGAACGCTTTGATATCAAGGATGATCAAGGTAGAGTTGCCTACCAGGTCGAAGGATCCTTTTTTAAGGTTCCAAAGACCTTTACGATTTTTGGCGAGGATGGTCGTGAGATCAGTCATATCACCAAGGAGCCTATTAGTCTCTTACCCAAATTTACGGTGGATTTACAGGGTGGTTCGAGTTTTTACATTCGTAAAAATTAACCTTTCTTCGTGATAAGTATGATGTCGATAATCTTGGCTTGCGAATAGAGGGGAATATTTGGGACCTGGATTTTCAACTGCTTAATAGTCAAGATCAGGTAGTTGCTAGGATTCAAAAGGAACTCTTCCATCTAACATCGACCTATACTGTTACCGTTTATGAAAATACTTATGCCGATTTAGCCATTTCCCTATGTGTCGCTATTGACTATGTGGAAATGCTCGAGAATAGCTCAAAATAAGAAACAATTGATTAAGGAGAAACAATGAAACAACTTACTTCAGCACAAATTCGTCAAATGTGGCTTGATTTCTGGAAATCAAAAGGTCACGCTGTTGAACCATCAGCTAACTTGATTCCAGTTAACGACCCAACCCTTCTTTGGATTAACTCAGGGGTTGCCACTTTGAAAAAATACTTTGATGGTTCAGTGATTCCTGAAAATCCACGTATCACCAACTCACAAAAAGCTATTCGTACCAACGATATTGAAAACGTTGGTAAGACAGCTCGTCACCACACGATGTTCGAAATGCTTGGTAACTTCTCAGTTGGTGACTACTTCCGTGATGAAGCCATCACATGGGGTTATGAGCTTTTGACAAGCCCAGAGTGGTTTGATTTTCCAAAAGACAAACTTTACATGACTTACTACCCAGATGATAAAGATTCATACAACCGTTGGATTGCTTGTGGTGTTGAACCAAGTCACTTGATTCCAATTGAGGATAACTTCTGGGAAATTGGTGCTGGACCTTCAGGACCAGATACTGAAATCTTCTTTGACCGTGGAGAAGACTTTGACCCTGATAATATTGGTATCCGTTTGCTTGAAGAAGATATTGAAAACGACCGTTACATTGAAATTTGGAACATCGTTTTGTCACAATTTAACGCAGACCCAGCTGTCCCACGTTCAGAATACAAGGAACTTCCTAATAAAAACATTGATACGGGCGCAGGTCTTGAACGTCTTGTAGCCGTAATGCAAGGGGCTAAAACAAACTTTGAAACTGACCTTTTCATGCCTATCATTCGTGAAATCGAAAAAATGTCTGGCAAGACTTACGATCCTGATGGGGATAATATGAGCTTCAAGGTCATCGCTGACCACATTCGTTCATTGGCCTTTGCCATCGGTGATGGCGCTCTTCCAGGTAATGAAGGTCGTGGTTATGTCCTTCGTCGTCTTCTCCGTCGTGCTGTAATGCATGGTCGTCGTCTCGGTATTTCTGATGCTTTCTTGTACAAACTTGTTCCAACAGTTGGTAAAATCATGGAAAGCTATTACCCAGAAGTTCTTGAGAAGAAAGACTTTATCGAAAAAATCGTTAAACGTGAAGAAGAAACCTTTGCACGTACTATTGATGCAGGTTCGAGCATGCTTGATGAACTTCTTGCTAACCTTAAGAAATCTGGTAAAGATACGCTTGAAGGTAAAGACATCTTCAAACTTTACGATACTTACGGATTCCCAGTGGAATTGACAGAAGAATTGGCTGAAGACGAAGGCTTCAAGATTGACCATGAAGGTTTCAAAGCTGCCATGAAAGAACAACAAGACCGTGCGCGTGCTAGCGTCGTTAAAGGTGGTTCTATGGGTATGCAAAATGAAACCCTCGCTAATATTACTGAACCATCTGAGTTCTTGTATGAAGATGAAGCTGCAGAAAGTCGTTTGAGCGTTATCGTTGCTGATGATGCCCGTCATGATACTGTAAATTCTGGTCAAGCTCTCCTTGTCTTTGAACAAACACCATTCTACGCTGAAATGGGTGGACAAGTAGCTGACCACGGTACGATCTCAGATGCAGCTGGTACTGTCGTGGCACGTGTTGTTGATGTTCAACGTGCACCAAATGGTCAACCTCTTCATACCGTTGAGGTTGAAGGTGAACTTGTAGTCGGTGCTAACTATAAACTTGAAATTGACCATACACGTCGTCATCGTGTCATGAAGAACCACACAGCAACTCACCTCTTGCACGCTGCCCTTCATAATATTATCGGCAACCATGCGGTCCAAGCTGGTTCACTTAACGAACAAGAATTCTTGCGTTTCGACTTCACTCACTTTGAGGCTGTAACTCCAGAAGAATTGCGTGCTATCGAAGAACAAGTCAACGAAGAAATCTGGAAAGCTACTCCAGTAACAACGATTGAAACAGATATTGACACTGCTAAGTCAATGGGAGCTATGGCCCTCTTTGGTGAAAAATATGGTAAGAATGTACGTGTCGTTTCAATCGGTGATTACTCTGTTGAGCTTTGTGGTGGTACACACGTTGCCAACACTGCTGAAATCGGTATGTTCAAGATTGTCAAAGAAGAAGGTATCGGTTCAGGAACACGTCGTATCTTGGCAGTGACATCACGTGAAGCTTACCTTGCTTACCGTGAAGAAGAAGATGCCCTCAAAGCAATCGCAGCAACACTTAAAGCACCACAATTGAAAGAAGTGCCTAACAAGGTTGCTAGTCTTCAAGAGCAGTTGCATGCCCTTCAAAAAGAAAATGCTGCGCTTAAAGAAAAAGCAGCTGCAGCTGCAGCTGGTGACGTCTTCAAAGACGTTAAAGAAGCTAACGGTGTTCGTTACATTGCTAGCCAAGTGGAAGTTTCTGACGCTGGTGCCCTTCGTACCTTTGCAGATCAATGGAAACAAGCAGACTACTCTGATGTCCTTGTCCTTGCAGCTCACATTGGCGAAAAAGTTAATGTCCTCGTAGCAAGCAAGTCTAAAGACGTTCACGCAGGTAATGTTATCAAGGTTCTCGCACCAATCGTATCAGGTCGTGGTGGTGGTAAACCAGATATGGCCATGGCCGGTGGTAGCGATGCCAATGGTATCCAAGATCTTCTTTCAGCAGTAGCAGAACAGCTCTAAGATGTGATACAATGAAAGTAACTTGAAAAGGTAGGATGGAAATCCTATCTTTTTCTTTGTAAGTGGTATTGAAAGTAATGATTATTTTCGTTTCAAAATTGAAATAGTGAATACTGGGTGGTATACTATTACAAATCATAAAAATTATAATAGTTTCAAGTAAAAGGGAGCTAGCGATGTTTGGACAAGACTTTGGTCATCGGTTAAGAGAATTGAGATTAGCACAAGGATTCACTAAAGAAAAATTTTGTGAAGGGGATGAGGTTTTATCAGTACGACAATTGACACGTATAGAAACAGGGAAGTCTCAACCTAAATTAGAGACCTTAGAGCACTTGGCAAGACGTCTGAATATATCTTTATCGGAATTGCTTGGAGAGAGGGCTATAGGTTCAAAGTTGCCGGTAGAATACCTCAATCTCAAATATCAATTGATGCATGCGACTAGTCTAGATAAGCCAAATAACCTAATGAAACTAGACGAAAAGCTGGGTAAAATTATTGATATTTATTATGATGATTTGCCAGCTGATGAACAGAGGGTTGTTGATATCTTACAGTCAAAACTTTACTCATATACTTCAAAGACACACCAAAAATTTGGCATGAGCATTTTGGAGAAGAGTTTATCATCATTATGTGAGAAAAGGGTATACACTATCAATGATCTACTACTTATAGAACTATATCAAATTTCGTTAGGAGATGGTGATAGTATGCGGTCAGATGGGTTTAGTGAAGAGACTTTTTATGCCATTTGTAGAAATCTTATAAATAGTTATGATAATATTCCCACGGAGTATTTATTTTTACTTAGGGATGCCTTATTAATGGTTCCAATAGTTGAATATGAACGAAAAAAGTTTCATTTATCGGAGATAGCATTCAATCAACTGCATCGTATTATGGAGGAAACTCAAGATTATCAGAAAAAACCAATTTTGAGAATGCTAGAGGGACAGTATCTATATGTTGTAAAGAATGATATTTTTGAGGCTAAAAAGGCTTATCAAGAAGGGATAATCTTGGCTAGATTATTAGGAGATACCACTTTAGCTGACATCATGTCAGAGAAAATGAGAGATGCCATGAAAGAATAGAGCAGGACATACGTGTCCTGTTCTTTTTTCTAATATGGAGTATATTATATTCATAAGAAGAACTAAAGAATATAACTTATTTCATCGAGATTTTTGAAAATGACACAGTCTAAAATAGAGTATTAAGGAGAATTATTATGAAACCTGCTACAAAACGTTTCACAACTTTAACCGCACTCGCTTTAACTTCCGTTCTATTACTTGGTGCATGTGGTAATAACAAGAAGGAAGCCACATTAACATCGAGCTCTAGTAAGGTTAGTCAGAAAGTGAAATCGACAAAACCATCCTCAAAAGAAAAGCGAAGAAGTCTGAGAAAAAGACAAAATCTTCTAGTTCAGAAGAAGTATCAAAAGCGACCTCTGGAGAAAAGGATTCACAACCATCAGCCGGAAATGTTGCTGGATCTGCTCAACAAGAAGTTGCCCCAACAAATCCTAGTGAAGAAACAGCTGGAGTAAATCAAGGAACTCCTACAGAACAACCATCTGCTTCAGCGGAACAAACACCAGCTACCACAGTAGTTGATGCTACGGCAATGGCTAATGGTGATTTCTCTAGTGTTGCTGGTACCTATCAAAATGACCTAGGGGACACAATTACAGTATCCCCATCCGGTAGTGTAACCCGTGTTGGTGCTGAAAGTGGTTATAGTGATACAAGTAGTCAGCTGTTTAATGGTTTTGCTCAAGATGGCGGTTATGTAGCAGGATTTGCTCATAATGATGGACCAACCAGTGACCCAATTTTCTTTGATAGTAATGGACAGATTCGTTTCGGTTCTGATGCGATATATGGTCGGATGCATGTTTACAATAAATTAGATTGATGGTATTGTCCCTCAGTACTTAAGAAAAGGAAATAACAAGTAGTAGAAGGAGCATACTTTAAAAATGTCTCAAAAAGAACATGGAGAAGTGAGAAGTACTAGTGGTACCTTAAAGGGTACCTATCACTATTTGAATTCTCCCAGTCCTCATTTGTTTCCGTTTGTCTTTATTAGTAACGTAACAGATAGCCTTCAGATGTTTCGCGTTTGTAAGAATGGTAAGCCATTTGCCTTTCCATTACTTCTACCAAATCAATATAAAATTGTTTACATTAAGGATTTTCAAAATGTTAGCTCCTGTGATGAGATTACAGTGACTGAACATTTAGAGGAATACATCTATGATGAATCAGACTTAGACTAGAATGATATCTATAGTCAATTTAACTCGGAATGAATTGATTAATCTATTCAGATTTGCTTAATGTGTCAAGAAATTAGATGTAGGAAAAGTCCTTAGATATAGCTAAGGACTTTTCTTCATTATAATAGATAATAGTTATCGAAAAGATTGTCGATCAATTTTCTACAAAATAAAGTTTAGTAATATTAATGAAATACTTGTAAAATATTTTTAAAAGAAGTATACTATAGGCGTAAAAAACGGTTCCATTATTTTATGAAACAGCCTAGAAAGTGAGAGTGATTACAATGAGAAAGGCAAATGTTATCAAGGAACGTCAACGTTATTCTATTCGTAAATATTCTTTTGGAGCTGCATCAGTCTTGATTGGTGCGAGCTTGTTGCTTGGTGGACATGCTTTGGCTCAGGAACAAGCCAATAGCACAGGTCCAAGTACGGATTATGAAGTTTATGTGAATCATTCTGAAGCACCTCAAATAGATCAAGCTACCTCAGAAGCTATTAACGATGCTCTCAATGAACCTGCGTCAAGATCAGAAGCGCCAAGACCTAAGCTTGTTAGCAGTGAAGTTGCTTCCTCTGAAGCTAGTAGTGTAGTGGTCAGCGAGGCTGCTTCTTTGGAAGTACCAGCAGAGGTTGCTCAATCTGCATCTGCTGTTGCTTCTGTTGCGAGCTCAGAGGTGGCTAGCCCACGTTATGAAGTGTCATCAGTAGCTAGCTCTGAAGTAGCTAGTGAAACGGACCGTTCAGCAACTTCAGAAGTAGCGGAAACCATAGGTGCTGACCGTGAAGCTGTGGATACTCCTCAACCTGGTGTGGATGGTCCTGTGACTGCTGATGGTTCTCTTGATATTCCATCAAACGGTACCTATTATTTCCGTCGCACTACTGAAATTCGTACAGCTCCAGTCATGGATATCAAACCTACTTTCGTCTTTAGTGCAGGTGACCATGTTATTTATGATAAGGTCTTGAAGAGAGATAATCACCAATGGATTTCTTACATTGGTTACGATTATGAACGCTACTACGCTGATATCGCAGCTTTGAAGGCTGAAAATACTAGTAGCAACACTGAGGCGGCTAGAGATGAAACCATCCCTGAACGTGGTACTTATTATTTCACTAAACCTGCAGATGTGAAGAACCAACCTAGCTTGACTGCTAAGACTGAGTTCAATTTTGATCCTGGTATGTCAGTTAACTACGATAGATCTTTGCTTGCGGATAACCACCGTTGGATTTCTTATGTGTCATACAATGGTACTCGTCGTTACGTCGACCTAGGTGCTACTGTAGAGGCTGTAGCTAAACCAAGAGGCGATATCGCTATTGAAAGCCATGACAATGGTGATTTTAGTGTCGTTATCAGTAATGTTTCAGACCAAAACGGTGTCCTCGGGGTATCCGTTCCAATCTGGTCTGAAAAGAATGGTCAAGATGATATCATCTGGTACAATGCGACTCGTCTTAACAATGGTAACTACAAGGTTAACGTTAGTCTAACTGACCACAAGAATGAACGTGGTCTCTACAATGTTCATCTTTACTATGTTGAAACTAATGGTAAATTAGTTGGTGTGGGTGGCACCACTTACACAGTTCCTGCCAAGGTTGAAGAAACGCATACAACAACTAGTTATAGCCTTCCTGACTCAGGAACTTATACTTTTAAAGAACGCTCTAGCATCAAGGCAGAACCTCGTGTAGCAAGCCCAGAGTTGGCCTACTACGATGCTGGTATGTCAGTTAACTATGACAAGATTGTCAGTGGTGATGGTTATCAATGGCTTTCTTACCTCAGCTTTAATGGTAACCGCCGTTATGTAGCTGTGGCAAAACTTGCTCAACAAGAAAGCAAACCAAGCGGTACTATCAATATTGAAAATCTCTCTAACCTTGGTTTTGATGTTCATATCACCAATGTTTCTGGTGGCGACAAGGCTATCCAAGGCGTGAGTGTTCCAGTTTGGACAGCTAAAGACGGCCAAGACGATTTGGTATGGCACCAAGCTGACAGACAAAGTGATGGTAGCTACAAGGTTCGTATCAATGTTGGTGACCATAAGTCTGAAGCAGGCGAATACATTGTTCATCTCTACTATGTCCAAGACGGTAAGATGGTAGGTATCGGAGGCACTAGCACAACTGTTCCAGTTCAAAATGCAACCCGCCACAACCTTCCAGCTTCAGGTTCATATACCTTTACGGCTCGTTCTGGCATCAAGACTCAACCTTTGGTAGCTAACCCAGATGTTAGTTACTACGATGCTGGTATGTCAGTCAACTATGACAAGGTTGTCAATAATGACGGCTATACATGGCTTTCTTATCTCAGCTATTCAGGAAATCGTTTCTATGTGGCTATCACACCAACAAGTGTGACTAAACCAGTAGAACAACCAGTTCAACCAAGTACACCATCTTCTGGTACCTATACTTTCAAGGAACGCTCTAGCATTAAAGCAGAACCAAGTGTGGCAAGTCCAGAGTTGGCCTACTATGCTGCTGGCATGTCCGTTAACTATGACAGATTGGTGACTGCAGATGGTCATACATGGCTCTCTTACCTTAGTCGTGGAGGTAGCCGTCGTTACATTTCTATTGATGGTAAGGCAACAGCAGTTGCTCAACCAACAAGTCCAAGCCTAGCAGCAACCGGCACTTATACCTTTACCCAACCTAGCTCTATCAAGACTCAACCAAGTGTTGCAAGTCCAGAGTTAGCCTACTATGATAAAGGTATGTCCGTTCGCTATGACAAGGTCCTTACAGCTGATGGCCACACCTGGTTGTCTTATGTAACCTATAGCGGTGCAAGACGCTATGTGGATATTTCTTAAGAGTTGTAACATCACTCTCTTTTGAGGGTGGTGTTTTTTAGTTTCAAGAGTTGAATAAATATATTGTTCAATATGTTTTGGAAATATTTGCCGTAAATTAGCGAAAGTTGTAAAATCAAGGTGAAAGTATAGGATTCGTTCTATACGTAGCTAATTCATCAAGTTATTGAAAGAAAATGATATAAAACGGAGGTACTGAGCATGTTAGATATTTTTGTTTTAGAAGAAGATTATTTTCAACAAGCTCGTCTTGAGGATGCTATCCACAAGTCCAAACAAATATATATTTTAAGAATTGGGAAGGTTGATTTATATGATAAACCCGATCAATTATTAGAGCGTATTACGGAAAGGGGTTCGCATTTACTGTTTTTTCTAGATATTGGATCTGACAGTGATGTCGAAGGGGGAATATTGGTTGCTCAACAGATTCGTGAGCGAGATCCGTATGCAAGTATTGTTTTCATCACAGCACATCCCGAACTCCTACCTTCAACCTTTCAGTATCGCTTAGCTGCACTTGATTTTATTGATGAGAATTTGCCTGATAATGAATATGAAGATAGGCTTATTTCTGATATTGGATTAGCACTTTCTAAAAATGGTTTGAGCCAAATAGAGTGTGCTTTTACGGTAGATACAAAGAATGCAACTATACAAGTTCCTTTTCATAAGATTCTTTATTTTGAAACATCTCCAACAATTCATAAGGTGATTCTTCATACAACGGAAGAGCAGATTGAGTTCTATGGTCAATTATCAAAAATTGTGAAACAAGATTGCAGACTGTATAAATGCCATAAATCATTTGTTGTAAATCCCGAAAACATTGTGAGATTGGACAAAGAGTTAGGTATTATTTATTTTGAAAACGGAGAGTCATGCTTGGTTTCAAAAGCTAAACAAAAAGAGATTGTTGCTAAGATGCTTGTTCCAAAAAACATGGCAGTTTGATGTATATAGTATTTTTATTTTAAAATGTTATTTTCTGATTATGACGGAATTTGAGTATTTTATGACAAGTATGAAAATAATTAATTTTTGATGCTATACTTTTTAATGTAAAAAATTTAAGGAGATTTTTCTATTATGAAGAATAGTTATTTCAACTGTACTAGTCAACGTTTCTCAATTCGTAAGTATTCTTTTGGTGCTGCTTCTGTGCTTTTAGGGGTTTTCCTACTTTCTGGTGTACAGACTGCTCATGCTGATGAGCAAACGGCTGTTTCTGAATCAACTGCAAGTATTACTAGCGATAATGGAGTTGTATCAGAGAAAGTAACTTCTTCAAATACTGAGATTGCTCTTTCTGAAGCTACTGTTTCAGTTCCAAAGGATAGTTTGGAACCTGCTAAAGCACTTTCAAGTGCTGTGACTCCAGAAAAGACAAGTGAAAGTTCTCAGCATGTTGAAACAGTTACTACGAATGAAACTCACAAAGTTGAAAATACTACTGAAGCGATATCAACAGTAGAAGAAAAGGTTAACGTAGCGACAAATACTGATAAGTCATCTGATAAAAAAATTACTACTCCAAGCATTTCAAATGAGGCAAATAAAAAAATTGAGTCCGAGGTACGTGAAGATAAGGAGACTGAAAAAGTTACTGTAACAGAGAAAATTTCTGATCCAAAAGTTCCTGAAATAAAAACAGATAATAAGCCAACAATACCAAGTACTGGTTATTCGCGATTATTCAGTGTTGGAAATATCAGACGACCAATGTCAACTAATCCTAGAATTGGTGATGATTACCCAGCAGCGTGGAGGTTTGCTGAAGGATACGACCAGTGGGGATATGCTATGGGTAACTGTACATCTTTCGTTGCTTATAGATTAAAAAATGTGAATCATATTGAACCACCTCGAGCATTGGGAAATGGAGCCCAATGGGGTGCTACTGCTAGAGGGTATGGCTATCGTGTAGATAAAACTCCAGCTAGAGGATCTGTAGCATATTTCGATGATGGCGGGTATGGACATGTTGCATGGGTAGCGGATGTCCGTGGTAATAATGTTATTATTGAGGAGTACAATTGGTATATCAATGGTGTATGTGATCATAGTTACCATACTCAAACATTACCTATTTCCCATTATACAGGTTACATCCATTTTAAAGACTTAAAAGGTGGGAATACAAGTATTCCTGATGCTCCGATGCCAACAAATAATACGGTAAGTAGTCTAGCATCGTCTGGAACTTATCAATTTACTGAGCGAGTAAGTATTAAATCCGAACCAAAAATGTCTGCCCCAGAACTAGCCTATTATGAAGCGGGAAATACTGTCAATTATGATAAAACACTTCAGTCAGATGGTTATGTCTGGATTTCTTATCTATCATATTCAGGAAACCGTCGCTATATTCCAGTACAAAAGCTTTCAACTGTAGAAAGTGCTTCAACTATATCTAATCCTTCTAAACCATCAATTCCTAATAGTGGTGTTTATACTTTTAAAGGCTATGCAAGTATCAAAGCAGAACCAAAGATTTCTGCACCTGAGTTGGCATACTATGATGCTGGAAATACCGTGAATTATGATAGTCTTATTCAGGCAGATGGTCACTATTGGATTTCTTACTTATCATATTCAGGTGCACGTCGCTATATTGCTATTAGCTAAGACATAGGGGTCACCCTATTATAGAAGATCGCAGGAAATATTTTTATATTATTTTATGAAATTGTATTGAAATATAGAAATAAAGATGTTATATTTGTAACGAAAAACAAATAAAAGGAATATTAATCATGAAAAATACAAGTAAACTTATTGGTTTAGTATTAGCCCTTATCGTAGTTACCCTCGCTATCTTTTTGGTGACTAAATTTAACAGCCATGAATCAGCGCGTGTTGGCACAAGTAGCAGTTCAGTCCAAACGGTTAAAAAGTCATCTTCAAGCTCAAGTAAGGTCGTTAAGAAGGATAAAAAATCAACTCGATCATCATCTTCGGCAGTCACAAATGAAGAAAATGACAATCAGGCCTCAGCAGTAGCACCTAAGGCTTCTTCTCAAGAACAAGCTCAAGCAGGTACTACAGATGGCGGACAAGTGGCTGAAGCAACAACACCAGCTTCTCAAGTTGGAGGAGTTGAGGGTGGTCGAGGTGCTTGGAAAGCTACTTCTGGAACATTGACACTTGATGAGGAAACCCCTGTCTATGCTGCACCAGATAAAGACAGTGGGGTTGTTTCTAAAATGCCTGCAGGTGATGTTGATTGGGATAAATATGAAATTTTACCTGATGGAAACTGGTATAGTTTTGTCAAAGATGGGCAACGTTATTACATTTCATATTCAGATGTAGGACATTGATATAAGGTTCAAAAATGAAACATGATGGCATTTAAAGCTATCGTGTTTTTACTTTATTTTCCATTTTTTTGGAAAAACAACGAATATATAAGTATAATCAGTCATTTTTTTCGATTATGACGAAAATCGGACAGTTTATGATTTAAGTGGGAACAAGTCAAAAAATTTGGTATACTAGTGGACAAGTGAGAAATATAAAGTAATTTTTGTAAAACACTTGTAATATTTGTCACCTAATGTTACAATCAATCGGTAATAACAATTTGATAGAGAGAAATAATAATATGAAACGAGAAAAATTTTTACACGAACAACAACGTTTTTCAATTCGTAAATATTCTTTTGGGGCTGCGTCAGTTCTTTTAGGAGCTAGTTTGGTCTTTGCGGGCCAAGCTTTGGCTGACGAACACCACGAAGTCGCAACGACTTCAGATGCCACTTTGCGTGCGACTTCAGATAGTGATGCCTTAACAGCGGCTGATATTTTCAGTGGCGTAGCAACGAATGGAGTGACATCAAGTGAGAAAGCTAGCGAAACTTCAACAACAAGTCAAACAGCTAGTGAAACTGCTACTAGCGAAGCGACAAGTGAAGTCAGTGCCTCACAAACAGCTGATAAAGCATCTGAAACTGCAGTTGCCCCTTCAGCTGTGACAAATCGCTCAAATCTAGCTGAAAAAGATGCTAACCTTGATGTATCTAGTATGGTGAGAGCGGCTGTTAATACTAGCTTGGTGAGCGCACCAACAGCAACTACTGACAGCGACCTTCCAAGCCAAGGAACTTATGTCTACAAGGAACGTACAGAAATCAAGAATCAACCTAAGGTTTCTGCCAAGGCTGAATTTTATGTGAATCCAGGGGATAGCGTCTTCTACGACCAAGTCGTGACAGCTGACGGCTACCAATGGATTAGTTACAAATCATACTCTGGCGTGCGTCGTTATGCTCCAGTGAAACCAGTGGCAGCTGGTAGTGGCAGTGGTAATAGTGGTAGTGGGGATGGTAAGCCTTCTAATGGCGCTCAAGTTACAACAGGGGCTTTGAACATCCCAGCGACAGGAACTTTCTACTTTACACGTGACACAGATATTAAGAAAGAGCCAAAAGCAGACCTCAAACCTACTTTTGTTTTCAGTAAGGGTGATCATGTCATCTATGACAAAGTTTTGACTGCGGATAATCACCAATGGATTTCTTACATTGGTTATGACTATGTTCGCTACTATGCCGATATTGCGACTTTGACACCTGCTAAAGCTGAAACACCAGCTGCTAAACCAACAGAGACTAATCAAGCAAAACCAGAAACTACTGGTGCTGAAAAACTTCCAGCAAGTGGTACTTATAATGTGACACGTAGCTTGAATGTTAAAAACGAACCTAAGGCCTCTGCAGAAACACTTTATACCTTGGAAAAAGGCTACAAAGTGAACTATGACAAGGTCTTGACTGCGGATAACCACCAATGGATTTCTTACATTAGTTACAGTGGTACACGTCGTTATGTGGATATTGCGACTTTGAAAACTACTGAGTCTAAGCCACAAGAAAACCGTGTTTCAGGTGACCTTACTATAAGCAACCAAACGTCTAACGGCTTTGATGTTGTGGTTACCAATGTTTCAGGTGGTGGCAAGACAGTTCAAGAAGTGCGTGTCCCAATTTGGTCAGATAAGAATGGTCAAGACGATCTCACTTGGTACCATGCCGACAAACAATCAGACGGTAGCTATAAGGTTCATGTAGATAAAGCCAGCCACAAGGGTGACGCTGGTACTTATTCTGTGCATCTTTACTATATGTTGGATGGTAAACGAACTTATATTACAGAAACCACAGCTACAGTTCCTGAATCTCAAGTAGCAGGAAAATTGACGATTACCAACCAAACTTCTAACGGCTTTGATGTTGTCGTAACTGATGTTTCAGGTGGTGGCAAGACAGTTCAAGA
>NZ_CM002133.1:1390159-1395438 GCF_000448665.1 Streptococcus sp. HSISS2 | reverse complement strand
CTAACGGCTTTGATGTTGTCGTAACTAATGTTTCAGGTGGTGGCAAGACAGTTCAAGAAGTTCGTGTTCCAATTTGGTCAGATAAGAATGGTCAAGATGACCTTACATGGTACCATGCTGATAAACAATCAGACGGTAGCTACAAGGTTCATGTCGATACAGCCAGCCACAAGGGCGATGCTGGTAGCTATTCTGTTCATCTTTACTATATGTTGGATGGTAAACGAACTTATATTACCGAAACTACAGCCACAGTCCCTCAATCTAATGAATCCCATGTAACAGGGAAATTGACCAATAACGGTTCTTATTACAGTGTTCGTGGTAAATACGATGATATTATTATTGTCAATAAAAAACACGGTCTTTCTAAGGACTATAACCCAGGTGAAAATCCTACAGCTAAAGCAGCCTTTGTTCGTCTTCGTGACGATATGATTAACCAAGGTTTGAATGTTGGACGTTCATACAGTGGTTTCCGTTCTTACGATTATCAAAAGACTCTTTACGACAACTACGTAAGCCGTGATGGTCAAGCAGCTGCGGACCGTTACTCAGCTCGTCCTGGATTTAGCGAACACCAAACTGGTTTGGTCTTTGACTTGACTGATAAATCTGGTAACTTGCTTGAGGATGCACGAGCTAGTCAATGGCTTAAAGATAATGCACATAACTATGGCTTTATCGTGCGTTTCCAAGCAGGTAAAGAAGCTTCAACTGGCTACATGCCAGAAGCATGGCACATCCGCTATGTGGGTAAAGAAGCTAAAGATATTCACGATTCAGGCTTGAGTTTGGAAGAATACTTCGGTATCGAAGGTGGCGATTATGCTACTAGCAGCAAACCTGCTGAAAGCAAACCAGCCACTACAGGTGCCATTAACCTTCCAGCGACAGGAACTTATACCTTCACAGGTCGTGCGTCAATCAAGGCAGAAGCTAAGGTTTCAAGCCCAGAATTGGCCTACTATGATAAAGGTATGAGCGTTAACTACGATAAGGTTTTGACAGCTGATGGTCATCAATGGCTTTCATACATGACAGCAAGCGGTGCCCGTCGTTACGTTGATATTGCAACAGTTAAAGCTACAGAAACTAAACCAGAAGCCAAACCAGTTGCTAAACCAGCGGACCAACCAAGTCTTCCAGCGACAGGAACTTATACTTTCACAGGTCGTGCGTCAATTAAGGCAGAAGCCAAAGTTTCAAGCCCAGAATTGGCCTACTATGATAAGGGTATGACTGTAAACTACGACAAGGTTTTGACAGCCGATGGTCATCAATGGCTTTCATACATGACAGCAAGCGGTGCCCGTCGTTACGTTGATATTGCAACAGTTAAAGCTACAGAAACTAAACCAGAAGCCAAACCGGTTGCGAAACCAGCGGACCAACCAAGTCTGCCAGAATCAGGCACTTATACCTTTACAGGTCGTGCGTCAATCAAGGCAGAAGCTAAGGTTTCAAGCCCAGAGTTGGCCTACTATGACAAGGGTATGAGCGTTAACTATGACAAAGTTTTGACAGCCGATGGTCATCAATGGCTTTCATACATGACAGCAAGCGGTGCCCGCCGTTACGTTGATATTGTTGCAGCTAAGGCTGAAGCAAGTCAACCAACTGCGAAACCAAGTCTCCCAGAGTCAGGCCGTTATACCTTTACAGGCCGTGCGTCAATTAAGGCAGAAGCCAAGGTTTCAAGCCCAGAATTGGCCTACTATGATAAGGGTATGAGCGTTAACTACGATAAGGTTTTGACAGCCGATGGTCACACATGGCTCTCATACATGACCGCAAGTGGTGCTCGTCGTTACGTCGATATTGCTTAATGAGATAAAGAATCAGGTTGGACAACGTGTCCAGCCTTTTTTGATAGCCTCTCTTTATCAGGAGATTGAATTTTTCAATTTTTGTGACGTCTTTTGGAGTGCTATAATGGTTAATATAGAATCGAGGTTACTATGAAAATCGCATTGGTACAGATGGATGTTGCTCACGGACAGCCTGCTGAAAATGTAAAACACGTGAAAGAGATGTTGGAAAGGGCGCTTGATGACAATCCCGATGTTATTGTGCTTCCTGAAATGTGGAATACAGGCTATGCTTTAGATGAACTTGACGGTATTGCGGATAAGGATGGACTGGAATCTCAAGCTCTCTTATCTCATTTTGCCAGAGAACATGCTGTGGCTATTCTCGGAGGGTCTGTTGCCATTGAGAAAGATGGCAAATTCTACAATACAACCTATGTCTACAATAAGTCTGGGGACTTAATCAATACCTACAGTAAGGTCCATCTTTTCGGATTGATGGCGGAGGACCAGTATATGTCGGCTGGGACTGTGGAGTCTGTTTTTGAGCTTGATGGTGTGACAGCGGCTAGTGTTATTTGTTACGATATTCGTTTTCCTGAATGGGTGCGAACACAGATGGCGCAAGGGGTCAAGGTGCTTTTTGTGGTAGCTCAGTGGCCTGAGCCTCGTGTGCAACAATGGGAGATTTTACTCAAGGCGCGTGCGGTTGAAAACCAAGCCTTTGTGGTAGCTGTTAACCGTGTCGGAGCAGGACCAGACGATGTCTTTTCGGGACATTCCATGGTTATAGATCCTCTGGGAAATGTAGTCTTGCAGGCCAAGGAACATGAGGAGGGCATTTTTACGGCTGATATTAATCTTGAAGAGGTGGACCGAGTTCGAGGTCAAATTCCCGTTTTTGAGGACCGTCGCACGGACTTGTATCATTAAGGAGTGTTTATGTTATTTGAAGAATCTGATTTATTGAAAGAATTGCCAAAACAGTTTTTTGCAGGGTTGGTAGCCAAGGTGAATGCCAAGATAGCTGAAGGTGCAGATGTGATCAACCTTGGCCAGGGAAATCCAGACCAGCCGACTTATGACCATATTGTTGAGGCCTTATGTACCTCAGCCCATAATCCAGCTAGCCACAAGTATTCTCAGTTTCGTAGCAATCGTCCCTTCAAGGAAGCAGCTACAAGTTTTTACAAGAAACATTATGGGATTGATTTGGATGCGGAGCGTGAGATTTGTGTCACAGGTGGGGCTAAGATTGGCCTTGTGGAATTGCCTTTAGCCTTGATGAATCCTGGTGACCTTTTGCTCCTGCCTGACCCAGGTTACCCTGACTACTTGTCGGGAGTGATTCTGGCCCGTGTAACCTATGAGACCTTTCCTTTGACGGCTGAAAATGATTTTTTGCCAGATTTGGAAGCTATTCCTGAGGAGACAGCTCGTCGTGCTAAGTTTATCTATATCAATTACCCTAATAATCCTACGGGGGCTGTGGCGACAAAGGCATTTTATGAAAAATTGGTTGCCTGGGCTAAGACCTACGAGGTAGGAGTGGTGAGTGATTTGGCCTACGGGGCTTTGGGTTATCAAGGGGATGAGAATCCTAGTTTTTTATCGGTACCCGGTGCCAAGGATGTAGGAATTGAGTTTTATACCTTCTCAAAAACCTTTAATATGGCAGGTTGGCGCTTGGCTTTTGCGGCTGGAAATGCTGAGATGGTTGAAGCCTTAAACCTCATTCAGGACCACCTTTTTGTGGGAATTTTTCCCGCTTTGCAGGATGCTGGGATTGCTGCCCTCTTAGATCCTAAATCTGAGGAGGCAGTGGCCAAACTAAATGCGGTTTATGATAGCCGTCGAGATGCTTTTACGCAAGCAGCAGCTAAGATTGGCTGGCAGGCCTTTCCATCTAAAGGTTCCTTCTATGCTTGGATGCCTGTACCTGAGGGCTACACCAGTGAAAGTTTTGCAGATCTTTTGCTTGAGAAGGCCCATGTTGCTGTGGCACCAGGCAAAGGATTTGGACCAGCGGGAGATGCTTATGTTCGTATCGGACTGCTAGTAGAGCCTGAACGTCTTGTCGAGGCCGTCAATCGTATTGCAGATTTGCATTTATTTGATCATTAAATAGCATTTATGAAACAAGTGGTTGGAAAATACTGCTTGTTTTTTCATATTTTTGCATTTTTCTCTTGACAAATGAATAAAAATACAATAAACTAATCACATATTTATTCAAAAGGAGTGCATAAATGAAAATTTCAATCGTTGGTATCACTGGTTATAGTGGTTTAGAGTTAGTTAAAATTTTGAATAATCATAAAAAAGCAGAACTTGTTTCTATTCACGCAACCAAGGAAGTAGGCCGACGATTGTCTGAAGTGTATCCCTATTTGACAGGTGTTTGTGATTTAGAAATAGAAGCTTTCGATGCCCAAAAGATTATGGAAAAGGCAGACTTAGTCTTCTTTGCCACACCTTCTGGAGTTGCTAGTTCATTGGCAGAAGAATTTGTTCAGGCTGGCTTTCCTATTATTGATTTATCTGGAGATCATCGCTTGCCGGCTTCCATTTATGAAAAATGGTATAAAAAATCACCTGCTAAGGAAATGATTTTGAATAAATTTACATACGCATTGTCAGAATATACAGATGTAAAGGATAAAAATTTATTGCCAATCCTGGATGTTACGCGACGGCGACAGAATTGGTCTTGATTCCTTTGGTTGCTGCTGGTTTGATTGAGATAGATAGCGTCATCGTGGATGCTAAGTCTGGTTTGACTGGTGCTGGTAAGGCGCTTAGTGAGTCTAGCCATTTTGTCAATGTTCACGATAATTATGTGACCTATAAGCTCAATCATCATCAGCATATTCCAGAGATTGTCCAGACTTTGAGGGCTTTTGATGCTGATATGCCGGAGATTCAGTTTTCAACGTCGCTTTTACCGGTTAATCGTGGGATTATGGCTACCGTTTATTGCAAATTAAAGAAGGATGTAGCTGTCTCTGATGTCGCTTCAGCCTTTGCAAAAGCTTATGATGATAAACCTTTTGTACGTGTGCAAGATAATTTACCAGAGCTCCATAATGTCATTGGATCGAATTTTACTGATATCGGATTTGCCTATAATGAGAAAACCAATGTTCTGACGGTTATTTCAGTCATTGATAATTTGATCAAGGGTGCTGCTGGCCAAGCGGTTCAAAATCTCAACCTCATGCAGGGGTGGGATGAGACAGAAGGTTTGCTTATGACACCGTCATACTTGTAGAGATAAGAACAGAAATAGGAGAAAAAATATGAAAGTCATAGATGGAACGATTGCCAGTCCGCTTGGTTTTTCAGCTGATGGGCTACATGCAGGATTTAAAAAGAGAAAAATGGATTTTGGTTGGATTGTCTCTGAAAAAGCCAGCCAGTGTGGCAGGGGTTTACACGACCAATAAGGTTATTGCAGCTCCTTTTGAT
>NZ_CM002133.1:1326089-1388681 GCF_000448665.1 Streptococcus sp. HSISS2 | reverse complement strand
TACATGCAGGATTTAAAAAGAGAAAAATGGATTTTGGTTGGATTGTCTCTGAAAAGCCAGCCAGTGTGGCAGGGGTTTACACGACCAATAAGGTTATTGCAGCTCCTTTGATTGTGACCAAGACCTCGGTAAAAAAGGCAGGGAAAATGAAGGCTATCGTTGTTAACTCAGGTGTGGCTAATTCTTGTACAGGGACCCAAGGATTGGAGGATGCTTACACCATGCAGGAGTGGACCGCTGAAAAGTTAGGTGTTGAACCAGATTTGGTTGGTGTGGCTTCTACAGGGATTATTGGTGAGTTTCTACCAATGGATATCTTGAAAAATGGTCTTTCCAAGATAGTGGTTAATGGTAATGCTGATGATTTCGCCAAGGCAATTTTGACGACAGATACAGCGACTAAGACCATTGCTGTGACGGAGACTTTTGGACGTGATGTTGTGACTATGGCTGGTGTTGCTAAGGGTTCAGGTATGATTCACCCTAATATGGCGACCATGCTCGGTTTTATTACCTGTGATGCCAATATTTCCAGTGAGACTCTCCAATTAGCCTTGAGTCAAAATGTAGAAAAGACTTTTAATCAGATTACGGTTGACGGAGATACTTCGACTAATGATATGGTGCTTGTCATGTCAAATGGTTGCACGCTCAACGAAGAGATTCTGCCAGATACACCCGAGTTCGATAAATTTTCAAAAATGCTGAATTTTGTGATGCAAGAACTGGCTAAAAAGATTGCCAAGGACGGTGAAGGTGCCAATAAGCTCATCCAAGTTGATGTGGTCAATGCTCCGAATGCCCTTGATGCCCGTATGATGGCCAAATCTGTTGTCGGTTCCAGTCTGGTCAAAACAGCCATCTTTGGTGAGGATCCTAACTGGGGACGTATTTTAGCTGCTGTTGGTTATGCTGGTGTGGATGTACCTGTGGATAATGTAGATATTATGATTGGCGGCCTGCCGGTCATGTTAGCCTCTAGTCCTGTGACCTTTGATGATGAAGAAATGAAAGACATCATGCATGAGGACGAAGTGACCATAACAGTAGACCTTCATTCAGGCCAAGAAAAAGGAACCGCATGGGGTTGTGATCTTTCTTACGATTACGTTAAGATTAATGCCCTCTATCACACTTAGACTGTCTAAGGAAAAGGAGTTAACTGATGCCTACTGAATATATTGTAATTAAGATTGGTGGAGTAGCCAGTAAGCAGCTAACTCCTGAGATACTGACTAAACTGTCAGAATGGCAGCGGGCTAGTCAAAAAATAATCATCGTCCATGGGGGTGGCTTTGCGATCAATCAACTCATGGAGGAACATGACATCCCAATCCACAAGGTCAATGGTCTGCGGGTGACGAGTCAGTCAGATATGGGTCTAATCAAAGAAGCCTTAGTTGATATGGTTGGGAAAAATTTAGCAGGTCAGTTGAGACAGGCGGGTTTGCCAGCCTATCAGGTCATAGATGAGCTTCCAGACCTTGTCCATGCTGATTTCTTAGATCAAGAGACCTATGGCTTTGTGGGTGAGGTCAGCCATATCACTAATCAGACCCTAGTGGCACTCCTTGCTCAAAGCAAGCTTCCTTTGATTCCTAGCTTGGGTTACAGTGAGCAGGGTGATTTGCTCAATATCAATGCGGATTACCTTGCAAGGGCGGTGGCTATTAGTCTAGGTGCTAAAAAGCTTATTCTTATGACAGATGTCAAGGGTGTTTTAGAGAATAGACAAGTTTTGGAGCATCTGAATCTTGTGGACGTTCAGAAAAAATAGATTCAGGTGTGATTACTGGGGGCATGATTCCTAAAATTCAAAGTGCTGTTCAGACAGTTGAATCTGGTGTTGAGCAGGTCATTATTGGTGATAACCTGACAGATGGTACCATAATCAAGGAGTAAACGATGACAAAACTATTTTCAAATTATAAACGGGCAGCGATTGATTTTGCTTCGGCCCATGGTAATTATTTGACAGATACAACTGGCAAGACCTACTTGGATTTTTCATCTGGTATTGGGGTAACTAACCTTGGCTATCATCCTCATGTCAATCAGGCTCTAACAGAGCAGGTGGGCAAGATTTTGCACCAGCCTAATCTTTATCACAATCAGTTGCAAGAAGATGTTGCTGGACTTTTAATTGGTGACAAGGATTATCTGGCCTTTTTCTGTAACAGTGGTGCGGAGGCCAATGAGGCAGCCATTAAAATCGCCCGTAAGGCATCGGGTAAACAAGAAATCATTACCTTCCAAAATTCCTTCCATGGTCGAACCTTTGGATCTATGTCTGCTACAGGTCAGGATAAAATTAAACAAGGTTTTGGTGAAGGTGTACCCCACTTTAACTATGCCATTTTCAATGACATAGACAGTGTTAAGGCCCTAGCCAATGAAGAAACGGCGGCCATTATGCTAGAGTTGGTCCAAGGGGAATCAGGCGTGCAACCTGCGGATAAGGACTTTGTTAAGGCTTTGTCTGATTTTTGTAAGGAAACGGGTATTTATCTCATCGTAGATGAGGTTCAGACTGGTATCGGTCGTACTGGTAAGCTTTATGCTTATGAACACTACGATATTGAACCAGATATCTTTACCCTAGCTAAAGGTTTGGCAAATGGGGTGCCAGTTGGTGCCATGCTTGCTAAGTCATCTCTTGGAGAAGCCTTCTCTTACGGAAGTCACGGCTCTACCTTTGGAGGCAATAAGCTGGCTATGGCGGCTGCTAAGGCCACGCTTGAAGTTATGTTAGCACTTGGTTTTCTTGACACTGCTCTTGAAAGTGGAAATAAGCTACAAGCAAAATTGCAGACAGCTTTATCTGATAAAGAGACGGTTACCACTGTCCGTGGCTTGGGTTATATGATTGGAATCGAGACTACTGGCAATCTAGGAGAATTGGTTCAAGCAGCCAGAGATAAGGGGCTGATTGTCTTAATTGCAGGAACCAATGTGATCCGTCTTTTGCCACCAATCACACTAAGTGATGCTGAAATTGAAAAGGGTGTGACCATTCTATCAGAAATATTTGACTAGACAATAGAAAAATCACTTGACCGTTAATCAAGTGATTTCTTTTACTTATTGTCAGTAGCAATCTCGCTGAGAAGTCCTTTAGAGGTTGTTGTTGGTAGGATGCGGACACGATTAAGTGAGAGGAGGCCATCCTTAGCACTAGCCAGTCCTTCGTTGGTAGTCAGTCCTAACTTGTAAGTTTTCTTAGCCAAGTCCAAGGTCGTTTGGTTGTAGCGACCTGACGGATAGGCAATGGTATTAACCTTGGTATTGAGTTTATCTTCAAGAAAGTCAATAGAATCCGTTAATTCAGCCTTTTGCGTTGCCTTGTCATTGACAGACAAATCAGGGTGGTTAACCGTATGAGATTGGAAGCTCATGCCGTGTGCCATCATTTCTTTCATCTGTTTAACAGTGAGATTTCCAGCGTTCCCTTTCTTGACAAAGCCAGTGATAATATTATTGGTTGCCTTAGCCTTGTATTTTTTGAGAATAGGATAGGCAATCGTATAGAAGTCTTCGTTACCATCGTCAAAGGTCAGCCAGACAACCTTCTTAGCAGGTAGGGCGTTTTCAGTGAAGGCTTTGTAGGCTTCTTCAGGAGTTAGGAAATAGTAACCGGCATCTACCATGGCCTTTATTTGTGCTTCAAAATTGTCCGGAGCAACAATCAGGTTGGCGTTAGAGGCCTCAGATGGATCCATAACGTGAACAGCATGGTACATGAGGATAGGAATTTGAACAGGATCGTCATAGGTCTTCCAATTGGCTGTACTCTTAGACTGACTCGTCTGGGCATGTTTTTGATTGGTTTTCGACTGGTTTGGACGGTTTAACATAAAAACGGCCAAGATACCGAGAAGTGCCAGATTTATGACAAGTAGAAGAAAATTCATCTTCTTTCGTTTAGGTTTGGTTGATTTTTGAGCTTGAAAAGTCATTGTATCCCCCTTTCAAATAGGTCTAACTATTATTTTAACAAAAATAAGGTGGAATTGCACAGAATTTTCAGTAAAAAAGGATACTTGCCACCTTAAATGGCAACAATATTCTGTCAATTCCGACAGAAATATGGTACAATTAAAAAATGTATGTTTTTAAGGAGAAATCGTAAATGTCTATTAAAATTGGATTACTTGGCTTTGGTACAGTAGCTAGTGGTATTCCTTTCCTCTTGCAGGAAAATGGTGAAAAGGTTCTTGCAGCCTCACGTGATCAGCTTGAAATTGCAAAAGTTTTGGTCAAAGATGACGAGGAAAAAATCGACTTCTTGCTGCTGGTAACGACTACAATTTTGTCACAAATGTTGACGAAATCCTTAACGACGATGACATTCAAATCGTGGTCGAATTGATGGGACGTATCGAGCCAGCCCGCACCTTCATCACTAAAGCGCTCGAAGCTGGTAAAAACATTGTTTCTGCCAATAAAGACTTGATTGCCACTCATGGAAAAGAGTTGATTACCCTTGCTCAAGATAAGGGTGTGGCTTTCTACTACGAAGCTGCCGTAGCTGGTGGTATTCCAATTTTGCGTACTTTGGCTAACTCTTTGACATCTGACAAGGTGACACGTATCCTTGGTGTGCTCAACGGAACATCTAACTTTATGATGACTAAGATGGTTGACGAAGGTTGGTCATACGAAGATGCCCTCAAGACTGCTCAAGAACTTGGTTATGCTGAAAGTGATCCAACCAACGACGTTGAAGGTATTGACGCTGCTTATAAAGCCGTTATCCTAAGCCAATTTGGTTTTGGTGCTACAATTGATTTTGACGATGTGTCTCACAAGGGAATTACGAACATCTCTACTGATGATGTAGCTGTCGCTCAAGAATTGGGTTATGTCATCAAATTGGTTGGTGATGTGCGTGAAGTAGAATCAGGGATTTCAGCAGAAGTATCACCAACATTCTTGCCAAAAAATCACCCACTTGCTAGTGTAAACGATGTTATGAATGCAGTCTTTGTTGAATCTATCGGTATCGGTGAATCAATGTACTACGGTCCAGGTGCTGGTCAAAAACCAACAGCAACATCTGTTTTGGCGGACATTATCCGTATTGCTCGTCGTCTTTCAGATGGCAATGTTGGTAAACCATTCAACGAGTTCCGTCGTGACTTGCCATTGGCTAATCCAGCGGACGTTAAGAGCAATTATTACTTTGCCCTTGATACGCCAGACGAAAAAGGTAAAATCCTTCACTTGTCTGAAATCTTCAACTCAGAAGATATTTCGTTTGAGCAAGTTTTGCAACAAAAAGCAAATGGCACAACAGCTCGTATCGTTGTGATTACACACGCTATGTCTAAGACGCAACTCCAAGCTGTTACTGAAAAATTTGAAGCAGCAGAAGACTTCACTGTTGTCAACACATTGAAAGTTTTGTCTAACTAATTGATAAGCCTATACTGGTGCGTATAAGAAAGGTATTGAGGAGAAAAGTCGCTAATGGCTTTCCTCCTTTTGGTGTGTTATTATGAAAATTACTGTTCCAGCAACATCTGCCAATATTGGTCCAGGTTTTGATTCTGTGGGTGTTGCCGTTTCTAAATATTTGACAATTGAGGTGCTTGAACCGGCAGATGCATGGCATATTGAACATGATTTGGGAGATATTCCTTCAGATGGAAATAACCTCCTCATTTCAACAGCCTTGCAAGTTGAGTCCGATTTGCAGCCCCATAAATTGGTGATGACATCGGATATTCCCTTGGCGCGTGGGCTAGGTTCTTCAAGCTCAGTTATTGTCGCAGGGATTGAGTTAGCCAATCAATTGGCAGACTTGCAACTTTCAGACGACGATAAACTTGACATTGCGACCAAGATTGAAGGTCACCCAGACAATGTTGCCCCAGCTATCTTTGGGAATCTTGTTGTAGCCTCTTATGTGGATGAACATGTTAATAGCATCGTGGCAGATTTTCCAGAATGTGCCTTCGTGGCCTTTATTCCGAGCTATGAACTCAAGACCTCTGATTCACGTGGGGTGCTTCCAAGTGACTTGTCTTATAAAGAAGCTGTGGCTGCATCATCTATTGCCAATGTTGCCATTGCAGCTCTTTTTGCAGGAGATTTAGTTAAGGCGGGACGTGCCATCCAAGGAGACATGTTCCACGAACGCTATCGCCAAAAATTGGTCAAGGAATTTGCGACCATTAAGCAATTGTCAGGCCAATACGGTGTCTATGCAACCTATCTCTCAGGTGCTGGTCCGACAGTTATGACCTTAACACCAAATGATCAGGCTGAGGCTCTTAAAACGGCTATCGATGGTCTTGGTTTAGATGGTGAAACCTTCATCCTATCTGTGGATAAAGCAGGTGTTGTCGTTGACTAGAAAGAATCAAGGGTTGTTCTTTGGACTAGCAACCTATATTCAATGGGGATTTTTATCCCTTTTTTGGAAGCTTTTAGCAGGTGTTTCAGCCTATAACACCTTCTCATGGCGGATTGTCTTTACTGTAGTGACCATGCTGGTTTATGCACTAATAGCTAAACAAAATACACGTTTTAAAGTCGAACTTGTAGGACTTTGGCAGGATAAGAAGGCCTTGCTTCGTATGTTGCTTGCCAGCTTTCTCATAGCAGCCAACTGGTTGATTTATATCTATGCTGTGGGTCATGGGCAAGCGACACAAGCCAGCCTGGGCTATTACATTATGCCTATTGTGTCTATCCTATTTGCTCTCGTTTTTCTTCGTGAATCATTGAGCAGAACCATGTGGACAGCAGTAGTCTTAGCTTTTATAGGAGTGCTGGTTCTTGTTGTCAACACAGGAAAACTTCCCATGGTTTCTTTAGGCTTAGCCCTGAGTTTTGGTTTTTATGGCTTGGTTAAGAAGGGGGTCAAGTTGTCTAGTGATGTGGCTATGTTAGTGGAAAGTGGTTTTCTTCTTCCTTTTGTAGCAGTCTATTTGGCCTTCTTTTCACCGGAGTTATTTTCATCTTATTCGACCTTGGAAATGTTTCTCTTAGCCATTTCGGGGGTGGTGACGGCTGTTCCCTTGCTTTGTTTCTCAGAGGCAGTTAAAAGGGCACCGCTTAACCTTATCGGCTTTATCCAGTATCTTAATCCTACCATTCAACTACTTGTGGCCATTCTCATTTTTGGTGAGACTGTTACTGTGGGAGAATTGAAGGGGTTCATCTTTATCTGGATAGCTATCTTGGTCTTCGTGACCGGTCAATTAGTGACTATTCGTAGAATTTCCTGATGTCTGTCAGGGATTTTTATGAGTTTGTTATAAATAAAGGCCAAGTTTATCTGACAATTTTAGAACTTTAAGATATAATAGTAGTATTAGATTAAAATAGCGGAGAATTTTATGCGAAAAATGAAAAATCTAGTGGGCTATCTGATTCTGCTCGCTATCCCAGTTGCCATCGCTGCAGTCTTGTTTATTTTTAACGGCTCAGGTTATCGCTTGTCAGAACAAGATGTGGCAGACATTGCTTACAAAAATGCAGGCGTCAAAACTTCTGAGATATCTCAATCAACAGTCTCAAAAAAGCGTACAGGCTTGCGTGGCAGTTATAAGGTGAGTTTCACAACACCAGACAACCACTTTGATTACACTATTGATGGTCAATCTGGGTCTATTTTGAATCAGAAGAGCGACCATCCAACGTCTAATGATGAAGATGCTGCTCAAAAGAGTGATGACGATAAAGACAAGACACAGCCTAGCGAAGACAAAGATAATCCACCGGTATCTAAAGACGCTGCTCAAACGACAGCTCTTAATCATGCCGGCTTAGCTGCAGGTTCTGTTACTAATTTGACGACAGACTTGAAGACTGAAGGAGACGGTAAAGTTTATAATATAAGTTTTGATTATGCAGCTAGTGGCCTACGTTATAAATATGTAGTTAATGCCGAGTCAGGAGCTATCGCTGCCTACACAACAGAGTATCTCACAGGAGCTACTGCAGCTGCCCAATAGGTCGTAGATAGTGTGAAAGTTCTCTTTATTAAGGAAAAATCTTGCAATTTCTCTGAAATGGTGTAAACTTAAAGTGAAAACGGTAACAGTCATTTTAGAGAGTGCCGTAGAATCAAGGAGGCTTTGACCATGAAAGAATTCCAAGTATTTAAAGACACGCTTAGCAACAAGGCTCTCAAAGCCATTTACGAAGAAAGTAAATTGGAAGTCCAAAATGAAACAACTGAAGGGACGGAAGCCTTCTCAGTTGCCTTGGCAACCCAATGGCTATAAATCTACTTGAAAGCTATGAACAATGGCTAAAAGAAGAAAGAGCTAAGGAAGAAAATAAGATGAAAACCTTGTCAGTAGACAGGGTTTTTCTAATGAGAATAAAATGAGGGATTGGATTCCTATTCAAAGGTGAAATCTGTAGTCTGACTTATTTGCAACTTCAGGGCCCCACAATTTCATTTGTCTTGGCCTTGAAATTGTGATAAAATAAAAGTATTCAGAGGTGCTTTGAAGCCCATTTGTCACAGGAAGCGGTGGTACTGAGAAATCCGCACAAATGTCAAAGCTGGTTGCTGATGGTCAAATTGAATCAAGAAAGCTGTGAGTGGTTACCACTCAAAACTGGGTGGTACCGCGGATACATATTCGTCCCTGTCATGATTATGGCAGGGATTTTTTATAGCTTTTAAAGAACCAAGACCGAAGGTCGCAGGTGAATTTAAAGATATTGATGCAGACGGAGCGAAAGTGAGGTCTACGTTCCTATCGAAGGAGGTCGTCATGAAACAATCTTTTAAAACAAGTAAGCTCTACTATGGTTTTCCCATTTTTATCTTGGGTTACCAGGACCAGACCTATGGCTATAATGTGACGACTTGTAGTTCTTCTTATAGTCTAGGAGATTGGCTCGTTATAGGGGTCGGTAGTGAGGAAAATGCTGCAGACCAGATTAAATATTATCAGAAGTTCACAGTGAATATTCCTGATGAAAATTTTATGCTGGAGATGGAGCAGGCTGGATTTATTAGTCATCGTGAGAAGATTGCTAAACTCGGCATAGATTTTCAACCTTCTGATTTGACACAAGCACCTATCCTGAATGCCTGTCCAGTCGTTCTGGATTGTGAGGTCGACAGAATTATTGAGGAAGATGGCATCTGTCATATCTTTGCTAAGATCCTAGACCGCCTTGCGGAATCTGATTTGTTAGATGACAAAGGACATTTCCGTAATGATTCTTTTGCACCGACTTACTTTATGGGAGATGGTCATAAACGTGTCTATCGCTATCTAGATAATCGTGTCGACCCCATGGGAAGCTTTATCAAGAAAGCGAGGAAGAGGGATGAAAAGAGCTGAGTTACCAGAACGAATCGAAACGGAGCGAATAGTCTTACGAAATCGTACATTGGCGGATGCAGAGGCAATCTTTGAATTTGCCAGTCGTCCAGAAGTCTCCTACCCAGCAGGTTTCCCACCTGTTAAGACTCTCGAAGAGGAAATCTATTATTTAGAACATATCCTTCCTGAGCGTAATCAAAAAGACAATCTCCCAGAAGGCTATGGCATAGTGGTCAAAGGGACGGATAAGGTCATTGGCTCTGTCGACTTCAACCATCGCCACGAAGACGATGTGCTGGAGATTGGCTATACCTTGCACCCAGACTATTGGGGGCGAGGTTATGTGCCAGAAGTGGCGCGTGTTTTGATTGACATAGCTTTTAGAGAACTAGGTCTTCACAAGATAGAGCTTGTTTGTTTCAGCTATAATCTCCAAAGTCAACGAGTCGCAGAAAAACTTGGATTTACCCTTGAAGCTCGCATCCGAGATCGGAAAGATGCCCAAGGCAATCGCTGTGATGAGTTGAGATATGGCTTGCTGAGTAGTGAGTGGGAATTAGAAATTGGTAGTTGAACTCTTTGAAAATTTCGAACAGATGGGATGTCTTGAAGAATTTCGAAAGAGAGGTGAGAAGATTGGAAATAAGCCAGATTATTACTCTAATTAGTGGAACAGGAATAGGAGCTGTATTAAGTGCGATTTTAGTATTTATAAATAGTAGTAAGAGAAATTGGCTTGATTATATTACTAAGGAAAGAACAGAATGGAGAAAAAGTATAAAGTTGATAATTGTTGATTTACTAGACGGGAAAAATAGGAAATCTGCAGTTAGTAGACTTAAATCACAAATCAATCCATATGGCTCTGATATGAATGTAAAATATATTAATGATTATTATTTGAAAGATGGCCATATTTGGGATTTTTTAAGTGATTTTGATTACTCAGAGGAAAAGTCACAAAAGCTTAGTCAATACCTAGAACTACTCCTGAAATATGATTGGGAACGTTCGAAAAATGAGGTAGGAATTGGTCGTGATTCCCTATGGAATCTATTAAGATGGGGACTGATATTTTTAAATACAATAATGTTTTTCTGGGCAAACAATGTAAACAACAAACTCAATATATATCTATCTTTTTTTCAACTATTTTTTTAATTTTGCAACCTTTCCTGATAAAATTGCTATCGAAGCTTAATTTTGATTTGCTAAAAGAAGAAATTACTTTCGTAATAGTGTTTGTAATAGCGTTTGTATTCCCTTATTTATATTCACTTTATTTAACAATTGTTTTGTTAAAATATTATAATCTGATTAAAGTAAATTTGCTAGTAGACATCCTGCCAGTAATCTTCGTGTTAATTATAATTTCTTCAGAAATTTTTGTCCTTTATCAAATTTTCGATATCAGTCATAAATATATTTCTCAAATAAAAAAGATAGAAAAAAATAAGACAGATTTAGAGTTGAAATATTACGGAATTTATAATTTAAACTATAGATTGAAACAAAGATTATGGGATATAAAATATAATATAACAAAAGAAGATGTTAATAAACTAAAAAAGAACAGATAAAAATACGCAAGAAACTAAATAAGAAATTAAAAAAGAAGCCAATTAAAAAATTAATTAAAAAACTAATAATTAAGGAGAACACACATGTCTAAAGAACTTTCACCTAAATACAATCCAGCCGAGGTTGAGGCTGGTCGTTACCAAAAATGGCTTGACGAAGATGTTTTCAAGCCTTCAGGCGATAAAAAGGCGAAGCCTTATTCCATCGTCATTCCACCACCAAACGTAACTGGTAAACTTCACCTTGGTCACGCTTGGGATACAACTTTGCAGGATATCATTATCCGTCAAAAACGCATGCAAGGTTTTGATACGCTTTGGCTTCCTGGTATGGACCATGCTGGGATTGCCACTCAAGCCAAGGTTGAAGCTCGTTTGGCTGAAAGTGGCATTTCTCGTTATGACCTCGGTCGTGAAAAATTCCTTGATAAAGTCTGGGAATGGAAAGACGAGTATGCTTCAACCATCAAGCAACAATGGGGCAAGATGGGAATTTCAGTGGATTACTCTCGTGAACGTTTCACTCTTGACGAAGGGTTGTCAAAAGCGGTTCGTAAGGTTTTTGTAGAACTTTACAAAAAAGGTTGGATTTACCGTGGTGAATTTATCATCAACTGGGATCCAAAAGCCCGTACAGCTCTTTCTGATATCGAGGTTATTCACAAGGATGTTGAAGGTGCCTTCTACCACATGAACTATATGTTGGAAGATGGGTCACGTGCCCTTGAAGTGGCAACAACTCGTCCTGAAACCATGTTTGGGGATACTGCTGTAGCCGTTAATCCAAATGATGATCGTTACAAAGATTTGATTGGTAAAAATGTTATCTTGCCAATCTTGAACAAACCAATCCCAATTGTTGGGGACGAACACGCAGATCCTGAATTCGGTACTGGTGTGGTTAAAATTACTCCCGCCCATGACCCTAACGACTTCTTGGTTGGTCAACGTCATAACTTGCCACAAGTCAACGTCATGAACGATGATGGTACCATGAATGAATTGGCTGGCGAATTCAACGGTATGGACCGCTTTGAAGCACGTAAGGCAGTTGTTAAGAAATTGGAAGAAATCGGTGCCCTCGTTGAAATCGAAAAGATGACTCACTCAGTTGGTCACTCAGAGCGTACAGGTGTGCCTGTTGAGCCACGCTTGTCTACGCAATGGTTCGTTAAGATGGACCAATTGGCGAAAAATGCCATCGCAAACCAAGACACAGACGATAAGGTTGATTTCTACCCACCGCGTTTCAATGATACCTTCCTTCAATGGATGGAAAATGTCCACGACTGGGTAATCTCACGTCAGCTCTGGTGGGGTCACCAAATCCCCGCTTGGTACAATGCTGAGGGTGAAATGTATGTCGGCGAAGAAGCACCAGAAGGTGACGGCTGGAAACAAGATGAAGATGTCTTGGATACTTGGTTCAGTTCTGCCCTTTGGCCATTCTCAACCATGGGTTGGCCTGATGTCGACTCAGAAGACTTCAAACGTTACTTCCCAACTTCAACCTTGGTAACAGGTTACGATATCATCTTCTTCTGGGTATCTCGTATGATTTTCCAATCATTGGAATTCACAGGTCGCCAACCATTTAAGAATGTCCTTATTCACGGTCTTATCCGTGACGAGCAAGGACGTAAGATGTCTAAATCTCTCGGTAACGGTATTGACCCAATGGATGTTATCGAGAAATATGGTGCCGATGCCCTTCGTTGGTTCCTTTCAAACGGTTCTGCACCCGGTCAAGATGTGCGCTTCTCTTACGAGAAAATGGATGCTTCTTGGAACTTCATTAACAAGATCTGGAACATCTCTCGTTACATCCTCATGAATAATGAAGGATTGACCCTTGATGCGGCACGTGAAAATGTGGCTAAAGTCGCTGCTGGTCAAGCAGGAAACGTCACAGACCGTTGGATTCTCCATAACCTCAACGAAACAATCGGTAAAGTCACTGAAAACTTTGATAAGTTTGAGTTTGGTGTGGCTGGTCACATCCTCTATAACTTCATCTGGGACGAGTTTGCGGACTGGTATGTTGAGTTGACTAAGGAAGTGCTTTACAGCGATAACGAAGACGAAAAGGTTATCACTCGTTCTGTCCTTCTTTATACCTTGGACCAAATCTTGCGTCTCCTTCACCCAATCATGCCATTCGTGACCGAAGAAATCTACGGTCAAATCTCTGAAGGAACTATCGTGACGGCTGAATACCCAGTGGTTCGTCCAGAATTTGAAAACGAAGAAGCGGCAGCTGGCGTTGAAGCTCTTAAAGACGTGATTCGTTCAGTCCGTAACTCACGTGCAGAAGTTAACGTAGCGCCAAGCAAGCCAATCACTATCTTGATCAAGACAAGCGACAGCAAGCTCGATGCCTTCTTCAATGACAACGTCAACTACATCAAACGCTTTACAAACCCAGAACACTTGGAAATTGCAGCAGATGTCGAAGTGCCTGACTTGGTTATGTCCAGCATCATCACAGGCGCAGAAATCTACTTGCCACTGGCAGACCTCCTCAATGTCGAAGAAGAATTGGCTCGTCTTGAAAAAGAATTAGCCAAATGGCAAAAAGAACTCGACATGGTTGGTAAGAAACTTAGCAACGAACGCTTCGTAGCCAACGCCAAACCAGAAGTCGTCCAAAAAGAACGCGACAAACAAGAAGATTACCAAGCTAAATACGATGCAACAGTAGTACGTATTGAAGAAATGAAGAAATTGGTTAAATAAGCACAGAAGCACGGCGAATTGCCGTGTTTTTTTGATATAATTTGAAGAGAGAAAACTTATCTCGGAGGGTATATGTTTATTTTAATCGGACTTTTCTTATTTCTATTCTCTATTAATTCGTTTATTAATGGTTGGAAAAAACAGGACTTAGTGATAGCAATTGGTTATTTGTATTTGTTATGTAAACAATCAAGTTGTTTAAGTTTTACATCAATGCAAAATTTAGATATTACTCTTTTCATAATATTGCTGTTTTATTCTAGATCTGATATTTTATGGAGATTAAGAATTGTTGGATTGAGTATACCTCTACTTCGAAATATTATATTGAAGTACATTAATCTTAAGGATTATCTAAAGTATAAAATTAGTATTAATATGCGAGATATAAGTGAGATTGTCTTGCTTTTATTGCTGATAACATTAATCTATGTTCAAGAGTTTTTTAAAGTGCCCACAGTTTCGTTTCAAAATACGGATACCAATATCGTTGAGTTAATTAGTTTTGAAATAGGAGTATTTAGTCTGTATGGTATATACGTTGGTTTTCTTCAATTTTTAACGGAAAATGATAAGGCTTATTATCTGGGAGTAAGCAAAACTAAATTCATGCTAGATAAATCAATTTGGTCAAGATTCACTCGGACAAAATTATTCCATATTCTTTTATTCCTCACAGTTGCAATGCCTGTTTTAAGTAATTTTATTCATCAACCAGATTATCTTGAGTATATTTGGCAAGCAAGTTCAGGAATAGTAATCTTAATTTATATCTATCTACTTAAATTGAATATAAGGGTTGCTTATAATGTTTTTAGATTAAACGCCGAAGGGATTCATAAAAAAATTCAAAAACAAGATTCGTCATCTGCTGAGATGAAAAAAATAAGAGAATTAAGTAAAACAAGTGTTGATGAGGAAATTTCTATCTCTCTTCAAAGAGAAATGAAGGAGTTATTTTGGAAAGTATATAAAAAACCAGATGAATATGTCGATAATTTTGTACCCGTATTTCTAGAAAATCGGTTTTTATTAATTGATGTAGAGGAGCGTAATGACTTTGTATTTTCTATCTTTCATAAAGAATATTGGAGAAATTATAACTTAGCTTACTCAATCGATGAATATTTAGGAAAGCTTCCATCTAAGGAAATATCTGATTTCTATAAATTCTATAGAAAGTATTGCAAATATAAATGGGAATTTCTCAAGGAATTTCAGGATAATATTCTTTCGAGTACATGGAAAGAACTAATTGAGCAGGATCTTAGAGTTTTCCAAAGTCTTGAGAAAAAGGATGATACATTTGAAGTTTTACAAATTGAGAAACCTACGAGAGCAAATTATAGACAATCAAGTGATTATAAAATCAAAGAATATCTATTTGAGACTCTTATTAATAACAAAACCATCAATTTAAATGAAATAGTTGAAGACTTGAAGAGTGAATTACAGTCTATTAAAAATTCCAATGATGAGAAAGAATTACAAAAACAAAATGAAGACCTCTTACGTTTTAAATTAAATCAGCTATTCAAACAATACGAGCGAGGCGAAAGGGAGTTTTCTCTTCCCAAATTTGAAAAGTTATCAGATGAATTTTTTGGGAACGAACGTAATGATTTCTATAACAGTATGTTTTATTCTAAAATTTGTTTTAATTACCTGGACAGAGGAAGAATTGAAGATTTTAGTCAACTGAAAGTTAAAGCAGATGATAGTGAGGAACAAAAAAACAAAAATTAAAGGCTCAAAAAATACAGAAACTTATCTTGAGTATGAATGAAGAGTATTGCTTGGCATTCATGCTATATCAATTATTATACACAGATGGTGAACTTTGGGATAATAATATTAATTTTTATGATACTCATATCAAAAAATAATGGATGAAAATAAAAAACATCAAGATTATTTATTTAATAAAGCTAAAAATATTTTATTAAGAATCGATATCAAACATCGTATTACAAAAGAATTTTTAGACATACTATGGAATACTCGTAATGATAAAATCACTACCATTACTTGGTTTGATCAATTTGGAAATAGACACAGAATGACAAAATTTAAAATATTGTATACTCAGTGGTTGTTAACTGAAAGAAGTTCTCTCCCTAGAAATAGGTTTGAAGATTTTAAAAATAATGAATTCAATAATGAAATTTGTGTAGACTATTTTATTTTAACTGATAAGGTAACTGGTTTGTTTACAAAAGATTGTAACAACTTATATAAAAATGATTTGCAATATATGATTGAGTATATTTTAATTGAAGGAGATATTAATATACAAGATATTGCCAAGAAATTATCTTTAACTGGATTACTAAAATTAGAACATATTTTAAAAATAATTCTATCTATAACAATAGAATTATATTTGATTCAATGGGAGAATTTAAATGGCTCTTTGGTAATAGTAGTAATATTTTAGATTTTTATATTTTGAAACTTATTGATAATTATTATTCTGATTTATATCAAGATAAAGAATTTATCAATGGATTCAAGAATAAATTAGAGCGTCAATTGAACTTTTTCAATATGACAACAGAAGATTATGTAGATGGTGTTTCTGGAAAAATTTGTGATTTTGAAATAGTTTCAACTCCTAATAAAATAAAAATAATTTCTAATCTAAATGATGTTTTAAATATTGAGGATAGTAAGATTGATATAAAGAGAATACGGAAATATCGTTATAAATAGTTTTGTTAATTTTTGGAAAGCCGTTTACAATATAAAGACTCTGTTAGTTCGAACCGCTCTGAGAAGTACAACATTGCTGGCTTCTTCTCAGGTGTTTGGGGAATTTAGTTGAGATTTGAACAGACCAATGAGTTCAGAGGTGTGTATGCCAATGAGTTTGATAAGTATGCGCATCAGACTTAACAGTTAAACTATCCACCCCCCTTCAGCTTTCTTTAGGCAACCCAAGCTATACTATAACCATCCTAATAAGTATTACTGAACGTCGTTCGGTAACGCTCACTTGTTCTGACTTTAAGTCAGACAGTGAATCTTTCTTTTTTTCATTAAATCTCCCAAACAAGTCTAACCATAATAGGTTAGGCTTGTTTTTGTGAAATAAGAAGAAAGTTATTTATTATAAGTAAACGCTTATGCAAACAAAACGAAAACGTTAGGCAAAGTCAGTGAAAACGTCCAAAAAACTGTCAATTCATTGACTTTCATGAAAAATAGGACTAAAATAACAAGGTAAAAAATTTAAAAGGAGAATTCTACTATGAGTTTAACTATCTTAGGCCTCGGTTTGGCCGTTATGGGTGTATCTATCGGTGAGGGTATCCTCGTTGCCAATATCGCTAAAGCTGCAGCTCGCCAACCTGAGATGTTCAGCAAACTTCAAACATTGATGTTTACTGGTGTTGCCTTTATCGAAGGTACTTTCTTCGTACTGTTTGCCCTTAGCTACATTGTCAAATAGACAAATTAAAAGATGAAGGAGGGATGAGCATTGGAAACTACAAGTAATCCAACCGTCTCAGTATTTGGGATTGATTTTGACTTGACTGTCCTTGCCATGTCTCTCTTGACAGTAATTATCGTTTTTGGAGTGGTTTTTTGGGCAAGTCGTAAGATGTCTATTAAACCAAAGGGAAAACAAAATGTACTTGAGTTTATCTATGAATTTGTGAACAGTACCATTTCTCAAAATCTTGGAAAATTCACGAAGAATTATAGTTTGCTCTTGTTTGTAATTTTCACCTTTGTGTTTACAGCAAACAACATAGGTCTGCTTGTATCTGTTAAAAGTGAGCATTACAATTTTTGGTCTTCTCCAACATCGAATTTCGGTGTTACTATCACTCTTTCTTTGATTATTACCCTCATTAGTCATATTGAGGGGATTCGTAAAAAAGGGGTTAAAGGCTATCTCAAAGGCTACCTTTCACCATATCCAGCAATGCTCCCAATGAATATTTTGGAACAATTAACCAACCTTGCATCATTGGCTTTGCGTTTGTTTGGTAATATTTATTCTGGTGAGGTACTAACTGGCTTGATTCTTCAATTGGTGACATGGTCTGCTTTTGCAGCACCTGTATCCTTTGCTTTGAACCTTGTCTGGGTTGCCTTTTCAACCTTTATCGGTTTCATTCAAGCCTACGTCTTTATTATCCTAAGTTCTAACTACATTGGTGATAAAGTCAACGAAGAATAATTAAGAAAGGGAGAAATTAAATGTCATTACTAATTAATAGTACGACACTTGGTAATATCATTATTACGCTCGGCTCTGTTTTTCTCTTGTATTACCTCATTCGTAAATTCGCATGGGATCAAATTACAGGAATCTTTGCTGCTCGTGAAAAGAAAATTGCCACAGATATTGATAGTGCTGAAAATGCTCGTCAAGAAGCAGAAAGCTTGGCACAAAAACGTCAAGATGAGTTAGCTGGTGCTCGCACAGAAGCAGCTCAAATTATTGATGGAGCCAAGGAAACTGGTAAAACTCAAGAATCAAAAATCATTGCAGAAGCACATGATGAAGCTAAACGCTTAAAAGATAAAGCTAATCAAGACATCGCTCAAAGTCGTGTGGAAGCACTTGCTGGTGTTAAAGGTGAAGTAGCAGACCTGACTGTCCTCTTGGCAGAAAAAGTTATGAAACAAAACCTTGATGCCAAAGCGCAATCTGACTTGATTGATAGCTATCTTGATCAATTAGGAGATGCTTAATGGATAAGAAAACACAAGCTCTTGTTGAGCAGTATGCCAGAAGTCTGGTAGAAGTCGCTTTTGAACAAGACGCCGTGTCAACAATCCAAGAAGAAGTAAGGCAAATCCTAACCGTTTTTGCTGAAACAAAACTAAAAACCTTTTTGTCACAGGAAAATGTGACAAGCGAGGCTAAGAAAGAAAGTTTGAGTTTGTTTCAAGAGTCTTGTTCAGTATATATGAACAACTTTCTTGAGGTAATCTTACTTAATGACCGAGCTAACATTCTCTATGATGTGTTGAAGTTGGTCCTTAAGCTCTTTGATCAAGAAGACAACACTTACGATGTCACTGTGACCTCAGCAAGTCCCTTGTCTGAAGACCAAAAAGCACGACTTTTGGCGATTGTTTCACAAAAATTTGAGATTAAGACACGTCGTTTAGTAGAAAATATTGATGAGAACCTCATTGGAGGATTCGTCATCAAAGCAAAAAATAAGGTTGTTGACACGTCAATTCGTAGTCAATTGCAAGCCTTTAAAACGAATTTGAAATAGAAAGTGGTGTGACTTTTGGCAATTAACGCACAAGAAATTAGCGCTTTAATTAAAAAGCAAATTGAAAACTTCCAGCCAAACTTTGACGTCACTGAAACTGGTGTCGTTACCTATATCGGTGACGGTATCGCACGTGCTCGTGGTCTTGATAATGCCATGAGTGGTGAGTTGCTCGAATTTGAAAATGGTGCCTATGGTATGGCCCAAAACCTTGAAACTAATGATGTTGGTATCATTATCTTGGGGGATTTCGTTGCAATTCGTGAAGGCGATATTGTTAAACGTACTGGAAAAATCATGGAAGTTCCAGTTGGTGAAGCCCTTATTGGTCGTGTAGTAAACCCACTTGGGCAACCAGTTGATGGTCTTGGTGACATCGAAACAACAGGTTTCCGTCCAGTTGAAACACCTGCTCCAGGTGTTATGCAGCGTAAATCAGTTTCTGAACCATTGCAAACTGGTCTTAAGGCCATCGATGCCTTGGTTCCAATTGGACGTGGTCAACGTGAATTGGTTATCGGGGACCGTCAAACTGGTAAAACGTCAGTAGCCATTGATGCAATCTTGAACCAAAAAGGTCAAGATATGATCTGTATCTACGTGGCTATTGGTCAAAAAGAATCAACTGTTCGTACACAAGTAGAAACGCTTCGTAAACATGGTGCTCTTGATTACACAATCGTTGTGACTGCCTCTGCATCACAACCATCACCATTGCTTTACATTGCGCCTTACGCTGGTGTAGCAATGGCCGAAGAGTTTATGTATAACGGCAAACACGTCTTGATTGTTTATGATGATTTATCTAAACAAGCCGTGGCTTATCGTGAACTTTCATTGCTTCTCCGTCGTCCACCAGGTCGTGAAGCCTATCCAGGGGATGTCTTCTATCTCCACTCACGTCTTTTGGAACGTTCAGCTAAGGTTTCAGATGATCTTGGTGGTGGTTCAATCACTGCCTTGCCAATTATCCAAACGCAAGCCGGTGATATCTCAGCTTACATCGCAACAAACGTTATCTCTATCACAGATGGACAAATCTTCTTGCAAGAAAACTTGTTTAACTCAGGTATTCGTCCAGCCATTGATGCGGGTTCTTCTGTATCACGTGTAGGTGGATCAGCGCAAATTAAAGCGATGAAGAAGGTTGCTGGTACACTTCGTCTTGACTTGGCTTCATATCGTGAACTTGAAGCCTTTACGCAATTTGGTTCAGATTTGGATGCTGCGACTCAAGCGAAATTGAACCGTGGTCGTCGTACAATCGAAGTTTTGAAACAACCGCTTCATAAACCACTTCCAGTTGAGAAACAAGTTGTTATCCTTTACGCTTTGACACACGGTTTCTTGGATAGTGTTCCGGTTGATCAAATCTTGGATTTTGAAGAAGCACTTTATGACTACTTTGATAGCCATCACGAAGACATCTTTGAAACTATCCGTAAAACTAAGGATCTTCCTGAGGAATCTGTACTTGATGAAGCTATCCAAGCTTTCAAAGATCAGTCAGAATACAAATAGAAATAGGGAGGACAGCATATGGCAGGCTCTCTAAGAGAAATCCAAGCAAAAATTGCTTCAACTAAGAAAACGAGTCAAATCACAGGAGCCATGCAAATGGTTTCTGCCTCAAAATTGACACGTTCTGAGCAAGCTGCTAAAGATTTCCAAATCTATGCCTCAAAAATTAGACAGATCACAACAGATCTTCTACATTCAGAATTGATTAATGGTTCGTCAAATCCAATGTTGGATGCACGTCCAGTTCGTAAGACAGGTTACATTGTCATTACTTCAGATAAGGGATTGGTTGGAGGTTACAATTCAACAATTCTTAAAGCTGTCTTGGACATGATTAAACGTGACCATGATTCTGAAGATGAATATGCTATCATTTCTATTGGTGGAACAGGGTCTGATTTCTTCAAAGCCCGTAACATGAATGTTGCTTTTGAACTTCGAGGTCTTGAAGATCAACCTAGTTTTGATCAAGTCGGTAAAATCATTTCCAAAGCTGTAGGAATGTATCAAAACGAACTGTTTGATGAACTTTATGTGTGTTACAACCACCACGTCAACAGTCTGACTAGTGAAGTTCGTGTGGAACAAATGCTTCCTATTGCTGATTTGGATCCTAATGAATCTGAAGGTCATGTATTGACCAAATTTGAGTTGGAACCAGATCGTGATACTATTTTGGATCAACTCTTACCACAGTATGCTGAGAGTCTTATCTACGGTGCTATCGTAGATGCCAAAACAGCTGAGCATGCAGCTGGTATGACTGCAATGCAGACTGCCACTGATAATGCTAAGAATGTGATTAACGATTTGACAATCCAATACAACCGTGCGCGTCAAGCTGCCATCACTCAGGAAATCACTGAAATTGTTGGTGGTGCTAGTGCACTTGAATAGCTAAAGATTTGTCTTATTTGACATACAAGAAAAAGGGATGATTGTCATCCAGAAAACTATCATAAGGAGAAAACAATGAGCTCAGGCAAAATTGCTCAGGTTGTTGGTCCTGTTGTAGACGTAGCGTTTGCAGCTGGTGAAAAGCTTCCTGAGATTAACAATGCATTGGTCGTTTACACTGATGAAGAAAAGTCTAAACGTATCGTGCTCGAAGTAGCTCTTGAACTTGGAGAAGGTGTGGTTCGTACCATTGCCATGGAATCTACTGATGGATTGACTCGTGGACTAGAAGTTCTGGACACAGGTCGTCCAATCAGTGTTCCAGTTGGTAAGGATACTCTTGGACGTGTCTTTAACGTCCTTGGTGATACGATTGACTTGGATGCACCTTTTGCAGATGATGCAGAGCGTGAACCAATTCATAAGAAAGCACCAACCTTTGATGAATTGTCAACATCTACTGAAATCCTTGAAACAGGGATTAAAGTTATCGACTTACTTGCCCCTTACCTTAAAGGTGGTAAAGTCGGACTTTTCGGTGGTGCCGGTGTTGGTAAAACCGTTCTTATTCAAGAGTTGATTCACAACATCGCACAAGAGCACGGTGGTATTTCCGTGTTTACAGGTGTTGGTGAACGTACACGTGAAGGTAATGACCTTTACTGGGAAATGAAAGAATCAGGCGTTATTGAGAAAACAGCCATGGTCTTTGGACAAATGAATGAACCACCTGGAGCACGTATGCGTGTTGCCCTTACTGGTTTAACAATTGCGGAATACTTCCGTGATGTCGAAGGTCAAGACGTGCTTCTCTTCATCGATAACATCTTCCGTTTCACTCAAGCAGGTTCTGAGGTTTCTGCCCTTCTTGGTCGTATGCCATCAGCCGTTGGTTATCAACCAACACTTGCTACTGAAATGGGTCAATTGCAAGAACGTATCACATCAACTAAAAAAGGTTCTGTTACATCAATCCAAGCCATTTATGTTCCAGCCGATGACTATACTGACCCAGCGCCAGCTACAGCATTTGCTCACTTGGATTCAACAACTAACCTTGAACGTAAGTTGACTCAAATGGGTATCTACCCAGCCGTTGACCCATTGGCATCAAGTTCACGTGCTCTTTCACCTGAAATTGTTGGTGAAGAACACTATGCTGTTGCGACTGAAGTTCAACGTGTGCTTCAACGTTACCGTGAATTGCAAGATATTATCGCTATCCTTGGTATGGATGAATTGTCAGACGAAGAAAAGACATTGGTTGGACGTGCACGTCGTATCCAATTCTTCTTGTCACAAAACTTCAACGTTGCTGAACAGTTCACAGGTCAACCAGGTTCTTATGTACCAGTTGCTGAAACTGTTCGTAGCTTTAAAGAAATTCTTGAAGGTAAGTATGACAATCTTCCTGAAGATGCCTTCCGTAGCGTAGGCCCAATTGAGGATGTAGTAGCCAAAGCTAAAGAAATGGGCTACTAATGAGGTGAAGATATGGCACAAATGACCGTACAAGTGGTAACTCCAGATGGTCTTAAATACGACCACCACGCCAACTTTATCCATGCGGTTACTAAAGATGGTCAAATTGGTATTTTGCCAGGCCATATTAACTTGATTGCACCACTTGAAGTGGATGAACTCAAGGTTCGTCGTGTGGATGATGAGAACCACGTTGACTGGATTGCCGTAAATGGTGGTATTATTGAAGTCAAAGATGACCTCATTACTATCGTTGCCGATTCAGCTGAACGTGAACGCGACATTGACGTTTCTCGTGCCGAACGTGCCAAGCAACGTGCCGAACGTGACTTGGAAGAAGCAACTAAATCTGATCGTGTTGACGAAGTTCAACGTGCTCAAGTTGCTCTTCGTAGAGCACTTAACCGTATCAGTGTCGGTACTAAATAAGAGTAAAGAAAACGAGACTTTGTTCTCGTTTTTTATATGAGTTAAAAGAGTGCGGTGTTGATTGAAGACTATAGAGCTGTATTAGTAAGAGTTGCATCAAAAAGGATTTATTATAAGGTGATTTGAAAAATTTAATGTTTGAAAACGGTTAATTAAGCTTTTGCTTTAGTTTAAGGTATCAAAGTGTTATAATATAAGCTGTTAGCTTTGTGTTTTTGTAAACTATAGAGTGACGTAATAGAAAGTATGAGTTTTTTAAGATATGAAAATTGAAAAGAAGCATCTTTTGGACTATACCATCTTAATACCTTATTTAATCTTGTCCGTAGTCGGTTTGATTGTGGTATATTCAACGACGAGTGCTCGTTTAGTAAGTTTTGGTGCTAACCCATTTGCATCCGTCATCAACCAAGGATTATTTTGGCTAGTGTCCTTATTTTTTATCTTTTTCATCTATCGGTTGAAATTGAATTTCCTCAGAAAAGATAAAGTTTTAGGAACCGTTATTTTATTTGAAGTTTTTCTCCTGGTTGTTGCTAAGTTTTTTACCAAAGAAATTAACGGTGCTAATGGATGGATTGTACTTGGTCCCTTGTCATTCCAGCCAGCAGAGTACCTTAAGATTATTGTAGTTTGGTTTTTAGCACACACATTTTCAAAGAAACAGTCTGCGATAGAACGCTATGATTATCAGGCCTTAACTAAGAATAGATGGATTCCTAGAAAACGTAGTCAACTTAATGACTGGCGGTATTATTTATTGGTTATGATTGGCTTAGTTGCTATCCAACCTGACTTGGGGAATGCGGCCATTATTGTATTAACAACGGTCATTATGTTCTCAATTTCAGGGGTTGGGTATCGCTGGTTTACAGCTCTTTTTGCTAGTATTGTTGGTCTGTCATCTGCATTTCTGGGACTAATCGCTTTGGTTGGGGTAAAAACCATGTCCAAAGTACCAATCTTTGGTTATGTTGCCAAGCGTTTTGCAGCCTATTTCAATCCTTTTAAGGATTTAACAGGTTCAGGTCTTCAGTTATCCCATTCTTATTATGCTATGAGTAATGGGGGTTGGTTCGGTCTTGGCCTCGGAAATTCAATTGAGAAAACAGGTTATCTACCGGAAGCTACAACTGACTTTGTCTTTTCAATTGTTATCGAAGAATTAGGTCTTATTGGTGCAGGTTTAATCCTTGCTCTGCTTTTCTTCCTCATTCTTCGGATTATGATTGTAGGGGTTAAGGCTAGAAATCCATTTAACTCTATGATGGCTCTTGGCGTCGGATCCCTTTTGCTTATGCAGGTTTTTGTCAATATCGGAGGAATCTCAGGTTTGATTCCATCCACAGGGGTTACCTTCCCTTTCCTTTCACAAGGTGGTAACTCGCTTTTAGTGACATCAGTCGGGATTGCTTTTGTCTTGAATATTGCTGCTAACGAAAAGCGTGACAATATTGTTCAAGCCATTGAAGAAGAGTTGAGCCAGACACAGGAATTAGAAAAACAAGACGAAAAAATAGTACCTCTAAGAAGAAGCCGTTGAAGTTCGGCTTCTTTTTGCATGTAGGTAAAGAAGATAGATGATATATGGGTGTCAGTAATGTAATGGTACGAGAGTATCATCTCTTAATGAAAAATTCATGATGGCTTCTAAATAAAAAGAAAATCTGAAAACCATATAAAATACTTGCAATTCTATGACATTTTGATAGAATAGTAGAGTAAAGTTAGACTGTATTGCCTACTGTCTATCTATAAAATATATTTTATTGGAGGCTTTTCCTAAATGGCAAAAGAAAAATACGATCGTAGTAAACCACACGTTAACATTGGTACAATTGGACACGTTGACCACGGTAAAACTACTTTGACAGCTGCTATCACAACTGTTTTGGCACGTCGTCTTCCAAGCTCAGTCAACACACCAAAAGACTACGCTTCAATCGACGCTGCTCCAGAAGAACGCGAACGCGGTATCACAATCAACACTGCACACGTTGAGTACGAAACTGCTAAACGTCACTACGCTCACATCGATGCGCCAGGACACGCGGACTACGTTAAAAACATGATCACTGGTGCCGCTCAAATGGACGGTGCGATCCTTGTAGTAGCTTCTACTGATGGACCAATGCCACAAACACGTGAACACATCCTTCTTTCACGTCAGGTTGGTGTTAAACACTTGATCGTCTTCATGAACAAAGTTGACTTGGTTGACGATGAAGAATTGCTTGAATTGGTTGAAATGGAAATCCGTGACCTTCTTTCAGAATACGATTTCCCAGGTGATGAAATCCCAGTTATCCAAGGTTCAGCACTTAAAGCTCTTGAAGGTGATACTAAATACGAAGATATCATCATGGAATTGATGGATACTGTTGACGATTACATTCCAGAACCAGAACGTGACACTGATAAACCATTGTTGCTTCCAGTCGAAGATGTATTCTCAATCACTGGTCGTGGTACTGTTGCTTCAGGACGTATTGACCGTGGTGTTGTTCGTGTCAATGACGAAGTTGAAATCGTTGGTATCAAGGAAAAAATCCAAAAAGCAGTTGTTACTGGTGTTGAAATGTTCCGTAAACAACTTGACGAAGGTATTGCCGGTGATAACGTCGGTGTCCTTCTTCGTGGTATCCAACGTGATGAAATTGAACGTGGTCAAGTATTGGCTGCTCCTGGTTCAATCCACCCACACACTAAATTCAAAGGTGAAGTTTACATCCTTTCTAAAGAAGAAGGTGGACGTCACACTCCATTCTTCAACAACTACCGTCCACAGTTCTACTTCCGTACAACTGACGTAACAGGTTCTATCGAACTTCCTGCAGGTACTGAAATGGTTATGCCTGGTGATAACGTGACTATCGATGTTGAATTGATTCACCCAATCGCCGTTGAACAAGGTACAACATTCTCTATCCGTGAAGGTGGACGTACTGTTGGTTCAGGTATCGTATCTGAAATCGAAGCTTAATTAATATTAAGTTCCCAATACAATTATTCGTCAGACAATAATTGAGAGAGTCGAGTTTACTCGGCTCTTTTTGGTTTTTAATTACCTATTTGATCTTCTTTTTATGAAAGTATCTTAGAAGAGAAGCAGTTTTGTAGGTCATTAGTCGGTATGAAGTGGCTATAGTTTTCGGAATTTTCCTAAAATCCTAGTAATAGTAGGGGATTTGTGATAGAATAAACTTGTAAATAAATAGAAGAAGAGGTATGTGAAATGTCACGTAAACCATTTATCGCTGGTAACTGGAAAATGAACAAAAATCCAGAAGAAGCAAAAGCATTTGTTGAAGCTGTAGCATCAAAACTTCCTTCATCTGATCTTGTTGAAGCTGGTATTGCGGCTCCTGCCGTTGACTTGACAGCTGTTCTTGCTGCTGCTAAAGGTTCAAACCTTAAAGTTGCTGCGCAAAACACTTACTTTGAAAATGCTGGTGCCTTCACTGGTGAAACTAGCCCACAAGTTTTGAAAGAAATCGGTACTGACTATGTTGTTATCGGTCACTCAGAACGTCGTGACTACTTCCACGAAACTGATGAAGACATCAACAAAAAAGCAAAAAGCAATCTTTGCTAATGGCATGCTTCCAATCATTTGTTGTGGTGAAACACTTGAAACTTATGAAGCTGGTAAAGCTGCAGAATTCGTAGGTGCTCAAGTTTCAGCTGCTTTGGCTGGTTTGACTGCTGAACAAGTAGCTTCAACAGTTATCGCTTACGAACCAATCTGGCTATCGGTACTGGTAAATCAGCTTCACAAGACGATGCACAAAAAATGTGTAAAGTTGTTCGTGATGTTGTTGCTGCTGACTTCGGTCAAGAAGTTGCTGACAAAGTACGTGTTCAATACGGTGGTTCAGTTAAACCTGAAAACGTTGCAGAATACATGGCTTGTCCAGATGTAGACGGAGCTCTTGTAGGTGGTGCATCACTTCAAGCTGATAGCTTCTTGGCATTGCTTGACTTCGTTAAATAATCTTTTATAAAGTCGAGGTTTCCTCGGCTTTTTCTTATGTCTTGGAAAGTCACGCTGTTGCTATGGATTTCGTATCGGGTGGAGTATGATTGATAGCATTATGCTTTTAACTTGAAAATCAATTTATCTACTGATTTATCACTTAAAGGATCTTTGATTTTTTATAATCAGTTCAATCGTGTTTCCAAAACGTCATTCTATCCATATACAAAAACTGCCACTTTGTAAATCGGATAAATAAGGTCTAGTCATAAATGAACTTAAGCCTTTTCAAATAGAATTGAATTGCCCAAATAGTCAGATAATGTGCTATAATAAAGGCAGTATAACTAGAGCACAGACCCTAAGTGTTTATTTGCTCTGCATTGTCCAAGAAGAGGAGAATTAGAAATCATGACTTTTGATGCTATTGACCAAATGGCGGTCAGCACTATTCGTTCGCTTTCAATTGAGGCTATTCAAGCCGCAAATTCAGGACACCCTGGTCTTCCTATGGGTGCAGCGCCAATGGCCTACGTACTTTGGAACCATGTAATGAATGTTAATCCAAAGACTAGCCGTAATTGGACAAACCGTGACCGTTTTGTCCTTTCTGCAGGTCATGGTTCTGCTTTGCTTTATAGTTTATTGCACCTTTCTGGTTATAAGGTGACAATGGATGATTTGAAAAACTTCCGTCAATGGGAATCTAAGACTCCAGGACACCCTGAAGTTAATCATACTGATGGTGTTGAAGCTACTTCAGGACCTCTTGGTCAAGGGATTGCTAATGCTGTTGGTATGGCCATGGCTGAAGCGCATTTGGCTGCTAAATTCAACAAACCTGATTTTGATATTGTTGACCATTATACTTATGCCCTACATGGCGATGGCTGTTTGATGGAAGGTGTTTCTCAAGAAGCTGCCAGTCTTGCTGGTCACCTTAAACTTGGTAAATTGGTTCTTCTTTACGATTCAAACGATATTTCACTGGATGGTCCAACATCAATGGCTTTCACTGAAGACGTTAAGGCTAAATTTGAAGCTTATGGTTGGCAACACATTCTCGTTAAAGATGGAAATGATTTGGAAGCCATTGCCAAAGCTATTGAAGAAGCTAAAGCAGAAACAGATAAACCGTCTATCATCGAAGTAAAAACTATTATTGGTTATGGAGCTGAAGGACAAGGAACGTCAGCTGTTCACGGAGCACCGATTGGTCAAGAAGGTATTGATCATGCCAAAAGCGTGTACGGCTATGATGCACCTGCCTTCACTGTTCCTGACGAAGTAGCTCGTCGTTTTCAAGCTGGTATTAAGTTCCGTGGTGAAGCTGCTGAAAATGCTTGGCAAACTAAATTTGCTGAATATGAAGTTGCCTACCCAGAGTTAGCTGCTGAATACAAGGCTGCTTTTGCAAATGAGTCAGCAACTGTTGAATTGAACGCTCATGAACTTGGCACAGCTGTAGCTAGTCGTGTGTCAAGCCAACAAGCTATCCAACAAATTTCTGAACAAGTTCCTTCATTCTGGGGTGGTTCTGCAGACCTTTCAGCTTCAAACAATACCATGGTTAAGGCTGAGTCTGATTTCCAAGCAGACAACTATGCTGGACGTAATATCTGGTTTGGTGTGCGTGAATTTGCTATGGCTGCAGCGATGAATGGTATTGCTCTTCATGGTGGTACTCGTGTTTATGGTGGTACTTTCTTCGTCTTCTCAAACTACTTGCTTCCAGCGGTACGTATGGCAGCTCTTCAAAACCTGCCAGTAACTTATGTAATGACACACGACTCAGTAGCAGTTGGTGAAGATGGACCTACTCATGAACCAATCGAACAATTGGCAAGTGTGCGTTCAATGCCTAACCTTAACGTTATCCGTCCTGCAGATGGTAATGAAACTAATGCTGCATGGAAACGTGCTTTGGCTGAGACTGAACGTCCAACAATGCTTGTCTTGACACGTCAAAACTTGCCAGTCCTTGATGGTACAGCTGAAAATGCTGAAGCTGGTGTCAATAAAGGGGCTTATATCATATCAGAAGCTAAAGGTAATCTTGATGGTATCATCATTGCCACTGGTTCTGAGGTGAAATTGGCTCTTGATACACAAGCTGCTCTTGAAGCTGAAGGTATTCATGTTCGTGTCGTATCTATGCCATCACAAAATCTCTTTGATGAACAAGATGCTGCTTATAAAGAAGATGTCCTTCCAGCGGCTGTGACAAAACGTTTGGCTATTGAAGCTGGAACTAGCTTTGGTTGGGGAAAATACGTTGGTCTTGCAGGCAAAACACTTACTATCGATACTTGGGGTGCCTCAGCACCTGGTGACCGTATCTTTAAGGAGTATGGTTTCACTGTTGAAAATGCAAGTCAACTATATAAATCATTGTAAGAAACGAAAGAACTTGGCTAGTCCGAGTTCTTTTTCATGTCAATGTGATGTGATATTACATGGCGCTTGACATTTTGGGAGAGAGTGCTAAAATGACTGTGTTAGCCGATTTAGCTCAGTTGGTAGAGCAACGCACTCGTAACGCGTAGGTCACAGGTTCGATTCCTGCAATCGGCATGGTTTGAAGCATTCGAGATGTGTAATGGGAGTCTTTATAGACTTCTTTTTTAATATAGTTTTCAAAGCTCTATAATAATTTTGGGAATGTTCATTTAAGCTAAAATTTGATAAAATAGAAGATAATAAAAAATAAAGGAAGTATCATGTCAAAAGGGTTATTAATCTCAATAGAAGGGCCAGATGGGGCTGGGAAGAGCTCCGTTTTAGAGGCACTCTTACCTCGTTTAAAAGAAGTTTACCCTGGTCAGGTTATAACGACACGTGAGCCGGGTGGAGTGGCTATTGCAGAGCAAATCCGTGAGGTTATTTTGGATGTAGATAATACGGCTATGGATGCTAAGACAGAGCTCTTGCTCTATATAGCTGCCCGTCGTCAACATCTGGTCGAAAAGGTTCTTCCAGAGCTAGAAAAGGTAATATGGTTATCATGGATCGTTTTATTGATTCATCGGTTGCCTATCAAGGTGCTGGTCGTGGCTTGGATCAGACTGAGATTGCTTGGTTAAATGCCTATGCGACGGATGGTCATAAGCCTGATGTCACTTTGTTGTTTGATGTGGATTCCGAAACTGGCTTGAAACGTATTGCAGCAAATGGTGAGCGTGAAGTTAATCGTTTGGATTTGGAAAAGCTTGATATGCATCAACGTGTTCGTAAAGGTTATTTAGACTTGGCTATGGTCGAACCAGAACGGATCAAGTTGATTGATTCTTCGCAACCCTTTGATAAAGTGATAGAGGATGCTTGGCAAATTATCAAGAGCTATTTGTAAGGAGCAAAATGAAATTAGCTGAAAGTCAGAGCAAGCTGTTCGAAGAATTTTCACAAATTATCAGAGAAAATCGTTTGAGTCATGCCTATCTATTCTCGGGTGATTTCGGAAGTTTCGATATGGCTATTTGGCTGGCACAGAGTCGTTTTTGTCTGACGCCTGAAGATGGTTTACCTTGTGGTAACTGTCGTCCCTGTCGCTTGATTGCACAAGGGGAGTTTTCGGATGTTAAATTGGTGGAACCTCAAGGGCAACTTATTAAGACAGATACGATTCGGCAGTTGACCAGAGAGTTTAGTCAATCAAGTTTTGAAGGACAGGCTCAGGTTTTTATCATTCGTGATGCAGATAAGATGCATGTCAATGCGGCCAATAGTCTTTTGAAGTTTATTGAGGAGCCCCAGAGTCAGATTTACATTTTTCTCTTGACGGCTGATGATAGTCGTATCTTACCGACGATTAAAAGTCGAGCGCAACTCTTTTATTTTCCTAAGAATCGGGCCTATTTGGAGGACTTGTTACAGAGGGAAGGCCTGTTACTTAGTCAAGCTAAGGTCTTGGCAGACTTTGCCAAGGATGAAGCTCAAGCTTTGCACTTGGCTAAGGATAATAAGGCTCTTGATTTGATTAATGCAGTGGAGCGTTTGACACAGTCCTTGCTGGCTAATCAAGATTTGCTTTATTTGGACCTTGCAAAATTGGCTGTTCAGTGTGGTGAAAAATCAGAGCAAGAAATGGTTTGGGATTTCTTAACTTATCAATTGGGGAAGGATATACAAAATCCAAAAGCAAGACGATGGCTTGAATTGGTTTATGAGGCCCGTAACATGTGGCTAGCCAATGTCAGCTTTCAAAATGCATTGGAGTATATGGTATTATCATGACAGAGGTCATTGGAATCAAATTTGAAGAAAATGGAATGGTAGAATACGTCATTCCAGATAGACACTACGCCAAAGATGACTTTGTGGTCGTTTTGGAAAAAGGATAAGCGTTTGGCTCAGGTGGTCGTGGAGAATACTGATTTTCCTGAGGTTAGTCTACCTAATGATCTGAATCGGGTTGAAAGACTAGCTGAGGAGGGGGACTTAGCTAGATATAATGACAACCTTTTGAAGGCTGAAAAGAGTATGGCTGTTGTGGCTGACTTAATTCTTCAAAATCAGCTGGAGATGAAGGTGGTTGATATCGTCTTTCCTTTAAATGGTTCTTATGTGCTGATTAATTTTGTGGCTGAAAAGCGAGTGGATTTCCGTCAGTTACTTAAGGATTTGGCAGCTTATTTTAAAACACGTATTGAGCTCCACCAAATTTCGAGTCGTGAGGAGTCGAAAATTTATGGTGGCTTAGGACCTTGTGGGCGTGCCCTGTGTTGCTCTAGTTTTTTGGGCGAATTCCCACCAGTATCTATTAAAATGGCTAAAAATCAGAGTTTGTCCTTAAATTCTGGTAAGTTGAACGGCCTTTGTGGGCGTCTCATGTGTTGTCTCAGTTATGAAGATGACTTTTACAGAGATAGTAAGGCGAGTTATCCTGATTTAGGTGATGAAATTGAAACCAAGGATGGCAAGGGGCATGTTGTTGCTATTGACGTGATTGCAAGGACTATTAAGGTTGCATTTGATAAGGGGCGTGCTCCCCTAACCTATGGAGTGGAGGAAGTTCAGCTAAATGGAAAAGCGTGAATTGTATGATAAATTTGAAGAATTATCACAAAATTTGATGTCTATGTTGGCAGAAGTTGAGGCAATTAAGGCGAACTTCTCAGGCATTCTTGATGAAAATACAGCTCTTAAGTTGGAAAACGACAAGTTGCGTGAGCACTTGAGTCAAGTGGTTCAAGAAGAAACGGGCACGAAAATGTCTCATGGTAAGGTTAATCTCGAGGCGATTTATGATGATGGCTTCCATATTTGCCCAGATTTTTATGGTCAACGTCGTGATAATAATGAAGCCTGTGGCTTCTGTGCGGAATTGTTGTACGGAGATTAAAGATGCAGGTTCAAAAGAGTTTTAAGGGGCAGTCTCATTATGGTACCCTCTATCTTGTCCCAACTCCTATTGGAAATTTACAGGATATGACCTTTCGCAGTGTTCAAACTCTCAAAGATGTCGATCTTATTTGTGCGGAGGACACGCGCAATACGGGGCTATTACTCAAACATTTTGAGATTGAGACCAAGCAGTATTCTTTTCACGAGCATAATGCTTATGAGAAAATTCCGGATTTATTGGAGCGCTTGAAGTCAGGGCTTTCCCTGGCTCAGGTCTCAGATGCTGGTATGCCTTCCATTTCTGATCCTGGACATGATTTGGTTAAAGCTGCTATTGCTGAGGATATTCCTGTGGTGGCCTTACCTGGTGCATCAGCTGGGATTACAGCCTTGATTGCCAGTGGTTTGGCACCTCAGCCTCATATTTTTTATGGCTTTCTTCCTCGTAAAAAGGGTCAGCAGCTTGATTTCTTCAAGGGAAAACGGTCTTATCCTGAGACGCAGATTTTCTATGAGTCACCTTATCGTGTAGCTGATACTCTTGAAAATATGCGTGAGGTTTATGGCAATCGTCAGCTGACTCTAGTTCGAGAACTGACCAAGCTTTACGAAGAATACCAGCGAGGTAGCATCTCCGAAATTTTGGATTATATTGCAACAAATCCTCTCAAGGGGGAATGTTTGCTGATTGTAGCTGGTGCATCGGATGAAGAAAGGGAAGAAAACCTGACATCAGATGTTACTCCAATTGAGGCTGTTGAAGCTTTAATTGCTTCCGGTATGAAGCCTAATCAAGCTATAAAAACGGTTGCCAAAGAGCGAAAACTAAATAGACAAGAGCTTTATAATCTCTTTCATGGGGTCTAAGAAGCTCTTTTTTTGTGGCGACATAAGATGTCAGAAAAGAAAGAATTATCAAAAAATTCCATAAATAAACTTGTAGACTCTTTATTTTTGTGTTATATTATCTAACATAAAAAATAATTCCTTTGGATTGGAGTGGTTTCATGGATACAGGTAGTAGTGCCTTTATATTGATATGTTCAGCCATGGTGTGCCTGATGACACCAGCTTTGGCCTTCTTCTATGGTGGCCTTGGGCGTCGAAAAAATGTCATTAATACCATGATGATGTCTGTTCTTCCCTTAGCAATTGCTTCCCTCTTGTGGGTTGTTGCTGGTTATTCACTTTCTTTTGGGGGGCATGGCTATTTCTTTGGGAATATTAGTCATCTCTTTTTACACGGTGTCTCTGAAACGGCTTCAAGTCGTGGTCTAGCCATTCCTGATCTCTTATTTGCAGCCTTTCAGATGATGTTTTCCATTATCTGTGTGGCGATTTTGACAGGTTCAGTAGTAGGGCGTATGCGCTTTACCCCTTTAGCTATTTTTGTAGTCTTTTGGCTACTTTTGGTCTATTATCCTTTTGCACATATGGTATGGGGAGACGGAATTCTTGCCAAGTGGGGGACAATTGACTTTGCGGGTGGTGATGTGGTCCACATTACTTCTGGTGTTTCAGCCTTGGTTTTGGCAATTGTTGTTGGGAAACGTCGTGACTATGGCATTCTAGAGCACCGTCCTCATAATGTTCCTTTTGTTCTGTTGGGAGCGGGTCTCCTGTGGTTTGGCTGGTTTGGTTTCAATGCAGGCTCAGCCCTAGCAGCCAATGGCTTAGCAGTTCATGCTCTTGTGACCACACATGTTTCTGCAGCAGCTGCCATGTTTTCATGGCTAGCTCTTGAAAAATATGTGACAGGTCATCCATCCTTGGTCGGTGGTTCGACTGGTTTAGTAGCCGGACTTGTTGCCATCACACCTGGAGCTGGTTTCGTTTCCATTTGGAGTGCCATTCTAATTGGAGCTATGGTTAGTCCGGTTTGTTTCTATGCCATTTCTGTCTTGAAAAAACGCTTTGCCTATGATGATGCTTTGGATGCTTTTGGTTGCCACGGTGTCGGAGGAATCTTTGGTGGTTTGGTTACAGCTATTTTTACAACACCAAATCTAGCCCTAGATAAGGCTAATGTTGGACTCATCTATGGGAATGCACGTTTGTTTTTGGTGACAGTTTTGGCCATTATTTTCACAGCTACTTGGTCGGGGCTGGTAACCTATGGTATCATAAAAGTAATTGCCCGTTATATGCCTTTACGTGTCAGTGACCGTGATGAAGCTATTGGTCTTGATGACTGTGAACACAAGGAAACAGCTTATCCAACCTTTATGGGTATGGATTCGTAGGAGGATACTGATGAAAAAATAGAAGCGATTATTCGTTCGGACAAATTGGAAGATTTGAAAAATGCCTTGACTGGTAGTGGTTTAGCCAAGGGAATGACTGTAAGTCAGGTCTTGGGGTATGGAACCCAACGTGGCTTTGCGGAGTTCGTTCGTGGACAACGGATTGTTCCAACCTTATTGGCCAAGGTTAAGGTGGAAATAGTAGTCAAAGACCTGGCAGTTGATGAAGTTGTTGATGCTATCCGTGGTGCTGTGGCGACTGGTGAAGTCGGTGATGGGAAGATTTTTATTGTTCCTATTGATGATGTCATTCGTATTCGTACTGGCGAACGGGGTGGAGACGCTATTTAATGTCATATTGGATTAGGGCTTAAACCAGTTGGTTTGGGCCTTTTTTGTTGATTTTTGGTATACTAAAAGAGATTATTAAGGATGGAGGGGGTGACTGATTGGCAAAAGGAAAAAGAAAAGCAGGTCGAAATCTAAATTTAAGAAGACTAAGAAGAAAAAGAAGTCTTTTCTGCTTTTTCCTAGAGTTTTACAGAAATGGAGCCTGATCATTATTGGCTTACTTGCTTTGCTGGGGCTTCTAGCTAGTTTGAATTTTCCAAAGTTGACAATGGAAAAGAATATGACGTCTACAGATGAGACGACAGTTGCTTTTATTGCTGAGATTGGAGAGACTTCACGCTATTTAGCAGCGAAAAACGATCTTTATGCCTCAGTCATGATTGCCCAGGCCATCCTAGAATCGGACTCGGGACAGTCACAATTAAGTCAAAAGCCTTCCTACAATTTCTTTGGAATTAAAGGAGAATACAATGGTCAAAGTGTAACGCTACCGACCTGGGAGGATGATGGTAAGGGAAATCCCTACCATATCGATGCTGCCTTTCGTTCCTATGGCTCCGTTGAGAATTCGCTGCAGGACTATGTGGACTTTCTCGAGGGAAGCTACTATGTGGGAGTGCACCGCTCCAAAACGAGAAGCTATAAAGATGCAACAGCGGCCCTAACAGGCGTTTATGCCACTGACACGACTTATGGTGATAAGTTGAACAGCATCATTGAACAATATCAGTTAACTATTTATGACACTTATTAGAGTCAAAGGAGAATAAGAAGAATATGAATCAGAACCAAGTGAAACTCATTGCCATTGATATGGATGGTACACTCTTAGATAGTCAAAAAGAGATACCTGTAGAAAACATTCAGGCTATTCAGGAAGCCGCTGCGGCAGGTATTAAGATTGTCCTTTGTACGGGTCGTCCACGTTCAGGCATTGTTCCCCATTTTGAAAAATTGGGTCTTAGTGAAGAAGAGTACATTATCATGAACAACGGTTGTTCGACCTATGAAACTAAAAATTGGACCCTGCTTCAATATGAAAGCTTATCTCATACGGAGTTGGAAGACCTTTTTCAAGTGAGTAAGGATTTTCCAGACGTAACTCTAACCTTGACAGGTGAAAAAACCTACTATGTTGTTGGTAATGAAGTGCCTGATTTAGTTGCCTATGATGCTGGGACAGTCTATATGGTGGCTGAGGCCAAATCTTTGGAAGAAATTTTTGCGGAAGGTCAGGTCATTTTTGAAGCCATGTATATGGCGGAATCTAAACCGCTTGATGACTTCCAAAATGCCATGGAAGAAAGTCTTAGTAAGTGCTATAGTACGGTTCGCAGTCAAGACTATATCTTTGAAATTATGCCACAAGGAGCAACCAAGGCCAGTGGACTGAAGCATTTAGCTGAAAAGTTGGGGATTGATTCCGAACAAATTATGGCTTTGGGAGATGCTGCTAATGATATTGAGATGCTTGAATTTGTTGGTCAGAGCGTTGCCATGGGAAATGCTAGTGATGACATCAAGTCTTTGAGTAAATATGTAACCTTGACAAATGATCAGGCAGGTGTGGCCCACGCTATTCGTACTTGGGCTTTATAAGAAAAAAGACCTTTAGCTTTTATCTGCTAAAGGTTTTTCGATTTCGGATAATGGCAATGAGAGTGGTTAGCGTGATGGTGATGTCTGTGATGGCAGCGGGATAGGCCTTAATGGTCAAATCGTATATTAGCCAGAGTAACATATTCTCAATAATGACCCAGCGAAGCCACTGAAGGTTTCGTGTGATGGCGATGGCTAGACTATAAGAAACTGAAGAGATAATCGGCAAATAGCCAATAAGTCCAAGCTGATTGAGATAGGATCCTACGATGATTTGAATAATGATGAGGATGGTTAAGATAGTCTTGGTCATCTTCTTTTTGACCATCAGGCTATTTCGAATGATGGAAATACTGATGGTTAAAGCTCCAGTATAGCCACCCAATAAGAGGTTGGCAGTGGCAGTGAAAATGTAGTCGGTAATTTGCCAGACGAGCATCTTATTTTTTGATTTTGCAAAAGAGGATATGGCGACACAGAGAGCTCCGATGGCTGAGAATACTTGTGCTAGAAGGTAGATTGTCATGATGTCACTTCCAATTTTTGCCTTTATTATATCACAAGAAAGAAGGATTTATTTCAAGAATATTTATCGGTTATTTATAAGTCCCGAAAGATGTAGTAGTAACTGAAAAAACATCGCCAACGGATGATGGTACTGCTATGGTAGTTTTCATTTATGGAATTCTCAAAACACTGCTAGTAATGTTTTTCGATTGCCTTTGCTTGAAACCTGGTGACAAGTATCAAAGAAAAAACAGTATATTCGAGACAGACGTTAATGGATTTCTGATATGAGTAATAGTGGTGTTAGACATCATGAACATGAGAGTTAAATGAGATATCTAAGAAGGTCAGATTTTCTTGGTTTCTTTCTATTATTTTGAGGAAAAGCCTTGTTTATTCCCTAATAAATAGATACAATAGAAAGGTCGGTTTTACCGAAAATTTTTGAATAATGAGGACAAAAATGTGTCAGTAAATTGGCAAGATATTGTGTTTTCTTTCCTCGGTGGTTTGGGACTCTTCCTTTTCAGTATTAAGTACATGGGGGATGGTCTTCAACAGGCAGCCGGTGATAAGTTACGCTTTTACATCGATAAGTATACCAGTAATCCTTTTTTAGGGGTCTTGATTGGTATTGTCATGACGGCCTTGATTCAGTCAAGTTCAGGGGTAACCGTTATCGTCGTAGGTCTGGTTTCGGCAGGACTTTTGAGTCTTCGTCAGGCTATTGGAATTGTCATGGGGGCAAATATCGGGACAACCGTAACTTCCTTCATGATTGGTTTCAAGCTAGGTGATTATGCCCTTCCGGTGCTTTTCATTGGGGCGGCGCTTCTCTTCTTTACGAGTAATAAGAAGCTCAACAACCTAGGTCGTATCTTGTTTGGTGTGGGTGGAATCTTCTTTGCCCTTAACCTGATGGGAGATGCGGTAGAGCCTTTGAAGTCAGTCACAGCCTTTAAAGACTACTTGGCAACTTTAGGTGACCGCCCAATCATGGGAGTCATCATTGGTGCTGGTTTGACCATGTTGATTCAGTCTTCGGCAGCTACCATTGGTATTCTTCAGAGCCTTTATTCAGGTGGCTTGCTTGATCTGCAAGGTGCCCTTCCAATCCTCTTCGGGGACAATATCGGAACAACTATAACGGCGGTTCTTGCGGCTCTTGGTTCCAACATTGCGGCTAAACGTGTAGCAGGAGCTCACGTACTCTTTAATGTCATTGGAACGGTCTTGTGTTTGATTCTCTTGGTGCCATTCACAGCTTTAATTCAATGGTTCAAGTCTGTACTTGGTTTGACACCAGAGATGACAATTGCCTTTGCCCACGGTACTTTCAACATTGCTAATACAATTGTTCAGTTCCCATTCATCGGAGTTTTAGCTTACTTGGTAACTAAGATCATCCCTGGTGAGGACGAAGTTAATAAGTACAAAGCACTTTATTTGGACCGTTTGCTTATCACGCAAGCACCAGCCATTGCCCTTGGTAATGCCAAGAAAGAATTGGTGCATTTGGCGTCATATGCTATCCAGTCTTTGGAAGCTTCATATGCTTTCTTTGATAAGGGAGATGAAAAATACTTTGACAAGGTTGAAAAATATGAAACAGCTGTTAATAGTATTGACGAAGAGTTGACAACTTACTTGATTGATATTTCTAACGAGTCACTTAGTGTTTCTGAAAATGAAATCTTGGCAAGTGTCCTGGATTCTGTTCGTGACTTGGAACGTATTGGTGACCTTGCAGTCGCTAGTGCTAGTCTTTCACAACACATTCATAGCAAGGGAATTGAATTCTCTGAAACAGCCAAGGCGGAACTTGCGGATGTCTATAACCGTACTCATCGTATTATACTTGACAGTATTCGTGTCGTTGTGGACGATGATAAGGTGCTTGCTGGTCAAGTTATCCTCCGTCATGAAGAGTTGGAAAAACTTGCAAAACAATTGCGTAAGATTCATACCAAACGCCTTAATAATGGTGAATGTACTGCGCAGGCAGGTATCAACTATGTTGATTACTTATCGCATTACACACGTATCGCAGACCATGCCATTAACCTTGTTGAAAAGGTTACAGAAGGTGTGATTTAATATGGAAAGTCGAGAACATTTCTCGGCTTTTTTTGATATAATGAAGGCGTATTGAGAACATAGAAAATTGATGAGAGGTAGTCCTATGACTTATTATATTGCAGCCAAACGATTTTATTTTGATCATAAGGTCAAAGAAGGTGGCTACTTAGCAGTCACAGATGGTCGTTTTGCTGAGTGGACAAAAAAGGCACCAGAAGGTGCAGAGGTGCTAGATTACAGTGACTATCAAATTGCTCCTGGTCTTGTGGACACCCACATTCACGGCTTTGCGGGTTATGATGTTATGGACAATTCGGCGGAAAGTCTCTTAGGTATGAGTCAGGCCTTGCCTTCAGCAGGTGTGACCTCTTTCTTGCCAACAGCCTTGACCGCACCATTTGAGGAGTTGAAGGCTATTTGTCAAACGATAGCTGAGACAGCTGGTAAGGAAAGAGGCGCAAAAATTCAAGGACTCTTCTTTGAAGGGCCTTATTTCACTGAAACCTACAAGGGTGCTCAAAATCCAAAATACATGGGCAATCCAAGCCTTGAACAGTTGCAAGCCTGGCAAGAAGCGGCTCAAGGAAAGTTAATCAAATTGGCCTTGGCTCCTGAGCGTGAAGGAGTGGATGATTTTATTAAAGAAGCGACTAAACAAGGTGTGACAATTGCCTTGGGACATTCCAATGCTACTTATGAAGAAGCCGTGGCAGCAGTGGAAGCTGGTGCTTCAGTCTGGGTTCACGTTTACAATGGGATGCGTGGCTTTAGTCACCGTGAGCCTGGTATGGTTGGTGCAGCCTTTGATAGTCCAGATACTATTGGTGAATTGATTGCGGATGGGCACCATGTTCTACCAGCTGCCTGTAGCGTCCTTATCAAGCAGAAGACGCCTCAAAATGTTGCCTTGATTACAGACTGCATGTCTGCAGGAGGACGTCCCGATGGCGACTATATGCTGGGTGAGCTTCCTGTTATTGTGGAAAATGGCACGGCACGCCTTAAGGAAGGTGGTAACCTGGCTGGTTCTATCCTACAACTTAAAGATGGTGTCAAGCACGTCGTTGATTGGGGTCTGGTGACGGTTGCTCAAGCTTTACAAATGGCGAGTCATGTTCCAGCTAAGTCTGTTGGCCTTGAAAATGTTTGTGGTAGTCTTAAAGCTGGTCTAGCAGCCGATTTCATCGTTTTAGATGACTCTTTGGAGTTACAAGCAACCTTTATCGATGGTCGTAAAGCTTGGGAAAAGTAATGGTCTAAGCAGTGCTTTTATATAAGGGTGCTGTTTTTTCTTATTTTTTACAGAATTGTAACAGTAAAGGTGTAAAATAGAAATACTTTTTATTTTTACAGGAGGTAATATGTCAAAACGTATTTGGAGCATTGCTCTGGCCTATGTCGGTGTAATGATTGGCGCAGGAGTATCTTCAGGACAGGATCTCTTGCAGTATTTTGTCAGCTTTGGAGCCTGGGGTCTGATAGGTGTTATTGTCCTAGGAGTTCTACATGTTGGTTTTGGCCGTTTGATGATTGCTCTGGGAAGCTATTATCAATCGGACGATCATTCGGTCGTTCTTGCTGAAATTAGTCATCCTGTTATATATCGCATTTTGGATATTGCGCTCATTATCACCTGCTTTATCTTTGGTTTTGTGATGACGGCTGGTGCAGGAGCCAATTTGAATCAACAATTTGGCATGCCATTTTGGGTAGGAGCTTTTCTCTGTACGGCCTTGACTATTGTGGTCAGCTTTTTAGATTTCAAAAAATCATCGGAGTTATCGGAGTCTTTACCCCTATGATTTTGGTAATGATTGCTGTTATCTTTATGACCAATGTTTTAGGGCGCCACTGGGATTTTGAAGAGATGAATAGGATTTCACAAACTATTCAATCCCCCTTCCCAAGCGTTTGGATGTCTGTCGTCAACTATTTTGCTGTTTGTGTCATGTCTGCCATCGCTATGGCCTTCGTTATGGGAGGCTCCATTTTCAAAATTAATGAAGCTGAAAAGAGTGGTGCCTGGGGTGGCTTCATGGTTGGTGTGATTTTCTTTATCACGACCCTGATTCTTTTTGCTAATAGTGACAAGGTCGTCAAGTCAGATGTGCCTATGTTGGCTATTGCTAAGGAAGTTAATCCTATCTTTGCAACCCTCTATGCTTTCGTGATTTTTGGTTTGATTTTCAATACTGTTTTTAGTCTCTATTATGCTCTAGGCAAACGCTTTGCAGCTGGTAGTGAAAAACGGTTCAAGTTTTTTGTGACTGCTTTTTCTCTCAGTGGTTTCCTTGTATCCTTTATGGGTTTTCGTCAATTGGTCGCAGTCATGTATCCCGTTATCGGTTATATGGGATTACTGATGTTGGTTGTCTTGGTTGTCGCAAGTTATCGTAAAAAAGCAAAGATTCGCAAGGAAAAAGAAATCCGAAATCATCTTTTAGCTATTGTCGAGAAAGCTTATGATCCTGATCAAGATTTAACGCCTCAGGACAAGGAAAAGGCAGAACAACTTCGAGATGCCTCAATTATTGACAATCAAACACTCCGTGAGGATTCCCATGCTCAGGTTCGTCAGGAATTGGGGATTGATGAGAAGTAGAATTAGAATTCTATTTTACAAGTTTATCTATTTCTGCTATAATACTGACAAGAAAGAAAGGCTTATGGCGTTTTTCTAGCGAGCTTGGGATAGTGAAAGCCAAGTAGGGCAAAGTAAGCAAGTGGCGCTTTCTCTTAGCAAAGAGCTGAGTAAAGTAAAATACAATGAAGTAATAAATTAGGGTGGAACCGCGTTTCTGACGCCCCTAGTCGCAAGGCTTGGGTGTTGAAATTCGGTTCTTTTTGAATTTGTCTAATGCCTAAGTAGAAAGGAGTACAATGCTTAAAGGATCTTGTTTATGTAAAGCAGTGACTTACACTCTAGATGAGGAATTATCTGAATTAGTTTTTTGTCACTGTTCATTCTGTCGGAAAGCAACTGCGTCTGCCTATACAGTTAATGCTAAAGTTAGCAGTAAAAATCTAGTATTGCATGGAAAAGAAAAGCTTGTTTCCTATAGTTCTTCTCCAGGAAAACAGCGTTATTACTGTCAGAACTGTCATAGTCAAATTTTCACTGTTCAAGAAAATATACCAGAAGTCTGTGCTTTGAAATTAGGTACAATAGATGAATGCGATCAGAATTTACAAACTGTTCCTAAACGTCATATTTTTCAGGATCCAGCTTTTTCTTGGTTGCTTGATAAATAAACCTAAAAAGATAATATAAATTAAGGAGTATTCAATGTCTAAAAACTAACCTTCCACTGCGTCAGTGGCAGAGACCTCCTTACAGTCGGACTGTCCCACGCTCAGCGCTAGGGTGCCTGAGCTAGACGCAGTACTAACTCGTCTTGCCTTGTATAATCGACGTGGCAGACTCGTGTCGCAAGAAATTAGAGAAAAAGGAGTAAATAATGTCTAAAAACTAACTTTCCAGGAAATTATCCTTACTTTGCAACAATACTGGAATGACCAGGGTTGTATGCTCATGCAGGCTTATGATAATGAAAAGGGTGCGGGAACTATGAGTCCTTATACTTTCCTTCGTGCCATTGGGCCTGAACCATGGAATGCGGCTTATGTAGAGCCATCTCGTCGTCCAGCTGATGGTCGTTACGGGGAAAACCCAAATCGTCTCTACCAACACCACCAATTCCAAGTGGTTATGAAACCTTCTCCATCAAACATCCAAGAGCTCTACCTTGAGTCATTGGAAAAATTGGGGATTAATCCTTTAGAACACGATATCCGTTTTGTTGAAGATAACTGGGAAAACCCATCAACTGGTTCGGCTGGTCTTGGTTGGGAAGTTTGGCTTGACGGTATGGAAATCACTCAGTTCACCTACTTCCAACAAGTTGGTGGATTGGCAACTGGTCCGGTAACTTCTGAAGTTACTTACGGATTGGAACGTTTGGCTTCTTACATTCAAGAAGTAGACTCTGTTTACGATATTGAGTGGGCTCCAGGCGTTAAATATGGAGAAATCTTCCTTCAACCAGAATATGAACACTCAAAATACAGCTTTGAAGTTTCTGACCAAGATATGCTTCTGGAAAACTTCGAAAAATTTGAAAAAGAAGCAGGACGTGCTTTGGAATTGGGCCTTGTTCACCCTGCCTATGACTACGTTTTGAAATGTTCACACACCTTCAACTTGCTAGATGCTCGTGGAGCAGTATCCGTTACAGAACGTGCCGGTTACATTGCCCGCATCCGTAACTTGGCCCGTGTCGTAGCCAAGACCTTCGTCGCAGAACGTAAGAAACTCGGTTACCCACTTCTTGACGAAGCCACACGCGCCAAACTCCTAGCAGAAGAGGAAGAATAAAAAGAGTATTAGAAATAAAAAGGGCGAACCTAGTGAGCCCATATGGCTACCCAGAGGCAAGTTAAAGACTTGCTAAGGGGATAGGCACCACTGTACTGGTATATGGGGATTTTTGAAACCTTAGGTTCAAAAATCAGTTGGTTAAATCCACTTTGATGAGACTGTTGGAAATCTATATCAAGGAGATAAAAGATTTCCCTACAGACTCACAAAGTTAGTTAGCGACGTCCCCAGTACCTAAGGCGCCTATCAAAAAGAAGAAGATGCAAAGGAAAAAACATGACAAAAAACTTATTAGTAGAATTAGGACTTGAAGAGTTGCCAGCCTACGTTGTCACACCAAGTGAAAAACAACTCGGTGAAAAAATGGCAGCCTTCTTGGATGACAACCGTCTTTCATACGAAAGTATTCAAACCTTCTCAACACCTCGCCGCTTGGCAGTCCGTGTCATTGGTTTGGCTGATCAGCAATCTGATTTGACAGAAGATTTTAAAGGACCTTCTAAGAAAATCGCCTTGGATGCAGAAGGTAACTTCTCAAAAGCGGCGCAAGGCTTTGTCCGTGGAAAAGGCTTGACTGTAGACGACATCGAATTCCGTGAAGTTAAGGGTGAAGAATACGTCTACGTGACGAAACATGAAGCTGGAAAACCTGCCAAAGAAGTCTTGGCTGGCGTTCCAGAAGTGCTTGCTTCATTGACTTTCCCTGTTAGCATGCACTGGGCTAACAACACCTTCGAATACATCCGCCCTGTTCACACCTTGACAGTTCTTTTGGGCGACGAAGCGCTTGACCTTGATTTCTTGGATATCAAGTCAGGTCGTGTGAGCCGCGGCCACCGTTTCCTCGGTCACGAAGTGGAAATCACCAATGCAGATTCTTATGAAGAAGACCTTCGTACCGTTTACGTCATTGCCGACAGCAAAGAACGTGAAAACATGATTCGTGAGCAAATCAAAGCTATCGAAGCAGAACAAGGCGTGCAAGTGCAAATCGAAGAAGGACTTTTGAATGAAGTCTTGAACTTGGTGGAATACCCAACTGCCTTTATGGGAAGCTTTGACACTAAATATTTGGACGTTCCAGAAGAAGTCTTGGTGACCTCAATGGAAACCCACCAACGTTACTTTGTTGTACGTGACCTTGATGGTAAGTTGAAACCAAACTTCATCTCCGTCCGTAATGGGAACGCTGAGCACTTGGAAAATGTCATTCGAGGAAATGAGAAAGTCTTGGTGGCACGTCTTGAAGACGGTGAATTCTTCTGGCGTGAAGACCAAAAACTTAAGATTGAAGACCTGGTTGCTAAATTGGCCAACGTAACCTTCCATGAAAAAATTGGTTCTCTTTCAGAACACATGGCCCGTGCTGGTGTCATTGCGGCATCATTGGCTAAACAAGCTGGTTTGACTGCTGAAGAAACGACAGCCGTAGCGCGTGCAGCGGAAATTTACAAATTTGACCTCTTGACGGGTATGGTCGGAGAGTTTGATGAATTACAAGGAATTATGGGTGAAAAATATGCCCTTCTCGCTGGTGAAGATGCAGCCGTTGCGACAGCTATTCGTGAGCACTACCTTCCTGATTCAGCGGATGGAGCTCTTCCAGAGACTAAGGTTGGTGCTATCCTTGCCCTTGCGGATAAATTGGATACCCTTCTTTCCTTCTTCTCTGTTGGCTTGATTCCATCAGGTTCAAACGACCCTTATGCGCTTCGTCGTGCAACACAAGGGATTGTCCGTATCTTGGATGCCTTTGGTTGGCACATCCCTATGGATGAGTTGATCGACAGCCTTTATGGACTTTCATTTGATAGTCTTTCATATGACAATCAAGCAGAAGTGCTTAACTTCATCAAGGCGCGTGTAGACAAGATGATGGGACGTACTTCAAAAGACATCAAAGAAGCTGTACTTGCTGGTTCAAACTTCGTTGTTGCGGATATGCTTGAAGCAGCAAATGCCCTCTCAGAAGCTGCTAAGACGGATGGTTACAAGGCGGCTGTCGAGTCACTCTCTCGTGCCTTCAACTTGGCAGAAAAAGCAGATGCCTCAGTAGCAGTCGATACTAATCTCTTTGAAAATGACCAAGAAAAAGCTCTTGCTCAAGCAGCAGAAAGTCTCGAATTGACAGGATCAGCTAGCGATAAATTGGCTCAACTCTTTGCTCTTAGCCCAGTTATCGATGCCTTCTTTGACAATACCATGGTCATGGCAGAAGATGAAGCTTTGAAGAATAACCGTTTAGCTATTCTTGCTAGTCTAGTAGCAAAAGCCAATAAAGTCGCTGCCTTTAACCAATTAAATACAAAATAAGGTGAGTTTGTCCTAAGTTTTCTTGGGATAACTAGAAAGGACTTAACATGACACCAGAAAAAATTGCTCGTATCAATGAGCTTGCTAGAAAGAAAAAAGCGGAAGGTTTGACTCCAGAAGAAGAAGTGGAACAAGCCAAACTTCGTGAAGAATATATCGAAGGTTATCGTCGCTCCGTTCGTCACCACATCGAAGGGATCAAAATTGTTGACGAAGAAGGAAACGATATTACACCTGAAAAGCTTCGCCAGGTACAACGTGAAAAAGGTTTGCACGGACGTAGCCTTGATGATCCCAAATCATAAAACCAAAAGAATAGGAGCTTGGAGATGTCTGAGCTCTTGTTCTACTTCGAAAGATTCTGAATATTCCGAATAAAAAATTGACCATTTGCTAGAAAAATGGTAAAATGTAGGTTATGTGAAAAATAACACGAGTTAATGAATCGTGTTAAATAGAATTGGAGTGAAAAAACATGTCGCAAAAGCAACATCACAAAGAAGACGACAACCAGACTGAAAATGGGATGGTACGTGGTCTTCAAAACCGTCACGTTCAGCTAATTGCCATTGCTGGTACGATTGGTACAGGTCTCTTTCTAGGAGCAGGGCGTTCCATTTCCCTAACAGGCCCTTCCATTATTTTTGTTTATTTGCTGACTGGTGTCTTCATGTATTTCATGATGAGAGCTATCGGTGAGATGCTTTATATGGACCCCAACCAACATACCTTTATCAACTTTATTACCAAATATCTTGGTAAGGGTTGGGGCTTCTTCTCAGGTTGGTCCTACTGGGTATCCTTGGTATTCCTTGGGATGGCAGAAATCACTGCCGTAGCGACCTATGTGCAATATTGGTTTCCTCACTGGCCAGCTTGGGAGATTCAGCTAGTCTTCCTACTGATCTTAAGTTCCGTTAACTTGATTGCGGTGAAAATCTTCGGAGAAGTAGAGTTTTGGTTTGGGATGATTAAAATCATCACTATCTTGGCTCTGATTGCTACTGGTATCTTTATGGTAGCGACTGACTTTAAAACACCGGCTGGACATGCTAGTCTGGCCAACATTACACAAGGCTTCCAAATGTTCCCTAAAGGATGGGTAAGCTTTGTAATGACTTTCCAAATGGTCTTCTTTGCTTATCAAGCCATTGAGTTTGTCGGTGTCACAACATCTGAGACCGCAAATCCACGTAAGGTCTTGCCTAAAGCCATTAAGGAAATCCCAGTGCGTATCGTCATCTTCTATGTGGGTGCCCTCATTGCTATCATGGCTATCTTCCCATGGCAACAACTTCCAGTTAATGAATCACCATTTGTAACAGTCTTCCAAATGGTTGGTATCAAGTGGGCGGCAGCCTTCATTAACTTCGTTGTCTTGACAGCAGCAGCTTCATCTTTGAACTCAACGCTTTACTCAACAGGTCGTCACCTTTTCCAAATTGCTAAGGAAACACCAAATAGTAAAGTGATGAAGACGTTGAAATTGGATACCTTGTCACGTACAGGGATTCCTGCTCGTGCCATCATTGCTTCAGCAGTTGTGGTATGTATCTCAGCCTTCATCAACATCTTACCTGGTGTATCAGATGCCTTCTCTTTGATTACAGCATCATCATCAGGGGTTTACATTGCTATCTATGTTTTGATTATGCTTGCTCACTGGAGATACCGTCAATCTAAAGAGTTCTTACCAGATGGCTTCCTTATGCCAGCCTATAAGATTTTAAACCCAGTGACAATTGCTTTCTTCTTGTTTGTATTTGTTTGTCTCTTCTTACAAAAATCTACTTATATCGGTGCGATTGGAGCGACAATCTGGATTATTATCTTCGGTATTTATAGTAACTGGAAACACAACAACTAAAACATGTTTAACTCACCCTTGTGGTGAGTTTTCTTGTGTCACAAAAAAGACACAGGGTACTTGTACTGTGTCCAAAAGCTTATTTAAGCGAGGCTTTCTTGATGAAAGAAGCCACCCCATAGCCCTTTGTTGCGATGGAAAATAGCAGGTCTGTGATCGTTATGCGAACGGCCATTAATATCGAGTTTGGCCCATTCAAGCGCCTGGTGGGCGTTACGATCAGAGACTGTCGATGTGCCAATGTAGCTGTAAATTCCAGCCTTTCTGAGAATAAATCCCTGAAGCTGACGAATGTGTTCATCGTTGAGCGACTCTGAAAATTGAATCTTAACCGTTTTGTAGGTAAGGGTCTGAACTGATTCAACGACAGGGGATTCAGCCAAGAGGTATAGTAGTTCTTGGTGTTGAGCAAAATATCTATCGTAGTCCATGGGAAGAATAATCGTATGGGCAATCCAATCTTCCAAATTAGCTTTAGCCTTTTGGCTAAGACCTCTCGCTTTAATAGTGAGGTTATCTATATGGAAAGGCAGCTGGTCGATGTGAGTCATTTTTGAACCATAAGCCTTTCTGAAAAGCGGTGTACTTGATAGAATATGACCAGTAGGTGACATGATAGCCAGGGCTGTTTCCTTGGTTTGATAACCAAGATTATGACATTCCATGCTAGCGTAAGTGTCTTTAAATTCAATAATTGCTCTTGTTTTCATCGTGTAACTCTCTTTCTGTTAGTTTATAAACTAACAATAGTTTATCACGAGTCCTTAACGAGGTCAAGAATTAACCTCCAAAAATAAAAAAATTTCAAGTCATCAAAAAACTTCGAGAATCAATTTCCCGAAGTTTTTTTACTAGAATTTGTAGTCTTTCACAATTTTGATGGAGTTAACCGTTACCGTTTCTTTTGGTTTGTTGTTTTGATCGACTTCAAGATTGGCAATGGTATCAACGACATCCATCCCTTTGATGACTTGTCCAAAGACGGTATATTTGGTATCACCGGCTGGGTATCCACCTTTTTTTGTAGGCGTCAATAATAGGTTTTGGATAACCAGCACTTGAAAGTTGTTTACTTTGGTCATCCTTGTTTTGAACGATGAAGAATTGGCTACCATTTGAATCCTTAGCACCAGTATTTGCCATGGCAAGCGCTCCTCGAATGTTGTAGAGGAATGGTGTTGGCTCAAGAGCGAAGCCTTTCTTCCAGATAGATTCGCCACCAGTACCGTCACCTTTAGGGTCACCACTTTGAATCATAAAGTCTTGGATGACACGGTGGAAGGTAAGACCGTCGTAGTATTTATCCTTGGCATGCTTCAAGAAGTTTTCAGAAGCCTTAGGAGCCAGAGTAGGGAAAAGCTTAACAGTTATATCGCCCTTTGATGTCTGGAGGATAACTTCAGCCTCGTCCTTTCCAACCTTGTCTGACAATTGAGGGAAGGCATCTTTACCAGATTTTTGAGCTTTTTCTAATTGTTTCGTGTATATCTTGTTGTCAACGTAGGCATCTCCACGAATGGCACGTGCAATATTTTCACGGTAGACAAATCCTAAGCAAGCAATAACAAGTACAAGGACTAAGAGAATGTACTTTTTAATGTTTTTCATATATAACTCCTTTGATGCATTATACCTATTATTGTAGCAGAAAAAACCTTTTGGGAAACGGTTAACAGAGGTTTGTAATTATGGTAAAATAGAAACATCAACAAGAAAATGAACAGGGACTAGATATAGGGAAAGGTTGTTTCACTCAAACAGCGAGCGAGGCATAACTTTTGAAAGACGTAGGATGCTCACGGATAAGCAAGCTGTGTGTCTATGTTTTACTTATGGAAAACGTCACTAAGCTGAGGGGTCCATTTGTTTGCATTTCTTGAAAAAAGGAGATTTTTATGTCAACTAAAGCAGAATGGGCTGAACTCTTTGAGTCGGTTCATGGGCGCAAACCTAGCCCTCAAGAATTTTTGGACGCTAAAGCAGCTGATTTTGATACTAGCGCTTTGATTGCTCAAGCGGCATCTACAGATGCCCCAGCTGAGGAGGTTGCTACTGAAGAAGCACCTGCAGCACAAGTCGTTTCAGATACTGAGGAAGTTGCTCAAGAAGACGATATCGCTGATGTTGCTGAAACAGCTGAAGATGCTGTAGCTGAACAAGTAAGCAATGAATCACCATTTGGAACAGCAGCCTTCTCAGAAGCGCCTGCTCAACAACCAACACCACAATTTGATTCAAGCATGTTTGAAAAGGCTTCTATTCCGACAACTCAAGGATTTGGAGCAGTTCCTAATCCAGCACCTAGCTCAGCAGATAAACCTGTCTTCAACCTTATCTTGCCGATTGTTGCGATTGCCCTTTCAGTAATCTTTGCCATCTTGTCATGGTTTGTTAGTCCTGCTTGGCTCTTCATCATCTTGACAGTCCTTGCCCTAGCTTTGGCGGTGGTTTCACTTATCTTTAGCCTTAAATCAAGCAAGAAATTGCTCTCTATCATTGCAACGGCAGTAGCTGGAGTCATGCTCTTTGTCTCTATTGGTGGTTTGATTTTCCAAATTTCTCAAAACTCAAATGACAATGCAGGCTCAAGCAAAACATCAAAAGTTGCTGACAAAGATGATGAAGATGATGACAGCGATTCAAAATCTGATTCAAAATCTAATTCAAAATCTAATTCAAAAGGTGACTCAAAATCTGATTCAAAATCTGACTCAAAAGGTGATAGCACTGACGTCAACGATTACATTGACAAAAATGCTAAATTTGACTGGAATGAATCTAAGTTCAAGAAATTGAAAGCTGGAAAAGACTCTGCTAAGTCAATTATGAAGACTTATGGTAAAGCATCAGATGCCCAAATGTCAGGTGATGACTTGAGCATGACTTATTCTGGCAAAGACTATAGTGAACATGTTTACCTAACCTTTAAGAAACAGTATGATGGTACCTTTATCTTGTCACATGCTTCAGGAAACTTCCCTACAGATGCTGTACAAACTGATGACTCATACAAATCTGACTGGACGAAAGAACAGTTTGATGCTCTTAATAAGGGAGATTACAGTAATCCATCAAACGGAACAAAACTCGAAGATATCCTTAAGGATCACCCTAAAGCTTCAAACGCTGAGTACACCATCTCAACCGTTCGTGAAGGTGAGTTCAAGAAAGAATTGAGCGTTTCTTATAACGACTTTAAAGCTGAAGATGGTAAACTTAAGAGTGTTTACTTGTCATTTGACACTACAGAAGATGGTGATACATTCTACCTTACTTATAAATCAGGTCCAGATGGCGATTAATTAAGCTGATTAAGGAAACAGGAGGGGAGACCTTCCTGTTTTTTCGTAATAAAAGGAGAAAACTTTTGAAATTCTTGAATTACACATATGAGCAAAGTCAGTCTATTGTCACTAAGGAGACTGTAGAAAAACTCAATCAAAAAGGTAGCTGGAAACGTTTTATTGGTTTATTTATCACTTCAATCCTTCTTTACTTTTCTTCTATTGCCACACCGATGTTTATAAAGGGCTTGACCGTTGAACAAGATCCTACATTTTCTTGGATTCAGTGGCCCATGATTATCTTGTATGTAGTCATGTATCTGGTCTATCTGCTCTTTTCAATAAGGCACAGAAAAAGCCCGATGAAGCTGAAATTTTGCACCTACTTTTATATGGTGATTTTACTTGCTATCTTTACGGTATGTGCTGGTATAATGATGATGACACGACGAAATATTGTCAGTATATTATCGGGTGTCATGTTTCTTCTTTCCATTTATTATTTGATTCGAACGGTTCCCCGTAAACTGAAAGAAGCCGTTCAAAATCAGACAGAGTTTAGCCCCATGGTAGCACTTGTGACTGAAAAGATTTCGGATGGCTTGGTCTTTTTAGGTGGAACGGGGATTACAGCCGGACTTGTGCTGTTTGACCGCTCCACTGGGAGTAATTTAAGAGGGAGCATTGATGCGGTGTTGTTGCCTATCATGCCTGCCATATTTGTCTTTGCGACTTATGTCTTTTCCATTGATTTGCTACGAGGGTATTACCTCTTTAAATATTCTGAACAATATAGAGAGCAGTTTGGCTACTCAGCTAAGGACTGGTATGGAGAGAAGTCGAAGGAGTATAGGAGGATGCTGGGTTAGGGTGCTTCGAGAAGACCAACAGGTTTTGAAGTGAATTATAAGATTGATGGGGAAGAATTTTCTAAAAAATTACCTAATATAAATGGAGAATAAAAATGAAACAATTTGAAGATAAATTTATGGAAGTTCAGGCTAGTATGATTTCGCTTGCATCGGAATATGTTCGTGCTCAAGCTGAAAAGATATTTATCTATGCAATAGCTGATAGCTTATACAGTTTCAATGTGTTTTATAAAGTTAATGGACATGTTGTCCATAAACATGAAGTGAACGAATATTTACAAGAAGGTTTAAAAATAGATACCACCTTACAGACTTCATTGTTAAGGGAAGGAGTGAAAGATGTAAAAAACATGGTTAAAGTTTGCGGTGAATATCATCGTGAACATCCCACAGAAATGTGGCTCGTCTACGATGCTGAAACGAATAGTTTGAAATCGAAGTATAGTTATGAGGGACGATACGATAAGGATGAAGAGTTGTTGCCTCGAAAAGAATTTGAAAAATGGTTTGAGGAAGTTAAAGAGAGTCAAGAATAGGTAGTAGCATTAGAATTTAACCACCTCTGAGGTGGTTTTCTTGTGGCCTGGAGATGGTATAATTGAATAGTTGGCTATTGTCTAAAAGCTAGACGACTTTGCTCGTGGTTTGGCTCGTGTTGGGACTTGAGGTGCTGGTCTTAGCAAGGATATCGCTCTGAGTGTCAAGAACAAGTTGACTCACCTCGGTGCGAACGTTTCTGATGACCTTGCCCGTCTGTCAGGAAAGGTTGAGGATGCCTTTGCCTATGCGGATGGTGCTGTCTCAAAGAATATCGGTAAGCACAATGCTCGTGTCTATCAGTCAAATGGTGGCAACTGGGATGAAGTGGCGTCTGGAATCCTTGGTGGTTCAGGTGCAGGACGTAAAGCAGCCGCAGAGTTTAGCGACGATGCTAACCAGGCCCTTGCCAAACATGGTGATGAAGTCAGCCAAGCCCTCAAAGAAACTGGCGAACAATCAGGCAAACGTGCAAGTGCAGAATTTGGTGGCGAAGCAAGTCAAGCTCTTGCCAAACATGGCGATGAAGTCAGCCAAGCTCTCAAAGAAACTGGCGAACAAGCTGGTAAGCATGCAAGTGCTGAGTTTGGTGGTGAAGCTGTGGAGAACAGTATTGGGCACAACAATACTGTTTCAGACGCTTTTCAAAATAGTCCTGAGGTTCATTGGGATGGTACTAAGTGGGAAAGTCATACCGATGACATTCATCGAAAGATGCTTGAAGATAATGTGCCATTGACTTCTGAAGTGCACACTATTGATGAAATTGCCAAGCAACAGGCAGAAATCTTAAAAGTTCAGAATGGTGAAGAAGCCCTATCAACAAATCTTAAGAAGGGTAACTTCGGTGAAATGGTTCAGGATGAGTACTATCGTCAGTTTGGTTACGACCGTATAAGCAAAGATATGGTAACTGATCTTGGTGAGGGAGGTCACCAAGGAATTGACGGTGTTTATTACAATCCTAATGGTCATCCACCGTATATCATCGCTGAAGCGAAGTATAATACATCAAGATTGAGCAAAGGATTAGCAGACGGAACTGATCAGATGGATTATGAATGGATTGATAAACGCTTAGAACAAGCGGTTGGTGAGGAACATGTAGCAGCTATTCAAGATGCTGTGGAATTTGGTGATGTCCAAAGTCATCTGTTTAATCTTAAACAAGGCGGGCATATCATTATTAATCAGTTGGATGATATGGCTAAGAAAATAAAATGAGGAATATGATGTTTAGAGATAAATATAAAGATGTAGAGTATTTTGAAAAAAGACTAAATTTTAATTTGAAAACATTTGAGAGGAGAGAAGGAAAAGAACACAAAGAACGTGTCTTACCGCAATATATAAATAAATATTATTTAACTCAGTCGGGTTATGCTGAAAAATTATTACGAATAAATTATTCTCTAGGACATTCCCTAGATGAAGTATTTAAATGGTTTAAAATTAGTCTCAATTATTATCAGAAATACTATCAAACTAGAGGGAGTATTTACACATTAATTGATTACCTATCTCTTGCTGTTCTGTTCGAAGACCGCAAAGAAGAATTTATCGAAGATGTTGAGAAAATCTTTAGTAAGTATCTGTCTTTCGTAGATTCGGGCGAGCAGTATGAGGACGGCTTTATCGAAACACTTGCCCTCTACTTGTTAAAGGGCGATGTTGAGAATTTCCATTCTCATTTGGAATACCTGAATATGATTGGAGACGATGCGGATAGTGTCATCGAGGCGCAGAAGTTCTGGTATTATGCTCACTCTGAGGCATCGTGGTACGGTACACATAAGACAGAGGATGCTTACTACGGTTACTGGAGTTTTGATACAGCCGCACTCTGTAAAATCCGTGGCATCTATGACCAACGCTTCAAAGACTTGGATTTTTTCCCTTATGACTTGCTAGTTCAAGAAGAACAGTAACATTGACTAAACCACCCTCGAGGTGGTTTTCTTTCATCCATTTTCTATGAGATAGCTTGTCACTTAAGCACTTCAGGCAGTCTCAAAAAATTCTCTCTTATATCCGACCTTATTTTCATAAGACCAGATTAAAGTATGATAAAATAAAGAAAAAGAGATAAAGGAGTCAGCTATGGCAACTAGAGAAGAATGGGTGCGTCACTTTGAGGACGTAAATGGTCGTAAACCAAGTCCTGAGGAGTTTATGGAGGCCAAGAAAGAGGATTTTGTCATCGCTACTGAGGAGGAAGTTGCCCAAGTGTCTGAGCAAGTTGAAGCTCAGCAGGTGGATAGTTCTGCAGCTACTGAAGAGGTGTCTGCTGACTCAGAAGCGCAACCAGCTGAAGGTCCAGTGGTACTTGAGGAGGAAGCTCCTAATCACATGCCTGAGTTGAATCTGGAGAAAGAGCAAGAAATAGAGGCTCCAAAGGCAAGTCAGATACCTCTGGAAAACCCTTATTACAAATCTAAAGAAGTCAAAAATAATACTTTTGTCAACATCGTTCTTCCGATTATTATCCTAGTCTTGGGGCTTATATTTGCCGTTTTGGCTTGGACACTTCCAATCGGTTTCATCTTTACCTTCTTTGCTTTCTTCCTTATCATTTTGGCGATTGTGACTATGGCGCTGAGTGTGAAGTCAACACGCAAGACCTTATCTATCATCGCTCTGGTTATGTCAATCATCTTCTTTACGACGTCACTTAGTGGAACAGGCTATCAAGTGGTCAAGTATATCATTAAACATGCCGATCAGTTTGAGGCTGATAGTCGTTACAGAGCAAATGAATACATTGATAAAGATTATAAATTTGACTGGACAGAGGATCAGTTTAAGGAGTTGAAGGTTGATTCTTTGACTTTGGATGAGGTCCTAGATGCTCACGGTAAGGCTACGGATGCCGAGTGGGGCAATGATGGTGAGACACAGACACTAGATCTTACTTATGCAAAAGAGGGAAGGGGTAGTGATAACTTTGTCCGTTTGACCTTCAAGTCTAAAGATGGTACTTACATCCTAGAGCATGCTTCTGCAGACTTTGGCTATGATAAAGTTAAGGAAGTTAGTGACTATCAAAGCAACTGGACAAAAGAGGATTATGATAAGCTAACGGTGGGTACGCAAGCAGACTTGCTTAAGGGAACACGCCTCTCAGATGTTGTCTCAAACCACTCTGAGGCTAGCTTTAGTACGCATGAGCTGACTCAGACTGATGAGGGAGACCTCACTCAAAAAGTATCGCTTAGCTTCTACGATTATAGTCCCGACAGTGGTAAACTTAAGACAGTTCACTTAACGTTTGACTACGACAAACGTGAAAACGAGTACTTCTTAACAGATAAATCAGATGAATAAGGCTACTTTCTTAGCCACTCAAGCCCGGGGTCGCCTGGGCTTTTTTAGTCTCAACAAAAGAAGATAAAATTTGGTATAATAGAAATGATTGATTTTTCAAGAAAGAAGTGTCACACATGAACATACAACAACTACGTTATGTGGTAGCTATTGCCAACAGCGGTACCTTCCGTGAGGCTGCCAGCAAGCTCTTTGTGAGTCAACCTAGCCTTTCGGTAGCAATTAAGGATTTGGAGCAAGAGCTGAATTTTCAAATTTTCACCCGTACAACGACGGGGGCTGTCTTGACCAGTCAGGGAATGACTTTTTACGAGCGTGCGCTTGAAGTGGTGCGCAGTTTTGATAGTTTTGAAAATCGCTATCTCAATGCTTCTGAGAAGGGCAATCAGTTTTCGATTGCCAGCCAGCACTATGACTTTTTGCCGCCTTTGATTACGACTTTTTCAGAGCGTTATCCTGATTACAAGGATTTCCGTATCTTTGAGTCTACGACCATTCAGATTTTGGATGAGGTAGCCAAGGGACACAGTGAGATTGGGATTATCTATTTGAATCGTCAAAATAGCAAGGGAATCCAGCAAAATGTAGACAAGCTAGGTCTTGAAACTATTGATTTGATTCCATTTAAGACGCACATTTATCTCCGTAAGGGGCATCCGCTGGCTAAAAAAGACAGTCTGGTTATGGATGACCTGGTAACCTTGCCTACGGTGCGTTTCACTCAGGAGAAGGACGAGTACCTTTACTATTCTGAGAACTTTGTGGATACGACGGATTCGTCTCTCATGTTTAATGTGACGGACCGTGCGACTTTGAACGGTATCTTGGAGCGTACAGATGCTTATGCGACGGGGTCAGGTTTCCTAGATGCACAAAGTGTAAACGGCATTACGGTTATTCCGCTAGAGGACAATTTGGACAACAAGATGGTGTATGTCCGCCGTAAGGGAATTAGCTTGTCGTCTTGTGCCCTTAAGTTTGTCAATGTTATGTTTGACTACTTTGACACTTATAAACCATAGGAGGACTTATGCGTAAGGTTGTGATTCCTTTGGCTATTCTGGCCCTGATTGGTTTGGATCAGTGGGTCAAGCATTGGGTTGTGGCAAATATTGCTCTAAACCAAGTCATCAAGGCTATACCGGGACTTTTTAGTTTGACCTATCTACAGAACCGTGGTGCCGCCTTTTCGATTTTACAGGATCAGAAATTTTCTTTGTGATTTTGACGGTTCTGGTGATTGGTGCGGCTCTGGTTTATCTGGTTAAGAATTATCAGAAGAGTCTTTGGCTGGTCCTATCTTTGGTTTTGATTATCTCAGGTGGTATTGGAAACTTTATTGACCGTGTGCATCTAGGGTATGTGGTTGATATGGTTCAGCTAGATTTTATTGATTTTGCAATATTTAACGTGGCAGACTCCTATCTAACGGTGGGCGTGTTGCTCTTGATTTTAATCTTATGGAAAGAGGAAAATGGAAGTCATCATAAAAGAGGCGGGTAATCGTCTGGATAAGGCCTTGGCAGATTTGACAGAATTGTCACGCAGTCAGGCCAATGAAGCCATCAAGGCTGGAACGGTCTTGGTTAATGGTAAGTCGGCAAAGGCTAAGTATGCGGTTAAAGAGGGTGATGTCATCACCTATGAATTGCCAGAAGAAGAGGTCTTGGAGTACAAGGCTGAAGATATTCCTTTGGATATTATCTACGAAGATGCGGATGTGGCAGTCGTTAACAAGCCTCAAGGCATGGTGGTCCATCCATCAGCTGGTCACACATCTGGGACCTTGGTTAATGCACTCATGTATCATGTCAAGGACCTCTCGTCTATCAATGGTGTGGTTCGTCCAGGAATTGTCCACCGTATCGACAAGGATACGTCTGGTCTTCTTATGGTTGCTAAGAATGATAAGGCCCACAATGCTTTGGCGGCTGAGCTTAAGGACAAGAAGTCTCTGCGCAAGTATGTGGCTATCGTGCATGGCAATCTGCCTAACGACCGAGGCGTGATTGAAGCTCCGATTGGGCGTTCAGACAAGGACCGCAAGAAGCAAGCGGTAACGGCCAAAGGGAAGCCTGCGGTAACTCGCTTTACTGTTTTGGAACGTTTTGGCAACTATACTTTGGTGGAGCTGCAGCTAGAAACAGGTCGTACCCACCAAATCCGTGTGCACATGGCTTATATCGGTCATCCAGTGGCGGGGGATCCTCTATATGGGCCTCGTAAGACCCTCAAGGGCCACGGACAATTTCTACATGCCAAGACCCTTGGTTTCACGCATCCTACGACTGGAGAATTGGTCGAATTTACAGCAGAAGAACCTGCTATTTTCAAGGAAACTTTGGAGAAGTTGAGAGAAGCGTAACAGTTATTAAACGGATAGTCTTTCTTGGGAGGGGCGTCCGTTTTTTCTTGTAAAAGAGTCTGAAATTTGCTATAATTTACCTAATTAAATAAGTCCTTTAATCACTGTCCAGAGAGGCAGGCAAGGAGCCATGAGAAGTGTACGGGTGAACTGTACTCATATTTTTGTGTATCTCCTTGTTTTCGAGGGGATTTTTTTGTATTTAGAAAGGTTCTTTTTATGAAGAAAAAAGAGATCGTCGATGACGTAACCATGAAACGTGCCATTACACGTATCACTTATGAGATTATTGAGCGTAACAAAAATCTCGACAAGATTGTCTTGGCTGGTATTAAGACACGTGGTGTTTATATTGCACAGCGTATCCAAGAGCGCTTGAAACAGTTGGAAAACCTTGATGTGCCATTGATTGAGCTTGACACTAAGGCTTTCCGTGATGATGTTAAGGCTGAGCAAGACACATCTGTTTTCCCTATTGAAATTGATGGTACAGATGTTATCCTTGTGGATGATGTGCTCTACACAGGTCGTACGATTCGTGCAGCTATTGATAATATCGTTAGCCATGGACGTCCGGCGCGTGTTGGTTTGGCTGTCTTGGTTGACCGTGGTCACCGTGAATTGCCAATCCGTGCGGACTATGTTGGTAAAAATATCCCAACTAGTGAGTCAGAAGAAATCGAAGTTTTGGTCGCAGAAGTTGATGGTAAAGATAGCGTCAACATTATCGATCCAAGCTAAGTTGACTGACGGATAGGGTGAAACGCCCTTTGTATCTTGTTAATTGAACACGGGCTAAGAGCTGTGTAAAATAGATAAATCTTCCTAGAAGCTAAAGCTTCGGCGTCAGATTTCCTAATTTTACTTTGCTCTTTATACGCCCTCTGTATCTTAATTTTAAGGAGTCCTTTGATATCGTGAATAACGTAAAATATGATGTGAATGATATGCCGAAACCTGGTTTGTTGGTTGGTTTGTCATTCCAGCACTTGTTTGCCATGTTTGGTGCTACGGTGCTTGTGCCGATTTTGGTTGGGATTGATCCTGCCATTGCTCTTTTCTCATCTGGCTTGGGAACTTTGGCTCACTTGACGGTGACTAAGTATAAGATTCCAGCTTATATGGGGTCTAGTTTTGCCTACATTGCGGCTATGCAGATGCTTATGAAGTCTGATGGTATTGCGGCGGTGGCTCAAGGTGCCATGGCTGGTGGTTTGGTCTACTTGATTGTTGCCTTGATTGTTAAGTACGCAGGAAATAACTGGATTGATAAGGTCCTTCCGCCAATCGTGGTCGGTCCTATTATCATTGTTATCGGTTTAAGTCTTGCGGCTAATGCTGTTAAGGATGCGACAATGGTTAATGACACCTATAGTGTCTTCAGCCTTGTAATTTCTATGGTGACTCTCTTTGCGGTTATCCTCTTTAACATGTATGGCAAGAAAATTGTTGGTGTTATTCCAATTTTGTTGGGCTTGATAGTTGGTTATATTTTCTCAGTGGTTTTTGGTTGGTTAACGGGACATGAGTTTGTTCAATTTTCAAAAGTTGCGGCTGCTCATTGGTTCCAAGTTCCAAGCTTTGATATTCCGTTTGTGAATTACGACTTCAAGTTTTATCCAAGTGCGATTTTAACTATGGCTCCGATTGCCTTTGTGACAATGACGGAACATTTTGGCCATGTCATGGTTCTAAACAGTTTGACTGGTCGTGATTACTTCAAAGATCCAGGTCTTGACCATACCTTGTCTGGAGATGGTTTGGCACAAATCATTGCTGGTTTCTTTGGAGCTCCTCCGGTAACTTCTTATGGTGAAAATATTGGGGTTATGGCCCTCAGTAAGGTCTACTCAGTTTACGTTATTGCAGGTGCAGCAGTGATTGCGGTCTTGATGAGCTTTATCGGTAAGGTATCTGCTCTCTTGAGTTCCATCCCAACGGCTGTTTTGGGTGGTATTTCCATTGCCCTCTTTGGGGTTATCGCTGCTAGCGGTATGAAAATTTTAGTTGAACATAAGATTGATTTTGATAATAAAAAGAATCTCTTGATTGCTAGTGTTATCTTGGTATCAGGTATTGGTGGTTTGATGATTGACCTTGGTGGTCTTCAAATTACTGGTGTGGCAAGTTCGACTATTCTCGGTATCTTGCTTTACCAAATCTTGCCAGACCCTAATAAAGGTAGCAAGGATTAGTTAATCATTTTAAAAGGAAAAACTATGGCGATTGCAGATGGAAAAGTGTCACTCAAGCATTTGGTGACCATGGAAACCCTCACGAATGAAGAGGTCTTGGGCCTGATTCGTCGAGGTGGAGATTTTAAAAATGGCAGAGCTGATTTCCAGCTGGATCGACAGTATTTCGCTGCCAATCTCTTTTTTGAAAATTCAACTCGAACCCACAAGTCCTTCGAAGTGGCTGAGAAGAAACTTGGTTTGGATGTGATTGAGTTCGATGCTGGAACAAGCTCAGTGAATAAGGGTGAAACCCTATATGATACGATTTTGACCATGTCTGCTTTGGGTGTGGACATCTGTGTGGTTCGTCACTCGGAAGTTGATTACTATAAGCAGTTGATTGATAGTAGAACCATTCAGACCTCTATTGTCAATGGGGGTGATGGTTCTGGGCAACACCCAAGTCAGTGTTTGCTTGATTTGATGACCATTTACGAAGAGTTTGGAACTTTTGAAAATCTTAAGGTTTGTATTGCCGGTGACATCACTTATTCTCGTGTGGCTAAGTCAAATATGCAGATTCTCAAGCGTTTGGGTGCTCAGCTGTATTTTGCTGGTCCTGAAGTTTGGTACTCTAATGAATTTGATGTCTATGGTCAGCATGTCGCCATTGACGATGTGATTGAGGACCTGGATGTGCTCATGTTGCTTCGTGTTCAGCACGAGCGTCATGGGGATGACAAGGGATTTTCAAAAGAAGAATACCATGCTCTCTATGGTTTGACTGAAGAACGTTATGCCAAGTTAGCAGACCATGCTATCATCATGCACCCTGCTCCGGTTAATCGTGATGTGGAGATTGCTGATAGCTTGGTGGAAGCGCCTAAGGCTCGTATCGTTGCTCAGATGCAAAATGGGGTCTTTGTCCGTATGGCAATTATTGAAGCTATTTTAAATGGCAAAGCGTAAACAACGTTAACAGATTCCAGAGAGAATCAGACGAAAATGAACACGGGCTAAATCTTCGAAAAATAGCTAAATCTTTCTAGAAGCTAGAGCTTCTCTGTCAGATTTGCTTTTCATTCAGATTTTTAACGCCCTTTGTATCTTAGTGAAAGGAACAATTTACTATAATGGCAAAACGTTTACTTATTTTGGAAGACGGCACAATTTTTGAAGGTCAGGCCTTCGGTGCTGATGTGGATGTGACGGGTGAAATCGTCTTTAATACTGGTATGACAGGTTATCAAGAATCTATCACTGACCAGTCTTACAATGGTCAAATCTTGACCTTTACCTATCCACTTGTTGGTAATTATGGGGTTAACCGTGATGACTATGAATCAATCACACCTACAACTAAGGGTGTGGTGGTATCAGAGGCTAGCCGTCGTGCCAGCAACTGGCGTAACCAAATGACTTTGGATGAGTTTTTGAAGGCTAAAAACATCCCTGGTATTTCTGGTATTGATACACGTGCCTTGACTAAGATTATCCGTCAACACGGTACCATGAAGGCAACTATGGCTGATCCTGGTGACAGTATTGAGCACTTGCAAGATCAATTACGTGCCACTGTTTTGCCTACAAATAATATTGAACAGGTCTCTACTAAAACAGCTTACCCTGCACCTGGTGTTGGTAAAAACATTGTTTTGGTTGACTTTGGTCTTAAACACTCTATCTTGCGTGAATTTTCAAAACGTGACTGTAATGTGACGGTTGTCCCTCACAATATTACGGCTGAAGAAATTCTCCATCTTAATCCCGATGGTGTGATGTTGTCAAATGGTCCTGGTAACCCTGAAGATGTGCCATATGCACTTGATATGATTCGTGGCATCCAAGGTAAAATTCCAATTTTCGGGATTTGTATGGGTCACCAGTTGTTTAGTTTGGCGAATGGTGCCAAGGCTTACAAGATGAAGTTTGGTCACCGTGGCTTTAACCATGCGGTTCGTGAAATTGCGACTGGTCGTGTTGATTTTACCAGCCAAAACCATGGTTATGCTATTGACCGTGACACGCTTCCAGATTGCCTCATGGTAACACACGAAGAGATTAACGATAAGTCAGTTGAAGGTGTTCGTCACCGTGACTTCCCTGCCTTTTCAGTGCAATTCCACCCAGATGCAGCACCTGGTCCACACGATGCTAGCTATCTCTTTGATGAGTTCTTGGAATTGATTG
>NZ_CM002133.1:1320911-1324436 GCF_000448665.1 Streptococcus sp. HSISS2 | reverse complement strand
GGTGCGATTCTTGTTTGCCCCAGTCTACTACCTTATTTAATGACAACCAGAGAGTTGTCAAATAGAAAGGAGAAGATACAAGTTCACGAAAGTGAACACGCCCTAAGGACGGTGTGAAAAAGAGAAACGGTGACTAGACGCTTAGGCGTCGTCGTCACGTTTCCTATTTTCACTGGGTCCTTAACGGGCTTTGTATCATAAATTATGCCTAAACGTTCTGATATTAAAAAATTATGGTTATCGGGTCTGGTCCTATCATCATTGGTCAGGCTGCTGAGTTTGACTATGCTGGTACGCAAGCCTGCTTGGCCTTGAAAGAAGAAGGCTACAGTGTTGTTCTTGTCAACTCTAACCCTGCGACTATCATGACTGATAAAGAAATCGCAGACAAGGTTTACATTGAACCTATCACACTGGAGTTTGTGACACGTATTCTTCGTAAAGAACGTCCTGATGCTCTCTTGCCAACACTTGGTGGACAAACTGGTTTGAATATGGCCATGGAATTGTCTAAAGCTGGTATTCTTGATGAGCTTGGCGTTGAATTATTGGGGACAAAATTGTCTGCCATTGACCAAGCCGAAGACCGTGATCTCTTTAAACAATTGATGGAAGATTTGCATCAGCCAATTCCTGAATCTGAAATTGTTAATACGGTGGAAGAAGCAGTGGCTTTTGCTTCAAAAATTGGTTATCCAGTTATTGTCCGTCCTGCCTTTACCCTTGGTGGTACCGGTGGTGGTATGTGTGCCAATGAAGAAGAACTTCGTGAAATCGCTGAAAATGGTTTGAAGTTGTCACCAGTAACCCAATGTTTGATTGAACGTTCTATCGCTGGTTTCAAAGAAATCGAATACGAAGTAATGCGTGATGCTGCTGACAACGCTCTTGTGGTTTGTAACATGGAAAACTTCGACCCAGTTGGTATTCACACAGGGGACTCAATCGTATTTGCCCCAACGCAAACCTTGTCAGATATTGAAAACCAAATGCTTCGTGATGCCAGCTTGAAGATTATCCGTGCCCTTAAGATTGAGGGTGGCTGTAACGTGCAGTTGGCGCTTGATCCTAATAGCTTCAAGTACTATGTTATCGAAGTAAACCCACGTGTGTCTCGTTCATCAGCTCTTGCTTCAAAAGCAACAGGTTACCCAATCGCTAAATTGGCGGCTAAAATCGCTGTTGGTTTGACACTTGATGAGATGATTAACCCAGTCACTGGTACAACCTACTCAATGTTTGAACCAGCCCTTGACTACGTGGTTGCCAAAATCCCACGTTTCCCATTTGATAAGTTTGAACATGGGGAACGTCGTCTTGGTACTCAGATGAAAGCGACTGGTGAAGTTATGGCCATTGGTCGTAACATTGAAGAGTCTCTTCTTAAAGCTTGTCGTTCGCTTGAAATCGGTGTTCACCACAATGAAATGCCTGAACTTGCCGAAGTAACAGATGATGCCTTGGTGGAAAAGGTTGTTAAAGCGCAAGACGACCGTCTCTTCTACCTTTCTGAAGCTATCCGTCGTGGTTATACTGTCGAAGAATTGTCAGAGTTGACTAAGATTGATATTTTCTTCCTTGACAAATTGCTCCATATCTTCGAATTGGAACAAGAATTGGCTACTCACGTAGGCGACATTGCTGTTTTGAAAGAAGCCAAACGCAATGGTTTCTCTGACCGTAAGATTGCGGAACTTTGGAACCAAACAGCTGACCAAGTCCGTGCCACTCGTTTGGAAAATCATATCGTTCCTGTTTACAAGATGGTTGATACTTGTGCAGCCGAGTTTGAATCTTCAACACCATATTTCTACTCAACTTACGAGTGGGAAAATGAATCTATCAAGTCTGATAAAGAATCTGTTATCGTTCTTGGTTCAGGTCCTATCCGTATCGGACAAGGGGTTGAGTTTGACTATGCAACGGTTCACTCTGTTAAAGCTATCCAAGCTGCAGGTTACGAAGCTATCATTATGAACTCTAACCCTGAAACAGTTTCAACAGACTTCTCAGTTTCAGATAAATTGTACTTTGAGCCATTGACCTTTGAAGACGTGATGAACGTCATCGAATTGGAACAACCTAAGGGTGTTGTGGTGCAGTTTGGTGGTCAAACAGCTATCAACTTGGCTGAGCCATTGTCTAAAGCAGGTGTGAAAATCTTGGGTACTCAGGTTGCTGATTTGGACCGTGCCGAAGACCGTGACCTCTTTGAACAAGCTCTTATTGACCTCAACATCCCACAACCACCAGGTCAAACAGCGACAAATGAAGAAGAAGCGGTTGAAGCAGCTCGTAAGATTGGCTTCCCAGTCCTTGTTCGTCCGTCATACGTTTTGGGTGGACGTGCCATGGAAATCGTGGAAAATGAAGACGACCTTCGCTCTTACATGCGTACAGCCGTTAAGGCGAGTCCTGACCACCCAGTCCTTGTCGATAGTTATATCATTGGACGTGAGTGTGAAGTAGATGCCATTTCTGATGGTAAGGATGTCTTGATTCCTGGTATCATGGAACACATCGAACGTGCAGGGGTTCACTCAGGGGATTCAATGGCAGTTTACCCACCACAAACCCTTTCTAAGAAAATCCAAGAAACGATTGCTGATTACACTAAACGTTTGGCTATCGGTCTTAACTGTATTGGTATGATGAATATTCAGTTCGTTATCAAGGGCGAAACGGTTTATGTAATCGAGGTGAATCCACGTGCCAGCCGTACCGTGCCATTCTTGTCTAAGGTAACGGATATTCCAATGGCTCAGGTGGCTACAAACTTGATTCTTGGTAAATCTTTGGCAGAGCAAGGTTACAAAGATGGCCTTTATCCTGAAAGCAAACACGTTCATGTCAAGGCTCCAGTCTTCTCATTCACAAAATTGGCTAAGGTAGATAGCCTCCTTGGACCTGAAATGAAATCAACTGGTGAAGTTATGGGTACAGATGCAACGCTTGAGAAGGCCCTCTACAAAGCCTTTGAAGCTTCTTACCTTCACTTGCCAACCTTTGGTAATGTTATCTTTACGATTCATGACGATACCAAAGAAGAAGCCCTTGGTTTGGCCCGTCGTTTCGATGCTATCGGTTACGGCATCTATGCTACTGCAGGCACAGCTAAGTTCTTGAATGAACATGGTGTTCAGGCAACACTTGTGCACAAGTTGGGTGAAAATGATGACAACGACATCCCAGCCCTTGTTCGTTCAGGTAAAGCGCAAGCTATTGTCAATACTGTTGGTAACAAACGTACTTATGACGAAGATGGTGCAGCTATCCGTAGCTCAGCTATTGAAGCAGGTATCCCACTCTTCACAGCGCTTGATACAGCAGATGCTATGGTGCGTGTGCTTGAAAGCCGTAGCTTTACAACAGAAGCTATCTAATTATGAAAGAGAGTCTCAGCTTTGCTGGGGCTTTTTAGTGAAGATAAAACTTCCGAACGTCTGAGACTAATCGCTTCAGGCGTTTTAATCACTGCCAGAAGTCTCGGTTTAAGCTGATGAGGTTTGCAAAACTCTTCATATT
>NZ_CM002133.1:1316879-1319255 GCF_000448665.1 Streptococcus sp. HSISS2 | reverse complement strand
TTATTTAAACCTAGTTGATTGCTGTAATGAGTCTCAGCCTTGCTGGGGCTTTTTTCTTACACAAATGTAAGCTAGAAAGTTAAAAATGAAAGCTAAGACCATGGTTTAGGCTACTTAAATTCTGCTATACTAGAAACATGATTATTACGACATCTTTACGTGAAAATGAGGAATTGATTGCCCGTGCCCAAGCCTTAGCTCTCGACCTCGGAGCTGACTACCAGCCTCGGCGCAAGCTATCTTTGGCGAAATGTTTAGAGCGCTTTGGACCGTTCTATCTTCTATACAAAGACAGACTATCTTTTATCAATGCGGATGCTAGTGAATTGACCTTCCATCCAGATACGGCTGCCCTAAGGATTACGGCCCCCCATGACGCTTTAGTCAGTCTTTTAGGCAAGTCTCCCAAGACTATTCTTGACACGACCATGGGTTTGGCTTCTGATAGCTTAGTGATGGCAGCAGTGGGAAATCAGGTGATTGCCCTTGAGAGTCAAGATGTGATTTTTCAGGTGGTTTCTCGTGGTCTTGCCTCTTATCAGACGGATGATAAGCAGCTTGAAAAGGCCATGAGTTCTATTAAGGCTATTAAGAGCGATAGTTTGTCTTTTTTGAAGGCTCAAGCTGACAATTCTTTTGACATCATCTATGCTGATCCTATGTTTTCAGAGACCATTAAGGAATCGGAAAATCTTGAGGCTATCAAGCCTCTGGCCAATGGCAGTCGTCTGACAGAAGAATGGCTAAATGAGGCTAAGCGTGTTGCACGGGAAAAAATTATCATCAAGGCGCATTTTCGTGATACCGTTTTTGAAGAACTTGGGTTTGAACGTCAGGTTCGTCCCAATCAAAAGCTACACTATGGTGTACTGGAACTCATTGACAGGGAATCTTAAAAATATTACAATTGTTACATCTATACAATACAATTAGAAAGAGAGACGTATGCGAAAGAGAATCAGTCCAAAGCTATTTAAAAATAAGAAAAGAGTTTGGATCATTGGAGGCATAGGGATTCTTGTCCTATTGATCCTGATTTTTAACCTTTTGGGAGGAGGTGGCCAAGGGAACAAGGCTGCTGAAGGTCCTACAGCAAGTAAGGTCATCAAGGGACAGCTGGCCTCCTCGACCCTCCTAACGGGTATGGTCAAGGCTCAGTCAGAGCAGTACGTTTATTTTGACAATACCATTGGTCGTAACGCCACTGTAACTGTTTCTGCAGGTGAAGAAGTGAGTGCTGGTCAGCAGTTGGTTCAATATGATAGCACATCTGCCCAAGCAGCCTACGATATTGCAAGTCGTGCCTATAACAAGGCTGTTCGTGATCGTAATTATTTCCAACAGTATGGAACAGCTCCTGCAGCTTCAGCGCAAACTAGCGAGGATACAGACGAAGATGATTCGACAGCTGCAGTGACAGCTCAACAGCGTCAGCAAACCGAAGCCAGTAATTACCAAACCTTGCAAGATTATAATGATGCCGTTGCTAATGCAGCCTCAGAGCTCGAAAAGGCTCAGGATGTACTTAATCAAACGGTCATTGTTTCCGATGTGAATGGAACAGTCGTAGAAGTGGCGGACTCTGTGGACCCTGCTTCCAAAGAGAGCCAGACCCTTGTTCATGTGACAAGTGAAGGTCAATTCGAAATTCAGGGAACCTTAACCGAGTATGATATGCCAAATATTTCAGTGGGGCAAAAGGTTAAGATTACGTCAAAAGTATACCCAGACCAAACCTGGACAGGTAAAGTCAATTATATCTCCAATTATCCGAAGCAAAATGCCAGCCAGTCAGCTAATGCTTCGGGAAATTCAGGTCAGACGGGTTCTCAATATGAATACAAGGTTCAATTGACCAGTCCTATCGGTAAGCTCAAACAAGGCTTCAATGTGTCTCTTGAGGTTACTAAGGACGAAGATGCTTTATTGGTTCCTGTAACTGCTGTGACTAAGAAGGGTTCTGACAACTATGTCTGGGTTTACGACGAAGACAGTCAGAAGATTAAGCAAGTCAAAGTCAAGCTTGGCAATGCGGATGCTAAGCAACAAGAGATTGCATCAGGGCTTAAAGAAGGCCAAAAGGTTATCACCAAGGCCGATAAATCCTTTAAGGATGGTGAGACTCTAAAGGACGTGACAGATGCTAAGGGTAAAAGTCCAAAGACACCAGTGGAGAAGAGGTGAGGTCTAGTGACTAAGCCAGCGCTTATGGTTTTAAAAGGCATTACCAAGTCCTTCAAAAATGGACCTGAAACTCTGCAAGTCCTTAAAGGCATTGACTTATCAGTTGAGGAAGGGGACTTTGTGGCTATCATGGACCTTCAATCACTTTGGCATTATGACGGATAACAATCACTCGTGTATCGCTTTCGCCAT
>NZ_CM002133.1:1313471-1315442 GCF_000448665.1 Streptococcus sp. HSISS2 | reverse complement strand
ATCCTTTAAGGATGGTGAGACTCTAAAGGACGTGACAGATGCTAAGGGTAAAAAGTCCAAAGACACCAGTGGAGAAGAGGTGAGGTCTAGTGACTAAGCCAGCGCTTATGGTTTTAAAAGGCATTACCAAGTCCTTCAAAAATGGACCTGAAACTCTGCAAGTCCTTAAAGGCATTGACTTATCAGTTGAGGAAGGGGACTTTGTGGCTATCATGGGTCCTTCTGGTTCAGGAAAGTCAACGCTTATGAATATTATTGGACTCCTTGATCGACCGACATCTGGTTCCTATCAACTCGAGGATGAGGATGTGGCTGAACTCTCGGAAAACTGCTTGGCTAAGGTGCGAAATAATCAGATTGGCTTTATCTTTCAACAGTTTTTTCTCCTACCAAAGCTAAGCGCCCAAAAGAATGTGGAGCTTCCCTTAATTTATGCTGGAAAATCTCCGAGTGAACGTAAGCAAAAAGCGCAACAATTTTTGGAAAAAGTCGGTTTGTCCGACCGTAGCCATCACCTACCATCGGAGTTATCTGGTGGACAAAAGCAGAGGGTGGCTATTGCGCGTGCACTGTCTAATAATCCAGCAATCATTTTAGCGGATGAACCAACGGGTGCCCTAGATACCAAGACGGGAATGCAGATTATGGAGCTTTTAACCCAGCTGAATCGTGAGGGGAAAACCATTATTATGGTTACCCACGAGCCAGAGATTGCAGACTATGCCCGACGTAAGATTGTCATCCGTGATGGGGAAATTACCCAGGATACGACGGATAGCGTTCGAATTGACTAGGAGGTAAGTATGGAAAATTGGAAATTTGCTCTTAGTTCTATTCGGTCACACAAGATGAGGTCCTTTTTGACCATGTTGGGTATTATCATTGGTGTTGCTGCTGTCGTGCTCATCATGGGGCTAGGAAACGGGATGCGTCAGAGTGTAACTGATAGCGTGACAGGTGATAAGGATACTGTCCAAGTCTACTATGAGGCTAAAGGGGAGGAACTAGACCCTGCCTATGCTGATTTGGCAAAGCCAACCAACCCAGTCAAAGAAGTTTGGTTGGAGCAGGTGGTGAGACAGACGCCAGGTGTGGATAGTTATTTTGTAACCAACAGCCTAACTTCCTCGATCTCTCTCCAAAAAAAGACTGTTAAGAATGTTAATATCACAGGTGCCAGTCAGGGCTACTTTAAAGCTAAAAAGTTAGAAATGTTGACAGGACGATCTCTGCAAGACAATGACTATAAAACCTTTTCACGCGTTGTTGTCATCGATCAGCTGGTGGCTAAAAAACTCTTTGAGACGAATGGGGATGCCCTTAACCAAGTGGTTACTATTGGGAACAATGATTATCGTGTGATTGGTGTTTATAAGAATAAAGACACAGCAATCGGTGCTTATGGTGAAATTGGAACAGCTCTTGTGGCCAATACCCAGTTAGCAGCTGAAAATAACACTGATGCTATTGGCCAGATTTTTTCCATGTGACCGATGTAAAAAATAGTAGTAGCGTTGCTAAGGATGCTGCTAAACGCTTGACCCAGTTGGCCCAAGATGACAATGGAGAATATAAGGCAGCAGATATGAGTTCGACCCTAGATCAGGTGAACACGATCTTTGGAACCATTACCACCGTTGTCGGAGCTATTGCTGGGATTTCATTATTAGTTGGCGGAATCGGTGTTATGAACATCATGTTGGTTTCGGTAACTGAGCGGATACGAGAGATTGGTCTTCGTAAGGCTTTAGGTGCTACACGTCGTAAAATCTTGACCCAGTTTTTGATTGAGTCGATGGTTCTAACCATTCTGGGAGGTTTGATTGGGCTAGGCTTTGCAGCCTTAGTCGTTGGACCAATTGGGAATGCCATGGACCTTAAAGCGACGGTTTCTCTTGGTGTAGCCATGGGAAGCATAGCCTTCTCAGCGGCTGTAGGGATTATCTTTGGTCTCCTACCGGCTAATAAGGC
>NZ_CM002133.1:1310333-1311989 GCF_000448665.1 Streptococcus sp. HSISS2 | reverse complement strand
AACCATTACACCGTTGTCGGAGCTATTGCTGGGATTTCATTATTAGTTGGCGGAATCGGTGTTATGAACATCATGTTGGTTTCGGTAACTGAGCGGATACGAGAGATTGGTCTTCGTAAGGCTTTTAGGTGCTACACGTCGTAAAATCTTGACCCAGTTTTTGATTGAGTCGATGGTTCTAACCATTCTGGGAGGTTTGATTGGGCTAGGCTTTGCAGCCTTAGTCGTTGGACCAATTGGGAATGCCATGGACCTTAAAGCGACGGTTTCTCTTGGTGTAGCCATGGGAAGCATAGCCTTCTCAGCGGCTGTAGGGATTATCTTTGGTCTCCTACCGGCTAATAAGGCTTCAAAACTCGACCCTATCGAAGCTCTTAGGTATGATTAGAAATAACCTCTTGAAATCTTTAGATTTTGAGAGGTTTTATGGTCTTCGAAAAAAGATAGAGAAAAAATAAAAAAATTGCATTTTTTTCTTGACGTCTGATTTAGGTCATGATATTATAAATAAGGTTTGAAAAAACTGACCTAAGACAGTTGGGGAGCAAGACTCGTAAACATCCAACCGAGGCACAAAACGTAACTATTTTTTTGTAACGTATTGTACTTTCGTGTCTAGGTTTAGGTACGATTTTTTTGTGCCTAGCCCAAAAATAAAAACGGAGGTAAAACTACTAATGAGTGAAGCTATTATTGCTAAGAAAGCTGAACAGGTTGCTATCGTCGCTGAGAAAATGAAAGCAGCAGCATCTATCGTTGTTGTTGACTCTCGTGGACTTACAGTTGACCAAGATACAGTTCTTCGTCGTAATCTTCGTGAATCAGGCGTTGAATTTAAAGTTATCAAAAACTCAATCTTGACTCGTGCAGCTGAAGAAGCAGGTCTTGAAGACCTTAAAGAACTTTTCGTTGGACCATCTGCAGTAGCATTCTCAAACGAAGATGTTATCGCACCAGCAAAAGTTATTAGCGAATTTGCTAAAGACGCAGAAGCTCTTGAAATCAAAGGTGGTGTTGTTGACGGTGCGTTCACTTCAGTCGAAGAAATCAACGCTCTTGCATCACTTCCAAACAAAGAAGGTATGCTTTCTATGCTCCTTTCTGTACTTCAAGCGCCAGTGCGCAACGTTGCATACGCTGTCAAAGCGGTTGCAGAAAGCAAAGAAGACGGTGCTGCATAAGCCCATCTTCACAACTCGTAGCCTAAGCTACGTTTAAAACATTATATTTTAAAAACACATTTGGAGGAAATCACAATGGCATTGAACATTGAAAACATTATTGCTGAAATTAAAGAAGCTTCAATCCTTGAATTGAACGACCTTGTAAAAGCTATCGAAGAAGAATTTGGTGTAACAGCTGCTGCTCCTGTAGCTGCTGCTGCTGGTGGTGCTGCTGACGCTGGTGCTGCTAAAGATTCATTCGACGTTGAATTGACATCTGCAGGCGACAAGAAAGTTGCTGTTATCAAAGTTGTTCGTGAAATCACAGGCGAAGGTCTTAAAGAAGCTAAAGCTATCGTTGACGGTGCACCATCAGTTCTTAAAGAAGGTGTTGCTGCAGCTGAAGCTGAAGAACTTAAAGCTAAACTTGAAGAAGCTGGAGCTTCAGTTACTCTTAAATAATAGAGTATCGCAATTTGATTGCGGAAGCCTA
>NZ_CM002133.1:1288500-1308799 GCF_000448665.1 Streptococcus sp. HSISS2 | reverse complement strand
AAGAAGGTGTTGCTGCAGCTGAAGCTGAAGAACTTAAAGCTAAACTTGAAGAAGCTGGAGCTTCAGTTACTCTTAAATAATAGAGTATCGCAATTTGATTGCGGAAGCCTAGTAAATCAAGGTTTTAGAATTGCTTAGAGCGATTAATAATCGGAGGAATGATTTCATTCCCCACCAAAACCCCACCAAGATTAAATCTTGGTGGGGTTTTATTTTTTGTAAAAAATCATGGTATAATAAAGGAAAAAAGAATATTTGGGTAAGGGTACCCTTAGTGTATTACATAGTAATACACTAAGGGTACCCTTAGTGTATTACATAGTAATACACTAACACCATCAGTCATCCCTTACCTTTGAGGAGAAAGGTAACTAAGATGACTTTTGATAATCTAGTCGCACAAATCAATGGTTTAGCTGAAACTCAGCGTGATAGAGGTACTTATTTTGAATATTTAGTCCGAGCATATTTCCAGAATGAACCAACTTACCAAAATGAATTTAAAAATGTATGGATGTTAGCTGATGTTCCTGCTGAATTTGGCATACCAAAAGCTGATATCGGTGTTGATTTGGTTGCGGAAAAATTTACTGGTGAATTAGTTGCTATTCAGGCTAAGTTTTACAATCATGCCATTCAAAAAGCCAATATTGATTCGTTCTTAAGTGAGCTTGGAAAAAACTATTATGAATCAGGAATTATAGTAGCCTCGACTGATAAATGGGGTAAAAATGCAGAAAATGCTTTGTCTGACAGAAGCGATGTTATTCGTATTGGTTTATCTGACCTAAGAAGTTCTCGTATTGATTGGACAAAGTTCTCTTTTGATCGTCCAGAAGAAGTCACTGTAAAAGCCAAAAAGAAACCGAGATACTATCAAAGAGAAGTTATCAAATCTGCCTTAGAGCACTTTAAAGAGAATGACCGTGGTCAACTTATCATGGCTCCGGGAACTGGAAAAACATTTACCAGTTTGAAAGTGGCAGAAGCTATGGCTAAGGAAGCTGAACAAGAACAATATACGGTACTTTATCTTGTTCCTAGTATTCAACTTTTGACTCAGACCTTAAGAGGTTGGAATAATGACACTGAGTTGACGATGTCCTCTATGGCTGTTACCAGTGATAGAAATGCTAGTCGTGGCACTGTTAAGCAAGATGAATCAAATTTAACAATAAAAGCAAGCGATATTGGATATCCCGCAACCACATCTGCAGAGAAGGTTGTTGAAAATTATCAAGAGTTAATGGAATATCCTAAAAAAGAAATGTTAGTGGTTTTTGGTACTTATCAGTCTATTGATGTTCTTGGTGAAGCTCAACAAAACGGATTTCCAGAGTTTGATTTGATTATTGCAGATGAAGCTCACCGAACTACTGGAGCTAAAGCTTTAGGTGAAGAAGCTTCTGTATTTACTAAAGTTCATAGTAATTTAAACGTTAGAGGAGTTAAAAGACTTTATCAAACTGCAACACCAAAATTGTATGGTGTAGATGCTAAAAAGAAGGCAGAAGATAATTCCATTGTTATTTCAAGTATGGATGATGAATCTCTCTATGGCAACGTATTTTATCGCTTGGGCTTTGGTGATGCTATTAGCCATGATATCTTGACTGATTATAAATTAATGGTTTTAGCAGTTGATGAAACAGTTGTCCAAAAGGATATGCAAAAGTCACTGTCAGATTCTGAAAATGGTTTAAATATTGATGATGTTGGTCGTATCATCGGTGTATGGAATGGTATGATAAAACGTGAAAGCTTTGCTGATAAAGTATCTGGTGAGCCAATGAAGCGGGCTATTGCCTTTTCACGCACTATTAAAGATAGTCAACGCCTTTCAGAGCAATTTGAAAATGTCGTTAATGATTATTTAGATAGTGATAAAGGGTATTCAGTCAATGTCCGTCATGTTGATGGTGGTATGAATGCTCTTGAAAAAAATGGAGCCTTGGACTGGTTAGCCAGTGATGACATTCCAGAAGACTCAGCTCGTATCTTATCCAATGTCCGATTTCTGACAGAAGGCATTGATGTTCCAAATTTAGATGCTATTATTTTCCTCTCACCTCGAAAATCACAAGTTGATATTGTACAAGCTGTTGGCCGTATCATTCGTAAGTTTGAAGGGAAAGACTACGGTTATATCATCTTACCGATTGTTGTTCCAGCGGGTGAAACACCTGAAACCATTTTGGACAATAACAAGTCTTATGATGTGGTATGGCAAGTTTTAAACGCACTTCGTTCTGTTGATGAACGTTTTGAAGCAACCATCAATAAATTAGAACTCAATAAAAAGAAACCTAAGAATATCCAAGTTATTGGGGTTGGTGGTGCACCTGATGATCCTGAGTTTAATACAAATGGTGATGGAACGGTTATTGAAGAACCATTTAAACCTTATCAAACTGAATTAGAACTTGAATGGGAAGCTGTAGAAGGTGCTATTTACGGTAAAATTGTTCAAAAAGTGGGTGATAGACGTTATCTGGAAGACTGGTCTAAAGATGTTGCTGATATTGCACGCCGCCACATTCAGGGAATTAAGATTATTTTAGAGCAAAACCCAGATAGCAAGGTAGCTTTTGAGCGTTTTCTACGTAGTTTACAGCATAATATCAATGAATCCATTGACCAAGAACAAGCTATTGAAATGTTGGCTCAACACTTGATTACCTTACCAGTATTTGATGCTCTGTTTGGTGAGTATAGTTTTGTTAAGAATAATCCTGTTAGCTCAGCCATGGAAAAAATTATTGACGAACTCTCTCAATATGGCTTTGAGAAAGAACAAAAAGAATTGCAACTATTTTATGAATCTGTTCGTTTACGTGCTGAAGGGATTGATAATGCACAAGCTAAACAAAAAATTATTATCACTCTTTATGATAAATTCTTTTCTACTGGTTTCAAGTCAACAACAGAACGTCTAGGAATTGTCTTTACACCTGTTGAAGTAGTTGATTTTATCGTTAGATCTGTTGATGTGGTCTTACGTAGACATTTTGATAAAACATTAGCAAGTGAAAATGTTCATATTCTTGATCCATTTACAGGAACAGGTACTTTTATTACGCGCACGCTACAATATCTTAAATCTCTTATGGATAAGGGTGAAATCACTTATAGTGATATTTTGAGAAAATACACACAGGAACTTCACGCCAATGAAATAGTTCTTTTAAGCTATTATATTGCTGCGATTAATATCGAAGCCGTGTTTGATGACATCAATGGTGATGAACCTTATACACCATTTGAAGGAATTGTCTTGACTGATACCTTTGAATCAACAGAACAAGAGGATACACTTGATGATTCGTTCTTTGGGACAAATGATGAGCGTCTCAAACGCCAACAAGAAAAGCCGATTACAGCGATTATTGGTAACCCTCCCTACTCTATTGGTCAAAGCAGTCAGAATGATAATAATCAAAATATTTCTTATCCGAAGTTGGATAAACGCTTGGCGGATACCTATGTGGCAAAATCAAATGCAGGATTAACAAGAGGGCTTTATGATTCATATGTAAAAGCTTTCCGTTGGGCGTCTGACCGACTCAAAAACAACGGAGTGATTGGTTTTGTAACCAATGGTAACTATCTCAATACTAACTCTGCAGATGGTCTACGTGCAGGTCTCTATGAAGAATTTAATCATCTCTATATCTTTAACCTTCGTGGTGACCAACGCACTCTTGGTGAACAATCTCGAAGGGAAGGTGGGAAAATATTTGGTTCAGGTAGTCGAACACCAGTAGCTATTTCTATTCTTGTTAAAGATGATTCTGACAGCCATGAACTTCACTATCATGATATTGGCGACTACTTATCACAGAAGGACAAACTCAACATTATTTCTGATTTTGGGGACATTTCAGCTATTGATTGGCAAGAGATTACACCTGATAACAATAACGACTGGCTTAATCAACGTGACCCAAATTATCAGAAGTATGCTGTTCTAGCTGGTGAGCAGGATTCTGTTTTCTTAAATAATTCTATGGGTATTTTAACAAGTCGTGATTCATGGGTGTATGGTTACTCAAAGGAAAAGGTAATACAAAACACACAACGTCTTATTCAAAATTACAATAGCGAATTAGAACGACTGAAAGATGTACCATCTAGTGAAAGAAAAGGTCAATTAAATCGTAACGCAGATTATGTTAATTGGTCTCGTAAACTTGAACGCCTTGCTGCTAATGGCTTTGAGGTTACTTATCAACCTAATGGAATAAAACAAAGTCTATATAGACCCTTTACTAAAAAATGGGTTTATCATGATCAGTATCTTAACGAAGAAGCACGTCTCTATTTTGATAAATTCGGTCAAGAAAACCTTGTCATCAATACAACTGGACGTGGTTCTTCTAGGGATTTCTCAGTCTTAGTAATTAATTATTTACCAAGTAATGATTTTATGGAAAAAGGTCAAGGCTTCATGCGCTATGATAATGAAGTTGATGAAACAGCACTTTTTCAGTCTAATGATAATATGAATCAATCTTTTGCTGATAGGCTCGGATTAACTTTAGATGATACTTTTGCCTATGTTTATGGTCTGCTTAATTCTCGTGACTATCAGGAAAAGTATGCCAATGATTTGAAGAAAGATTTGGCTCGAATTCCGATTGTTAAAAACAAAGAAAAATATGTTGAAGTTGGCAAGGCACTCATGGATTTACATCTCAACTACGAGGAGGTACCAGTTTATGATGGTGTAGAGATTACACCTTTAGCAAGTTCAAGCTATAAAGTAACAAAAATGAAGTTTGCTAAAAAACGAGATGAGAACGGCAAGTCTGTCAATGACTTATCTACCATTATCTTTAATAATGAAATCACCATCAGCAATATTCCAGAAAAGGCTTATAGCTATATGGTTAATGGTCGCTCTGCTATTGAGTGGATAATGGATCAATATCAGGTCAAGACAGATAAGAAATCTGGGATTACTGATGACCCGAATGATTATAGCAGTGATGAGAAATATATCTTCAATCTTCTGTTACGGATTATCAATGTGTCTTTGCAGACGGTAGATTTGGTGAATAGCCTGCCTAAGTTTGAAGTGGAGGAGTAAAATGATACAGGATATTTTTGTTAATCTGATTGTTGCATTTATTACTTTTCTTGCCTCAACTATTTTTCATAATAGATTAAGATTAAAAATATACTATCAATCACTTATTCGTTGGAATAAAAATATAAGATTGAGCTGTGCTTATCTTTTTCGAATAAGATATAATAACAAATACCTGTTAATAAGGGGAAATCGAATAGACCAATATCAGCCAATTGGAGGTGTTTATAAATACTACGATTCATTTAATGGGCTGAAGGAAAATCTAGAATTAAAAGATGAATCTGAAAGTCATTTTTATGAAAATGGTGATTTAAGACTAGTAACAACAGGCAAACATCTTGTAAAATTTCTTGACTGGTTTGATACGAAAAAGAATAGAGAAATCACGGTCATTAGGGAACTTATTGAAGAATTGGAACCATCAGGTATATCTATTGAAAATCTGATAAAACAATCACAGGTTGAATATCTAAAGACTGTTAAAGAACCTATCACGTTCTCAACTCACTTTCAAATGGACGAACTTAAAATCTTTGAAATTTTTGAAGTGAAAATACCAAAGGAAGTACTGGATGATGTGTTAAAAAGTGAACATTATCTCCCTGTTAAAGCTGAATATATAGAGAAGTTTTGCTTTACTAAAGATGGACTTTCTAAAAAAATTTCTGCCACTGCTAGGTATATAGTTTAGGAGGAATGTAATTTGGTAGATATTGTTATCCCAAAAGAGATAAAAAGCCTCATTGAGGAGTTAGATGTTTCAGATTCTAAATATGAAAAAGCTACTCAGAGATATAATTCAATCGCCGACTATATCAAAAATTCAGAACTTAGTTCTTATAGACCTGATATATATTTACAGGGTTCATTTAAATTGGGGACGGCAATCAAACCTCTAACAGAAGATGGAGCCTACGATATAGATATAGTTTGTAACTTTACAGGTTTGAGAAGAGAAGGACAGTCTCAATTTTCTTTAAAATATGACTTAGGAAAAATTGTAAAAAGCTATGCTAAATCACAATCAATGTCTAACGCCCCAGAGGAAAGTAAGCGATGTTGGACATTAAAATATGTTGATGAGAACAATTTTCATATAGATATTTTACCGTCAGTACCCTTAAATGAAAAGGATGATGGGTATATAGCTATCACAGATAAAAGTAATAATAACTATTATGAAGTATCTACTGATTGGGAAACAAGTAATCCTAAAGGATATGCTAAGTGGTTTAGAGATATCTCAAAATTTTCTATATATCAAGAAGAAGTTGCTAAGAGATTTTATGCTTCCATTGAAAAATTCCCGAATATAAGGTTAAAACACCATTGCAAAGGATTGTACAGATTCTGAAAAGACACGCTGAGGTTTGTTTTGCAGATGATATTGAGCATAAGCCAAGCTCTATCATCATTACTACTTTAGCAGCAAAACAGTACCAGTCAGCGAGTTCGTATAACAGTGACTTTTTGGATATTATGAACTATGTTATAGAACATTTGAAAGATGGAATAGAAATAAGAAATGGAAAGCCTTGTGTTCATAATCCTGTAAATGAGGAAGAAGTTCTTTCAAGCAAGTGGGATAAAGATAGCAGTTATTTTGAATTCTTTAAAATTTGGTTACAACAATTAGAATCAGATTTTAATGTCAGAAATCATAATTTATCTTATTCTGATAAAATTCAATATCTCAGGAGAAGTTTATTTAGAGATTGTGAAAATCAACTACCAATCACCAGTGTAAGTTTAATACCACACCACCAGAAGTCAAAATGGCTAAATCTTTCAAAAGAAGAAGTCTCAATTAAGGCAAAGTATTTGCATTCTGGATTTAGGTGGAAGGAAATTAAAAGCGGTACGATATTAAATAAACATGGAGATTTGAGATTTGAAGTACAAGCTAAAAGATTAAAAGATTACGAAATATGGTGGCAAGTTACTAACACAGGTAAAGAAGCTGAAAATGCGAATTGTTTAAGAGGTGATTTTTATAGTTCAGAATTAATTGAGGGGAAGAAAGTTAGAAAAGAGAGTACTCGTTATGCGGGACGTCATTATGTTGAAGCATATCTAGTAAAAAATGGCATATGTTATGGGAAAAGCTCACCGTTTGAGGTTAATATCGCTGATGATTTTTCACTTGATTTTCTAAGATAGAGGAGGATTTTCGAATGATGATTTATTTTTATATTGTCCTTATTTTACAGGGTTCACCTTCTAATTTCTCTATATTTTAATTAACTAGTCTAGGAAAATACTCGATTCAATCAAGAATAAATTGTTACATCTTGATAGTGATAACTTGGTTATGGAGTTGTTTGGCCTGACTGAGGCAGAAAACTAAGGTATAAGAGGGAGGTAATAGTGTTTAATTTTGAGACTGAGTTAGTTGAGTCTATTTCTAAGCGTTGTACGGATTTAAGAAGTAATAGTAGCTTTAGGCAAGACGATATTGCAGATAAATCAGCAATCAGCAAAATTGAAAATATGAAATATAATGAGGGAGATAATTTCATAACTCATACAGTTCTAGAGGCTTACGAAATAACTTTTAATATAAGTAAGGAGGAGATTATTTTCGGGTCAGAATCAGAGTTTGAGGAATTGTTACTAGGGTTCTTTAGTAACATGTTTGGGCTTGTATCTAGAAGAAATTTAGATGTTGACATGCACAGATATAAAAAAGGTGCATTTAGTCAATTAGATATAAAACTTCAAAGAGCTGTTATTGCTTTAGCTAATTTTTTTGGAGAATACAACATTCAAAGATATAATTTTTTGAAGTCTGATGAAACTTTTATGGATTGTGTAAATAAGGAGTGGGATAAGACAATATATATTGGAGGGAAGGGTTACAATATTGGTAGAAATTGTAGTTCTAAACCCATTAATGAAGATACTGTTATTGATATTGTCGATATGGAAGAAAAATTATGGATGATTTGTAGTGACAAATTTATACGATCATTTCGCCAATACTTAGCAAAAAACTTATTTAATGATTTTAAATATTCATCCATGAACTCTGTTATCTATACGTGGGTTGAGGAGCAGTTTATTCAGCATATTGTTCCAGATATTGTTGAAAAATTGAAGAATAATAGTATATTTAAAATTGGTATCATGGTTAAGGATTTAATTGAAAGATTTTTATATGAGGATATACCTGAGTCATATCAAAAAACTATACCTCTACAAATAAAAAGGGAAAAATCTGTAGAAATAAATTTGAATAATGATTTTGAAAAATTCAATTTAGATACTGAACTTAAGAGAAAAGAACGTGCAGAATTATTTGAAAATTTGTTAAAGAGAGGTAAGTTCTTAGTACTTTCTGATGAAGAGAAAGAAGAGTATGAAAAGATTGGTATAATAATTAAAGAAGTTCCAGAATATGTTGAAACGCGTGAAGTTGATATAGATGCTATTATTGACCAAGCGATAGTCACAAAATATTGGGGAAAATCAACTTCGGTTCCAATTCCTACTATTGAATCTAGTCCAATTTATCGAAGCTCTGATTTTAATTCATTTGAAGAAATGAAGGCTTTTGACAGGGATTGGTATGATTTTACGCATTTCACAAATATGAATATTCCAGGATATTTTACAAATAATAGCCAAATTATGAGTAGGTGGCAAGCTCGACTGAATGAGGAAATTCATGAAGCTATAGAAACATTTATTATTATTCAAAATAATTTATTACGCCTCGTAACAGAAAAAGAACTTAGACGCTTTTCAAAATAGGACTGATTTAATTGATAGATTAAGTCAGTCTTTTTTATTTTCTCAAGTTGTTGATAAATTTGTTTTGTTGTCAAAAAAATAACAACCCGATCAACAAATATGGTTACTAAATTTATCATAAAATTAAATCATCAAAGCACAGCAAGGCTTTGATGGTGACCAATCAAAAGAGTTGCAAATCTTTTGATTCACTTGTTAGGAAGTTGCTGATTCTTAATACTGAGTATGGGAGAAAATCAAATATGAAAACACGTAATCGTAAAAGTGGCTATTCAGTCAATACAGCAAATGAATACATTGACTCAAAGCAAGCAATTCATTGCTTGAGTGTAGAATTTGAACCACAAATTAGGTTTGAAGAGGGGCAGCCTACTGGTGAGATTATCGCTTATAAGGCTTGGTTCTCTCAAAAAGGGCTTCCGCCTTTCATGGTGAAATTTGAAAATGAAGCGACTTTACCAGCCTATATGGCAATGGTGCAATTTGAAAACCTTCAAGCCTGTGAGGTCGGCTTCAATGTCTATTTCAAAGCCGATAATCTCAAGGAGGTCAAATAATGACCAAGAAAGAATTGTCGCAATATCTCCTTCAAAGTCTCAATATGGGACTTGGAGCTCTTATGCAAGGGGAAACAAGCTACACCAATAGCTTTGATTGTAAGATTATGGAAGAGGGATTTCTCTTTCTTCCCCGCTTACCAGCGGGATATATTATTGATGATGAACTCTATCAAAAATATTCCTCATCGCTAATGCCTCACTTTTTCCTCTCTTCACTCTACTGAAACAAAACTCCGCCTACTTCATGGCACTTGATACAGAAGATATTCATGTTCAGCGTGGACTGTTTTTCCCATGGAAAGAAGGTGTATCTGAACGCTTAGTCATTTCTGACTTAGAAGATTTCGCAAGCTTTCAAAAGGAAAATCTGATTCCAATCATGAAAAATTTGTCTCTTGATTATAACAAAGTCAATCACTTAGCCATTGCAGGAAATTCAGGCTCAGGTAAATCTTATGCTCTGACCTACTTTCTGAGCCTCTTAAAAGGGATTTCTGAACTGATTATCGTTGACCCTAAGTATGATACCCCAAGTAGATGGGCAAGAGAAAATGGTATTGCAGTGATTCACCCTCAAAAGAATCGCTCTAAGTCTGATTTTGTATCAGAAATCAATGAGAATCTAAGCTCGTGCTTAGACCTTATCCAACAACGCCAAGAAATTCTCTATGATAATCCTGACCACGAATTTGACCATCTAACCGTCGTTATTGATGAAGTCCTTGCCCTTTCTGAAGGTGTAAACAAAGTTATCAAAGAATCCTTTTTCTCACTACTTTCTCAAATTGCCCTATTGGGTCGGGCAACTAAGATTCACTTGCTTCTTGTAAGCCAGCGTTTTGACCACAACACGATTCCGATTTCAGTCAGAGAACAGTTAAATGTCTTGATTCAAATTGGCAACATCAATAAGAAAACGACTCAGTTTCTCTTCCCTGACCTAGACCCAGAAGGTATTGTCATACCAATTGGAAAAGGTACTGGCTTAATTCAAATCATTGATAATGAACACCCTTATCAAGTATTGCCACTCCTTTGTCCGACCTACTACACTAAGAAAGGTATTTTATAAAATGAAAAGAAGTTTCTTCCAAAAAACGTTTAACCTGAATCTGAATTTGTTTTTCTTTGGTTTTATTGCTTTCTTTCTAAGTTATGGCTTCCATGTACTGTCAAACCAAACCAAGGTAAGTTCTTTCTTGAACTCTCAATCAGTCTTTGTAGATATTCAATCTAAGTTACAAGTGGTAGAACAATACGCTCAGTCATTAACATATTTGCTTATACTGATTGCCATTATTCTAATCGTGATTGAACTCTGTCAGCGAATCATGAAAGATTCTGTCTGGAATTATTTTAAGTCTGTTTACCAAACTTTACGATTGAGACAATTTCTTAGACAGGAAGAACATTCTGAACCTGTTATGACAATAGAAAATCAGACAGTCACACGGTTTAATCCCGTTCTACGAAGTTTCAATCGGGTGGTTTCTATATGCACGGTGGATGTCCGAAAGGATTCTGTTTCGGTCTTTCTAAAAGTCCCTAAAACTCAACAGGCACAAAAACTTTTAAGAGAAATGGAAGAACATATCAAGGAGGAAATTTCGAGCCGAAATCCCAAGTATTATTTCTCTGCACCAATTCGGGAGAAAAGCAAACTTTGGTTTACAGGTGCTAAACGATAAGGGAAAGGGTGGTGCTTGGCTCACGAAGTGAAAGCCAAAAGCACCACTCTTTCTTATCGCTGTTTTAATTCGTGTGTAATGGGGTTACTACGACCCCCATTACACCAATAATCAATAATCACGAAAGGAAGTATATGACAAAAGATAAACGATCGAATAAATGGGCATTTCTGCTCTATCAGGAAAGTGCGCCTGAAAATTATTTAGAGGTACTTGAAAACTTGCATATTCCCTTTGCTTTGAGTCCGTGGCACGATAGAGACGTGAACAAGGAAACAGGGGAATTAAAAAAGGCTCACAAACATGGAGCGCTCTTCTTTGAATCACTCAAGAGTTATTCTCAGGTATCTGAATTGTTGACTAAACACTTGAACACGCCTAGTCATATTGAAGTTATTATGTCCCCTAAAGGAATGTATGACTACTTTATTCATGCGGATAATCCAGATAAAACACTATATGATATCAATGACATTGAATCAGGTTGCGGATTTGAATTAGATAAGTTTCTCATTAGCAATAACAATGATAAATTTTTATCTCTAGTGATTGATATTATCGAAGAACATAATTTTACTGAGTTTAATAATCTGGTTAGATATGCGAGAACTGAAAATCCTCACTTACTTAACTTAATAATGGACAAAACCTATTTCTTTGCGAAATATTTGGATTCAAGAAGATATGCAAGGAGGAAGTAACGATTGACAAGAACAATAAATCATAAAAGATTAATGGAGCTTGGCTTTCCAGAGCATACTGCAAGAAATATTATTAAACAATCAAAAGCGATAGCAGTAGCAAAGTTTGAAGAAACTAGCAATTCTACAAATAATTTGGTAAAATTGAGGAAATCGCCCTTTGAAAATTCTAGACTAGACCTTGCGCCTACTTATATTGTAGAAGATTTGTTAGGCTTCGAGTTACCTTTTAAATAAAGAAGGGAAACTTAGAAAATGGCAAGTAAAAAATATCGTGGTGTATCACGGGATAAACAAGGAAGAATATATTATCAAACTGAGTTCAAGGCTAATAATATAACTGGTAAACGCCAACGCAAAAAAAGCTATAAAGACCAATTTGGAAATCCCTTTCGCTCCGAAAAGCAAGCATATGATGAACTTTGTAGAGTGAGGGTTGAATTCCAAATGAAAGATAATAATGATGGGTACTATCTAAGTTTTTCTCAATACATGGAAGAAGTATATCTACCTTATTACAAACAAACGGTTCAAGCTGTCACTTATCGAACAGCTTTAACACATCACAAAATGTTTGTTGAAATCTTTGGTAGCAAAAGACTTTCTGAAATTGATGTTCGAGAGTGCGAAAAATTCAGGATATATCTGATTGAAAAGTATTCACCAAATTATGCCAAAGGCGTATGGATTCGATTTAAGCATTGTATTGGGTACGCAGAGAGGCTGGGATATATTGATGAATTTCCTTGCAAATCTCTTGATAATCCGAAAGGGAAACGACCAGATACAAAGTTTTGGACTCTAGAAGACTTAAAAAAAGTAGTCGCCACCTTTGACCTACGGGATTATGAAGAAAGGCATAGATTTACTGCTATATGGCTCTATTTCTTTACGGGTCTTCGTGTATCAGAAGGATTAAGTTTAATTTGGTCTGATATTGATTTCGACAAAAAGCTCTTACATGTTCAAAGTACACTTGAGTATGAAGGAAACGGAGTCTTTACTCGCAAAAATCAAACTAAAACTTCAGCTGGTATAAGGTGGATTGAGTTAGATGATGAAACTGTAAATGTTCTTCAAAAATGGCGTTCAATTCAAGTGGAAAATGATGATGACAGCTACGTGTTAGCTAGATTCGGAAAACCACTCAGTAAATGCACATTGAGTAGAATTCTAAAACGTCAAGCTAAGAAAGCAGGAGTAGAAGTAATAAGTGGTAAGGGACTTAGACATTCACATGACTCTTTCTTGATAAACGTTCTTGGGAAAGATGTGCTATATGTTTCTCAACGTTCTGGGAGAGTGGATAAAGCAACAACCTTAAACACCTATGCACATATCTATGAGAGTCAAAAAGCAACAGGCGGTAAAGATATCACTCAAGCATTATTTAAGTTTGGAGTATCGGCAAACCCCACCAAAACCCCACTAAGCTAAAAATTAATTACAGAAATGTTGTTAAAACAGCGTTTCAAGGATTAGTGTAACTGTTACTCTTAAATAATAAGGTAACGACTCAAGTCGCTTAATAAAGAAAACCAGGGCATAAGCTCTGGTTTTTCTGTTGCTTTTAACTTATTTAGGATAAAAGTATCCTAATTTCTGACTTTATCTCAAAAAAATGCTATGATAAGTCTGAGGAGGGTATTATGATGCAGATTAATCTTGAAAATTTAGTTCCTATTTCGGAAGCTAACCAAAATTTTTCTAAAGTTGCTCGTATGGTCGACAGCAAAGGAACTGCAGTTATTTTAAAAATAACAAGCCTAAGTATGTATTGGTAGAGTATGATGCCTTAATTAAAAATGAGCAAGCTGGAGCGGAAGTTGCAGAGCAGACTACTGTTGACGATGTGGCTAACTCTGTTTTGTCTCGTCATTTAGATGCCTTCAAGGAATTAGCTAAATGAAGCGATTGACAACAGACCAAATTTTAAAGTTGCATGGTCAGCTTATTAATACTACTGGAGGATTGGGTGGCGTAAGAGACAAGGGGCTAGTTGAGTCTTCGCTTTCTAGTGCGTTTGAAGTTTATTTTGGTGTTGAGCGCTATCCAACAATTGAAGAGAAAGCAGCGAGACTGTGTTATTCATTGGTAAAAAATCACGCATTTTTAGATGGAAATAAACGTATAGCAGTTTTCACCATGCTTGTCTTTTTAGAGTTAAATGGGATTATTTTAGATTGTGAAGACGATGAAATTGTTAGTTTAGGTCTTGGTGCGGCAGCGTCAGAGTTAGATTATGAAGATATATTGGAATTTATACAATCCCATTAATTTAGTGATAGCAAAATAGATAGAAAACCAGGGCATCAGCTCTGGTTTTTCTATTGCTTTTAATATTTTCATTTGTTAGAATGTAGGTGATGTGCGTGCTTGTCACGCCCTTTTTCTGTGTCTTTTACGTTACGGCTTTAGTGGTTGTAAATAACTATAAAAATCCTAAAGGCATGGTAATTGATAAAAAAGAAAAGGAGAAATTTATGGCTTATATTTGGTCTTATCTCAGACGTTATCCTAAGTGGCTGGTGATGAATTTTACGGCGGCCATTTTGTTTGTTATTGCTAACCTGGGCTTGCCGACGGTTCTTGCCAGAATGATTGATGAGGGAATAAACCGTGGGGATGCTGACAAGCTTTATACCTATGCTTGGGTCATGTTTGGTGTAGTTTTGACTGGGATTGTTGGTCGTGTGCTCTTGGCCTATGCGGTTGGTAAGTTAACGACCACGATGGTGCAGGTCATGCGTAATGATATTTATGCCAAGCTTCAGGAGTATTCCCACCACGAGTATGAGCAGATAGGGGTATCCTCTTTGGTGACTCGTATTACATCAGATGCTTTTGTGCTTATGCAGTTTGCGGATCAGGTTCTTAAGCTAGGGGTTATCACTCCTTTGATGATGGTTTCCAGTGTCTTTTTGATTTTGACGACAAGTCCATCTTTGGCTTGGATTGTGGCCATCTCCTTGCCTTTCCTAGCCATAGTAGTCTGGTATGTGGCGGTAAAAACGCGTCCGCTTTCTGAAAAACAACAGGCAACTCTCGACAAAATTAACCAGTATGCTCGTGAAAATCTGACTGGACTTCGTGTCATTCGAGCTTTTGCTAGAGAAGATTTCCAAGAGAAAAAGTTTGCCTCTGAAAATGCTGTCTATGCGGATAATTCAAACAAACTTTTCAAATTGACTGGTTTGACCGAGCCACTTTTTGTACAAATCATCATCGCTATGATTGTGGCCATTGTTTGGTTTGCTCTTGAGCCATTAGGTTCTGGGACTTTAGCAATCGGTGACTTGGTTGCCTTTATTGAGTACAGCTTCCATGCACTCTTGTCTTTCCTTTTCCTAGCTAATCTCTTTACCATGTATCCTCGTACAGCGGTGTCTAGTGAACGTCTGCAAGAAATTATGGATATGCCTATCTCTATTAATCCAAATGAAGATGGGGTGACAGAGACTGAAACTAAGGGATATTTGGAATTTGACAATGTGACCTTTGCCTATCCTGGTGAAACGGAAAGTCCTGTGCTGCACAACATTTCTTTCAAGGCAAAACCTGGTGAAACCATTGCCTTTATCGGATCTACGGGTTCAGGAAAATCCTCTCTTGTACAGTTGATTCCACGTTTTTATGATGTAACACTTGGACGCATTCTTGTTGATGGTGTGGATGTTCGTGACTACAATCTTAAGGCTCTTCGTCGTAAGATTGGCTTTATTCCACAAAAAGCCCTGCTCTTTACAGGGACTATCGGTGAAAATATCCGTTATGGTAAGGAAAATGCCAGTCATGAGGAATTGAATCAAGCTACGGATGTGGCTCAGGCCAAGGAATTTATTGAAAGTAAGGAAGAACGCTACGATTCTCACTTGGCTGAGGGTGGTAGCAACCTTTCTGGGGGACAGAAGCAGCGTTTGTCAATTGCACGTGCAGTGGTTAAACGTCCTGATGTCTATATCTTTGATGATTCCTTCTCTGCCTTGGACTACAAGACAGATGCGACCTTGCGCCGTCGTCTTAAAGAGGTTACCCAGGATGCGACAGTCCTGATTGTGGCGCAACGTGTGGGAACTATCATGGATGCTGACCAGATTATTGTTCTGGATAAGGGTGAAATCGTTGGTCGTGGCCGTCACGAAGAGCTTATGGAAAGCAATGAGATTTATCGTGAAATTGCCAATTCTCAATTGAATAAAAAGAGTCTTACAGAAGATTAGAAGGAGGTCAAAATGAAGAATAATAAAAGAAAACAACTCATTCCTCAAGTTTTGGCCGTCTTTGGTCCTACTTGCAGGCTTATCGTTTGCCACTTTACCTAGCTATTTTCTTGAAAATTGTTAGTGTCATCATGAGTGTTCTTGAACCTGTTGTGATTGGATTAGCCATTACGGAACTGACTAAAAATACGCTGGACATGTTCAAGGGTGTGGAAGGTGCTCATATCAACGTTTCCTATGTTGGTATGGTTCTGGTCTTTTATCTCTTGCGTGGTCTCATTTATGAGTTGGCTTCTTACTATTCCAACTATTTTATGACCAATGCCGTGCAGGCAACGGTTCAGGATATGCGTAATGAGATGACTGAGAAAATCAATCGTACCTCAGTGTCATACTTTGACAAGCATCAATTTGGAGACCTCTTGGGACGCTTTACCAGTGACGTTGAGACAGTTTCGAATGCCCTGCAGCAGTCCTTTTTGCAGGTAGTTAATGCGGTCTTTACTTTGGCCTTGGTTATCGGGACAGTGCTTTACCTTAATCTTCAATTGGGGGCTATAGTTGTCATCACTATTCCCATTACTTTCTTTGGTGCTCGCTTTATCATGAGTAAGTCTCAGCCCTATTTTAAGCAGCAGGCTGATGCCCTAGGTGCTCTTAACGGTTTTGTTCAAGAAAATCTGACTGGTTTCAATGTGCTTAAGCTCTTTGGTCGTGAGGACAGATCCTTAGATGACTTTAAAGAAATCACGGAAGACCTTCAGAAGGTAGGGTTTAAGGCCAATTTCATTTCAGGACTCATGATGCCTGTCCTTAATGGTTTGTCTGATTTGACCTATCTGATTGTTGCTGTTCTTGGTGGTTTGCAAGTTTTGGCTGGTCGTCTGACGATTGGTAATATGCAGGCCTTTGTTCAGTATGTTTGGCAGATTAACCAACCCATTCAGAACTTGACTCAGTTGGCTGGACAATTGCAGAGTGCTAAATCTTCTTTGGACCGTATTTTCCAACTGATGGATGAACCAGACGAGGCCAATGATGCCACTGAGGTGCTTGAAGGAGACTTGACTGGCCAAGTTAGTTTTAAGCATGTGGACTTCCAGTATGTGGCTGATAAACCTCTGATTCGTGACTTTAATCTTGAAGTCAATCCTGGTGAAATGGTCGCTATTGTCGGCCCAACTGGTGCCGGAAAATCAACGATTATCAATCTTCTCATGCGTTTCTATGATGTGACTGCAGGTTCTATCTTGGTGGATGGTCATGATATTCGTCACTTGTCACGTCAAGACTATCGTAAACAATTTGGTATGGTGCTTCAGGATGCTTGGCTTTTTGAAGGAACTATCAAGGAAAATCTTCGCTTTGGTAATCTTGAGGCGACTGACGAAGAAATCGTTGAAGCCGCTAAGGCTGCCAATGTGGATCACTTTATCCGTACCTTGCCTGGTGGTTACAACATGGAAATGAACCAAGAATCAAGCAACATTTCACTGGGACAAAAGCAGCTTTTGACCATTGCCCGTGCGCTTTTGGCTGATCCAAAAATCTTGATTTTGGACGAGGCAACTTCATCAGTTGATACCCGTCTGGAACTATTGATTCAAAAGGCCATGAAGACCCTTATGCAAGGTCGAACAAGCTTTGTCATTGCTCACCGTCTGTCAACTATCCAAGAAGCAGACAAGATCTTGGTCCTTAAAGATGGACAAATCATCGAACAAGGGAACCATGAATCTCTCCTTGCAGATAAAGGTTTCTATTACGATTTGTATAATAGCCAGTTTGCGGAGAAATAAACAGAAAATGCCCCCAGTTTTAACTGGTGGGCATTTTGTTTACTTTTTATGTTTTAAACTTCTGATAAATTGGATTTCTTCTTCGGTAAGATCCTTCTTAACAAATGGATTACCAAAGTTTTTTCCAGTCATCATGAAAATGTCGTATTTAGTTTCATAAATATCAGTAATGTCTTCATAATTAAGAGTTAATGTCCCTCTCTTTGTGCTGACGATAACATGGCCTTCTTCAAAGGTAAAAGTCGACTCAAGATCCTGCATTAGAGGATTCTTGTTATAGGTCCGATTCATTTTCATGTTAATTAAGTAATACATAGCAACCAAAAATAGAGATGCTAAGAAAATACCGTAAATTGGTAGACCATTTGCAACACAGTATATCAGAATCAGAATAGGCATAATAATCAGATAAGCTATTGCAAATTTATGTTGTCTAAAAATTTTCCAAGAAAATCTAAGGTAAAGGTCCCTAGTCATTGTGCTTTTAATTGTAAATGGTAACATTTTTCCCTCCTTACCAAGTATTATAACATAGGAAAAATGTAAATGAAAATAAGGTTAAGAATGCTTTTACATTTTTAACCTTATTCTTTTTAATATTTATTTCTCAGCACGTCGTGTGACGAACATGGCATCTCCGAAACTGAAGAAGCGGTAGCGTTCTTGGACGGCGTGTTTATAGGCATCAAGGACGAATTCACGACCAGCAAAGGCTGAAACCAACATGACCAAAGTTGATTTTGGAAGGTGGAAGTTGGTTGAGAAGGCGTCTACGACTGTGAATTGGTAGCCTGGTTTGATAAAGATATTGGTCCAGCCTGAGTCGGCTTGGAGTTGACCATCGTATTTATTGCCGATTGTTTCCAGTGTTCGGATAGAGGTTGTTCCAACAGCAACAATGCGACCTCCAGCAGCTTTGACACTATTAAGGGTATCGGCAGCTTCTTGGCTGAGAGTGTAAAACTCAGAGTGCATCTCATGTTCGTCAACATTCTCAACAGAAACAGGTCGGAAGGTTCCTAGTCCAACGTGAAGGGTGAGGTAGACCAATTTTACACCTTTGGCTTCAATCTTTTGAAGCAATTCAGGAGTGAAATGGAGACCAGCTGTTGGAGCAGCGGCAGAGCCATTTTCCTTGGCATAGACCGTTTGGTAACGGTCACGGTCTTCTAATTTCTCATGGATATAAGGTGGTAATGGCATCTCACCCAAGCTTTCCAAAACCTCAAGGAAGATACCGTCGTAGCTAAATTCTACGATACGCCCACCGTGATCCAGTTCCTCAGTGACAGTGGCAGTCAAGCGCCCATCACCAAAACTAACCTTAGCACCTACTTTAAGGCGTTTGGCTGGCTTAGCCAAAACTTCCCATTGATCTCCCTGGGTATTTTTCAAAAGGAGAAATTCCACATGGCCGTGGGTATCAGGCTTTTCACCATAGAGACGGGCTGGAAGCACACGTGTATTGTTCATAACCAAGGCATCGCCAGGATTAAGCTGGTCAATGATGTGGTCGAAGTGGGTGTCAGTCATTTCCTTGGTTACAGGGTCAATGACCAAGAGTTTAGAGGCATCACGTTGCTTCAAGGGTGTTTGGGCAATCAGTTCCTCTGGCAGTTCAAAATCAAAATCGTTTGTATTCATTTGTTTCCTCTTTTAAAAATGTTCAGCCTTTTTATTATAGCACGATATAGGACGACCGTCATTAAACTTGTCGAGCGAAAGCGCTTGACAAAAAGGTTAAAAAAGAGATAATAAAGAAAATGGTATATACCAATTAGCGAGGTGTGAAAAATGAAAACGATTATTGTAAAAAATCAACTTGAAGGAGGAAAGGTTGCCTTTGACCTTTTAAAAGAGAGCCTTGCAGCGGGTGCTCAAACTTTGGGCTTGGCTACAGGTAGTTCCCCTATTGCCCTTTACCAAGAGATGGTTGAGAGTGACGTGGATTTTTCAGAACTTTACAGTGTCAATTTAGATGAGTATGTTGGACTAGCGCCGGACCATGAGCAGAGCTATCATGCTTTCATGCAAGAACATCTTTTAATGCTAAACCATTTAAAGAGAGCTTCTTGCCTGACGGCATGGCTGAAGATTTGGAGCAGGCAGCTAAGGACTACGATGATATCTTGTCCCAACATGTCATTGACTTTCAAATCTTAGGAATTGGAAGTAATGGGCATATTGGATTTAATGAGCCAGGTACGTCTTTTGATAGTCAAACCCATGTGGTTGACTTGACTGACAGCACCATTGAATCTAATAGCCGTTTCTTCGCCAGTCGAGACCAAGTTCCTACAAAGGCTATTTCAATGGGGATTGCTTCCATTATGGCTGCTAAGAAGATTATCTTGTTTGCCTATGGTGACAAGAAGGCAGACGCCATTTTCAAGATGGTAAAGGGTCCGGTAACAGAGGAAGTGCCAGCCAGTGTCTTACAACATCATTCAGATGTGACTCTTATCTTGGATGAGGCAGCCGCTGCG
>NZ_CM002133.1:1283101-1286974 GCF_000448665.1 Streptococcus sp. HSISS2 | reverse complement strand
GTAACAGAGGAAGTGCCAGCCAGTGTCTTACAACATCATTCAGATGTGACTCTTATCTTGGATGAGGCAGCCGCTGCGAAATTGTAATACTATCTTGTCGAAAAATAATCCCACGAAACTCAGGTTGAGGCATTTGGCACTCAGCCTTTTTCTTCTGTGAAAATGTGCTTCCAAACAAATCAATTGCCTAGTTCTCTTTGATAGCGCTATAATAATTAAGTTGACTTTGACTATCAAACAACAAATATAGATATTTCATAAAGAAAGAGGACATACAATGGCAAAACCTATTCGAGTATTGCTTTATTATAAATACCTTCCAATCGAAAATGCTGAGCAATTTGCGGCTGATCACTTGGCTTTCTGTAAGTCAATCGGCCTCAAAGGACGTATCCTAGTCGCTGACGAGGGAATCAATGGAACGGTTTCTGGTGACTATGAAACCACTCAAAAATACATGGACTACGTTCACAGCCTTCCAGGGATGGAGGACCTTTGGTTCAAGATTGATGAGGAAGAGGAGCAAGCCTTTAAGAAGATGTTTGTTCGCTACAAGAAGGAAATCGTTCACCTTGGTTTAGAGGATGATAACTTTGACAACGACATCAATCCACTTGAAACTACTGGTGCTTACTTGTCACCAAAAGAGTTTAAAGACGCCCTTTTAGATGAGGACACTGTTGTCCTTGATACACGTAACGACTATGAGTATGACCTTGGTCACTTCCGTGGAGCCATTCGTCCAGATATTCGAAACTTCCGTGAATTACCACAATGGGTTCGCGACCATAAGGAAGAGTTCATGGACAAGCGCGTGGTTGTGTACTGTACTGGTGGTGTCCGCTGTGAGAAATTCTCAGGTTGGATGGTCCGTGAAGGCTACAAAGATGTTGGCCAATTGCACGGTGGTATTGCAACTTACGGAAAGGATCCAGAGGTTCAAGGGGAGCTTTGGGATGGTAAGATGTATGTCTTTGACGAGCGTATTGCCGTTGACATTAACCATGTAGATCCTGTCGTTGTCGGTAAGGATTGGTTCGATGGCACGCCATGCGAACGCTATGTCAACTGCGGTAACCCATTCTGTAACCGTCGTATCCTTGCTTCAGAGGAAAATGAAGATAAATACCTCCGTGGCTGCTCACATGAATGTCGTGTCCATCCACGTAACCGTTATGTCTCTGAAAATGGTTTGAGCCAAGAGGAAGTTGTCGAACGCCTTGCGGCTATTGGTGAGAGCTTGGATGTAACACCAGCCTAAGTTTAAAGAGTGAAGAAGCTGAGAGAAATCTCGGCTTTTTCAAGCTTCTTATTTGTAATCATTCTAAATAACTGTTATAGTAATATTTAGAATGATTCTAAATAAGGAGTAATAAATTTGGAAGATAAGAATTTTGCAGAACGTTTAAATATTTTGAGAGCTGGTGTCTTGGGTGCCAATGATGGTATCATTTCCATTGCGGGAGTGGTTATCGGTGTGGCCAGTGCGACATCAAACATTTGGTTTATCTTGATTTCAGCCTTGTCAGCGATTTTTGCCGGTGCCTTTTCAATGGCAGGTGGCGAATATGTCAGTGTGTCAACGCAAAAAGATACCGAAGAAGCTGCCATCGCTAAGGAACAGGCTCTCTTGGATCGTTCACCTGATGCAGCTAGAGAGAGTTTGTATCAAACCTTCCTCAGTCAGGGGGATTGCGAAACAGCAGCAGAAGTCAAGGTCAATCAAGCCTTTAGTAAAAATCCTATCAAGGTCTTGGTTGAAGAAAAATATGGCGTTGATTTAGAAGAAATCACAAATCCATGGCATGCTGCCGTATCTAGTTTCTTTGCTTTTTCAGTGGGTTCTTTGCCACCAACATTAGCTATCCTGCTTTTCCCTGAGCCTTATCGTATCCCTGTAACGGTGGTTGTGGTTGCACTTACCTTGCTCTTGACTGGTTATGTTAGTGCCAAGCTTGGAAAAGCACCTGTTAAACAGGCGATGTTGCGTAACTTGACAGTAGGTCTCTTGACCATGCTCGTGACCTTTGCAGTAGGTCATATCTTCCCTGTGAATGTGTAATGGTTAACAAGATGATAAGTCTACCTTTTGTAGGTAGGCTTTTTTAGTCTACTAGACCAGACTTATCCATGGTACAATAGGCCTATGCGTTTAGATAAATTATTAGGACAGGCGGGCTATGGTTCTCGCAATCAGGTCAAGAAGCTCATTCGCAGTCGGCAAGTCTATGTGGATGGTGTCTTGGCGGATAGAGATAATCTTAATGTGGATGCTAGTCTCCAGACCATAACGGTTTCTGGAAAGGAACTGGAACATGCGCCAGAAGTTTACTATCTCATGAATAAGCCATCAGGAGTGGTATCAGCTCGAAGAGACAAGGAACACCAAACGGTCATTGATTTGATTAAGCCCGAGGATCAGCGAGAAGGGCTTTATCCTGTGGGGCGTTTGGATAGGGATACAGAAGGTCTGGTGCTGATTACCAACAATGGACCCTTGGGCTTTGCCCTGCTTCACCCACGTTATCATGTGGCTAAGAGGTATTATGTTGAGGTCAATGATGTTCTTGGGCCTGAGGCACCTGCATTTTTTGAGTCAGGTGTTGTCTTTGAGGATGGTACTGTTTGTAAACCGGCTCATCTGAAAATTCTGAGTTCAGCTAGTGACAAGAGTTGTGCTCATATCACGATTTCAGAAGGAAAGTTTCATCAAGTGAAAAAGATGTTTTTAGCTTATGGGGTCAAGGTGACCTACCTCAAACGTATTTCCTTTGGAGATTTTGTCTTGGACGAAAAGTTACCAAGGGGAAGCTATCGTCCATTGACCGAGGAGGAAAAGAGCATCTTAAAGAGGTATTTAAACTGAGCCATTTTAGTTTTTGGTTATTTAGGTTATGTTACGGTGGAAGTGCTAACTATAAGTAATAGTTATGGCATCCCATAAGTAATTTTAACTATTCATTTGGTCAATACAGTGGTATGATAGAAGTAATTTAATCGGCAAGCTTAGTTAGTGCAATTTCATGTACTGTTTTAGGACAGTGAAAGAGGGAGGTCTATTATGACAGATGTATTTTACGAGGATTTAGCAAAGACACGTCAGCAAATTCATCAACATCCAGAAGTTTCTGAAGATGAACACGAGACAACCATTTTTTTGAAAGGGTATTTGAGAAAATTAGGTATTGAACCTTTAAATTATCCTTTAAAGACAGGACTGATTGCTGAAATTGGGTCAGGCCACCCGATTATTGCTTTACGTGCTGATATCGATGCGCTTCCAATTCAGGAAAATACTGGACTTTCTTATGCCAGTGAAAATGGAGCCATGCACGCATGTGGTCATGATTTTCACCAAACCTCTCTCCTTGGAGCAGCACAGATTTTAAAAGAAAGAGAAGCGGAGCTGAAAGGGACAGTTCGCTTGATTTTCCAACCAGCTGAGGAAAATTTCCAAGGGGCCTACCAGATTATTGAAGCGGGTGGTATTGACGGTGTGTCAGCTATCATCGGTTACCACAACAATCCTCACTTGAAACCTGGACAGATTGGTCTTCGTTCAGGTGCGATTATGGCAGGTGTGGAGCAGTTTAGGGTTGACGTCAAGGGTGTTTCTTCGCATGCGGCTCGCCCTGATTTGGGTGTGGATACGGTTTTGGTTACTACGACCATCATTAACAACTTGCAGCAAATCGTAGCTCGAACGATTTCACCTTTTGACTCAGCTGTTTTGTCAGTCACTCATATCGAAGTTGGCAATACTTGGAATGTTCTGCCAGCATCAGGCTTTTTTGAGGGAACAATTCGTACTTTTGATCCTAAGATTCGTGAGGATGTCATTGCTCGTTTTGAAAAGGTCGTTCAAGTCAACAG
>NZ_CM002133.1:1242106-1281543 GCF_000448665.1 Streptococcus sp. HSISS2 | reverse complement strand
TGGATGTCATTGCTCGTTTTGAAAAGGTCGTTCAAGCAACAGCAGACCAATTTGGTGCTCAGGCTGAGATTGTTTGGGGCAATTCTCCCTTTGTGACTTACAATGATTTGACGCTTACACCTCTCATCTTTGAAAATTCTAAGGCTTTCGCAGAAGTGATTGAAACCTTGCCATCAACAGGTGGCGAAGATTTTGCGACCTATCAGAAGTCAATCCCAGGTGTTTTTGCCTTCATTGGTTCTAATGGTGACGATGATGCTGCCGACTGGCACCATGATGATTTCCTTGTGAAAGACGAAGCCTTACCTGCAGCTGTTAATTACTATGTGGAAAACGCCCTCTTCCTACTTGATTATTTTAAGGATAACCACTAATCCTTAGAGGGTATACCATTGAAGCATCCAGCCGATTGGTTGGGTGCTATTCTTGTTTCATGATGAATTTGGTGATGAGAAAGTGAGATTTCCTTTTCTTGCTTTTTCTTTTGTTTTTCGATAAAATGAAAGCGTTATCATTTTAAAAATAAGTTAGGAAGTGGTCAAGTATTTTATAGGAATCCTTTGCCTTATGACTTCCAAGTAAGGAGAAAATATGTTAATTGGTATCCCAAAAGAAATCAAAAATAATGAAAATCGTGTGGCGCTAACACCTGCTGGTGTCCAAAGTCTTGTGGCTAAGGGACATGTCGTGTTAATCGAAACAAATGCAGGCCTTGGCTCTGGTTTTGCGGATGCAGATTATGCCAATCAAGGTGCTAAAATCGTTGCGACTGCTGCAGAAGCATGGGCAGCAGAACTGGTTGTTAAAGTTAAGGAGCCACTTGCTGAAGAATATGGCTTCCTTCGTGAAGATCTTTTACTCTTTACCTACTTGCACATGGCAGCAGCTCCGGGTTTGGCAGATGCAATGGTTAATGCCAAGACAACAGGTGTGGCCTATGAAACGGTTCGTGATCAAGAAGGCCACTTGCCACTTTTGGTTCCAATGAGTGAAGTTGCAGGACGCATGGCTGTACAAATTGGTGCCCACTTCTTGACTAAGCAAGAGGGTGGTTCTGGTGTGCTTCTAGGAGGAGTGCCTGGTGTTCCTAAAGGTAAGGTTACCATTATCGGAGGGGGTGTCGTAGGGACACATGCAGCCCGTATTGCGCTTGGACTCGGAGCCCAAGTAACGATTCTTGATATTAGCGCCAAACGTTTGTCAGTCCTTGAAGATGTCTTTGGTAGTCAAATTCAAACACTGATGTCAAATCCTTTCAATATTGAAGCAAGTGTCCGTGATGCTGACGTGGTTATTGGAGCGGTCCTTATTCCAGGTGCTAAAGCGCCTAAACTAGTTACTGAACAAATGGTTAAACAGATGCGTCCTGGTTCTGTTATTGTGGATGTAGCGGTTGACCAAGGTGGGGTTATTGAAACAGCGGATCGTGTAACGACTCATGATGAACCAGTTTATGAAAAACACGGTGTCCTTCACTATGCCGTTGCCAATATTCCAGGAGCCGTGGCACGTACATCAACCATTGCCCTTACCAACGTTACCCTTCCTTATATTGAAGCTCTGGCAGGACTAGGCTTCAAACAGGCAATTCAAAATGATGAAGGTCTTCGCCAAGGTGTAACAACCTACCAAGGACACATCACTAGCCAACCAGTTGCCGAAGGATTAAACAGAAATTACACGTCAATTGACGAATTGCTATAAGCATCAATCTATCCTAATAACAGAGGAGCCACACCATGATTTGGTGTGACTCCTTTTTTGATATTCAGTGTTTTACCGTTTGATATGGCTATAGCTACTAAGCTTGATAATGGTAGAATGACTCCTAATGATAGTCTTATTTTATGGTATAATGAGTAGGTAAATACTATAGTAATGACTACTAAAAATGCTTATTTGTTCTTGCTTTGGCATGCAATTTATTAGGAGGTTTTTATCATGGCTAATCATATTCGTGTTATGGTGTCGATTGTTATGGCTCAGCTGATTGTCCTTTATCTAGGACTTCAGATGGCTCTACCATTTACTAAGGTTCTAACTACGGTAGGTGTGGTTGCTTTTCTCGAGATTGTTTATCATGTGGTGATAGCTCGTAAGATTGGAGCAAACATTTCATTCAGAGTGTTTTGGCAAACGTTTAAAAAGGTCCTTCGAAAAAATGCTGCCTTTTTAATTCTATTAGGGGTTGCACCGATTTTCTTCAAAAGTGAAGACTTCATGGCTTTCATAACCTGGCAGCTTTTCTTTGTCGTCTTGGTGAGTGATGTCATCATGGCTTCAAATGATATGCCATTATCTCGATAAGACCTAAACCCTAGACATTTCAATGAAAGACTGTAGATAATGTTCACCATTCAAAGAAATCATTTGTCAGATCAAGGTGTAGATTATGTCACTTTTGGCAAGGGAGACAAAACTCTCATTATCATTACGGGGTTAAGTTTGCAACGTTTAAGTGATCTGTCCAATCTTGCCACTTACGCCTTGTTTTATCAATATGCTAAGGAGTACAAGGTCTATATTTTGATAGAAGGGACCATATCGAAGAAGACATTACTATTGAGAATATGGCTGATGACCTCTATCATTCTCTGGAAAATTGCATATTACTAATACCTCTATCATAGGTATATCACAGGGGGGTATGATTGCTCAGCTATTTGCTATCAAGTATCCTCAAAAGGTGAAAAAGCTAGTATTAGCGCTGACACTCTCTCGTAATAATACCATCAGTAGAGAAACCGTTGGAGGGTGGATAGAGATGGCAGAAAATGGAGAGATGGACCAGCTCAATAAGGATTCGATGAGTAAATCATTTTCGTCACCTGTGTTAAAGAAATTATATGTGATTAACAGATTATTTTTGAAGTCTGTAAGTACAGAAAAACGCCATCGATTTGTTTGTTTAGCCAAGTCAATTCTAGCCTTTAATTGCTATAGTTCGCTTGATAAAATTACTTGTCCGACCCTTGTTCTGGGAGCCAAATACGATTTAGTTCTGGGTGTGGATGGCGCCAGGGAGCTGGCAAATGGGATCCCAAATGCTTCTTATTATGAATTTGACAAATTGGGGCATGCGGCTTATATTGAAAGCAGACGCTTCAACCAAGTTTTATTAGAATTCCTGCAATAAATCACTCAGAAAACTCATTTTTAAAGAGTCTTTATATCTTCAGTGATATAAGATATGAAAGCGGTTATGGCAAAAGCTGTAGCCTTTTTATTTTCCAGTTCAGATATGTGCAGTTTGAAAAATTAAATGATAGAATGGCAATAGATAGGAGGATACAGAAATGTTGAACTATGATTTGATTGTTATCGGTTTTGGTAAAGCCGGTAAGACTCTGGCCGCTAAGATGAATGCGGCTGGTAAAAAAGTTGCTGTCATCGAACGCAGCAAAGCCATGTATGGCGGTACTTGCATTAATATTGCTTGTATCCCAACCAAGACTATGATTGTAGCGGCCGAAAAGGGCTGGTCATTTGACGATACCATGAAAGAACGTGGTGCGGTGACTGGTCGTCTTAACGCTAAGAATTATAAAATGTTGGCCGATAATGGCGTTGATGTCATTGATGCAGAGGCACATTTCGTGTCAAATAAGGTTATTGAAGTAGTGGCAGGTGATGACCGCCAAGAGCTTACAGCTGAGACTATTGTCATCAATACAGGTGCTGTGTCTAATGTCTTGCCTATTCCTGGCTTGACAACAGCTGAGCATGTCTACGATTCAACTGGTATTCAAACCCTTGAAGCCTTGCCTAAACGTTTAGGTGTCCTAGGTGGTGGTAATATCGGGCTTGAATTTGCTGGCCTTTATAACCGTTTGGGAAGCCAAGTGACTGTCTTGGATGCTGCGACTAGCTTCTTGCCACGTGTGGAGCCATCTATTGCTAAGTTGGCTAAGGAATACATGGAAGAGGACGGCATTGTCTTTGAGCAAGGTGTTAAAACATCTGAAGTTAAGAACGACGGTGATGAAGTTGTCGTTGTTACTGATAAAGGAGACTTCCGTTTTGATGCGCTCCTTTATGCGACAGGACGCAAGCCTAATATTGAACCCCTTCACTTGGAAAACACCGATATTGCCTTGACTGAGCGTGGTGGTATCCAGGTTAATAAGCATTTGGAAACAAGTGTTCCGGGTGTCTTTGCAGTGGGTGATGTCAATGGTGGCCTTCAATTCACTTATATTTCATTAGATGATTTCCGTATTGTCTTTAATTACCTTACAGGCGATGGCAGTTATAACCTTGAAACACGTGGAGCTGTTCCAACCGCTATGTTCCTCAACCCACCTTTGGCACAGGTTGGTCTTACTGAAGACCAAGCCAGAGCAGCAGGTGGACCAGTTGCTGTCAAGGAACTTCCAGTTGCTGGCATGCCTCGTGGTCATGTAAACGGTGATTTGCGTGGTGCCTTCAAAGCTGTGGTAAATCCTGAAACTAAGGAAATTTTGGGAGTGACCCTCTTTGGTCAAGAGTCTCATGAAATTATCAATCTAATTACCCTAGCGATGAACCATCACATTCCATATACAGATTTGGCTAAACAAATCTTTACTCACCCAACTATGGCTGAGAACCTAAACGATTTGTTTGCGATTTAACATGAAAAGAGCCGAGAGGCTCTTTTTTGAAAACATCTCTCTAATGCCAAGCGACACTCTAGGTTAGATGTCGCTTTTTTGCGCTTTGATGATAAGATAGAAGTGACATAGGAAGATTCCTTAGATTGGTGCTCTTAATCCACTCAGGGAGGTTGATAGACCTTGAGTTACCACTAGAAACTGTATGAAAAACTTAGAAAGATACTCGTATGCCAATTGGTCTGTGGGTGTGTATAACTTATGACTAAGAAAGTAGGAGTGGGCAAGGCCCACAGTAAGATTATTTTGATGGGGGAGCACTCGGTAGTTTATGGTCATCCTGCCCTTGCTCTACCTCTTAAGGATATTGAGGTTGTCTGTCAGATTCAGGCGGCTGATACTCCTTTGACGCTCAAGGCTCAGGATCCCTTGACGACAGCGATTTTTTCAGCGCTTAATTATCTGGAAATCAAGAATCAGCCTATCAGCTATGATATTTCGTCTAGCGTCCCTGAAAAGCGTGGCATGGGGTCATCTGCTGCAGTGGCCATTGCGGCTATTCGTGCGGTTTTTGATTATTTCGACCAGGAGCTTAGCCAGGAGACCTTGGAAATGCTGGTCCATCAGGCAGAGACTATTGCCCATAGTAAACCTAGTGGCTTAGATGCTAAGACCTGTTTGAGTGACCAAGCCATCAGCTTTACGCGAAACATTGGTTTCAAGGAAATCGAGGTCAATTTAGGTGCCTATCTGGTCATTGCTGATACGGGCATCCATGGAAACACCCGTGAGGCTGTGGAGAAGGTTGAGGCTATCGGGCTAGATGCCTTATCAGACCTGAACCGACTGGGCGAATTAAGTCAGCAGGCAGAACTAGCCCTCAAAGCCAAGGATCAAAAGCTTCTTGGTCAGCTCATGTCTCAAGCCCATAATCATCTTAAATCTTTAGGTGTATCTTGTGACTTGTCGGACCTTCTAGTAGCAACTGCTCTGGATCACGGTGCACAGGGAGCAAAGATGTCAGGCGGAGGACTGGGTGGTTGCATTATTGCCCTAACAAGTACCAAAGATCAAGCCCAAACGATTGCTAAAAAACTTCAAGAAAAAGGAGCCGTAAACACGTGGATAGAAAGCCTGTAAGCGTCAAATCGTACGCAAATATTGCTATTGTCAAATACTGGGGTAAGGCAGATGCGGAGCGTATGATTCCTTCAACCAGCAGTATCTCACTGACTTTGGAGAATATGTATACGGAAACCAAGTTGTCTTTTCTGCCTGAGGATGCGACTGGTGATGTCATGTATATCGATGATGAGCTCCAAGGGGAAAAGAAACAACCAAGGCCAGCAAGGTCTTAGATCTCTTCCGTACCAATCCAAACCAACATGTCAAGATTGAAACTTGTAACAACATGCCAACAGCTGCAGGTTTATCATCAAGTTCCTCAGGTCTTTCTGCCCTAGTTAAGGCGGCTAACGAACTCTTCCAAGTAGGAAAAACGCAGTCTGAATTAGCTCAAATTGCCAAGTTTGCCTCAGGCTCGTCATCACGGTCTTTCTTTGGTCCATTGTCAGCTTGGGACAAGGATAGTGGTGAGGTTTATCAAGTTGAAACAGACCTCAAATTGGCCATGATTATGCTGGTTTTGACAGATCAAAAGAAACCTGTATCAAGCCGTGATGGTATGAAATTGTGTACCAAAACATCGACCTCCTTCCCAGAGTGGATTAAACAGTCTGAGCAGGATTACAAGGATATGTTGGCCTATCTCAAAGCAAATGATTTCCAAGCGGTCGGCGAGCTTACTGAAGCCAATGCCCTTCGTATGCACCAAACCACAAGTACGGCCAACCCTCCATTTTCATACCTAACTGAAGCCTCATACCAGGCTATGGATAAGGTTAAGGCCCTCCGTGCCTCTGGTGAGCAGTGTTATTTCACGATGGATGCAGGGCCAAATGTTAAGGTGCTTTGTCTGGAAGAAGACCTGGACCGCCTAGCAGACCATTTCCGTAAGGATTATCAGGTCATTGTTTCACGCACCAAGGAGTTGCCAGATGCCTAAGCCCTCAGTCAATCAGGTCACAGTAAAAACAGGTGGAAAGCTCTACATTGCTGGAGAATATTCAGTCTTAACACCTGGTCAAACGGCCCTAATCCAATTTATTCCCATTTTCATGTCAGCAGAGGTCAAGGAAGCACAAACTACCCAGTTGTCCTCAGACATGTTTGACTATAGTGTTAGTCGTGAGCCAGACGCAAATTATGATCTCATTCAAGAGGCCTTGAATACTTTTGAGGCATATTGTGGTGAGAAGTTGCCTAGTCTGGACCTTTCCATCACAGGAAAGTTGGAACGAGATGGGGTTAAATTTGGTATCGGTTCTTCGGGTTCTGTTGTGGTATTGACCCTCAAGGCCTTGGCAGCAGCCCTTCAGAAAGACTTATCTAAAGACATTCTCTTTAAATTAGCTAGCTACACCCTTCTCAAGCAAGGAGATAATGGTTCTATGGGGGACCTAGCTTGTATCGTATACGAGGATTTGGTTGCCTATCGTTCCTTTGACCGTGCAAAAATAGCAGAGCTAATAAATCAAGTGACCTTATCAGAGCTTTTGGAAAAGACTGGGGCTATCGTATCAGACCTGTAGTACCAGCTCTCAAGGCTCATTTTTTGGTGGGGTGGACCAAGCAAGCTGCTATTTCAAAAGACATGGTTAAGATGGCCAAATCTCGCATATCAAGCCAGTATCTAACTGAAACCGAAGTGGCTGTTCAAGCTGCCATCAAGGCTCTGGAAACAGGAGATAAGACCTTACTTAAGAGCAGCCTCCAAGCTGTCAGTGACCAGTTGGAATCGCTTAGTCCAGATATTTATGTGGACAAGCTGAAAAAACTCAAAGAAGCTGAACAAGGACTCGATGCTATCGCTAAGTCTTCTGGAGCAGGAGGTGGCGACTGTGGTATTGCCTTTGCCTTTGACCAATCTAGCCGAGATGCTCTAGTCGAGCGTTGGCAACAGGAAGGTATAGAGCTTTTGTATGAGGTTTAAGGGTCAGCCTAGTAGATATAATCACGCAAGAAAGTAAAGAAATAACCTATGACAAATCGTAAAGACGATCACATCCGTTATGCCCTCAAGTACCAGTCGCCCTACAATAGTTTTGACGATATGGAACTTATCCACAAGTCCCTACCGACTTATGATTTAGATCAGATTGACTTGTCCACACATTTTGCGGGACGAGATTGGAATTTTCCCTTTTATATCAATGCCATGACAGGTGGTTCTGCTAAAGGTGGTGCAGTTAATCGAAAACTAGCTGAGGTAGCCAGTCGAACGGGTATTCTCATGGTAACGGGTTCCTATAGTGCTGCTCTAAAGGGAGAGGCACCAGAATCCTTTGACTATCGTCAAGAGTTTCCAGACTTAGACCTTGCGACCAATATCGGTGTGGATAAGTCTGTGGACCTGGGCATTAAGACAGTGGAAGCTATGAACCCAGTCTTTTTACAGCTCCATGTTAACCTTATGCAGGAGCTTCTCATGCCTGAGGGAGAGCGTATGTTCCACACTTGGAAGGAAAATGTGGCGGCTTATGCACAGAAAATAGAGGTTCCTCTTGTGCTTAAGGAGGTCGGCTTTGGTATGGATATGGAAACCATTCGTTACGCCATGTCTCAGGGCATCAAAACTGTGGATATCTCAGGTCGTGGTGGAACTAGCTTTGCCTATATTGAAAATAGTCGAGGCGGCAACCGTGATTACCTTAATGACTGGGGACAAAGTACGGTTCAGACCCTCCTGCAAGCCCAAGATCTTCGTGAAGATGTGGAAATCTTAGCCTCTGGTGGCGTGCGCAATCCACTTGATATGGTTAAATGTCTGGTCTTAGGAGCAAAAGGTGTAGGCCTCTCACGAACAGTCCTTGAATTGGTAGAACGTTACCCTGTGGATAAGGTTGTGGCTGTCGTTAATGGCTGGAAGGACGACCTTCGTCTCATCATGTGTGCCCTTGATTGTCGGACTGTTGATGAGCTCAAATCTGTGGATTACATCTTACATGGTAAGCTACAAGGGACTTATATCAAACAAGAGAAGTAGTAAAGAGCCAAGTGCTCTTTTTTTCTTTTTCTTATTATGTTAAAATACTGTAATGTAAAACATTGTATTTTTCAGTCAACGCATGTTTGTTTTCAAAAATACATGGAATGATAGGTGTTAGGTTAAAGAAATATTAAAGGAGTAACTATGTCTCAGCAGGTTATTAAAGCGGACAATTTAGGCAAAAGTTTTGGGTCTTTTAAAGCCATAAGTTCCCTCACTTTCGAGGTCAACAAGGGAGAAATTTTAGGTTTTCTTGGACCGTCTGGATCTGGTAAAACGACCACAATCAATATTCTCACAGGTCAATTGACACCAGACCAAGGGCAATCATCAATTCTAGCTAAGTCCTCTACCAATTTGAACGAGGAAGACCTTGCTAATATTGGTCTAATTACGGAAAATAGTGGCTATTATGAAAAGTTGAGCCTTTATGACAATCTCCTCTTTTTCGCAAAACTCTACGATGTTCCACAAGGGGACCTTGATGATTTGATGAAGCGTGTGGGTCTCTATGACAGACGTAAAACGCTGGCTGAAAAGTTATCAACAGGGATGAAGCAACGTATGTTGTTGGTTCGTGCCATTATTAACAAGCCTCAAGTTCTCTTTCTGGATGAACCGACTTCAGGCTTGGATCCGTCAACTTCCCAGTCTATTCATGAACTTATTAAGGAGTTGCAAGCAGAAGGGACAACCATTTTTCTAACGACCCATGACATGCACGAGGCGACTATCCTCTGTGACAAGATTGTCCTTCTTAATAAAGGACAAATTGTAGAAGCGGGGACTCCAAGTGATTTGATTCAAAAGTACAATACAGATAAACGTGTCAAAATTACCTATCAATCTGGTAAGGAAGACTACCTATCGTTTTCAGAGTTAGGACAGGTCAGCCAGACTGATGATATTTTAACCATTCATTCTTGTGAACCGACCTTGGAAGATATCTTTATCCAACTAACAGGAGGTAAGCTCAATGCGTAAGCAGTTAAAATCACTCATGTGGCTCAGACGCCGAATTATCTTATCTAACAAAAGTCTTTTAATCCAAGTCTTGCTACCATTTGGCTTTACTTATCTATATAAAAAACTCACTGAGATACAGGGAGCATTGAATACAGAATCCAAGGTTAGATTGCTTGTAATGTGTTTGTCTATGGCCCTTTTATTTGGGAATGGGAATACAATTAGTACCATTGTGTCTGAGGAAAGGGAGAAGAAGACCCTCCGTACTCTCCTTCTGAGTGGTGTTAAGACGAAAAATTACATAATCTCTACCCTTGTTTTCCCATTCGCCATTAGTCTTGCTTCAGCTCTTTTCATTCCTAAAATTCTAGAGATTGATTTGGGTAAACAGTCAGATACTTATTATCTTATTGTTTTATTAACTGCGGTAGCTGTCATGCTTATCTATCTATTTATTGGTATGGTGTGTAAGACTCAAATTTCTTCACAGATTGTTAGTCTACCAGTAACGATGATTAGCCTTTTCATTCCAACATTTTTAGGCATGAGTGATACCTTTGATACCGTTATAAAATATAGTCACATGGGACTTTTCACAAATGCACTTAGTGATTTGGACCACTTTAAGTGGCAGGATCAAAAAGCTAGTTTAATAGCTCTAATCATTTGGATTCTTGTCTTTGCATTACTTGACTTTATGCAGGCTAAGAAAATACGAAAGATTTCTTAATTTTCCTATTGAAGAGATAAGTTTCTATGTTGGCTATGACGTCCGCATTCACGTAAGGAAAGTCTAAAAAATCCATTTTACAAAAGAATATCTTACAAAAAAGAGCGGAAGCTCTTTTTTTATTACCCACTCAAGCAAAAAGTAACTTTTCCCCTTGACAAGTTACTGCCTTAGGAGTATTATTTTCAGTGAAATACGGTAGGTGAGGCTACCACAAGGATACGGATGACTACCGCAAAGCAGTGGAGACACTATTCGTTGGTCAACAGTCCTGATCGCCAAGGTCAAGACTAAGCTCATTTCATCGCCTTGCGGAGCTAAAGCTTGAACGGTCCATTTTTTGACAGAATCTATTAAAAAATCAACCTCGAGTTTATAGAGTCTTACCTGTATATGGGTAGGACTCTTTTCTTTTATCTGAGGTCCACCCACTATGTAAAAAAATGAAAGGAGAAACCTATGAGACTAATCGACGATCACCCCGAACCGCACCTAACCAGTCAATCGCTGATTAGTGTCTTAGGGACTCCATAAGTGATTGACTCCTGATTAAATAAGGAGATTCCAATGTCAACAAATAAAGAAAGACTTATTGCTGCTCTTCAAGAGCCACTTGAAACAACCCTTACTCGCTACAAGACTCATTTGGATGGCTTGAAGGAAGACCAAGTAGAAGAAAACCGTGACCTTTATGGGGAAAATGTCATAACCAAAGGACAAGAGGATTCTATCATCAAAAAGATTTATGAATCTATCATCAATCCCTTTACTGTTATTCTCTTAGTCATTGCTCTGGTTTCCTTTATCACCAATGTCTGGCTTGCTAAACCGGGTGAAGAAGACCCAACGACTTCTATCATCATTGTCACTCTAGTTTTGATATCTGGTGGTATCCGTTTTATTCAAGAACTTCGTAGCGACAAGGCTGCCAGTAATTTGTCTCGCATGATTGTCAATACAGCAACAGTACTTCGAGATGGCAGTGAACAAGAAATCCCAATTGATGAAATTGTGGTTGGAGATGTGGTCAAACTAAGTGCGGGAGATATGATTCCGGCTGATGTGGTCTTACTAGATTCTCGTGATTTCTTTGTTCAACAGTCTGGCTTGACAGGTGAAAGCGATGCTGTGGAAAAAGCTTGTCTGGCTAAAGCAGATGGTCAAAATCTAGAGAGCCTGCTTGAAAGTGAGAGCCTTGCTTTCATGGGAACTAATGTTATCTCTGGTCGTGCAACAGCCTTGGTTTTAGTTGTTGGTGATGAAACCATGATGGGAGCAATTGAGCAGACCATCAATACTTATGACGAACCAACTTCATTTGAACGTGAGATGAATTCCATTTCTTGGCTCTTGATTCGACTCATGTTGGTTATGGTTCCTGTTGTTTTTGTGATTAACGGTTTAACAGATGGGGACTGGCTTGAAGCCGGCGTCTTTGCCCTTAGTGTGGGAGTCGGTTTGACCCCAGAAATGTTGCCGATGATTATCACAGCCAGTCTTGCCAAGGGTTCTATCATTATGGCCAAGGAAAAGGTGGTCATCAAAAAGCTTAATGCTATTCAAGACCTAGGGGCTATCGACATCCTTTGTACGGATAAGACAGGAACCCTGACTCAGGATGAAATCGTTCTTGAGTACCCTCTTGATATCCATGGTGACCTTGACCTATCAGTACTTCGGAGAGCCTATCTTAATTCTTATTTCCAAACTGGCTTAAAAAATCTTATGGACCGTGCCATTATTAGCCGAACTGAAAGAGAAGCTAAGAAACATGACATCGTTCGTGACCTTGACCAGACCTTCCACAAGATTGATGAGCTACCTTTTGATTTTGAACGTCGTCGCATGAGTGTCATTGTTAAAGACACTGATGGATTTGTTAGTATGGTGACAAAAGGTGCCCTTGAAGAAATGCTCTCTGTTTCTAACTATGTGGAATACAAGGGAGACATTATCCCATTGACTAACGATGTTCGTGAGGAAGTCCTTACGGAAGTTGCACAGTTGAATGAACAAGGTTTGCGTGTTCTCGGTGTTAGCTACAAATCACAGCTTAATGAAAATGACGTCTTTAGTGTCGAAGATGAAAGTGATATGATTTTGACGGGATATCTTGCCTTCCTTGACCCACCAAAACCATCAGCAGCACCTGCTATCAAGGCTTTGGCGGAATATGGTGTGACCACAAAAATTTTGACTGGAGACAATGATAAGGTGACACAGGCTGTCTGTGAAAAAGTTGGTCTAGATGTGACGCACATTCTACTTGGAAGTGATCTTGATACCATGTCAGATCAAGATTTGGCTAAGGCTGTGGAAACGACAACAGTCTTTGCTAAGTTATCTCCAGACCAAAAGGCACGAATTATCCTAAGCCTTAAGGAAAATGGGCATAAGGTAGGCTATATGGGTGATGGTATCAACGATGCCCCATCCATGAAGGTGTCAGATGTGGGGATTTCTGTGGATACAGCTGTTGATATCGCCAAAGAAACTGCAGATGCTATCTTGCTTGATAAGGATTTAATGGTCTTGGAAAAAGGTTTGGTTGAAGGACGGAAGGTCTATGCTAATATGACTAAATATATCAAGATGACCGTTTCTTCAAATTTCGGGAATATCTTTTCTCTCCTCTTTGCCAGCATTTTCTTACCATTTCTACCAATGGCACCTGTGCATTTGATTGTCCTAAATCTTGTCTATGATATCTCTTGTATAGCCCTTCCATTTGACAATGTGGACAAGGAATTTCTTAAAGAGCCACATATCTGGGAAGCCAAATCAATCATGCGTTTCATGGCTTGGATAGGACCTATTTCGTCCGTATTTGATATTTTGACATATATCTTGCTCTATTTTATCATTGTGCCAATGATTTTGGGGCATAGCTATGTTCATGGTTCACCAGAAGCGTCAGCATTTATCATTATTTTCCAAACAGGTTGGTTTATTGAATCTATGTGGTCTCAAACCATGGTTATCCACATGTTACGTTCACCAAAACTACCATTTATTCAAAGTCACCCAGCACTATCAGTTGTTGTGACAACCTTATTTGCTGCTTTCTTTGTGACTTCTCTTCCATACAGTCCATTGGCTGGTCTCTTAAAACTCAGCCATCTAAACGGTCTCTATTTCATTCTCTTGTTTATCATCATTACTTTGTATATGCTTAGTGTTACCTTTGTGAAGCATATCTATATTAAGAAATACAAAGAATGGTTATAGGATAACTATACTTAGAAAAAGAGCGTCAGCTCTTTTTTCATTACCTTTCATTCTGCCAAAACCTTTTCATTTATGGTATAATAAGGCGATTATGGATGGTGAGAAACTCTAATTTAGAACGTTGAAAAAGGGTCTCATTGAACAGAATCAATAGAAAATGGGGGCGTTTCTCTTGTTTAGGAGAAACTGTAAAGAGTGCTTTCTTTATTACATAGGGTAGTAGGAGAAAAGTACTAAAATTCACAATTAAGAGGGAATAAACACATGAGTAATTACGCAATTATCCTTGCTGCGGGTAAAGGAACTCGCATGAAATCAGATCTTCCAAAAGTATTGCACAAGGTTTCAGGTATCACCATGCTTGAGCATGTTTTTCGTGCAGTTTCAGCTATCGAACCAGCTAAAAACGTTACTGTTATTGGTCATAAGGCTGAGCTTGTTCGTGAGGTTTTGGATGGTCAATCTGCCTTTACAATGCAAACAGAGCAGTTGGGGACTGGTCATGCTGTTATGATGGCTGAGGCAGAGTTGGCTGGTCTTGAAGGTCAAACCCTTGTCATTGCTGGGGATACGCCTTTGATTACAGGTGAAAGCCTCAAAAATCTTATTGACTTCCACGTTAATCACAAAAATGTTGCCACTATCCTGACAGCGACAGCGGACAATCCATTTGGCTATGGTCGTATCATCCGTAATGAAAATGGCGAAGTGACTAAGATTGTAGAGCAAAAAGATGCCAACAAGTTCGAACAACAAGTCAAAGAAATCAACACAGGGACTTATGTTTTTGACAATAAACGTCTCTTTGAAGCGTTAAAAAATATCAACACTAACAATGCGCAAGGAGAATATTATTTGACAGACGTCATTTCTATTTTCCGAGAAAATGGTGAAAAAGTAGGTGCCTTCACTCTTCGTGACTTTGAAGAAAGTCTTGGGGTTAACGACCGTGTTGCCCTGGCAACAGCGGAAGATGTCATGCGTCGTCGTATCAACAAGGCTCACATGGTCAATGGTGTAACCTTCCAAAATCCAAATGCCACATACATTGATGTGGATGTGGAAATTGCACCGGACGTTGTGGTTGAAGCAAATGTGACACTTAAAGGTCAAACAAAAATTGGTGCAGAGTCAGTGCTTACCAATGGTACCTACATTGTTGACACTACAATCGGTGCCCACACAGTTATCACCCACTCTATGATTGAGCATTCAGTGGTTGAAGATGGTGTTACTATTGGACCATTTGCTCATGTTCGCCCTGACTCTACGCTTAAGAAAGACGTTCACATTGGGAACTTTGTTGAGGTTAAAGGCTCAACTATCGGTGAAAATACCAAGGCTGGTCACTTGACTTATATTGGCAATGCGGAAGTTGGATCTAATGTTAACTTTGGTGCAGGTACTATAACAGTCAATTACGATGGTCAACATAAGTTCAAGACACAAATTGCCGATAACGTCTTTATCGGAAGTAATTCAACCTTGATTGCTCCGCTTGAAATCGGAGATAGTGCCCTTACAGCGGCCGGTTCGACCATCACTGAAAATGTGCCAGCGGACTGTGTAGCCATTGGTCGTGGTCGTCAAGTCAATAAAGAGGGTTATGCGGTGAAGAAACCTCATCACCCAAGTCAACGATAAGGCTTTATGAAGGTCACCTAATGGCGACTTTTTAGGCATCACATCAATTAAGTGGTAAGAAAAAAGGAGGAAAGCCATGAAATACGAAGAAAAAACATTAACACGCGATTCAAAATTTAAAGGAAATATTTTTGAGGTAGCTGTAGACAAGGTCCTTTTACCAGATGGTAAGACGTCTCGTCGTGAGCTCATTTTTCATAGAGGAGCTGTGGCCGTTTTAGCGGTTACTCCAGAAGGTAAACTTGTTATTGTTAAGCAATATCGCAAGGCTATTGAAGATGTATCGTATGAAATCCCTGCGGGTAAATTGGAAGTTGGTGAGGCTGGTGATGAAAAGGATGCGGCAGCACGTGAACTTGAAGAGGAAACTCAATATCAGGGTGATTTAGAGTTGATTTATGAATTTTACACTGCCATTGGTTTTTGTAATGAGAAAATTAAACTCTATGTGGCGACTAATCTCAAACCTGTTGAGAATCCTCGTCCACTTGATGATGATGAATTCCTTGAAATTTTTGAGTTGACCTATGATGAGTGTATGGAGTTAGTGAAATCAGGTGAGATTAAAGATGCTAAAACGATTCTTGCACTCCAGTACTATGCACTCCACTTTGGGGGAAAATAAGTTATGGGGAGACCGCTGTTAACTGACGATATCATTGAGCAGGCCAAGCGTGGGGAAATTGATTTAACTGACCACCCTTCTTATCAGGGCTACGATGAAGACTTTTATGATGAGGCCTTTGATGCTGATTATGAGCCTTCTACCTACAAGAGTCGTCGGATTGAAAATGCGAAACGCAACCTGTTTCAGCACAAACTCAATCGTATTCTCTTTTGGGTAGTCGTCCTCTTGATTATCCTCTTCATCGCTGTCTTTTATTTCTAATAATAGTCTAGGCTAGTTAGGCCTAATTCTCTTATGACAAGTGATTCACGCAAGATTACAAGCTAAAAAGGAACTATATGAAAATTGGAATTATCGCTGCCATGGAGCAGGAATTGGTGCTTCTAGTGGAGCAATTGGAAAATAAGGTTGAGGAAACCATTCTTGGAAATACCTACTACACAGGACGTTTGGGCAAACACGATGTGGTTTTGGTTCAATCAGGTGTTGGTAAGGTCATGTCAGCCATGTCTGTGGCTGTTTTGGCGGACCACTTTGAAGTTGAGGCCCTCATTAATACTGGCTCTGCAGGGGCAGTAGCGCCTGGTCTAAAGATTGGTGATGTGGTCGTGGCTTCAAAGTTGGCTTATCACGATGTTGATTTGACAGCCTTTGGCTATGATTACGGCCAAATGTCTATGCAGCCACTATATTTCGAGAGTGATGCAAGCTTCGTGACGACCTTTGAGAAGGTTTTGGCTCAAGCGTCAATTGACAGTAAGATTGGTCTTATCGCTACCGGTGATAGCTTTATTGCTGGTCAGGACAAGATTGATGCCATTAAGGGGCATTTTCCAGAGGTTTTGGCTGTTGAAATGGAAGGGGCGGCTATTGCTCAGGCAGCTCACAGTGTCAAGAAACCTTTTATCGTTGTGCGTGCCATGAGTGATACAGCAGCTCACGATGCCAACCTTACCTTTGACGAATTTATTATTCAGGCAGGGAAACAATCGGCTGCCATCTTGATAGACTTTTTGGAAGAACTTGACTAAATTGTTATCACACAATCCCTAAAAGCTACAGAAATTTAACCTGAGTTTTAGGTAAATTAGAAACTATTTGACAATTATTAATTATTTTCTTCTCATAATTGAATATTTTTGAAAATATTTTATAATATCACGAAAACACTAGCAATTGAGTTTAAAAGCTTTATTGTTAGTGTTTTTTGTGTGTTTTAGAAAAATTTTAGTAAAATTTAGTGCTTTTTTCTTACAAAAACAGGAAAAAGTGTTGCACAATTTACAAAAATGTTAATTAATTGTGACTTACATCTTGCAAAAAATTAGAATAGGAGTATAATGCTGGTTGGGAAAGATAAAAATGTTTTGTAAATGGAGGATATTATGAATAGGTTATTTAGTGATTCGAAGCAACGCTTTTCCATCCGTAAATTTTCAGTCGGTATTGCATCCGTTTTGATTTCAACTGCAATTTTTGGTATTGGTACAGCACAAGCCGATCAGGTGACAGAGGTTTCTAGTCAACCCGCTACAGATGTGGTGAATGTCTCAGCAAATCAGTCATCGTCAGAGGTTACAGTGCCATCAGTACCAACTACAGCAGTAAGTACTGAAAACACAGGTACATCAGTTGATGTTCCAAAGAATGTTAAAGCAGACAGTCCAGCAGCTTCATCTGTCAGTTCAGAACAGATTGAAGCTCCACATGGAAATGTGAGTAGCGAAGCATCAAATAGCTCTACAGCTTCAAATGCCACTGGTGTAACTAGTGAGCGTTCAGCTAGTGATTCAGCAAGTGTTGCTGATCACAAGTCAGCTGAACATGAAGCACCTGTAGAGGCTAAGAAATTGACGAATAGTAGTACTCCTACTAGTACTTCTGATACTCAAATAACCAAAACGGGAACTGAAATTCATGTTCAAAACCCTAATGTTGAGCTTCAATTTCCAGACGGAAATAGTATTTACTCAAGAAGTAAGGTTGTTTATCATGATATTTTATTCCCTAACGATATAGCTATTAATTCAGGTGACAAAGTTGTCTTCACTCTTCCAAGTGAATTGCAATTTAAGACAAGCTATAGTGTAAATGTTTACAACCCTAATAACGAAGTTGTTGGTATTGCTCAGGTAGATCCTAAGAATAACAGCGTTGTAACCACATTTAATCATTATTTCGAAGATCACCCTATTGGGAAATATATGAATTTAGAGTTAGATACACTCTATTCAGAAGCTCTCAAAGATGGCGAAAAATTGCACCTCAATTTCAATGGTCATGTCGTTAATGTGACAGTTGGTTCTGCAAATCCTATCCCTGGTGACGAAGTCATTGCTAAATGGGGTAGTCAGGACAAGAATGATCCAACCCTAATTAACTGGGGAATGCGTCTCAATTATGCAAGACGTGTGTTGAATAATCTTCAATTGATCGATACTTGGTCTGATAATCAAAGATTTGTTGATAATTCTTTAGAGTTGCGTTACATTGATTCTGCTGAGCCATGGGTTGATAAGGGTTCAGCTATGGAATTGATTAAGAGTTTCTCTCACGACGATACTAAATTTGAGTTAAATCTTGGTCGTTTGGACCGTATGGTTTATGTTTGGTATCAGACACGATTGACCAACCCAGCATCAGATTCTAATAATCCTACGAATAAAGTTGACCTTCATGCAGATGTTGAGTCAAAAACATATACTTCTGAAGTACGTTTGGTTGGGGGCCTTGGAAATGTCGGCGGTGAACAAGAAGTACGTTTCAATCTTGAATTAGCCAAAGAGTTGGCAGGTAGAGCCTTGAAAGATAAGGAATTCACCTTCAAATTGGTTGATATGACAGATAATAAGATGGTTGATCTTGGTGAAACAACCAATGATGCCACTGGTAAAATTGTCTTCTCAAATCTTGTTCTTAACCAACCTGGTACCTACCACTATCGTGTGACAGAAGTTCCTGGTAATGATAGTGACGTCGTTTATGATAAGCTTCAAGCTGATGTGACTGTCCAAGTGGCTAGAGAAACCACAGATGGCCGAGAAAAATTAGTGGCCAAAGTGGTTTATCCAGGTGACGTTATCTTCAACAATAAATTGGTCACACCAGCCAAAGCTAAGATTCAATTTAGCAAGGAATTGAGCAAGTCAGGTGTAAATCAAGCTTTGACTGCTAATGAATTCCAATTTGTCCTCAAGGATGAAAAAGGTAATGTTGTCCAAACTGTAGGTAATACAGCAGACGGTCATGTTAACTTTAGCGAATTGACTTTCGACAAGGTTGGTACTTACAACTATACCGTTGAAGAAGTTGCAGGTAAGGATGGCGCTATCGTCTATGATACGATGAAAGCTGCTGTTTCTATCACTGTGACACGTGATGGGGATGCTCTTGTTTCAACAGTTGTTAATCCAAAAGATACTATCTTTAACAACAAGTTTGCGACTCCAGCTCAAGCCTCTATCCAGTTCAGTAAGGAATTGAGCAAAGCAGGTGTTAACCAAGCCTTGACTGCTAATGAATTCCAATTTGTCCTCAAGGATGAAAAAGGTAATGTTGTTCAAACTGTAGGTAATACAGCAGATGGTCGTGTTGCCTTTAGTAACCTTAGCTTTGAAAAACCAGGTACCTACACTTATACTGTTGAAGAAGTCAAAGGTAATAACGAAGACATCATCTATGATGGTATGAAAGCAACGGTATCAATTACCGTGACACGTGACGGAGAAGCCCTAGTATCAACCGTTACAAATCCAAAAGACACTATCTTCAATAACTATGTCAAAGAATTGAAACCAGCTAAAGCTAAATTCGTATTGACTAAAGTTCTTGCAGGTCGTCAACTTCAAGATGGTGAGTTTAGCTTCGTCCTCAAAGATGAAAAAGGTAATGTTGTCCAAACTGTGACTAACGATGCTAAAGGTAACATCAACTTTGACAGTATTAACTATGATAAACCAGGTGTTTATTACTACACTGTCGAAGAAGTCAAAGGTTACGAATCTAATGTGGTTTATGACAGCATGGTAGCTAAACTTAAAGTGACGGTTACTAAGAGTGTTGGTGATAAGGAAAACTTGCTCGTAGCAGCAGTTGTCCTTCCTTTGGATACAGAATTTAACAATAGTTACATTCCACCAAAATCTCCAAAACCACAAACACCACCAACTCCAACAAGACCACCACATGTTCCACAAAAACCATCAGTGGTTTCTACAACTTCATCAGTGAACCCACAACCAGCTAAGCCAGTTCAATCTTCTGTGAAATCAGGACCTCAACTTCCAGAAACTGGTCAAGCCAGTGATAAAGCCTTGCTTGCTCTTGGAGTGGCAGCAGAAGTAGCTGCAGTCATGGGTATAGCCTATAACCGTCGTCGTAAAGACATTTAAGGTGATAACTAAAAAACAGCTTGAAACTTTTGTTTCAAGTTGTTTTTGCTTTTTCAAGTTCGCAATTGTTATATTAGGACACGAACTCAATATAGGGAGTCTTAAGGAGTAAAATAAACTGTTTTTTGAAGATGTCAGGTGGCGTTGGAAATTCTTGAGAAATCCACAGTTGGATGATGTTAAGGATATTGAGGAGAAATAATTCTTGTAAGAAAGGCTTTGGTATTTGAAGGTCTAACTCTGTTGGACTTATATTTTCTTTGAGCCATTTTCCATAAGTGATTTGCAAGAAGCTTCGCCAACTTGGATCAGCTGCGGTCGTGTAAAGACATCTTAGCCAGGTTCTTTTAGAGTAAAGTAAGGGAATAATATTATCGCAAAAGAGTGTGATTGGATCTTTAGTGGTTAGATCCTGTTCGATATGAGAATGGATATCGGCATCAATCATTTCATGAATATACTGAATTAATTCATCATAATTGTTAAAATGATTTTGATAAATAGACTGCCTAGATATGCCTGCCTCCTTAGCTATTTGGGTTAAGGTAAAGTGAGTGCTAGAAGGGTGTTTAGAAGCGAGCGAGAAGAAGGCATTGATAATATTTTCTCTTGTTCCTTTAGGCATAAGAATCTCCTTAGTCTTTTATAATTTTATTATATTGAAATGCTTTTCAAAATCAATAGTCGTGCTAGCAAAAGAGGAATAAAAAGCTGACACCGTGTAAATTTGTGAGGTCTATCTATCCGATAAAGCGAGAATCTTCATTGAGAAAGAGTAGGCCTAGTTGTAACGATTACAGATTTTGAGCTTACCTTTTTTGGGGATAGGTCATTGACAGGACGTCATGTTTTTACTATTGATTTCACCTTTCTTGAGGCTTAATATAATTATAATACAAAGGAAAGAAGGTAATGCTGATGTTGGTTTGGCGAGTTGTGACGGTGGTGGAATTGCTTGTGTTTGCCCTTTTGGTAGCCTTTATCTTGCTTAGACCAGCAGATGCAACAGGTGTTGATAATAGCCTGACTATGCAGCTAATCAGTCTTGGTTTGATTGCCTTCTTATATTTGCCATTTCTCATAGGTCAAGTTATCTGGTACATTATCCTAAAAACAAGAAAGTCGTCTACCTCTCTCTGATGGTCAAGAGAGAGCTCCTACTATATATTAAGAAAGTAAATGACTATCACTACGATATTATAAATTAAAGAGGCAGAAATTGATTTTCTGTCTCTTTATATCTTTTATTGTCATGAGTTTAGTGTTTTTTCCTTGATTTTGAGAGCTTTTTAAGACTTGAGGAGCCATATTCCAGATGAAATTTCGTCCAAATTAGGCTATAATTGTTAATATGAAAGTTCTACTTTATCTTGAAGGAAAATCGGTTCTTGAAAAATCAGGAATTGGTCGGGCTCTCCACCATCAGATGCATGCCTTGGACTTGGCGGGGATTCCCTATACAACAGACATCTTGGGTGATTACGATGTTGTTCATATCAATACTTACGGACCACGCAGTTTGATGTTGTTGCATGCTGCCAAACGTCGTGGCAAGAAGGTCATCATGCATGGTCATTCGACACGTGAGGACTTTGAAAATTCATTCATCGGCTCCAACTTGATGGCCCCTCTTTTTGGGAAATACTTGGCCCACATGTATCAAAAGGCTGACTACGTGATTACGCCATCTGAGTATTCCAAAAGTTGATTCAGTCTTACGGGGTAACTACGCCGATTATTGCTGTTTCAAATGGTATTGATTTGAAAAAATACGGTAAGGACCCACACAAGGAAAAAGTCTTCCGTGACTATTTTGGCATTAAGGAAGGACAGCCAGTTGTGATTTGTGCTGGCCTTTATTTTCAACGTAAGGGGATCGAAGACTTTGTCAAGGTTGCTGAGAAAATGCCGCATGTTCGATTCATCTGGTTAGGCAGTATCAGTAAGTGGTTGATTCCTAAGAAAATTCGAGACATTGTCAATGGTAAGCATCCTGATAATGTCAGCTTCCCAGGTTATTTTAAGGGAGCGGTTTTTCAGGGGGCTATGAGTGGCGCCAGTGCTTTCTTTTTCCCATCTTACGAGGAAACAGAAGGAATTGTGGTACTTGAAGCCTTTGCTAGTTATCAGCATGTGGTCTTGCGTGACATTCCAGTTTATGAGGCCTGGGTTGACGACACGGCTGCCACATTTGGACATAATGTGGATGAATTTGTAGTGGCCTTGCAAGATATTATTGATGGTAAAGTGGACAAACGTGAAGCAGGGTACAAGGTTGCGGAAAGTCGCTCGATTGATGATGTGGCTCAGAAACTTGTAGAAGCCTACAAAGAAGTATTGGAGATTTAAATGCGTATCGGATTGTTTACAGATACCTATTTTCCACAGGTATCCGGTGTTGCGACGAGCATTCGCACATTGAAGACGCAGTTGGAAAAAATGGGGCATACGGTCTTTATCTTTACAACAACTGATAAGGATGTTGATCGCTATGAGGATTGGCAGATTGTCCGTATTCCTAGTGTGCCTTTCTTTGCCTTTAAGGACCGACGTGTGGCTTATCGTGGCTTTTCTAAGGCACTGGAGATTGCCAAGCAATATAAGCTAGATATTATTCATACGCAGACTGAATTTTCTTTGGGTCTTCTTGGAATTGCGATTGCGCGTGAACTCAAGATTCCTGTCGTGCATACCTATCATACGCAATACGAGGACTACGTTCGCTACATTGCCAAGGGAATGGTGATTCGACCAAGCATGGTTAAGTACATTGTTCGTGGCTTTATGAGTGATTTGGATGGGGTCATTTGTCCAAGTGAAATTGTTTATGACCTTCTCCTTAAGTATAAGATAGCAGCTGAGAAACGTGTTATTCCAACTGGTATTGAACTTGAAAAATTCCAACGCCCAGAAATCACCGAAGAGGATAAGGCGGACTTGAGAGCCAAACTTGGTATTGCTTCTGATGAGATTATGTTGCTGAGTCTTTCCCGTATTTCTTATGAGAAAAATATTCAGGCAATACTAGCAGCATTACCATCTGTCTTAAAGGAGGAAGAAAAGGTTCGTCTGGTTGTTGCCGGTGCTGGGCCTTATCTGGAAGACCTTAAGTCGCAGACTGCTAAACTTGGTATTGAGGACAAGGTGATTTTCACTGGTATGATTGCACCTAGTGAGACGGCACTTTATTATAAGGCTGCTGACTTCTTTATTTCAGCATCAACCAGTGAGACTCAGGGCTTGACCTATCTGGAAGCCTTGGCAAGTGGTACCCCAGTTATTGCGCATGGTAATCTTTATTTGGATAATGTGATTACAGACCAAATGTTTGGAACACTTTATTATCATGATAATGACTTGGCGGGTGCTATTTTGGAAGCAGCCATTGCAACACCTCAAAAAGATGAGAATAAGTGGTCTAAAAAGCTCTATGAGATTTCTGCAGAAAACTTTGGAAAACGTGTTTATGAGTACTATTTAGATTTGACCATTTCTAAGGATTTCCACAATGATTTGAATGGTGAAGATAGTACTATGAAACGCTTGACTCGCATGGTGACCTATCTACCTACGAAGGCTATCACCCTGCCTGTTAACGGATCTGTTCGCATCCTCAAAGGGTCTGCCAAGCAGGTCAAGAAAATCCGCAATATTACAAGACTTTTGGATTAAGTAAGTGCTTAGCTTTTCATCGTTTTACAAAATTCTGAGAATTGCTTCATAAAAGAGATAATTAGCTTGAAAAATTACAGTTTCATGCTATAATAACGCATAGAGACATATCAGTCATGGGAAATCTTTTAGAGAGCGTGTGGTGCTGGAAATCACGCAGAGGACATGATTGGGACTACTCGATTAACTTTTTATGCAAACATAAAACGGTGGCCACGTTAGAGCCAATCAGAGGTGTAGGACAAACTCGTTTTTTGTCGTACACGAACTAAGGTGGAACCACGTTGCGACGTCCTTTTTAGGATGTCGCTTTTTATATTGTTTGGTATGCTTTACAATTTTTAGAATGTCTAGTTTAGATAGAAAAGCTTTACTTTGTGACTATATATTTTCTCTTTGATTACTAAAAGGATTGTTTAGAACGAGGTGACACTATCTTTTTAGGTGAGGGAGAATTTTATGGGGTTCAAATATGAAGCTATCAAGGCCTACTTGATTGACCACGGTTTGGATGCTAGTCTTGCTGAGACCATGCACGCTATCTATGCTACTAGGAGAATCGGTAAGTCAACCTTTGCTAATTTCCTAATTGTTTTTACAGAAACAGAGGTTTTGATTATTTCTATAACTCTTTTAGGAAAATTAGGAGATATTATCGCCAAATTTCCTGAAGAGACGATTAAGTCTTATCAGTTTAAGAAACGCTTGTTTATTGGTTATAAACTTCGCCTATTTCTAACTGATGGTAAGGAGATAGACTTCAATGTCAACAAGATATTGATTGGAGCAGGTTGGCATAATACGGAATTGCAAAGCATCCTAGAAACAAACTACTACAACAAAAATAATTAATAGAAAGGACGAAGGGGCTCATCCTATAGAGCCCTGACATCTAAATTATGATTCACATTACTTTTCCAGATGGCGCTGTTCGTGAATTCGAATCTGGCGTTACAACTTTTGAAATTGCACAATCTATCAGCAATTCTTTGGCTAAAAAAGCTCTTGCTGGTAAATTCAACGGCAAATTGATTGACACAACTCGTGCCATCACTGAAGACGGGAGTATCGAAATCGTGACACCTGATCATGAAGATGCCCTTCCAATCTTGCGTCACTCAGCGGCTCACTTGTTTGCCCAAGCAGCTCGTCGTCTCTTCCCAGATATCCATTTGGGTGTTGGCCCAGCCATCGAAGATGGTTTCTACTACGATACGGATAATCAAGCGGGGCAAATCTCTAACGAAGACCTTCCTCGTATTGAAGAAGAAATGAAGAAAATCGTGAAAGAAAACTTCCCTTCTATTCGTGAAGAAGTGACTAAGGATGAAGCGCGTGAAATCTTCAAAAACGATCCTTACAAGTTGGAATTGATTGAAGAACACTCAGAAGACGAAGGTGGTTTGACTATCTACCGTCAAGGTGAATACGTTGACCTTTGCCGTGGCCCTCACGTGCCATCAACTGGTCGTATCCAAATCTTCCACCTCTTGAATGTTGCGGGTGCTTACTGGCGTGGAAATAGTGACAATGCCATGATGCAACGTATCTATGGTACAGCTTGGTTCGACAAAAAAGATCTTAAAACATATCTTAAACGTCTCGAAGAAGCTAAAGAACGTGACCACCGTAAACTTGGTAAAGAGCTTGATTTGTTCATGATTTCTCAAGAAGTCGGTCAGGGGCTTCCATTCTGGTTGCCAAATGGTGCGACTATCCGTCGTGAGTTGGAACGTTATATCGTTGATAAAGAAGTAGCAGCAGGCTACCAACACGTTTATACGCCACCAATTGCATCAGTTGAACTTTATAAAACTTCAGGTCACTGGGATCATTACCGTGAAGACATGTTCCCTCCAATGGATATGGGAGATGGGGAAGAATTTGTCCTTCGTCCAATGAACTGCCCACACCACATCGAAGTCTACAAACACCATGTTCACTCTTACCGTGAATTGCCAATCCGTATCGCTGAAATCGGTATGATGCACCGTTATGAAAAATCAGGTGCCCTTACAGGTCTTCAACGTGTTCGTGAAATGTCACTTAACGATGGACATACTTTCGTTGCTCCAGAACAAATCGAAGATGAATTCAAGAAAATCCTTCAATTGATTATTGATGTTTATGAAGACTTTAACTTAACGGATTACCGTTTCCGTTTGTCTTATCGTGACCCTGCAGATAAGCACAAATACTTTGACAATGATGAAATGTGGGAAAATGCGCAACGCATGTTGAAAGCGGCTGTTGATGATATGGGTGTTGAGTACTATGAAGCCGAAGGAGAAGCAGCCTTCTATGGACCAAAATTGGATATCCAAGTTAAAACTGCTCTTGGAAAAGAAGAAACTCTTTCTACTATTCAGTTGGACTTCTTGCTTCCAGAACGTTTTGACCTTCACTACATCGGAGCTGATGGTGAAGAACACCGTCCAGTCATGATTCACCGTGGGGTTATCTCAACTATGGAACGCTTCACAGCTATTCTGATTGAAAACTACAAGGGTGCTTTCCCAACATGGCTTGCCCCTCACCAAGTAACCCTTATTCCAGTATCTAACGAAAAACACGTGGACTACGCATGGGAAGTGGCTAAGGAACTTCGTGATCGTGGTGTCCGTGCCGAAGTAGATGAACGTAATGAAAAAATGCAGTTCAAGATTCGTGCTTCTCAAACGCAAAAAATTCCTTACCAATTGATTGTTGGTGACAAGGAAATGGAAGATGGAACTGTTAACGTTCGTCGTTATGGTCAAAAACAAACACACACTGAGACTGTTTCAGAATTTGTAGAGAATATCCTTGCTGATATCGCTCGCAAATCACGCCCAGATGCCGAATAAATAAAGGGTCGGTTAGCTAAGCTAACTGACTTTTTAGTAGGATAAACCATGCCTGTTTTTATGAAAAGACTTTTATTTCTGCTGGGGGCATTCCTAGTCTTATTACTAACTAGCTTTACCTATCATAGATTAGCCTTGCAAAGAGAAAAGGCCTCTCTAACACCTAAAGGTCAACTGGTAGCTGTCAATGGACACAAAATGAGCGTCTTGGTAAAAGGAAACGGTCCGCAAACCCTAGTTTTTCTCTCTGGTGCTGGAACGGCTTCACCGATCTTAGATTTTAAAGATGTGTATGATGGGCTTTCAGACAAGTATAGAATAGTCCTTGTTGAAAGAGCTGGTTATGGTTACAGTGAGGACACGTCTCAGTCAAGGGATGTTGCTGTAGTCCTTTCTGAAACACGTCAAGCACTTGCCAAAGCTCATGTGTCAGGTCCCTATATCGTGATCTCTCATTCAATGGCCTCATTAGAAACGCTCCTCTGGCAGGAAAACTACCCGAGTGAAGTAAAAGCTGTTGTTGGTCTTGATTGGGCCTTTCCAGAAAGTTATTCCCATTTGAAGAGGCATCCTCAGATGTTGCGTCTGGCCCGTTGGGGAAGTCAATTAGGTCTGCTAAGATTACTGCCGAGACAATTATATATGCCCAATGAGAATCTAAGTGATAGTGACCGCCGTCTCTATCAAAAAATAGCTTACAGACAACTCTTGTCGCAAGCTATGTTAAATGAGAGCCTGTGTGTTAAAGAAAATGCTAAAAAGGTGAACTCCACTAGCATCAAGTCACAAATGCCCGTGCTACTCATGGTCTCTAATGGAAAAGGGACAGGATTCAGTCAGGAGCAGTGGCGACACTATGCGACCAGTTTTGCGAAGAATCAGGAAAATATCGAACTAGCGTTTTATGATGCTCCTCATTATTTCTACCACTATCAGACCAAAGAAGTGATTAGAAGCATAGAGGATTTCATACAAGAGACAACTGATTAAATGATTGAGGAGAGATGTGATGCTCATTGGTTCAAAAGCCTTTAATTGCTTATGGAAGGAATGGCAGGAAGAACACCAACCATTGCAAGTACTTCAGTTATTGCTGGCTTATATAGAGATGCCAGAAGACCTATCTGGGGAACTTAAAGAAACCCAAGACTTATTATCTTATTTTGATCCTGACTTGGCACCTCATGATTCCTTTTGGAAGGATATTGTTAGGTTAGTAGATTTGGCTTTTCCTGGCGATAGCTTGTCTCAGGAAGGCCTTGTAGAGCGCCAAATTCATCAGCTACGTTACCTGATTTCGAGTCAACAGGCCCAGTATGTGCGGAGGCATTATAAAAAGTCAGGGATGACAGACAAAGAGGCTTTGGCTGCCTATCTCAGATGGAAGCCATTTACCATGTTTGATCAGGGGCGTTTGCACCAGAAGATTGCTGTCCGTGATGGGAAGGTGCTTTATCCTGATGGGATTCCAAGTATCAATCTCAAGATTCTCCTTTATAATCGCATAGAGTTTATTTTGGATAGTCAGGGAAATTTTCTCAATGAGGTCGATGCTGAGAAGGTGACGGAGAGTGGTGTGGTTAATGGCGCTAGTTTCAACTATGGCAATTATAAGCGCCATTGGCAACTGGATGTGGAACCAGTTCAACCACATGATCCCGACTATCGTAATCAGATGACAAAGGGTTTTCGATCTCCTAACAAATTGAGAAAGAAGTGGGGACGGAAAGCGCCCGAACAGTTTGATAAATCTTTCTACAATCCAGAAGGTATCTATGCCCAATCTCATAGGTCTTTAGCAAATGATGTCAAACGCCAAGCCAGAGCTTTTCTCGCTATGGTTTATGGCTTCAAACCGTTCCATACAAAGTAATCAAAGGAGTTTAATATGTCTAAACAACCCCAAAATAATAAGGGAACGGCGGTCCTAGGATCGCTAGTCTTTATGGCCTTATACGCCTTAGGTATTTGGCACAATGCTGTCCGAGGAAATATTCCCTTCCTCATTCTTTGGAGTGTCTTACTCCTTGTTAATATCAGCTATCTGATTTTCCGCTTGAAAAAATAAAAATAAGACAGACCTGAATACACAATAATTCAGGTCTGTCTTATTTTTTATATTCAATTATAGCTTACCACTTGCTTTCTTCTGGGATAATAATCCAGCAAATGATGTAGAAAAGAAAACCAGTTCCGAATAAGAAAATCGCTGCGGCCCAGATGAGGCGAATAATGACAGGGTCAATTTCAAGATAATTGGCGATACCAGAACAAACACCGGCGATGATCTTGTTGTTTGGATCTCGTCTGAGTTCTTTTTTCATATGATTTACCTCCGTATGGCCTTATTATATCATAACTATTTGAAACCTAGTATTAGTTTTAAGGAAGCATGAAATAGACGATTCCCATGTATTGAAGGGCTGAAGCCAACATGATAAAGAGGTGCCAAATCATGTGGAAGTATGGCTTTTCTTAGCATAGAAGGCGGCACCGATAGTGTATGACAATCCTCCAGCAAGCATGAGTCCCCAAAAAGCAGGTCCTGTCTTAGTGATGATAGCAGGGATAATGAAGATTACCAACCAACCCATCATCAAATAGAGGAAGAGAGAGAACTTTTCATTGATTTTTTGGCAAAGATTTTGTAGAGAATACCAAAAATCGTTGTTCCCCATTGGAGGATGATGATGCTGTAACCTAGCCAACCGCCAACTAGCGAGAGGGCAACAGGCGTATAGCTCCCAGCAATGGCAATGTAAATCATGCTGTGGTCAATGATACGTAGGACCATTTTGTGGGGTGAGTTGTAATCCATGGCATGGTAGATGGCTGAGCTCAAAAACATGAGGAAGAGGCTGATGACGAAAACAGACATTCCTACAGCAGCAGTCATGCCATAACCGTTGTTGGCATGGACGGCAGTGATTGGCAATAGGACCAGCATGGCTATAGCTCCGACAGCATGAGTCACGCTATTAGCCACTTCCTCACCAAAGCTAAGTTTTTTACTGAGTTTGAGGTTGGGAGAAGTATTAAAAGTAGCAGTATTAGACATTGTTTCCTCCTTCAAGGTCGTTCAAAAGTTGATGGGTAGCTCGGTAGCACTGTAGGGTCTGACAGGCCGATAAGATGACTTGCGGTGCATCCTGGGGAATTTGACCATTCATGCAGGCGACAAAATCATTGTAGTAGGCCTTCTGGCTTTCAGCATCTGTTCGTAGAATTTCCAAGGTTTTCGCAATCTCAGAAATCTCAAAAACGGTCTTTAGACTCGTAATCACAATAAGTCTGGCTACTTGAGCAGCATTGTATTTTTTCTTGATAGGTTTTGCGACATGGCCATGCTTGACATAATTATTGACCATAGAGGCGGTTAGCCCCTTGTCGTTTGGTCCCAAAGTGCTCTGGGTGACCTGATTGACATAGAGCAAAACCTGATCCAAATAGAGTTCAATCTCTGGTAATTCCTCCCAGAGAGGGTAGTGTTGTGTTGTCAAATTATAAAAACCTCTTTATCTAGTTTTCATAACTAGATTATAACATTATAGAAATTCAAGTCAAGTCAGAACTCGTGAGACATAAAAAAGATGTTGAGATAATATTTCCAACATCTTTTTTATTTATTCGATAAGATTATGTGATTTTTTGGACTATTCTTCTATCACTTTGATGAGTTTCTAAGTTTCTCTAGAATTGCTTGAGCAGTTTCCTGATTCATATGTTTGGCCTTGAGAAGCTCAGTTAAAACTTGAGGCATTTCTTCGGGACTAGCTCCGGCTAACAGGGCCAGAGATTTAGCTTGGAGTTTCATATGTCCTGCTTGGATTCCTGTTGAGGTCAATGCTTTCAGGGCAGCCAGATTTTGGGCCAGTCCAAGAGAGACGATGATACTGGCAAGGGTTCTGGCATCTGGGTGGTTCAACAAGTCATGGGCAATAGATACACTCGGATTAAGTCCAATAGAACCACCACGGGTTGCAATAGGCATGGGTAGGGTTAATTCTCCCACCAGTTCCTTAGCCTCCTGATCATAGGTCCATGTAGATAGGCCACGGTAGCTACCATCCTTGCTAGCATAGGCATGGCTTCCTGCCTCAACTGCTCGCCAATCATTTCCAGTTGCGATAACTAGAGCATCGATACCATTGAAAATTCCCTTATTATGGGTAGCTGCTCGGTAAGGGTCTACCTCAGCCAGTTGGCTGGCAAGTTCCATCTTCTTGGCTAGGTCATGGGCTTCTTCCTTGTTTCGACTGAGGAAGCGTGTGCTAAGACGGCAAGTCGCTGTCACAAGGCTTTCGGTAGCTAGATTTGAGAGAATGGCCATGAGGCTTTGACCTTGGGAGAGATTTTCCAATTCTGGTACCAGCGCTTCCATCATGGTGTTGACCATATTGGCTCCCATGGCTTCTTGGGTATCAACGGCTAGATAGACAATGAGGAAGTCTCCCTTGATATCAGTCCAGAGCTTGCGTGGCCCTCCCCCACGTTTAACGATAGAAGGGTGGGCTTCTTTAGCAATCTCTATAAGCTCTTGACTAGCTGCATGAATTTTACTTGAAGCAGTGGCTTTATCGGGGACATCAAAGAGGGCGACTTGCCCAATCATCTGACGGTCATGAATCGTTGTTGTGAAACCGCCAGAGCGCTTAATGAGCTTATTGGCATAAGAAGCAGCAGCTACAACAGAAGGCTCCTCAGTAACCATGGGAACCTGATAGGTCACGCCATCGACCAACACATCTGGGCAAATGGCAAAGGGAAGTGTAAAGCGACCAATGACATTTTCAGCCATTTGATTGGCGGTTTCAAGAGAAAGTTGGTGATCATTATCCAGAAGATTTTGATTTTCCTGAGACAAAAGAGCATTATTTTTCAAATGCTCTTTGCGTTCTTGCGGTGTCTTCTTGGAAAAACCTGTCCAAGAGAGTTTAGTCATATTAATTTCCTTTATAGATACGTTGGTGTTCAGAGATTTCAGTAAGTCGGAAAGGGCCAGTTTGATATTCAGCGAATTGGGTTGATCCGATGTCATCTAACTGAGCTTCTTCATAGAAAAGTTTTTCATAGTCGGCAACACTTAACTTTTGACGTTTAGCAAAGGTATCCAGACGATTGGAATGAAGCATGTCCTTGTAGCCTTCAACCAGATATCCTGAGAAAATTTCAGAGACAGCTCCAGAACCATAAGAGAAGAAGCCAATCTTGTCTCCAGATTTAAGGTCTTGCGACTGTTCAAGCAAGGAAAGAAGTCCAAGATAAAGTGACCCTGTATAGATATTCCCGATTTGACGACTATAGGTAATAGAAGCTTCGAAGTTACTTGTGAGACGCTCTTTATTCTCTGGGTTCAAATCTTTTGGAATGATTTTATTAAGTCCTTTAAGCGCCAATTTGGGATAAGGAAGGTGAAGGCAAAATGCTGCGAAATCAGCAAAATCGGCTTGATGACGTTCTTGATAAGCTACCCAAGTTGTCTTTAAACTATCAAGGTACTGCTTGGTTGAATAAATGCCTTGAACAAAAGGCGTTGAACTATAGTTTGGACGCCAGAAGTCCATGACATCGCGGGTTTGTGCCACATTGTCATCAGCAAGCTCCAAGATACGAGGATCCTGACTGACTAGCATAGCTACGGCACCAGCTCCCTGAGTAGACTCCCCAGAGGAACCTACACCATAACGGGCGATATCACTAGCGATAACCAGAGCCTTGCTATCTGGATGGGCTGCTACATGTAATTTAGCGTAGTTCAGTCCAGCAGTTGCAGCATAGCAGGCTTCCTTCATTTCAAAAGAACGGGCAAAAGGTTGAATATTGAGAAGACTGTGGACATAAACTGCAGCAGCCTTTGATTGGTCAATGGAAGACTCGGTCGCCACAATGACCATATCAATGGCTTTCTTGTCTTCGTCACTTAAAATGTCAGTGGCTGCATCAGAAGCAAGTGTCACGATATCTTCTGTAATCGGTGTAATGCTAGTTGCATCAAGCATCAACCCCTTGCTGAATTTTTCCGGCTCTGCCCCACGGGCAAGAGCTAGATCCGCCATGTTTAGAACATATTGACTGGTCGCAAAACCAATCTTGTCAATTCCAATAGACATATGATGTTTCCTTTTTTCTTCATTGTAGAGCATCCAGAGGATACTAATCTATAGTGATTTTACCATAAAAGAGCGCTTTCGCCTTGAAAAAACTTTGATAGTTAGTAATATCTTATTTTTTGATAAGGGCTAGAGGATTTTACAAGATTTTCCTTGGGGGAACATGACCCTTTTGTTTCTCATTTGAAGCAGAATAAGGTAAAATTGAAATGATACTCTATTATTTTTTTAGCTATGTTAGAAAAGTAAAATTGTTGTTAGAGATTGAAATCATTGCGAACATTAAGTGAGACTTTCCGCTGTGAGAGCAGTGTCTGTAAATAAAGTGTTTTGTTTACAGACACTCGGAATTTTTGAGACCATAGGCTCAAAAATTAGTCTTGAAACTTCGAAGAAGTTTGTAGACTTCCGTAAACACTTAAGGAAAGTCTCAAAAAATACTTTGTTTTTAAATAGAATAAAGAGGATAATCATGACAAAAGCAGATACTATTTTTAAAGAAAATATCACTAAAATCATGGAAGAAGGTGTTTGGTCGGAGCAAGCACGTCCCAAATACAAGGATGGTACTACGGCCAATTCCAAATACATCACAGGTTCTTTTGCAGAATATGATTTAAGTAAGGGAGAGTTTCCAATTACGACTCTTCGTCCTATCGCTATCAAATCTGCCATCAAAGAAGTGTTCTGGATTTATCAAGACCAGACAAACAGCTTAGATGTCCTTGAAGATAAGTATAATGTCCACTATTGGAATGATTGGGAAGTTGAAGACGTGCCTGCTAATAATGGGGACAAGCGTTCAATTGGTCAGCGTTATGGGGCGGTTGTTAAGAAACACGACATCATTAATCGTTTACTAGCCCAGTTAGAGGCCAATCCTTGGAATCGCCGTAATGTCATTTCTCTTTGGGATTATGAAGCCTTCGAGGAGACAGCGGGGCTTCAGCCTTGTGCCTTTCAGACCATGTTTGACGTTCGTCGTGTGGGTGAGGACATTTATTTGGATGCGACCTTGACGCAACGTTCTAACGATATGTTGGTGGCCCATCATATTAATGCCATGCAGTATGTGGCCCTTCAGATGATGATTGCCAAGCATTTTGGCTGGAAAATTGGTAAGTTCTTTTATTTTGTCAATAACCTCCATGTTTATGACAATCAATTTGAGCAAGCCGAGGAACTTCTCAAGCGTCAACCGTCTGACTGCCAACCACGCTTGATCCTTAATGTTCCTGATGGAACTAATTTTTTCGATATCAAACCAGAAGATTTTGAATTGGTGGACTATGATCCTGTTAAACCCCAACTCAAATTTGACTTAGCAATTTAATAAATGCTTATGATTTAAGCCCATAAAGAGCTGGCAAAGTTTTTCCAAGCTCTTTTTCTCTTTTTTTGTTAGAATGGATTGTAAACGTAAAAAGAAAAGGAAATACTGTGTCTAAACAACTCATCGCTATTTGGGCGGAAGCTCATAACCATGTTATTGGGAAGAATCACACCATGCCTTGGCACTTACCTGCTGAACTGGCACATTTCAAAAAACAACCATGGGTTCAGCTATTCTTATGGGGCGTGTGACCTTTGATGGTATGAATCGCCGTTGTCTACCAGGACGTGAAACCTTGATTTTGACACGAGACAAGGACTTTAGCTGTGAGGGTGTGAGAGTGGTGACTAGTGTTGAGGAAGCTCTAGCTTGGTTTGAACAGCAAGATAAGGACCTCTATATTGCTGGCGGTGCTGGTGTCTACAAGGCTTTTGATGGTCACTATGATGCACTCGTTAAGACAACTATCGAGGCTGATTTAGAGGGAGACACGTATTTTCCACAACTAGATATGACGGCATTTAAAGAGGTATCACGACATCTAGTGGTTAAGGATGATAAAAATGCCTATGATTTTAGCGTAAGTCGCTATGAAAAAGAAGGAGACTAGGTTCATGCAACGTAGTGTTTTTGGATTATTTACTGCATTATTGGGAGTACTATGTGTATTGTCCGCCATCCCTGCCTTTCGTAAGAAACGTTATGGTTTAGCAGTTTTTCTCTTATTAAATGCTTTTACTAACCTTGTCAATACTATTCACGCCTTCTATGGCACCCTATTTTAGAAAAGAGTGAGGAATAAATGGCTGGAAATCGTAATGAAGAAATGGTTTATTGTTCGTTTTGCGGCAAAAACCAAGAAGAAGTAAAGAAAATTATCGCCGGCAATGGCGTTTTCATCTGTAATGAATGTGTGGCCTTGTCACAAGAAATTATTCGTGAAGAAATGGCAGAGGAAGTTTTGGCTGACTTGGCTGAAACACCAAAGCCAAAAGAACTTTTAGATATTTTGAACAACTATGTCGTAGGGCAAGATCGTGCTAAACGTGCCTTGGCAGTAGCTGTTTACAACCACTATAAACGTATCAATTTCACCGAAAGTCGTGAAGACAACGAAGTGGAACTGCAAAAATCAAATATTCTTATGATTGGACCAACAGGTTCAGGGAAGACTTTCTTAGCTCAGACTTTGGCTCGTAGTTTGAATGTACCTTTTGCAATTGCTGATGCCACTTCATTGACAGAGGCAGGTTATGTGGGTGAGGATGTGGAAAATATCCTCCTCAAACTCATTCAAGCCGCAGATTTCAATATTGAACGTGCGGAACGTGGTATCATCTATGTCGATGAGATTGATAAAATTGCCAAAAAAGGTGAGAATGTTTCCATCACTCGTGACGTTTCAGGTGAAGGGGTTCAACAAGCCCTCTTGAAAATTATTGAAGGAACAGTGGCCAGTGTTCCCCCTCAAGGTGGTCGTAAACACCCTAACCAAGAGATGATTCAAATCGATACGAAGAATATTCTCTTCATCGTGGGTGGTGCTTTTGATGGTATCGAAGATATCGTTAAGCAGCGTCTGGGTGAGAAAATCATTGGTTTTGGTCAAAATAATAAGGCAATTGATGATGATTCATCCTATATGCAAGAAATCGTCGCTGAAGATATCCAAAAATTCGGTCTTATCCCTGAGTTTATCGGACGTTTGCCAGTCCTCGCTGCCCTTGAACAGTTAACAGTTGATGACTTGGTTCGTATCTTGACAGAGCCAAGAAATGCCTTAGTTAAACAGTATCAAACTCTCTTGTCTTATGATGGTGTTGAACTTGAGTTTGATCAGGAGGCACTTGGGGCTATTGCAAGCAAGGCAATCGAACGTAAGACAGGTGCTCGTGGACTTCGCTCTATCATTGAAGAAGTCATGATGGATGTCATGTTTGAAATTCCGAGTCAGGAAGATGTCACAAAGGTTCGCATCACCAAAGAAGCTGTCGATGGCACTGCTTCACCGATTATGGAAACGGTGTAAAGGGGGATGTATGGCTGAAGAACAAGTCTTAAATACCCATAATGCCGAGATTCTTCTCAGTGCAGCAAATAAGAGCCATTACCCACAAGATGACCTGCCTGAAGTTGCCCTTGCAGGACGTTCAAATGTTGGTAAATCAAGCTTTATCAACACACTTCTTGGTCGTAAAAACCTAGCACGTACTTCTGGAAAACCTGGAAAAACACAATTGCTTAATTTCTACAATATTGACGACAAGTTACGCTTTGTGGATGTTCCAGGCTACGGTTATGCCCGTGTTTCCAAAAAAGAACGTGCCAAATGGGGGAAAATGATTGAGGAATACCTCGTGACTCGAGACAATCTTCGTGTGGTGGTCAGCCTGGTTGACCTTCGACATGAACCAACCCAGGACGATATCCAAATGTATGAATTTCTCAAGTATTATGAAATTCCAGTTATTGTCGTAGCGACTAAGGCTGACAAGATTCCTCGTGGAAAATGGAACAAGCACGAATCCGTCATAAAGAAAAACTTAATTTCGATAAAAATGACCATTTCATCGTCTTTTCATCTGTCACACGTGACGGTTATGATGAAGCATGGGATACGATTTTGTCAGAATTGTAAGAAGAGCTCGGAGAATTCCGAGTTTTTTTGTGATAGTTTGTGTCTATCTCTTTGATAGTTTCCACCTATTATCCAAGGAGATGATATTGTGATAAGCTTGTTTTATTACATTTTTGGAGGAATTTATGGAAAACCATAATTATGAAAATGAAGGTCAGTTCCAACGGAAGATGACTTCACGCCACCTCTTTATGCTATCGTTGGGTGGTGTCATTGGTACTGGTCTCTTCTTGAGCTCAGGCTATACGATTGCACAAGCGGGTCCCCTCGGTGCTATCCTATCTTATCTTGTGGGAGCTATCGTTGTTTACTTGGTCATGCTTTCATTGGGGGAGTTAGCAGTAGCTATGCCAGTGACGGGGTCCTTCCACACCTATGCTACTAAGTTTATTAGTCCGGGAACCGGCTTTACAGTAGCCTGGCTTTATTGGATTTGTTGGACGGTTGCCTTGGGAACAGAATTTTTGGGTGCTGCTATGTTGATGCAACGTTGGTTTCCATCAGTTCCGGCTTGGATTTTTGCAGCCTTCTTTGCCTTAGTGATTTTTGGTATTAATGCTTTGAGCGTGAGGTCTTTTGCGGAAGCGGAATCCTTCTTCTCGTCAATAAAAGTCATTGCTATCTTGGTCTTCATCATTCTCGGTCTTGGAGCAATGTTTGGTTTGGTGAGTTTTGATGGTCACCATGAGGCTATTATGTTTAAGCATTTGACGGCTAATGGTCTCTTTCCAAATGGTGGTCTTGCCATTGTGTCAGTCATGTTGGCGGTTAATTATGCCTTTTCGGGAACAGAGTTAATCGGTATTGCAGCTGGTGAGACAGATAATCCTAAAGAGGCTGTTCCACGTGCTATTAAAACGACCATTGGACGCTTGGTTATCTTCTTTGTTTTGACCATTGTGGTCTTGGCTTCGCTTCTTCCCATGAAAGAAGCAGGGGTATCCTCAGCCCCTTTCGTTGATGTTTTTGACAAGATGGGGATTCCATTTGCGGCAGACATCATGAACTTTGTTATCCTGACAGCTATTCTTTCTGCTGGGAATTCGGGACTCTACGCTTCAAGCCGTATGCTTTGGTCTTTGGCCAATGAGGGAATGCTCAATAAAAAGCTAGTGAAAATTAATAAGCATGGTGTTCCAATGACAGCTCTTTTGATTTCCATGGCCGGAGCAGTTTTATCACTCTTTTCAAGTATCTATGCTGCAGATACGGTTTATCTAGCTTTGGTATCAATCGCTGGTTTTGCAGTTGTAGTTGTTTGGCTTTCTATTCCTATGGCACAGCTTAATTTCCGTAAACAGTGGAAGCTAGAACATTCTGAAGACGAACTGGACTATAAAACACCGTTTAATCCTGTCCTTCCTTATATCACAATCGTTCTATTGGCTATTTCTGTGCTTGGGATTGCTTGGGATAGTTCACAACGTGCGGGGCTCTACTTTGGTATTCCCTTCATGATTTTCTGTTACCTTTATCACTACCTTCGCTTTAAAAAATGGTAAGGAGGTCTTTTATGGCTATATTTAAAGATTATTTGGAAAATAAATCCCCCCTCATTCTTCATGGTGCACTAGGAACAGAGATGGAGAGCTTGGGTTATGATATTTCAGGCAAGCTCTGGTCAGCCAAGTACCTTCTTGAAAAGCCAGAAGTTATTCAAGAAATTCACGAAACCTATATAGCTGCTGGGGCTGACTTGATTACCACATCATCTTATCAAGCGACCTTACCGGGCTTGATGGAGGCAGGGCTTACTGAAAGAGAAGCGGAGCAGGTTATTGCCCTAACGGTCCAGTTGGCAAAGGCTGCACGAGATAAGATATGGGCAACCTTGGATGAGACTGAGAAAGCCAAACGCCCCTATCCTTTGATTTCTGGAGATGTTGGTCCTTACGCAGCCTATTTGGCCAATGGTTCTGAGTATACTGGAGATTATGGTCAGGTTACCGTTGAAACACTTAAGGATTTTCATCGCCCTCGAATTCATGTTCTCCTAGATCAGGGTGTCGATTTGTTGGCTTTGGAAACCATTCCTAATCATCTGGAAGCACAAGCCTTGGTTGAGCTTTTGGCTGAAGAATTTCCTGAGGTAGAAGCTTATATCAGTTTTACCATTCAAGTTCCAGATGCCATCAGCGATGGGACTTCTCTAGATGAAATTGCCAAGCTTATTTCTCATTCTGATCAAATCTTGGCAGTGGGAATCAATTGCAGTTCGCCGATTCTTTATGAACAAGCTCTACCTGTTCTCAAGAAGGCAGACAAGGCCCTTATTACTTACCCTAATTCGGGTGAAGTTTATGATGGTGACAGTCAAACTTGGAAACCTAAAGACAAGGATGCCCTCACCCTGCTCGAACATAGTAAAGATTGGCATGCTCATTTTGGGGTTCAGATTTTAGGGGGTGCTGTCGTACACGTCCAAATGACATCAAGGCCTTATATCAAGAATTTAGAACCTAGTCAAATTTCTAATTATTTGTTATAATATGTGATTGTAAGGCCAAACGGCCTACATACTATCTGTAAAATAAATCCAGCGTTAAGCTGG
>NZ_CM002133.1:1216934-1240543 GCF_000448665.1 Streptococcus sp. HSISS2 | reverse complement strand
ATCTGTAAAAATAAATCCAGCGTTAAGCTGGTTTTTAAAATGAAGAGGAAAATATGACCTACGAACAAGAATTTCTAAAAGACTTTGAAGCATGGGTTGTTACCCAAGTTAAAGTAAACGAAAAGGCCTTAGCCGCTAGTAAGAAAATTTGGGAAGAAGATGGTGATGAACGTGCCCGTGACGCAAGTTTCCGTTATGAAGCTAAATTAGATGCCTACAATTTCCTAATTGGTAAGTTTACCAATTATCGTGCCGGTAAAGGTTTCCATGATATGCCAGAAGGCTTGTTCGGGGAACGTCACTATTAATAGAAAATGATAAAGAAATGAGCGACGACCTTCTATAGGAAGAAGTCGTCTTTCAAAATGGGAGAAAAAACACATGGCAAAAGTAAAAATAAAAAGAAGGCTTTTAAACACCGTTTGAAAAAACAAGGACTTTTCAATAATCTGAAAGCCCCTGTTCCACCAGTAGCCCCACAAGCGGTTGCTGAAACGCAGCCAGTTGCTAAAGAGGAAGTGGTCGCTAAAGACCTTAGTCTTGAAGCCTTTTCAGAACTTCCAGAAGTGGAAGGCCTTCGTTCAAACCTTGTAGAGACTCTTTACAATGAAGGTTTGACGTCAGCAGCAGCCTTTGCAGGTGTGACTGAAGAAGAAGTCCTAGCCCTTAAAGGTGTAGGACCTGCAACTGTTAAAAAATTGAAAGAAAATGGTGTCAGCTTTAAAGCCTAATCCTTAAAAAGATCCGAGGTGAAAACTTCGGATCTTTATTGTTTGCCTTATTAGCTATTTTGGTGATTGTCAGAACAGAAAACCACTAGCTTTTTGCTAGTGGTTGATAGATCTGAATTATTTATTTCTTTGGATTTTGTTTGGTTAAATTAAGTCCAAAAGGGACCAAGTTTTCTTGATGCTTGCGAATACGGGCCATATTCTCCGTGTGACGGAAAGTAATCACTAAAGCCATGATGATAAGAACAGCACTAAAGATTGGATCATACCCATCTAGTAAAAAATGGATAGCCGGGAAAGTAGCCAAGGTAATCAGCCCTACAACTGCAGCAGTGACACTTGAAAATGAAATCATGCTGGTTAGATAGAGCGTTAAAGCAAAGACCAAGAGCAGGAAGACGCAGTAGAGGGGGGCAAAACCAAGAAGCACCCCAGCACTTGTTGCAACTGCCTTTCCACCCTTAAAACTAGCGAAGATTGGGAAAACATGTCCAATGATGGCAAAGAAACCAATGATTAGAGGAGATACAGCTGTGACACCCAACCAAACCGGTAGGAGCACTGCCAAAGTCCCCTTAAGCATGTCCACTAAGAAAGTGATTGTGCCAGCCGTCTTACCAAGAACACGGAAGGTATTAGTTGTTCCAGTATTTCCAGATCCGTGCTCCCGAAGATTCGTATGAAAGAAAACTTTTCCAATCCAGAGACCAGTCTGAATGGAACCCAGCAGGTAGGCGATAAGAATTAATAATAAGATTTTCATGAGATAATTATAGCATACAGCTTAGTAATTGACAAAGTTGGTCAGATTTAAGATAAGCTAACAGCTTTCCTGATTTCCTTTGCAAATTCTTCTGAAAACCTATAAAATAATAAGGATGAAAATTTTGGAGGTCACTCTTGGCTAAAAAAGAAATAAATGTAAATAATTATAATGATGATGCCATTCAGGTACTGGAAGGGTTAGATGCGGTTCGCAAGCGCCCAGGAATGTACATTGGCTCAACGGATGGGACAGGTCTTCATCACCTGGTTTGGGAGATTGTCGATAATGCCGTCGACGAAGCTCTCTCAGGCTTTGGTGATGTCATCGCTGTCACCCTAAATAAGGATGGTTCCGTTTCTGTTTCTGACTCTGGACGTGGGATGCCGACAGGGATGCATGCCATGGGTAAACCAACAGTCGAAGTTATTTTCACCGTCCTCCACGCAGGTGGTAAATTTGGACAAGGTGGTTATAAGACTTCTGGAGGTCTTCACGGTGTGGGTTCCTCAGTTGTTAATGCACTGTCTAGCTGGCTTGAGGTAGAGATTACCCGTGATGGTAGCGTCTATCGTCAGCGTTTTGAAAATGGGGGTCACCCTGTAACAGGACTTGAAAAAATCGGCAAGGCACCTAAATCTAAGACAGGTACAAAAGTTACCTTTATGCCTGATGCTAGTATCTTTTCAACGACTGACTTCAAATTTAACACCATTTCAGAACGTCTCAAAGAATCGGCCTTCCTTCTTAAGAATGTCACTATGACATTGACAGACTTGCGTGGCGAAGAAGAAGTTCGTGAAGAATTCCACTATGAAAATGGGGTTCAAGACTTTGTAACTTACTTGAATGAGGACAAGGAAACGCTGACACCAGTCATCTATATTGATGGAGACCAGCAGGAATTTCGCCTAGAAGTAGCCCTTCAGTACAATGACGGTTACTCTGATAATATCCTTTCCTTTGTCAATAATGTCCGTACTAAGGATGGCGGTACTCACGAGACAGGCTTTAAATCTGCGATTACCAAGGCCTTTAACGATTATGCCCGTAAGACAGGCCTTCTCAAAGAAAAAGATAAGAACCTTGAAGGGTCAGATTACCGTGAGGGCTTGTCAGCAGTTATCTCGCTCTTGGTTCCTGAAGAACACCTTCAGTTTGAAGGACAAACCAAGGATAAATTGGGATCTCCTTTAGCTCGTCCTATTGTGGATAGCATCGTTTCAGAGCATTTGACCTACTTCCTTATGGAAAATGGAGATTTGGCTTCGAACTTGGTGCGTAAGGCTATCAAGGCCCGTGATGCCCGTGAAGCTGCCAGAAAAGCTCGTGATGCTAGTCGAAATGGCAAGAAAAATAAAAAAGACAAGGGACTCTTGTCAGGGAAATTGACGCCAGCCCAGTCTAAAAATGCTAAGAAAAATGAGCTTTATCTGGTCGAAGGGGATTCTGCCGGCGGTTCAGCCAAACAAGGCCGTGATCGTAAATTTCAGGCCATTCTTCCTCTTCGAGGGAAGGTCCTCAACACTGAGAAAGCCAAAATGGCAGACATTCTCAAAAACGAAGAAATCAATACCATGATTTATACTATCGGTGCAGGAGTTGGAGCTGATTTTAACCTTGATGATATCAACTACGACAAGATTATCATCATGACCGATGCCGATACCGATGGGGCTCACATCCAAACCTTGCTTCTTACTTTCTTCTATCGTTATATGCGTCCACTGGTGGAAGCAGGACACGTTTATATCGCTCTGCCTCCTCTTTACAAGATGTCCAAAGGTAAAGGCAAGAAGGAAGTTGTCGAATACGCTTGGACGGACGGCGAACTTGAAGAACTTCGTCAAAAATTTGGTCGTGGCGCTCTTCTTCAACGTTACAAGGGGCTTGGTGAAATGAATGCTGACCAACTGTGGGAAACAACCATGGATCCAGAGACAAGAACCCTTATCCGAGTGACGATTGACGACCTTGCGCGTGCTGAACGTCGTGTCTCAGTCCTTATGGGAGATAAACCAGCACCACGCCGTCAATGGATTGAAGATAACGTTAAATTTACGCTTGAGGAAAGCGGCGTATTTTAGGTTGCAAGCCAGAAGGGAAAATTATAAGATAGAGTTAGGGAGAGCGCTTACTATCAATAGATACCTGAGTTTATAAAGAAATAAGTTAATTATTTTCTACATAGTTTATTAACTATTTGCAGTGTCATTGACTAGAAATCAATGGAGGTAGAAAAATGAATTTTAATGTTATCGATTACCTACTTTACCATGCAGATGTAGCTTTTCCTGCTATTATTCTTATGGTTATTGTTTCTACCATATACTTAATTTTTTATGGCATACGACCTATAAAAACACGCTTTTTTATCCTTTTTCTCTTATCTATAGTTTCCCTCCTAATCTTCGTGGTGGATAATCCCCTCTATTCTTATTTTGGTAGTACATTCTCAGGTTTATTATTTGTTTTTTACTATATGATGGTCTTTTCAGTGTTTTATGTGCCATTCTCGCTAATAGCTTTTATAAAAAGTCTTCTACATTTAATACGCTTTCAAACCAAATATTCAATCTTATTAGTTATTAATAGTTTCTTTGCCACATTACTGGCTTTCCTCAACCTGCTCTTTTTACAAGGGTCTTTGGGATTTCTCCCTGCTTCATCTATGTACCTTATTTTTCTTCTCCTAGCGATAATTGGTATTGTTCAAAATATAATAGGAGGAAAGGAAAATGAAAAAATAAAGACTATATTGCTAAGTCAGGAAAAGACAGTGTGAGGTAGACCTATGTTATCTAAGGTATTAAGTTTTTACTTTACTATCCTCAAGTGGTGTTTCCTGCATGTGGAGGGGCAATAGCTTATTTAAGCGTTTATAAAAAGAGACCACTAAAAACACACTTTTTGATCTTGCCTATACTAGTTGTGATAACCTTCCTTCTATCTTTGATAGATAATCCCTTCTCACAGAGGACCTACACGGGGTTGTTATTGACTTTCTACTATATCTATGTTTTTTCTCCCCTAAGTGTTGCTTGTAGTATCACATCACTTTTAAAAAGTATCTATCATTATAGGTTATTTCGTATCCCGCTAGCTACTGTTCTCGTAATCAACGCCTCTATAATGACTTGTTTAACACTTTTAAACTTTATCTTATTCTTTGGGGAACTTTCTACTTCATTGACTCTATCTTGTGTACTTTTCATTTTAATTGCGATAAGTACAGTGGTTCAATTTGTGATTGGTGAAATAGAAACTAGGAAGGTGAAAACCATTCTTCTACAGTTACAAAGTCAAGGAACAACATTGTAATTAGAGGTGTTGCAGTGAAGTAGGGGGTCTACTATTTGTCTTTTATTTTATTTCAAATCATTACTTAAACTAAAAAATAAAGAGAAATCTTATGTCTAATATTCAAAACATGTCCCTTGAGGACATCATGGGGGAGCGTTTTGGTCGCTACTCCAAATACATTATTCAGGAGCGTGCGCTTCCTGATATTCGTGACGGTCTGAAACCCGTTCAACGTCGTATTCTTTATTCCATGAATAAGGATGGCAATACGTATGACAAGGGCTATCGTAAATCTGCCAAGTCTGTGGGTAACATTATGGGTAATTTCCACCCCCATGGTGACAGTTCCATTTATGATGCCATGGTTCGTATGTCTCAGGATTGGAAGAATCGTGAAATCTTGGTTGAAATGCACGGTAACAACGGTTCTATGGACGGTGATCCACCAGCGGCCATGCGTTATACAGAGGCACGCTTGTCAGAGATTGCGGGCTACCTTCTTCAAGATATCGATAAAAACACAGTCCCATGGGCTTGGAATTTTGATGATACAGAGAAGGAACCAACCGTTTTACCCGCCGCCTTTCCAAACCTCTTGGTTAATGGGGCTACAGGGATTTCTGCTGGTTATGCCACAGACATTCCACCGCATAATCTGGCAGAGGTCATTGATGCTGTTGTCTACATGATTGATCACCCATCTGCTAAACTGGATAAATTGATGGAATTCTTGCCTGGCCCAGATTTTCCAACAGGGGCTATCATCCAGGGCAAAGACGAGATTCGCAAGGCCTACGAAACCGGTAAGGGCCGTGTAGTTGTGCGTTCACGTACTGAAATCGAACAACTCAAAGGTGGCAAGGAACAAATCATCGTTACTGAGATTCCTTACGATGTCAATAAGGCTGTCTTGGTTAAAAAAATTGATGATGTTAGGGTCAATAACAAGGTTCCAGGCATTGCGGAAGTTCGTGATGAGTCTGACCGTACTGGTCTGCGTATTGCTATTGAACTTAAGAAGGATGCTGACAGCCAAACCATTCTTAACTACCTGTTGAAATATACGGATCTTCAGGTCAACTATAATTTCAACATGGTGGCCATTGACAATTTCACCCCACGTCAAGTGGGCTTGCAAAAGATTTTGTCTAGCTACATTGCCCACCGTCGCGATATTATCGTTGCTCGTTCAAAATTTGACAAGGATAAGGCTGAAAAACGTCTTCATATTGTGGAAGGACTCATCCGTGTCATCTCTATTTTGGATGAGGTTATTGCTCTTATCCGAGCTTCTGAAAATAAAGCTGATGCCAAGGAAAATCTTAAGGTCAGCTATGATTTTTCAGAAGAACAAGCTGAAGCTATCGTGACCTTGCAACTCTATCGTTTGACCAATACAGATATTGTCACTCTCCAAAATGAGGAAGCCGATTTACGTGAACAAATTGCGACCTTGGCTGCCATCATTGGAGACGAGCGCACCATGTTTAATGTCATGAAGCGTGAGCTCCGTGACATTAAGAAGAAATTTGGAAATGACCGTCGTTCAGAGTTGCAAGCAGAAACCAAGACCATTGAAATTGATACCGCAAGTTTGATTGTTGAGGAAGAAACCTATGTCAGCATCACTCGTGGTGGTTACGTCAAACGTACAAGCCCACGTTCTTTCAATGCTTCAACGATTGAAGAAGTTGGAAAACGTGATGATGATGACTTGATTCTGGTTCAGCAGGCTAAGACGACACAGCATCTCTTGATGTTCACTAACCAGGCCAATGTGATTTATCGTCCAATTCATGAGTTGCCGGATATTCGTTGGAAGGATTTGGGAGAGCATTTATCACAAACCATCACTAATTTATCTAAGGATGAAGAAGTGCTTTATGCTGAAATTCTGGATGATTTTGAAGCTGGTACTTATCTAGCAGCCACTAAACTTGGTCAGATTAAACGTTTCGAACGCAAGGAATTTACCCCATGGCGTACCTACAAGTCTAAGTCGGTTAAATACGCTAAACTTAAGGATGCTAGTGATTGTGTTGTCACAGTCAACCCAATTCAGATGGATGATGTCATGATTATCACGCAAAAAGGCTATGCCCTCCGCTTCAATGCTGACGAGGTACCAGTTGTTGGTGCCAAGGCAGCAGGTGTTAAGGCAATCAACCTTAAGGATGATGATACCGTTCAGGCCGTTTTTGTGGCAAATACCCAAAGTTTCTATCTTCTTACACAAAGAGCTAGTCTCAAACGGGTAGCTACAGCAGATATTCCACAGGCTAAGCGAGCTGGTCGAGGTCTCCAAGTTCTTCGTGAGCTTAAGACTAAACCGCACCGTGTCTTTACGGCTGGTCCAGTCTTTACAGAAAATTCTGGTGGTGAGATAGATCTTCTAGCAACACCAGCGGAAGAGGCCCCTCAGACCTTGCTTGTCACAGCTACGACTGGTGAAACAGCAGAAGTTGATTTGTCCCTTCTTAATCTTTCAGAGCGTACTAGCAATGGAAGTTTCATTGAAGGACTAGCAGACAAGGAAGTCTTCGCTGCCAAGATTATTGAAAATAAAGATAAGAAAGCTTTGTTCTCTTATTTGAGAACAGAGTTTTTTTATCGTTCAATCCTCCCCAAAAACCTCTCAAAAAGAATTGTCAGAATTTTGCAACATAAACTTGAAATTTTCAATGAAAAGGACTATACTATAAAGCACATAGTAACAGAAAAGAGGACATACACATGACAGTTGATTTAGACTGGGAAAATTTAGGATTTAATTACCATAAACTTCCATTCCGTTATATTTCACATTACAAAGACGGAAAATGGGATGAAGGTCATTTGACTGAGGATGCGACTTTGCACATCTCAGAAGCATCCCCAGCTCTTCACTATGGTCAAGAAGCTTTCGAAGGACTCAAGGCTTACCGTACCAAAGATGGTTCAGTTCAATTGTTTCGTCCAGATGAAAATGCCAAACGTTTGCAACGTACAGCCGATCGTCTTTTGATGCCACAGGTTCCCGTTGACAAATTCGTAGATGCTTGTAAACAAGTAGTCCGTGCCAATGAAGAATATGTTCCACCATATGGAACAGGCGCAACACTCTATCTTCGCCCACTTTTGATTGGGGTAGGAGATATTATTGGTGTTCACCCTGCTGATGAATACGTCTTTACTATTTTTGCCATGCCAGTAGGGAACTATTTCAAAGGTGGTTTGGCTCCAACAAACTTCCTTATTCAAGACGAATACGACCGTGCTGCTCCACATGGTACGGGTGCTGCTAAAGTTGGTGGTAACTATGCAGCAAGTATGTTGCCAGGTAAGATTGCACATGACCGTAAATTCTCAGATGTTATCTATCTTGATCCTGCAACTCACACTAAAATTGAAGAGGTTGGTTCTGCAAACTTCTTCGGTATTACAGCTGATAACGAGTTCATCACTCCACTTAGCCCATCCATCTTGCCATCAATTACGAAATTCTCTTTGCTTTATTTGGCCGAAAAACGTTTTGGCATGAAAGCTATTCAAGGTGATGTTAAGATTGCTGAGTTGGACAAATTTGTTGAAGCTGGTGCCTGTGGTACAGCTGCTGTTATCTCACCAATTGGTGGTGTACAACACGGTGACGACTTCCATGTCTTCTATTCAGAAACAGAAGTAGGACCTGTTACACATAAACTTTATGATGAGTTGACTGGTATTCAATTTGGTGATGTTGAAGCGCCAGAAGGATGGATTTTCAAAGTTGACTAAATCATAAGAAATTAACGCTTATTTTAAGGCTTGCTCTTGCAAGCTTTTTTCTTTTTCGGTAAAATTAAAGAGATACATTAAGAAAGGATGACTTGAGCCAAGTCTCAAGTGTAAATCTATGAGCAAAAAAGACAAAAAAATTGAAATTCAAGTTAAAGATGCCAAAGTAACTGTTAACAAGGCAATCATTGAAGGGTTTGAGCTTGTTGTTGGTAAAAAAGTTATCGGCCAAATTGTAGAAATTGATGGTAAATTTGCCGTTGTTGATAAAGAAAACGTCGCAGGCTTCCACAAGAAAATGGATCAAGCAGTAGCTGCCATTATTGAAGCCTATAATCTTAATCATTAAAATCCAAAGTAAAGGCTTGCTTTGGTCAAGAAACTGTGATATACTATTTCTTGTTCTTAAAAGGAGAGATAGCGAAGAGGCTAAACGCGGCGGACTGTAAATCCGCTCCTTCGGGTTCGGGGGTTCGAATCCCTCTCTCTCCATATCTAAGAGACTGAGTCGAATAGTCGATGTCAAGTACTTAGATGTTTTTTTATGGCATTTTGCTATTGGGGTATAGCCAAGCGGTAAGGCAAGGGACTTTGACTCCCTCATGCGTTGGTTCGAATCCAGCTACCCCAGTCAAAGGTATCGGGTGCTTCGGCACCGCCTATGTCAACAATTGTCTTTGCGGGTACCTTGAAAAATATATTGTTATCAAGAGTCAGAATTGGCTGTCTCTTGTTGGAGGATCTTTTTAGAATGAACGAATTTGAAGAATTGCTAAACAGTGTTAGCGAAGTTAACACAGGTGACGTTGTAACAGCTGAAGTTATCTCAGTAGATAATGATCAAGCAAATGTTGTTATCGAAGGAACTGGTATCGAAGGTGTTTTGACACGTCGTGAATTGACAAACGACCGTGACGCAAACGTTGCAGACCTTGTTAAAGTTGGTGAAACACTTGAAGTGCTTGTTCTTCGTCAAGTTGTTGGTAAAGATACTGATACTGTAACTTACCTTGTATCTAAAAAACGCTTGGAAGCTCGCAAAGCTTGGGATAAACTTGTTGGTCGTGAAGAAGAAGTTGTTACTGTTAAAGGAACACGCGCTGTTAAAGGTGGACTTTCAGTTGAATTTGAAGGTCTTCGTGGATTTATTCCAGCTTCAATGATTGATACTCGTTTTGTTCGTAACACTGAACAATTTGTAGGTCAAGAATTTGACGCTAAAATCAAAGAAGTTGATCCAGCTGAAAACCGTTTCATCCTTTCACGTCGTGAAGTTGTTGAAGCCGAAGCTGCAGAAGCTCGTAAAGAAGTCTTCTCTAAACTTGAAGTTGGTTCAATCGTAACTGGTAAAGTTGCTCGTTTGACAAGCTTCGGTGCTTTCATCGACCTTGGTGGTGTTGATGGACTTGTTCACGTGACTGAATTGTCTCACGAACGTAACGTTTCACCTAAATCAGTTGTTTCTGTTGGTGACGAAGTTGATGTTAAAGTTCTTGCTATCGACGAAGAAGCAGGTCGTGTATCACTTTCACTTAAAGCAACAACACCTGGACCATGGGATGGCGTTGAACAAAAACTTGCTGCTGGAGATGTTATCGAAGGTAAAGTTAAACGCTTGACTGACTTCGGTGCTTTCGTTGAAGTATTGCCAGGTATCGATGGACTTGTTCACATCTCACAAATCTCACACAAACGTGTTGAAAATCCAAAAGATGTTCTTTCAGTAGGTCAAGATGTTACTGTTAAAGTTCTTGAAGTAAACGCTGATGCAGAACGTGTATCACTTTCTATCAAAGCTCTTGAAGAACGCCCAGCTAATGCTGAAGGTGAAAACAACGAAAAACGTCAATCACGTCCACGTCGTCCTAAACGTCAAGAAAAACGTGACTACGAACTTCCAGAAACTCAATCTGGATTCTCAATGGCGGATCTTTTCGGAGATATCGAATTGTAATATAGAAAAGAGGCATGGAAACATGTCTTTTTTATATTTTAGAGTATGCTATAATAGTATACTGTTAGCACCCTTAGTGTAATGGATATCACGTAAGATTCCGGTTCTTGAGATAGGGGTTCGATTCCCTTAGGGTGCAAAAAGACAAGAGCGTTGAGAGATTTATTCTTTCAACGTTTTTTAATCTGAGTCATATTTAGGTGCCATAAGATTTGTAGACTTTGAGCTTATGGTGTTTACAGTAGGTAATATTTTGCTATTTATTAAAAATTTTGCTATAATACTCAATATCTCATATTGGGGTCGTTACGGATTCGACAGGCATTATGAGGCATATTCTGCGACTCGTGTGGCGACGTAAACGCTCAGTTAAATATAACTGCAAAAAATACAAATTCTTACGCTGTAGCAGCCTAAACACCTGCTCGCGTGACTTCTAGCAGATTGCTTATGTTTGCTTAGAGGTTTTATTGATTTATAAGCTACGTTTGACCATTGCCTAGCTGGTCGAAAAGAGATTTATAGGCTCGCATATAGAAGGCTTGAGTTATGTGTCGCCTATCTGTTAAATGAAAGACATAACCTATGGTTGTAGACGAATATGTTGGCAGGTGTTTGGACGTGGGTTCGACTCCCACCGGCTCCATAAATACTTGAGGCGTCAGCCTTTTATTTGTGTATAGGAATTTATTATGAAAAAACTTTTGTCTTTGGCCGTTTTAGGTCTTTCACTTTTTACCTTAGCTGCTTGTGGACATTCTTCGTCTAAGACTGAGACAAAGGGGTCTGTGGATAATGAAGCTTCAAAGATTCTAACAGTTAAACATGGCAATGTTCGTCAGAACTTTGATAAAATTTCCATGGCAAATGCCTCTCAGGAATTTTCAGGGGGATCAAATCTTGATACTTTGAAAGGTTTGTTTGGGGAACCGTCATCGACTAGCCAAGAGCAGGCAGGAGATGCTAAACTGGATGTCTACAATTGGCAGTTTGATAATGTCGTTGTTACGGCTAAACTTTTCAATAATAGTACTGTTGTTAAGTCACTCTCAAACTTTTCTTTTGTCCGTGATCCTAAAATCACCTTGAAAATGTATGAAAACCTTAAAAATGGAACGAGCTATGATGATGCCGTTAAAACACTTGGTACACCAGATGTTTATTCTATTGCAGTATCTTCTGATGCTACAATGACACAGGCTCTTTGGTCATCAAATCTTGTCGCTAAAAAGGGTGAAACAGGTAGTCTTACTCTTAACTTCAAGAATGGTGCCTTGGAAAACAAATCTCAAGCAAATTTGATTAACAAGTAATAATAGGAAATGATGCCTTTCTAAATCAATGAAGGCATTTTTTGTTATAATAAAAAGAGTGATTAAAACGATGGAGATGCAATGACCCGAAAAAGGATTTTTTGTCGGAATTACTGTATTAATTCTGCTATTTTTATTACTTCTCTTACATAACATTTTCCCTTTAATCAGGTTTTGGGCCAATGCTAATCATGACCAAGACTTCTTAAGAGAAGCTTTTAAGCAGGCAAATGTCCAGAATGCTCTTATCCTTATGGATCTTATGATTTTATCATCAGCTATTCTTGGAGTTTTAAGTTCGTTTTTTTGTATTTTCGTTGGTCTGCTTTACGGTCCCTTCTTGGGCATTCCTATGAATATCCTTGGGAATACTTTTGGAAATTTAACTAGTTTTGAAATCCTAAGAAGATTTGAAAAGCCCGGAGGTCTAAACGTATGGAGAAACTCCTAACTTATATTGAAAATTTTAAGCATCGCTTTATTGGTATTTCGCTAGCATTCTCTATTCCATTTATTCCATCAGCTTTGGTCAATTATGCTTGTGTTCAGATGAAATTACCCACAAGGACAAGGATTTTAGCGACACTAATTGGAGTGACGCCACTCTCCGTTGTTTATGCCGTCAGTGGGGATTTGTTGCTAAATAGTCGCCCAATTCGAATACCATTAGTGGCAATACTTGCCCTTTTGTTGTTTATCTCACTCGTAATTTACGTTATCCATTTTAGGAAGGAAAAAATGAGCTTCATTCAAGTAACTAAGGAAGAATTTAACACACATGCTCAACAGGTTTCAGAGCGTTCTTTTATGCAAACAGAGGAAATGGCTAAGCTTCTTGAAAAACGTGGATTTAGCATTAGCTATGTCGCTTGGAAAGAAGGCAATCAGCTAGAAATCTCAGCAATTGTCTATAGTATGCCTATGACTGGTGGGCTTCGTATGGAAGTGAATTGTGGACCTATTCACTCCAATACGACTCATCTGAGCGACTTTTACCAAGGATTGAAGGACTACGCTAAAGCAAATGGTGCGCTTGAGCTGTTAATCAAACCTTATGATACTTATCAAACCTTTGATAGTAATGGGGAGCCAACTGGTGATGAGCAAAAGCAGCTGATTAGCCAATTGACTAACTTAGGTTATAGCTTTGATGGTCTGCAAACAGGTTATCCTGGTGGTGAGCCTGACTGGCATTATGTGAAGGATTTATCAGGGATTACAGAAAAAGCTTTGATTAAGTCTTTCAGCAAAAAGGAAAACCATTAGTTAAAAAAGCTAAAACCTTTGGTATCAAGCTGAAAAAACTGAAGCGTGACGAGTTATCCATTTTTAAAGAAATCACTTCAGCGACTTCTGATCGTCGAGAATATAGTGATAAATCGCTGGATTACTACCAAGATTTTTATGATGCCTTTGGTGATAATGCTGATTTTATGGTTGCTACTTTGAATTTCCAAGATTACCTTGAACATTTAGAGAAGGATCAGGCTAAATTGGGAGCTAGAATTGTCAAATTGCAAGCTGATTTGGAAACTAATCCTAAGTCTGAGAAAAAACAAAACCAATTGCGAGAGCTATCAAGTCAGTTTGAAACTTTTGATGTTCGCAAGGGGGAAGCGACAGCCTTTATTGACAAGTACGGCCAGGAAGACATTGTTCTAGCCGGAAGTCTCTTCGTTTACACCCCTCAAGAAGCAGTCTATCTTTTTAGTGGCTCTTATCCTGAATTTAATAAGTTTTATGCTCCAGCACTCTTGCAAGAGTATGTGATGACACAGGCTATTAAACGTGGTATCAGTTTCTATAACTTCCTTGGTATCATGGGCATTTTTGATGGTTCAGATGGGGTTTTGCGTTTTAAACAAAACTTTAATGGTTATATCGTTCGTAAAATGGGAACTTTCCGTTATTATCCACAACCGTTTAAATATAAGGCCATTCAAGGAATTAAGAAACTGCTTGGACGTTCTTAAGATGTAGAGGGCTTCTATTGGAGTCCTCTTTCATTATAATTCTGTTTTTGGAATTACGACATATATAAGAGAGTTTAGAGGAAGAAGGAGGTAGGTTGATGAAACTTGCATTATTAGGGACAGGAATGATTGTTACAGAGGTTTTGCCTGTTTTGGCAACTATTGAGGGAATTGAGCTGGAGGCTATAATGTCGACACCACGATCACTTGATAAGGCTCAAGCTTTAGCTAAGCAATATGGTCTAACTCAGGCGACAAGTGACTATGAAGCAATCTAGTCCAATCCAGATGTTGATACCATTTATGTTGGAACACCTAATCATACCCACTATGACTATGCCAAACAAGCACTTCTAGCTGGCAAGCATGTCATCTGTGAGAAACCTTTTACCATGCATTTGGAAGAGTTTGAAGAGCTGACTAAGCTTGCCCAAGAAAAAAAGCTTCTCTTGATAGAAGCTATAACCAATCAATATCTAGCTAATTTCACAGCGATTAAGAATTCTCTAGCAGAAATCGGTGATATCAAGATTGTGAATATCAATTATTCTCAATATTCATCACGCTACGATGCCTTTAAACGTGGTGAGATTGCTCCTGCCTTTAACCCTGAAATGGGTGGGGGAGCGCTTAGAGATCTGAATATCTACAATATCCATCTTTTGGTCGGACTTTTTGGAAAGCCTAATCGTGTGGAATACCTACCTAATGTGGAGAGAGGAGTGGATACGTCAGGAATTCTAGTTTTGGACTATGGTAACTTTAAGGCTGTTGCCATTGGAGCTAAAGACTGTAGTGCTGACATTCGTTCAACCATTCAAGGAGATAAGGGAGCTATCACCATTTTGGGTGCAACCAACACTCTCCCTGAGATTGGCGTCACCCTCAATGGTCAGAAAGAGAGAGTCGTCAATCTCAATAGTCTACAACATCGTATGCATGATGAATTTGTGGCTTTTGAAAAGATGGTGGCGACCAAGGATTTTGACAGTGTTGCCAAGCAGTTGGAGCATAGTCGTCAGGTTATGCAAGTCTTGGATCAGGCCTCTAAAGTTTTGTAAGATACTAAAAACAAGCAGTGGCATTAGCCATTGCTTGTTTTGGATTTATACAGTTGTTGGGAATGAAATCTCAATCAATTTTTCGGTGTGTACTGTTTGGAGTTTGTCCATCAAAACGATGTCTTTGTCAATTTTGCGTTTGAGGAAGAATTCACGGATGATTTCTAATTCGTTATCCTTAACAGCACGGTGTTTATTTGAAATCAATAGTTCGTAATGTTTAGGTGCTTGTGTAAAGACAACATCTGTATTTCCAGCAGAATAGGTTTCTACGAGGAAGGCATCTGTATTATCAAGTTGGTTTTGTACAAGTTCTTGGTGTGTTTGCGTCGTGTTAATAAGTTTCATAGTTACCTCCTAGGATTTGGCAGTTCTTGTATGGCTAGCTTTCCATTGTTCGATTCCCCACTTATGGCTGCCGCGTTTAAGCTTGGAAATCGCTTCATCAATTGGGAACCATGCCAGCTTGTTGAAATCTTCTAGAGGGTTACCAATTTCTGAAAAATCTACAACTTCATAAATGTAGGCTGGATTGTAAAAGTAAGTGTCACGGTGGCTTGAATAGAAGTATTCGTCAGCCTGTCCATAGTACTGTCCTAAAGTGGCTGTATACCCAAGTTCTTCAATTAACTCGCGTTTTAAGGCACTAAAGTGATCCTCGCCTGCTTCGATTTCTCCACCTGGGAGAAACCAAGCCCCGTTAGGAGCTTGAACTAAAATAATCTTCGTCTTGTCTTGGTTAGGAATCACAGCATAAACACCGTAACGTGTCTGATAATGAGCTCCCTCAACCTTATCACCAAATGTTGGATTCATAAGTTGCTCCTTAGGTTTATTTGCCTATATTATACTAAAAAAATCCTCATTTTCCTATTGATTTAGGCAGAATTACAGAGGATTTTGAAAATGGAAAATTGAAAAGTGTGAAAAAAGGAGTAAGATAGAAGAAATTTTAAATGACGTTTCTTCTGTCTTACTCCCCTTAGGGTCAAACAAGCCTAGAAGCCTGTTTGAGATAGTAGATATGGAAAATGTTACCCCATACCTTGAGTTTTTCTGATTTGAAAATTATAGCACCTTGTCCTACTTCTAGACGATTTAGTCAGATTCTTTGGTCGTTTCAGTTTCTTGTGCAGTTTTTTCAACTTTTTTAGCAGATTTAATAGTGATATGACCCTTGGATGTCATGACTGCCTTGAGATCTTTTTCATTTGGATTTTCAAGGTAGAAGTCGGTAATGGCATCCTCAATATAATCTTGGATGGTACGGCGAAGTGGTCGAGCACCCATCTTAGGGTCGTAACCAAGGTCAACCAATTTTTCTTTGACTTTTTCAGTCACACTAAAGTGGATACCGTTATTGGCCAAGCGCTGGTTGACGCTATCAAGCATGAGGTCCACAATAGTTAGGAGGTTTTCCTTACTGAGGGCAGAAAATTCAACAATACCGTCAAAACGGTTCATAAATTCAGGACTAAAGAAGTCTCCGAGTTGGTTCAACACAGAGTTAGTGCGATTCTCACGAGCAGCTCCAAAACCAACACTAGCTTCAACTTTACCAGTACCGGCATTTGATGTCATGATAATAATGGTATCTTTGAAGCTTACAGTGCGACCTTGTCCATCAGTCAAACGACCATCATCAAGAACTTGAAGGAACATGTGAAGCACGTCTGGGTGAGCTTTTTCAACCTCATCAAGAAGAATCAGTGAATAAGGATTACGGCGGACTTTTTCAGTTAACTGACCAGCTTCGTCATAACCTACATATCCTGGAGGGGCACCGACCAACTTAGCAACAGCGTGTTTCTCCATGTATTCGGACATGTCGAATCGAATCATACTATCTGCTGATCCAAAGAGTTCAATGGCCAATTGTTTAGAGAGCTCAGTTTTACCGACCCCAGTAGGACCTACGAAGAGGAAACTACCAATTGGGCGATTTGGTGCGCCAAGACCAACACGATTACGACGGATAGCTTTGGCAATCTTATCAACTGCGGCATCTTGTCCAATAACATGTGACTTAAGGTCATCAGCAAGGCTAAGAAGTTGTGATTGTTCTTTTTCTTTAAGGTCACCGACAGGAATGTTTGTTTTTTGTTCTACAATGGCTTCGATATGTTTTTCAGTGATGACAGGCATATCTTGGTCACTGATGGTTTGTTTTTGCATTTCCTTGTATTTGGCAATTTGATCACGGAAATAAGCAGCCTTTTCAAAGTCTTCGTCACGAGTGGCTTGAGCTTTGAGATTTTCCGCTTCAATCAAACGTTTATCAATATCTTTAGGATCAACAAAGTTAAGTGTCAAGTTCATCTTAGAACCAGCTTCATCAAGAAGGTCAATGGCCTTGTCTGGCAAGAAGCGGTCTTGAATGTATCGATTGGACAATTCTGCAGCTGCCCTGATAGCTTCGTCCGTATATTTGACATGGTGGTAGTCTTGGTATTTAGGTTGAATACCATGCAAAATTGTAATGGTTTCTTCAACGGTTGGTTCATCAACCTTAACCGGTTGCATACGGCGTTCGAGGGCAGCATCCTTTTCGATAATGCGATATTCGTTAAGGGTTGTTGCTCCGACAAGTTGAAGCTCGCCACGAGCAAGAGCAGGTTTTAGGATATTTCCAGCGTCCATATTGCCATCACCAGCATTACCAGCTCCTACAATTTCATGGATTTCATCGATAAAGAGGATAACATCCTGACGTTGACGAATTTCTTCCATAAGTTTTTGCATGCGTTCTTCGAATTGACCACGGATACCAGTACCTTGGACTAGGCTGACGACATCAAGACGGATAACTTGTTTGCCTTGGAGTTTTTGAGGTACACTACCATCAACGATTTTTTGAGCAAGACCTTCAACAACGGCTGTTTTACCAACACCAGGTTCACCAATAAGAACAGGGTTGTTCTTGGTACGTCGGTTAAGAATTTCTATAACACGAATGATTTCTTCATCACGACCAATGACAGGGTCAATATCTCCACGACGGGCAATGTCTGTGATATTAATTCCAAATTCCTCAAGTAAACCTTGTGGTTGTTGAGGCGCCTGTTGGCGAGGTCCTCCTGGACGTCCTGGCCCCTGTGTATTGCCACCGTTTCCTCGGTTTCCACCTTCCTGTGTTGGTGGTGTATTTGGAAGGTCTCCGTTTGAAGAACGGAAGTTGTTTAGGTCGCTGAAGAAATCATCAAAGAAGCTGGAACCCCCTGTTTGATTGAATTGATTGAGTGGGTTCTCAGGGTCAGATTTCATGATTTTATAACAATTTTGACAGAGGTCAACTTGTTGCTGATTACCATTTACGTTGGTATACAAATGGATACTAGCTTCATTTAGGTTACAGTTTTGGCAGAGCATATCAGTACCTCTTTCTATCTGGATTTGAAAGGACTCTTTTTTGAAGATAGCTTGGTCAAAAAAGGTCAAATCTATGTCTCCATTATAGCATGCAGTAGTAATATTGCAAGCAAAAAGCATTAGGGTTTGGCACTCTGTATAATCAAGTGCTAATTTTGAATTAAAATACAAAAATACTTGCATATTATACAAAAATAGACTATAATACCTTTTATATTATTCAGAATGAAAGTGAGAGCCCTATGACATTAGCAACATCCTTTTTGAAAGAAATTGACTTCACTAAACAGGAACTGGAAGAATTAATTGCGCTATCTCTTAAATTTAAAGAGTTGAAGAAAAATAGAATTCCTCATAAGTATCTAGAAGGGTTAAATATTGCCCTACTTTTCGAAAAGACATCAACAAGAACACGTTCAGCCTTTACTGTAGCTGGTCAGGATCTAGGGATGAATGTGACCTACCTTGGTGCAGGTGATATTCAGCTTGGTAAGAAGGAATCTGTAATTGATACAGCTAAGGTGCTTGGATCAATGTTTGACGGGATTGAGTACCGTGGTTTTAAACAAGAGGATGTTGAAGACTTGGCTAAATACTCTGGTGTTCCGGTCTGGAATGGTTTGACAGATACTTGGCATCCGACTCAGATGATTGCGGATTTCATGACCTTGAAGGAGCACTTTGGTAGTCTAGAGGGCTTGACCATTGCTTATATTGGAGATGGTCGTAATAATATGGCAAATTCACTTTTGGTGACATCGGCTATCTTGGGCGTTAATGTTAAGATTATCGCTCCAGAGGGTTTGCAGCCTGAGGATGATATTGTTGCCCTAGCTCATAAACATAATAATGGTGCTGATTTAACCATTACAGATGATATTTCAGAAGTTAAGGGAGTGGATATGCTCTACACTGATGTCTGGGTTTCTATGGGAGAAGAAGTGGACTTTAAATCTCGTATTGATTTGCTTCTACCTTATCAGATAAATGCAGACTTACTTGCCAAAACGGAAAATCCAGATGTCATCGTTATGCATTGCCTTCCAGCCTTCCATGACCTTAATACTCAAATTGGACAGGAAATGTATGACAAATATGGTTTGGCAGAGTTAGAAATTACAGATGAGGTCTTCCAAAAATACAGTGACATCATCTTCCAAGAAGCTGAGAACCGTATGCATTCTATCAAGGCTATCATGTACAATTCCTTGAAAAATATTTAAAATTCCCCCATTTTTTCCGTAAGTGTGATAAAATAAGTAAGAAATACACAATTAATAGGAGAAATAACATGGAATCACATTTGGTGAGAATCATTAACCGTCTTGAAATGATGGCGGCTGATGGTGGTAATTTAAAACGTAATTTTGAACGTGAAGGAGTGGTTGTTGCCGAAGTATCTTTCAGCAATGATCCAGAAAATGGTCCAGTTTTCACATTGCGTGACGTTGAAGCTCGTGAATCTTATTCATTTGATAGCATTGACTTGATTGCAATGGAAATCTACGACTTGCTTTACTAATCAATAACTTGAAACCGACTCTTTTTAGACTAGGGGTTTCAAAATCGTTAATGGGAGTGGGAAAGAGCATGTAAAATTGTTCTTACTCACTCTTTTTTGATTTTTATGTCTTTAAGCTACTTTTTATACTGAAATATCGCATTTATAAGAAAATACTTTATTATTATGCATCCTTCTGATATAATAATGAGGAATATTAATAAGGAGTATCTTGATGAACTTTTCATTTTTGCCACAGTTCTGGTCTTACTTTAACTATGGTGTCTTAGTAACAATTATGATTTCAGTCTGCGTGGTCTTCTTTGGGACCATTCTTGGGGTTTTGGTATCCCTGATTAAGCGTTCTGGAATCAAGCCATTAGAGTGGCTCGTAAGCCTTTATGTTTGGGTTTTCCGTGGAACGCCTATGGTTGTGCAAATCATGATTGCTTTCAACCTCATTCATATGAACCTTCCAACGGTTCAGTTCGGAATTTTGAACCTTGATTTGTCACGTATCGTTCCTGGTATTATCGTCCTTTCTTTAAATAGTGGTGCCTATATCTCTGAAAGTGTGCGTGCAGGGATTGAGTCTATTCCGAAAGGACAGGTCGAAGCAGCCTATTCACTTGGTATTCGTCCATGGAATACCATGCGTTATGTGGTCTTGCCTCAGGCTATTAAAAATATTTTGCCGGCCTTGGGTAACGAGTTCGTAACGATTATCAAAGATAGCTCGCTCTTGCAAACCATCGGCGTTATGGAATTGTGGAATGGTGCACAGACTGTTGCGACAACAACTTACTTGACCTTGACACCGCTTCTGTTCGCAGCCTTCTACTATTTGATTGTGACAACGGCTATGACAGCGCTTTTGAAACAAATGGAAAAACGACTTGGGGAGGGAAGTAAATAATGGCAAAAACAATTATTGAGATTAAAAATCTTCACAAGTATTTTGGTAAAACGAAGTTCTCAAGGGGATTGATCTAGATATTAAAAAAGGTGAGGTAGTGGTTATCATTGGTCCTTCAGGATCTGGTAAATCAACCTTCCTACGCTCAATGAACTTGCTTGAAACGCCTACAAAAGGTGTAATTTCCTTTGAAGGTGTGGATATTACAGACAAGAATAACGATATTTTCAAAATGCGTGAAAAAATGGGAATGGTTTTCCAACAGTTTAACCTCTTCCCAAATATGACGGTTAAAGAAAATATTACCCTCTCTCCGATTAAAACTAAGGGAATTTCTAAAGCTGATGCTGAAGCTAAAGCCTTGGAACTTTTAGATAAGGTTGGCTTGAGAGAAAAGGCGGATGCTTATCCAAGTAGCCTATCAGGTGGTCAGCAGCAACGTATTGCGATTGCGCGTGGTTTGGCTATGGATCCAGATGTTCTCTTGTTTGACGAACCAACTTCTGCCCTTGACCCTGAGATGGTTGGTGAAGTACTTGCGGTTATGCAGGACCTTGCCAAGTCTGGGATGACTATGGCTATCGTTACGCATGAAATGGGCTTTGCCTATGAGGTGGCCGACCGTGTTATCTTCATGGATGGCGGTGTTATCGTAGAAGAAGGAACACCACAAGAGATTTTTGACCATACGAAAGAAGAACGTACAAAGGATTTCTTGAGTAAGGTATTGTAAGACTGAGATTAAATCTTGTTTGTGAAGGCTGGAATTATTCCAGTCTTTTTTGCTGTTTTACTTTTCTAGAATCATTCTTGTTTAGGGCGATTTTACGGAAACAATGGATAATTATGCTATAATGATGCCATACCAAAAATAATATAGAAGGTCAAGAAATATGCTTATATATGACACGGCCTTAAAAACCCCTTATAGGATTCTTGGAATTAACCTTCCTAAAGATAGTCTTTTGCACCTATCTAACTTAGGGTTAGCTCCTGGTGAAACCATTGAGGTGGTAACTAAGACCAAAAACAGTGCTATTATTATAGTGAAAGGGAGTCGCTTAGCCTTTGATGCATCGATTCTAGATAAGATTGATTTGACACCTGCTGAGGAAAATGAGGAGAAAATACCTCTTTCTGAACTACCAGTTGGGCGTTCTGCCATCGTCACTGATATTTTCGCAGCTAATGAAACCAAGCGTCGTCTCATGGATATGGGAATTACAAAGCGCACACGGCTTTTATTACGTAAAGTAGCTCCCTTAGGAGACCCTTTAGAAATTAGTTTGAGAGGCTATGAATTAACGCTACGCAAGTCGGAAGCGCAAATGATTAGTGTAGTCATGCTGGATGAGGGAGAGGAAAAATGATAGAAGTTGCTTTAATTGGTAATCCTAATAGTGGTAAGACTAGCTTATTCAACTTGATGACAGGGCATAATCAGCGTGTTGGTAACTGGCCAGGTGTTACAGTTGAACGAAAAAGTGGGCTGGTTAAAAAGCATAAAGATATCGAAATTCAGGATTTACCTGGGATTTACTCTATGTCACCCTATAGTCCTGAGGAAAAGGTGGCGCGTGACTATTTACTCAGCAAAAAGGCTGATAGCATCTTAAATGTGGTTGATGCGACAAACTTGGAACGTAACCTTTATCTGACAACACAGTTGATTGAAACAGGTATTCCTGTGACCTTGGCTCTTAACATGAGTGATGTTTTAGAAGCTCAGGGAAAAACAATTAATATCGATAAATTGTCTTATCATCTGGGTGTCCCGGTGGTTGCGACTAGCGCTCTCAAACAGACTGGTGTGGATAAGGTTGTGAAAAAGGCAGCTCATACGACGATCGCTAGTGTAGGAGACATCGCTTTTCCAATTTATGATGATAAATTAGAAGCTGCCATCTCACAAATTTTGGATGTTTTGGGAAATTCTGTGCCACAAAGGTCCGCACGTTTTTATGCCATTAAGCTCTTTGAACACGATGCTTTGGTTGAGGATGAACTAGATTTGTCAGCTTTCCAACGTAAAGAAATCAAAGACATCATACGTATCACTGAGGAAGTTTTCACAGAGGATGCCGAATCTATTGTCATTAATGAGCGTTACGCCTTTATTGAACGTGTTTGTAAGATGGCTCAGAGTCAGACAAAAGATTTTGCCTTAACCTTGTCAGACAAGATTGATAAATTAGTAACCAACCGTATTTTGGCTCTCCCAATTTTTGCGGTAGTTATGTATTCGGTCTATTATCTTTCTCTTCAGGGAAAGATGTGGACTGACTGGGCCAGTGATGTTCTCTTTGGCAAGTATGTTCCTGATTTGATTACCTCTGGGCTCACCTATCTTCATGTCCAAGATTGGCTTAAGTCTTTGATTGTTGATGGCGTTGTGGCTGGGATCGGGACGGTACTTGGCTTCCTTCCCCAAATCTTCGTGCTATTTATCTGCTTAGGTGTGCTTGAAGATATTGGTTATATGAGTCGTATCGCCTTTGTTATGGACCGTATTTTCCGTCGTTTCGGACTCTCAGGGAAATCTTTTATTCCGATGTTGATTTCAACAGGATGTGGTGTCCCAGCAGTTATGTCTAGCCGGACTATTGAAAATGAAAGAGATCGTCGGATTACTATTATGACGGCAACCTTTATGCCTTGCTCGGCTAAATTGGAAATTATCGCTTTGATTGCTGGGGCCTTCTTTCCTCACAATCCTCTGGTGGCTCCAAGTACTTATTTTATTGGGATGGCTGCCATCATTTTATCAGGTATTGCCCTTAAAAAGACGAGCTTTTTGGGTGGCTTGACCAGTCCTTTCATTATGGAGTTACCTTCTTATCATTGGCCTAAGGCTATGTCGGTCTTGCGTTATGCTTTTGGTAAGGCTATGAGTTTTGTGAAACGTGCAGGAACCATTATTTTCAGTTTGACTGTCCTGATTTGGTTCATGTCCAACTATAACTTTATGA
>NZ_CM002133.1:1205141-1215376 GCF_000448665.1 Streptococcus sp. HSISS2 | reverse complement strand
GATTTGGTTCATGTCCAACTATAACTTTATGTTACAGACCGTTGATACAGAAGTGAGTATCTTAGCTACTTTAGGTAAAGGCTTGTCTTGGATTTTTACACCTCTGGGCTTTGGAAATTGGAAGGCAACGGTTGCTGCTCTCACAGGTTTAGCAGCCAAGGAGACCGTGGTGGCTACCTTCGGAATTCTCTATCATAACAGTAGTGAAGCTGGTTTGGCTACGGCCCTGCAAGCAGATTATTCAGCTCTAGCTGCTTATTCTTTCTTGATTTTTAACCTGCTTTGTGCACCATGTTTTGCAGCTATTGGGGCTATCAAACGTGAAATGGCTAATCTGAGATGGACGGTTGGAGCGATTGGTTTTCAAACAGGTTTGGCCTATTGTGTCAGCTTGATTCTATATCAATTTGGTCAAGTTCTCCTTTATGGTAAGCCGATAACTCCTTGGACACTTGTAGCAGTCTTGCTTTTAGTGACTATGATTTACTTCGTTGTTCGTAAACCGCGTCAAATTAAGGATAAGATTATTACCTTGGAAAATCTTCAAGAAGCTAATAGTTAGGAGAAGTTGTTATGTCTACATTTATTATTGCCTTTATTATTTTCGCTTTGGCTGGTTTAGGCATCCGTCACTATATCAAAGGAAAAGGATCTTGTGGTGATTGTGAGTGCTCTTGCGCGGTCAAAGAAGAAATGCATAAAGCTAATCATTAATAGAATATAAGAAAATGATCTCTTATTTGGATAAGAGGTCATTTTTACTTACAATTGTAAGGAATGTATAAAGATTGCCTAAGAGAAAGTGTGATATGATGACATTGAAAAAATCTAGCTTGATTTAACAAAGGAGAAATGAAAGGAATGGCATTGAACAGAGAGATTGTCCTAATTCACGGTACCTGGTGTGACGGTAATGTTTGGGGAGAATTCGCTTCAGGTTTGCGTCAAATGGGATATAAGGTGCATACTCCTAGCTTTCGTTATCATGATTTATCCTACCAAGATTGTCTAGCAAAGGTTGGGACAGTGACCTTGCAGAATTACCGAGATGATTTGGTGGACTTGATTGAAAGTCTAGATCAACCGCCACTTATTTTGGGACACTCTTTAGGATGTTTGGTGGCACAGATGGTTGCCGAAAAGACGGAAGTAGCTGGTATGATTCTTATGGGACCAGCACCTACGGCAGATATTTTTGCCTTTTACCCAACCATGCTGGCTTGTTTTGGTAAGCATTTTCTACGCTGGGGATTTTGGAAAAAGGCTATGCCTCCTTATAAAAAGGAGTTTTTCAAGTATTGTATGAATGAACAAGAAGAGTCCTTGAAAGAAGAAGTTTTTGCGACATTAGTTCCAGAATCAGGCAAGGTTTACACCCAGATGGCTCTTCCTTGGTTTGATAAAACGAAGGCAGCTTACGTGGACTTTAGCCAAATATCTTGTCCTGTTCTCGTGATTTCTGGAACCAGGGACAAGATGACTCACCCTAATATTGCAAGAAGAACGGCAAAGAACTACCATGATTCGGTGCTCATTTCACTAACTGGTGCTGATCATATGTATGAGAGTGGCAAATTCCAACAAAAGACCTTATGTGCCATTAAAGGATGGAGCCAGCAAAATAGTTTTGTCAATTAATAGCGAAAACGAATCAAAAAGTTGAAACAGTGTTTCGGCTTTTTTAGTACTCAAATGTGAACTGTTTTTTTGAAAATTTTGAAAATTAATTCACAAAGAGTCTTCCCTATGGTATAATTGAAAAAAGTATGTATTGGAGAACACACATGGTGATAATGATGGACGGTAAAGCCTTAGCTCTTAAAATGCAAAATCAATTGCAAGAAAAGGTGGCTCGTCTTAAAGAAAGTGAATGGATTGTACCAGGATTGGTCGTTATTATGGTTGGCGACAACCCTGCTAGTCAGGTTTATGTCCGTAATAAGGAACGTGCGGCTATTAAGGCAGGTTTCCATAGCAAGACGGTCAATCTTTCAGAGAGAATAAGTGAAGAAGAATTGATTGAGGTCATTGAAAAGTACAATCAAGATCCGCTATTCCATGGTATCTTGGTACAATTACCACTACCTAACCATATCAATGAAATGCGTATTCTCTTGGCAATTGATCCTAAAAAGGATGTTGATGGATTCCACCCTATGAATACGGGGAATCTTTGGAATGGACGTCCTCAAATGGTGCCGTGTACTCCTGCAGGTATTATGGAAATTCTTCGTGAGTACAATGTTGAATTGGAAGGTAAGACAGCAGTTATTATTGGACGTAGTAATATCGTCGGCAAGCCCATGGCTCAGCTTCTTTTGGAAAAAAATGCCACAGTTACTTTGACCCACTCAAGAACACCACATTTGGCGAATGTTTGTAACAAGGCAGACGTTTTGATTGTGGCTATTGGACGTGCAAAATTTGTCACAGAAGACTTTGTCAAAGAAGGTGCCGTTGTCATTGATGTGGGAATTAACCGTGATGAAGAAGGCAAACTTTGTGGCGATGTTGATTTTGAAGGTGTGAAAGATAAAGTTGGCATGATTACGCCTGTTCCAGGTGGTGTAGGCCCTATGACTATTACCATGCTTATGGAACAGACCTATCAAGCTGCTCTTCGTAGTGCGAAAGGATAGCTTATGAAAGTAGATGGCGATTTAGCTAGGCAGGTGATTAGACCTCGTTTGAGAGAGTCTCATAAGGGATCTTACGGTCGGGTGCTTTTAATTGGTGGCCTCTATCCATATGGTGGTGCCATCATTATGGCTGCTATTGCCTGTGTCAATAGTGGGGCGGGCTTGGTTACGGTAGCGACTGATCGTGACAATATTCCAGCACTTCATGCCCATCTTCCTGAGGCTATGGCTTTTGATTTTGGAGAAAGGGACAGGCTTCTTGATAATCTTAGGGTTGCAAATGTGGTTTTAATCGGTTCAGGTTTAGGTGAGAGTGATGCAGCGAATCAAGTCTTGAATTTGGTCCTGGCAAATATCAGGCCAGATCAGAACGTGGTTGTTGATGGTTCAGCCCTTAACCTTCTTGCTAAGAAAAATAAGGCGGATTTGCCAGAGTGTCACCTCATTCTTACCCCTCATCAGAAAGAATGGGAACGTCTTTCTGGCTTAGCTATTTTGGAGCAGACTGTTTCTAATACACAGAAAGCTCTGGCGGACTTTCCAGCTGAAACCATACTAGTAGCTAAGAGCCACCGAACGTCTGTCTACCAGAGTAAAGAAGTAGCTCATTTAGAGGTTGGTGGTCCCTATCAGGCAACTGGGGGCATGGGAGATACCTTGGCCGGTATGGTAACGGGTTTTCTTGCTCAATTTGCTTCAAATGACCGCTATAAAGCTGTTACGGTTGCCAGCTGGCTTCACTCAGTCATTGCTGATGACCTCGCAAAAAATGCCTATGTGGTTTTGCCGACACGCATCAGTAAAGCCATTCCAAGTTGGATGAGAAAATTGTCATTATAATCTAAAAAAACATGTCTCAGATTGAGGCAAGTTTTTTTAGATTTCGACATTTTTTTAAGTTTGCCTAGGCTGATTTATGATAAAATAAAAGAGAATTTTTATGAGAACATAGAGGAAAAAAAGTGACATCATTTTCAAAAAAACTCAATCAAAATTGGAAAAAATGGCGCCAAAAACAAAAAGACAAACGAGCCAATAAACCTAAGAAGCCAGTTAATATCTCACGTCGTGTTTACTTGCTTTTTGGTGTCGTTCTTGTTCTTTTTTTATTACTTTTTGCACGCCTTGCTTATATGCAAATTTCTAACAAATCCTTTTATGCAAAGAAATTAGAGGATAATTCCAAGTATACTGTTAGAATTGCTAGCGAGCGAGGTCAAATTTTTGATGCCAAGGGGGTTGCTCTGACGACCAACCAAAGTAAGGACGTCATTACCTTTACACGTAGTAATCTGGTTTCATCTGATACCATGAAAAAGGTTGCAGAGAAGTTGGCAACCATGGTAACTCTTACTGAGACTAAGGTAACTGCCCGTCAAAAACGTGATTTTTACCTTGCGGATTCTGCAACCTATAAGCGTGTGGTCAATAATCTTCCAAATGACAAGAAAACAGACAAATTTGGTAACAAACTTGCCGAAGCCACTATTTACAATAATGCTGTTGATGCAGTGCCTGATGAAGCCGTTGATTATTCTGAGAATGAACTTAAGATTGTCTATATCTACTCTCAAATGAATGCTGTATCTAATTTCTCAACAGTTACATTAAAGACGGGGGAATTAACACCTGATCAGATTGCGATTGTTGCGGCTAAACAAAAAGAACTTAATGGTATCACGGTTGCTAAGGATTGGGAACGTCATACAGCTGATTCGGCCTTATCTCCTCTGATTGGTAAGGTTTCAAGCTCAGAAGCAGGCTTACCTCAGGAAGATGCCAAGGAATACCTTAAAAAAGGCTATGCCCTCAATGACCGTGTAGGAACCTCTTATCTAGAAAAAGAATATGAGGAAAAACTACAAGGAAAACATACGGTTCGTGAAATTACTGTAGACAAAGAAGGAAAGGTCGACAGTGATAAAATCACGCAAAAAGGTAGCAAGGGTAACAACCTGCAGTTAACTATTGACCTCAATTTTCAAAAGGGTGTTGAAGACATCCTAAGTCAACAACTTTCTTCAGAAATTGCTGAGAATAAGGCGACCTATTCTGAGGGAATGTATGCGGTGGTACTGAATGCAGACACCGGTGCTGTACTTGCAATGGCAGGACAAAAGCATGAGAAAGGGGCACCAGATTTTAAGGCGGATGCCCTAGGAACGATTACGGATGTCTTCATTCCAGGATCTGTTGTTAAGGGGGCTACCTTGACGGCAGGTTGGCGTTCGGGTGTCATCTACGGTAACCAAGTTTTGACTGACCAGCCTATTAATATTGCTGGTTCAGCTCCTATTACATCTTGGTTTACGGATCAAGGTAGTCGTGCCATTACGGCTACTCAGGCCTTAGAGTATTCATCAAATACTTATATGGTTCAGATTGCAATCAAACTCCTCGGCCAACAATATTATCCAGGTATGGCTTTGTCAACGGATAATATGGATAAGGCTATGAAAACTCTCCGTGATACTTATGGCGAGTTTGGTATGGGAGTTTCGACTGGTCTTGATTTACCTGGAGAATCTGAAGGCTATATTTCCAAGAAATACAATGTTGCCAATGTGCTGACAGAAGCCTTTGGTCAGTATGACTCCTATACAACCATTCAACTAGCTCAATATGTTGCTTCAATTGCTAATGGTGGTAAACGTGTGGCTCCCCATATTGTTGGAGGCATTTACGATGCTGGTGCAAATGGTAGTCTAGGTACCCTCTCTTCAACGGTTGATACCCGTGTGCTCAATACCCTTTCTTTAGATTCTGAGCAACTTGGTCTTGTCCAACAAGGGTTCAATGACGTTGTCAATTCAGGTTCTAGCCTTGCAACAGGTAAAGGAATGGCAAGTTCTATCATTCCAATTAGTGGGAAAACAGGAACAGCCGAAACCTATGCGACAGATAGTTCTGGTAATTCTGTAACCACAGTTAATCTTAATGCTGTAGCTTATGCAACAGCCAAAGATGGAACCAAATTAGCTGTTGGAATTATGTACCCACATGCGCTTGACTGGAAGAGTAAGGCCCATCAAGGTGCAGTCAAGGCCATTATGGAACTTTACCAAAACACTCACTAAAGTCTAAAATCTCTTGTGCCTTGCATGAGAGATTTTTCTATGATATAGTGTTTGGGTGTTTGTCCTTGGGGCAGCGGTTATCATGTCATAAGATAAAAAGTTAGAAATAGATTAAGAATAAAAAGAAATGGAGGCCTTCATGCTTTATCCTACTCCGATTGCTAAACTGATTGATAGTTTTTCAAAACTCCCTGGAATTGGGGCTAAAACGGCGACACGATTGGCTTTTTATACCATTAGCATGTCTGATGAGGATGTCAATGATTTTGCTAAAAACCTTTTGGCTGCTAAGCGTGAATTGACTTATTGCTCAGTTTGTGGGCGTTTAACGGATGACGATCCCTGTAATATCTGTACCGATGAGACTAGAGACCGTACTAAGATATTGGTTGTCGAGGACTCAAAAGATGTTTCAGCTATGGAAAAGATTCAGGAATATCATGGCCTTTACCATGTACTTCAAGGTCTTATTTCACCTATGAACGGTATAGGGCCTGATGATATTAGTTTGAAGAGTTTGATTACTCGTTTGATGGATAGTGAGGTTGAAGAAGTCATTATTGCAACCAATGCTACAGCCGATGGTGAAGCAACAGCCATGTATATTTCCCGTGTCCTCAAACCAGTCGGCATTAAGGTAACCCGTTTAGCACGTGGTTTGGCTGTTGGTTCTGACATTGAATATGCTGATGAGGTGACCTTGTTGCGAGCAATTGAGAATCGTACAGAACTTTAAAAAGTCATTTAACGATGGCTTTTTTCGCTATTTGTCGGATTTTGATACTGAAAGTTTTTAATAGTAAGGTGCTGATGAAGAAATGTAGGGACAAAGAAGTTAAAGAGTTCTTTGAAAAAGCGGTTTTTCTCATGGTCTAAATTGATAAAGGCTTGCTATATCATATTCTTAATAAAAGAAGCAGACAATTAGGCTTAAGTCTGCTTTTTCTGTATCCTTGTGATATAATGAAGTGATTGATATTGGACCGGAGTTAATCTGGGGCGATATTAACTGTGATTAAGTATTTGTAATAAAAAGCTAATTTGTTAGTGAAAGGAAACGAACGGTTCTGTCCTAAAACTGGAATCAATCGTTCGGAAAGATATGCTATGTACGTTGAAATGATTGACGAGACTGGACAGGTCTCTGAAGAAATAAAAAACAAACCTTGGAGTTGCTTGATTTTGCAGCGCAAAAACTTGGTAAGGAAGACAAGGAGATGGCAGTTACTTTTGTAACTAACGAACGTAGTCACGAATTGAATTTAGAGTATCGTGATACGGACCGCCCTACTGATGTGATTAGTTTGGAGTATAAGCCAGAGGTAGATATCACTTTTGATGAGGAAGATTTAGCGGAAAATCCAGAATTGGCTGAAATGATGGGAGAATTTGATAGTTATATCGGTGAACTCTTTATTTCCGTTGATAAGGCTCACGAACAGGCTGAAGAATATGGACATAGCTATGAGCGTGAGATGGGCTTCTTAGCTGTTCATGGCTTTCTTCACATCAATGGGTATGACCATTACACCCCTGAAGAAGAAGCGGAAATGTTTGGATTACAGGAAGAAATTTTAACTGCTTATGGACTTACGCGACAATAATCCACAGAAAAAGTGGAAAAATAGAGAATTTACAGCAAGTTTTGAGTTTGCTCTGACAGGTATAATTACGGCTATTAAAGAAGAACGTAACATGCGCAAGCATTTGGTTTCTGCTGTTTTAGTGGTACTAGCTGGCTTAATTTTTCGTGTATCTGCGATAGAATGGCTTTTTCTCCTGCAGGCGGTTTTTCTAGTAATTGCTCTTGAAATTGTCAATTCTGCCATTGAAAATGTGGTTGATCTGGCTAGTAATTATCACTTTTCTATGTTAGCCAAAAATGCTAAAGACATGGCAGCGGGAGCTGTCCTTGTCGTATCTTGTTACGCACTCATCACTGGTATGATTGTTTTCATACCTAAGATTTGGAACTTAATTTTTAACTAGAACTAAAGAGAAAGAAAGTAAATGACATTTAAATCAGGTTTTGTGGCCATTCTTGGCCGTCCTAATGTAGGAAAATCTACCTTTTTGAACCATGTTATGGGGCAAAAAATTGCAATCATGAGCGATAAAGCTCAAACAACCCGTAATAAAATTATGGGAATTTACACAACAGACAAGGAACAGATTGTCTTTATAGATACACCGGGTATCCACAAGCCTAAGACGGCTTTAGGGGATTTCATGGTAGAATCTGCTTATTCAACCCTTCGTGAAGTGGATACGGTCCTTTTTATGGTTACAGCCGATGAACCTCGTGGTAAGGGTGATGATATGATTATCGAACGCCTTAAGCAAGCCAAGGTACCCGTTATTTTGGTGGTTAATAAGATTGACAAGGTCCATCCCGACCAACTCCTTGAGCAGATTGACGATTTCCGTACCCAAATGGATTTCAAGGAGATTATTCCAATCTCAGCCCTTCAAGGAAACAATGTCTCTCACCTTGTGGATGTTTTGAGTGACAATCTTGAAGAAGGTTTCCAATATTTTCCATCAGATCAGATTACAGATCACCCAGAACGTTTCTTGGTGTCTGAAATGATTCGTGAAAAAGTGCTACTCTTGACTCGTGAAGAAATTCCGCACTCAGTTGCTGTTGTTATTGATTCTATGAAGCGTGATGAAGAGACGGATAAGGTTCACATTCGTGCGACGATCATGGTTGAGCGTGATAGCCAAAAAGGTATTGTCATCGGTAAAAAAGGTGCCATGCTCAAGAAAATTGGTACCCTTGCTCGCAAAGATATTGAACTCATGCTTGGGGATAAGGTCTTTCTCGAAACTTGGGTTAAGGTTAAGAAAAATTGGCGTGATAAAAAACTTGATTTGGCCGATTTTGGTTATAACGAAAAAGAATACTAAGAAAAGCTGGGCACTTGCTCGGCTTTCTTGCTAGAAGGAGGAAGAGATGCCTGAGTTGCCTGAAGTAGAAACGGTTAGACGTGGTTTAGAAAGACTGGTCCTAGGGCGAACTATTTTGTCGGTTGAGGTCAAGGTCCCAAAGATGGTAAAAACGTCCTATCAAAGCTTTCTAAATGAATTACCTGGTCAAAGGATTCAAGCCATGCGACGTAGGGGAAAGTATCTCATTTTTGATTTTGGTCAGTTGATTATGATTTCCCACTTGCGTATGGAGGGGAAATACCTGCTGTTTACAGACCAAGTTCCTACCAACAAACACTTTCACTTATTTTTAAGTTAGATGATAGCTCTACACTTGTCTATCAGGATGTTCGCAAGTTTGGAACTTTTGATTTACTATCTAAAAATCAAGAGGAAGCTTATTTTATGAAGAAAAAGCTTGGTCCTGAACCTACTAAGAAGGCCTTTAAATATGCATCGTTTGAGAGAGCTTTAATGCGTTCCGACAAGCCTATTAAGCCCTTACTCTTGGACCAGAAATTAGTGGCTGGACTAGGAAATATCTACGTTGATGAAGTGCTTTGGGCAGCCAAGGTTCATCCAGAGACGCCAGCAAGGGAACTCAGCAAGGCAGCCATGAAACGAGTTCACGATCAAACGATTGCCATATTACAGTTGGGGATTGAAAAAGGTGGTTCCACTATAAGGACCTATCGTAATGCCCTCGGTGAAGACGGGACCATGCAGGATTATTTGCAGGTTTACGGAAAGACAGGGCAACCTTGTCCACGTTGCGCAAGCACGATTGAGAAAATCAAGTTAGGAGGAAGAGGAACGCATTTGTGTCCTCATTGTCAAAAACGATGATTATAGGATTAACAGGAGGCATTGCTTCAGGAAAATCAACCGTTGTTGAAATGATTAAAGAGGCAGGTTACAAGGTCATTGATGCCGATCAACTGGTGCACGACATGCAGACCAAAGGGGGCAGGTTGTATCAAGCCTTGCTTGATTGGTTGGGAGAGGCTATCCTTCTTTCTGATGGAGAATTAAATCGTCCTAAGTTAGGGCAATTAATCTTTTCAAGTGAAGAGATGCGGCATCAATCTGATGAAATTCAGGGAAAAATTATCCGAGAAGAGTTGGCAGCCCAAAGAGATGGCTTGGCCAAGGAAGAGGACGTCTTTTTTATGGATATTCCCTTACTGATTGAAAATGATTATCAGGATTGGTTTGACCAGATTTGGTTGGTGGCGGTGTCTCCTGAGGTCCAGCGCCAACGCTTGATGAAAAGGAATCACTTAAGTGCTGAGGAAGCAGACATGCGTATTGCTAGTCAAATGCCTTTATCCGAAAAACTGCCGTATGCTAGTTTAGTTATTGATAACAACGGGAGCATTGATGATTTGAAGGAAAAGGTGAAGAGTGCCATCAAAGATTTAGCTAACCTCCTATAGTTAGCCATTGTGTTATAATGGATAGTGAATTTTAGAAAGAAGATGATGATTTGCGCCAAAAGAGCTTAAAACCGCTGATTGGCAACGAAATCTTAAAATTGCTTGGATAGGAACTTTTACTGGGGCTAGCTTTTCTATTGTCATGCCTTCAT
>NZ_CM002133.1:1196180-1203582 GCF_000448665.1 Streptococcus sp. HSISS2 | reverse complement strand
TTATTGTCATGCCTTTCATGGCTCTCTATGTTGAAGAATTAGGGGTTAAAGGCGCTATGGTAGAATGGTATGCTGGTTTATCTGTCGCTCTGTCTGCCCTAGCTTCAGCCTTGGTTTCACCAGTTTGGGGACGCTTGGCGGACCGTTATGGCCGAAAACCCATGATGATAAGAGCCAGTATGGTTATGACCTTTACAATGGGAGGCTTAGCCTTTGTGCCTAATGTCTTCTGGATGCTTTTCTTGAGAATCTTGAATGGCTTGTTTGCAGGTTATGTGCCAAATGCAACAGCCTTGATTGCTAGTCAGGCTCCTCAGCAACGTTCTGGCTATGCCCTGGGGACCTTGTCCACGGGTCTCACGGCAGGTGTCTTGATTGGCCCCTTGCTAGGGGGTGCCTTATCTGAGGCCTTTGGAATGAGGGGGACCTTTTTATTGGTTGGACTCATTTTGTTTATTTGCTGCCTCTTGACTATCTTTGGTTTGCGCGAGGACTTCCAACCGATTGAAAAGGGAGAGATGATGAGTCTTTCGCAAGTATTTGCTAAAATTCCTAGCAAATCACTTTTAATTGGGCTCTTTGTGACTAGTATGATTATCCAAATTTCTGCCCAATCAATTGCCCCAATCTTGGCGCTTTACATTCGTTATTTGGGTCAAAGTGATAATATCCTCTTTTACTCAGGGTTAATTGTGTCCGCTATGGGCTTTTCAAGTCTTTTAAGCACTCCTTATTTAGGCCGACTGGGTGATTGCATTGGGAATCATCGTTTGCTCTTGATGGGGTTATTCTATAGTTTTCTCTTGTATTTCCTTTGTGGTTTTGCAGGTTCAGCCTTGCAACTGGGCCTTTTACGCTTTGCCTATGGTTTTGGTGTAGGTGCCCTGATGCCGAGTGTCAATTCTTTATTGACCAAGATGACCCCCAAAGAAGGAATTTCAAGAATATTTAGCTTTAATCAAAGTTTTTCATACATTGGACAAGTTTTAGGTCCTTTTGTGGGTTCAGCGGTTGCTACAGGACTGGGCTATCGTTGGGTTTTCTTTGTGACAGCAGCCATCGTCTTTGGAAATTTTGTTTGGTCCTTAATCATCTTTAGAAAATCGCTAGGAGTTAAGAATATAGGTGAGAGTTAAAATCAATTTAAAGTGTAGTGAGTGTGGGAGTATCAATTACCTCACAAGTAAAAATAAACAGAATCATCCTGAAAAAATTCAGGTTCCAAAATTCTGTCCAAAGGATAGAAAAGTAACCTTACATGTTGAATCTTAAAGGGTTCTATGGTAGAATAATAAGGACATTTTCGGAGGAATAACTATGTACGACTTATTATTAACGCTGCTCTTGGTGATGTCAGCTATTATTGTGATTGCAATTTTCATGCAGCCACAAAAAAACCCAAGTAGCAATGTCTTTGATGGTGGTGGGTCAGAAGCACTATTTGAACGTAGTAAACCACGTGGTTTCGAAGCCTTTATGCAACGCTTTACAGGAATCTTGGTTTTTCTATGGATTGTAGATGCAATCGTCCTTTCCATTCTCTCAAGTAAGTAATGAGCTGACTGAGGTTGGCTCATTTTTTGCGTTATAGTCACTAGAAAAAAGGAAATCATGAAAGAAACTATTATAAATTACTTGAAAGAGCATGGAAAATCCAGTGTTAATGACATTGCCCATGCTCTTAATCAGGCTGGGGGAGAAAAGTTTCCACAGCTCATCAAGGCTATTTCAGTCATGGAAAGTAAGGGCCAGCTGCGTTTTAACAAAGACGGTTCGGTGTCCTTGCGACCAAAGAAAGAGCATCCCAATCAAGTTACTGTCGAGGGTGTTTTTCGTGCCAATAAAAATGGTTTTGGCTTCCTACATGTTGATGACAATGAAGATGATATGTTCATCGGACGTAATGATGTTGGCCATGCCATTGACGGTGACACTGTTGCTGTAGTCATTAAAAAGCCAGCAGACCGTTTGCGTGGGACAGCAGCCGAAGCACGTGTTGTTGAAATTGTAGAACGCTCGCTCAAGACTGTTGTAGGGAAATTTATCCTTAGCGACGAGAAAGAACCTTATGCTGGTTACATTAAGTCTAAGAACCAAAAGATTCAGCAACCAATCTATATCAAGAAAGAACCGGTTGCCCTTGATGGGACTGAAATTATTAAGGTTGATATTGAAAAATACCCTAACCGTCACTACGATTATTTTGTAGGAAGTGTTCGTGATATTATTGGTCACCAGGGAGATACTGGTATTGATGTCTTGGAAGTCTTGGAATCAATGGATATTGTTTCAGAGTTTCCAGAGGATGTCATGGCTGAAGCAGAAGCTGTGCCAGATGCACCTAGTCAGGAAGACCTAGTTGGTCGTGTTGACCTTCGTCAAGAAGTGACTTTCACTATTGATGGAGCCGATGCCAAGGACTTGGACGATGCGGTCCATATCAAACGTTTACCCAATGGTAATTTTGAACTCGGTGTCCACATTGCCGATGTGTCCTACTATGTCACTGAAGGTTCAGCTCTTAACCGTGAGGCCGTAGCACGTGGGACTTCAGTTTATGTGACAGACCGCGTGGTTCCAATGTTGCCGGAGCGTCTGTCAAATGGTATTTGTTCACTAAATCCCAATGTTGATCGCTTGACTCAGTCAGCCATTATGGAGATTACTCCAAAAGGTAAGGTGGTTAATCATAAGATTTGTCAATCTGTTATTAACACAACCTTCCGTATGACCTATAGCGATGTCAATGACATGTTGGCTGGAAATCCAGAAAAAATTGAGCAGTTTAAGCCAATCATGGATTCTGTATCAGCTATGGCAGAACTCCATAAGATTTTAGAAGACATGCGTGAGCGTCGTGGTGCCCTTAACTTTGATACATCTGAAGCTCGTATCTTGGTTAATGAAAAGGGAATGCCAGTAGATATCGTGGTGCGTGAACGTGGAACAGCCGAGCGAATGATTGAATCCTTCATGTTGGCTGCCAATGAATGTGTAGCTGAGCACTTCGCTAAGGCTAAGTTGCCATTTATCTACCGTATCCACGAGGAACCAAAAGCTGAGAAATTGCAACGCTTCATGGATTATGCCTCTATCTTTGGTGTTCAAATCAAGGGAACTGCTAATAAGATGGATCAGCTAGACTTGCAAGAGTTCATGGCTCGAGTGCAGGGTAAACCTGGGGCGGAAGTCATGAACATGATGTTGCTTCGTTCAATGCAACAGGCCCGTTATTCAGAACACAACCACGGGCACTATGGCTTGGCAGCTCAATATTATACCCACTTTACTAGTCCAATCCGTCGTTACCCGGACCTCTTGGTTCATCGAATGATTCGTGAATACACCAACAATTTGTCTCAAGAAACACGTGAACATTTTGATGAGGTAATTCCTGAATTAGCGTCATCATCTTCAACACTTGAACGTCGTGCCATTGATGCTGAACGTGTCGTTGAAGCTATGAAAAAAGCAGAATACATGGAAGAGTATGTTGGACAAGAATTCGACGGTATTGTCGGAAGTGTGGTTAAATTCGGTATGTTTGTGGAATTGCCAAACACCATCGAAGGTTTGGTTCACATCACGACCTTGCCAGAATTTTACAATTACAATGAACGTACCATGACGCTTCAAGGAGAGAAAACAGGTAAGACTTTCCGTGTTGGACAACCTATCCGTGTTAAATTGACACGTGCGGACAAGGAAACTGGAGATATTGATTTTCAATACCTTCCAAGTGAGTATGATATCATCGAAAAAGTGGATCATAAGGCCCGTCAAGAACGTGAAGAAAAGGCTAAAGCCTTCCGTCACAGAGGCCCTCGTCGTGACCGTCAAAATGGGGATTTCAATCGTCGTGGTAAGGGTGGCGATAATCGTAACCGTCAAGATAATAATGGCCGTAAAGGGTCTTATGACGATAGACGTAAGTCATCTAAGAAGCCAGACAAACGTAAGAATCAAAACCGTCCTCATAATGATAATAAGGGACGTGAGAGTGGTCGTCGTAAGAAAAAAGGCAACAAACCTTTTTACAAGGATGTAGCTAAAAAACGAAAATAGGATGAGAATGGAGGGACTGCTATGCCAAAGGGTGAAGGCAATGTTGTTGCTCAGAATAAAAAGGCGAGACATGACTATAGTATCGTTGATACTATTGAAGCAGGAATCGTGCTAACAGGAACGGAAATTAAGTCTGTTCGTGCGGCTCGTATCCAACTTAAAGATGGCTATGCCCAAATCAAAAATGGTGAGGCCTGGTTAATCAATGTCCATATTGCTCCTTTTGAGCAAGGAAATATTTGGAACCAGGATCCAGACCGTATCCGAAAATTATTGCTTAAGAAAAAGCAAATCGCCAAACTTGCAAACGACCTTAAGGGAACAGGTATGACCTTGGTTCCTCTTAAGGTTTACCTAAAAAATGGTTTTGCCAAGGTCTTGCTTGGTATTGCCAAAGGGAAGCACGACTACGATAAACGTGAATCTATCAAACGTCGTGAACAAGAGCGTGATATCAAACGTGTTTTCAAGAGTGTTAACCGTTAAGACAGCGATCATCTAGGACCATTCAAGTCTTAGATGATTTTTTGCTTTTTAGCTTTAAGAAATGATATAATGGAAATGCCGTATGGTCTTTTTGTTAGGGTGTCTTTTGATGAGCACCTAACGATAGACTTGATCTTATGTAAGGAGATTAGCAATGCCAGTAAATGCAAAAACAAAATACAAGGCCAAGAAGACTAAGATTGTTTTCTTTGATATTGATGACACGCTTCGTGTCAAAAAGACAGGTTACATACCTGAATCTATAAAAGCCGTTTTCAAGGGTCTTAAAGAAAAAGGAATCTTGACAGGGATTGCGACAGGACGTGGCTATTATGGTGTGGTTGAGGAAATCCGTGACCTAGAGCCAGATTATTTTGTAACCATTAATGGAACCTATGTGATTAATCGAAAAACGATGAAATTTACAATCATCCCCTTCCACGTGAGATTACAGAAGCCTTCGTTTCATGGTGCAAAGAGATTGGGATTGCCTGGGGATTTGCAGGTAAGGATAAGCCAGTTGTTTCAGAGCGTTCAGATTTGATTGATAATGCTATGAAACCAGTCTATGGTCTTTGTGATGTGGAGCCAGACTTTCACTTGTCGAATGATGTTTACCATATGTGGACTTTTGCGGAAAATAATGGTGACCTTGAGTTACCAGAAGAACTTGCTGAACACGTGCGTTTGGTTCCTTGGCATGAACACTCATCAGATGTGGTGGCCAATGGTATCTCAAAAGCTTCTGGTGTTGGTCATGTCTTGGAACATGAAAATCTCAAACCAGAAAATGCTATGATGTTTGGCGATGGTCCAAATGATATGGAAATCTTTGACTATGTTGGCCTTAAGATTGCCATGGGTAATGCCACACCAGAACTGAAAGAAAAAGCAGATTACGTTACAAAAACAGTAGAAGAAGATGGCATTTTCCATGCCTTGGAGGAACTCGGATTGGTAGAAAAAGAACTTCATTTCCCGCAACTTGACTTGGATTCAGTAGAAGGGCCAGTCGCAACGATTAAAACAAATCACGGCGATTTGGTCATCAAACTTTTCCCTGACCATGCGCCACTAACCGTTACTAACTTTGTCAATTTGGCTAAAAGTGGTTACTATGATGGTGTGATTTTCCACCGTATCATCAAGAACTTTATGATTCAAGGTGGTGATCCAACTGGTACTGGTATGGGTGGTGAATCAAGCTTCGGTGGTAGCTTCCAGGATGAATTCTCTAAAGAACTCTACAACCTTCGTGGGGCGCTCTCTATGGCCAATGCTGGACCAGATACTAATGGTAGTCAATTCTTTATCGTTCAAACACCAGAAATTCCATATTCTAAAAAGAATTGGAGCGAGGTGGTTGGCCAGCACCAATCGCTGAAGCTTATGCTGAAAATGGGGGAACACCTCACCTTGATCATCGCCACACAGTTTTTGGTCAATTGGTAGATGAAGCTTCTTATAAGGTACTTGATGAGATTGCGAGTGTCGAAGTTGGGGCTCAAGATAAGCCACTTGAAGATGTTGTCATTGAAACAGTCGAGGTAGCAGACTAAGATGAAAATTGGAGACAAGCTTAAGGGTGTTATCACAGGCATCAAGCCTTACGGAGCCTTTGTTTCCTTGGAAAATGGTACCACAGGCTTGATTCACATCTCAGAGATTAAGACAGGTTATATTGACAACATCTACAATACCCTAAAGGTAGACCAAGATGTCTTGGTTCAGGTCGTTGACTTTGATGAGTTTACACAAAAGGCCAGTCTTTCTTTGAGAACACTTGAAGAAGAAAAAATAAAATTCCTCATCGCCACCGTTTCTCAGATAGTCGATTGAACTATGGTTTCAAGCCCTTAGCTGCAGCCATGCCAGAATGGATTGAAGAAGGCCTTGACTATCTTCGACAAGAACATGAGGAGAAATAGCAAAAGCTGACTCACGATGAGTCAGCTTTTTATATGGCTTTTGAATTTGAGTGCAAACGAAAAGGTCCTCAACTTAATTGAAGACCCTTGTGTTTTCATTAAACATCAAAATAGAGCAATTCTTTTGGTGTGTGTGTGAAGACTTCAAAGCCGTCTTTTGTAACATAACCACAGTCCTCGATACGGACACCGACTCTTTCAGGAATATAGATACCAGGTTCCACAGAGAAGCACATGCCTTCTTCGATGACCAAGTCATTGCCATCCATGATGGAAGGAAATTCGTGGACATCCATACCAAGACCGTGTCCCAGACGGTGGTTGAAGTATTCACCGTAACCAGCCTTTTCAATAACCTGACGAGCGGCAGCATCAATTTCACTGGCTGTTACACCTGGTTTGATAAAATCAAGGGCTGTCAATTGAGCTTCCAAACAGATATTGTAGATATCTTTCTTGAATTGGTCGGGTTGACCGACAGCTACGGTACGAGTCATATCTGAGACGTAGCCTTGACTGACAACACCCAAGTCAAAGAGAAGAAGGCTGTTGTTTTCAATACGGTTAGTTCCCGGAATACCATGAGGGTTTGCGGCATTATTACCTGTAAGAACCATGGTTTCAAAGGACATTTGATTAATACCGATTTTTTCATACCAAATTCAATTTGGGCAATGATGTCAGTTTCAGTCACATCAAGAGAAATATTGTCGAAACCGATATTTACAGCTTTATCTGCATAATCTCCAGCGCCAATCATTTTTTGAATTTCATCAGCTGACTTGATGACACGCATTTTTGGATGAATGGTGTCAAGTTTTCAAAACGTCCGTCAAAGACAGTTTGCAACCCTTGGAATTTAGTCACATTTAAATTGTCAAACTCCGCATAGATAACAGGACTATCTGTGCTTGCTAGACCAG
>NZ_CM002133.1:1192443-1194719 GCF_000448665.1 Streptococcus sp. HSISS2 | reverse complement strand
ATCTATTTTTGAATTTCATCAGCTGACTTGATGACACGCATTTTTTGGATGAATGGTGTCAAGTTTTCAAAACGTCCGTCAAAGACAGTTTGCAACCCTTGGAATTTAGTCACATTTAAATTGTCAAACTCCGCATAGATAACAGGACTATCTGTGCTTGCTAGACCAGCCTTGATCTTTTGCCAAGGATTTTCAGAGTCTACATAACCAAAGACTGGGAAGTCGAGAACAGCAGAAGCTCGTGCTACTTCAAGAGCAGGAACAAAAAGCGCAGGCTCGCGGTTTTCATAGACAAAGAGGAACATTTGACGTTCATGGGGGTCACAATCAAAACCAGTAAGATAATTGACGGTAACAGGATCTGAAACAATGGCTAGACCCGCTTTATGTTCATACAGAAAATGACGAATGCGATCAAGTTTAGACATAAAAAACTCCTTTGTATTTCTTACACTCATTCTGTCACTTTTGCAGGGAAAATTCAAGTTGTTTTTGGCTTTTCATTAAATCATTTTCTTTCATAAAAGCATTTTAATGGTTTTCTCTGTAAGCTTGGAATCGCAATGAAAAGGCTAACGGAAAACATTATTTTTTGAAATGGCTTACTTCATTATGGTTGAGAAGAGGTAAACCCTTTCATTTTTTGTAAAAAATCAGTCAAAATAATTGAAAGTGTTTTCAAAATTTGCTACAATTATCTTGGATAAGTGAGCGTTATGTTAGAAAGGATGTGTTTTTATGAATACTGATGAAACGATTACTATTTACGATGTTGCCCGCGAAGCTGGTGTGTCTATGGCAACGGTCTCTCGTGTTGTAAATGGAAATAAAAATGTAAAAGAAAACACTCGAAAAAAGTGCTCGAAGTCATTGATCGCCTGGATTATCGTCCAAATGCAGTTGCGCGTGGCTTGGCGAGTAAGAAAACCACTACTGTAGGAGTTGTTATTCCAAATATTGCTAATAGCTATTTTGCGACTCTGGCAAAAGGTATCGATGACATCGCTTCTATGTACAAGTATAATATTGTTCTTGCTTCTAGTGATGAAAATGACGATCATGAAGTTGCAGTCATTAATTCTTTATTTGCTAAACAAGTGGATGGTATCATTTTCATGGGGTATCATCTGACAGAAAAAATCCGTGCAGAATTCTCTCGTACCCGTACACCAATCGTTTTAGCAGGTACAGTTGACCTTGAAAATCAATTACCAAGTGTTAACATTGATTATAAGGCTTCCGTTGAAGATGCTATTACACAGCTTGCTAAAAACAATGAAAAGGTTGCCTTTGTATCAGGACCACTGATTGATGATATTAATGGTAAGCTTCGTTTGGTTGGTTATAAGGCAGGACTTGAAAAAATAATATGCGCTACAACGAGGGACTTGTCTTCGAAGCTAAGTATAGCTACAAAGATGGTTTTGATTTGGCACAACGTGTCTTGAACTCTGGGGCTACGGCTGCCTATGTGGGAGAAGACGAATTGGCTGCAGGCCTCCTAAATGGTCTCTTTGCAGCAGGTAAATCGGTTCCTGAAGATTTTGAAATCATTACCAGCAATGATTCACCGATTACAAGTTACACCCGTCCAAATCTGACAAGTATCAGTCTCCCTCTCTATGATTTAGGGGCAGTTAGCATGCGTATGTTGACTAAAATTATGAATAAGGAAGAACTAGAAGAAAAAGACGTTATTCTGAATCACGGTCTTACCTTACGTCAGTCAACGAAATAAAAAAGGTGTTGGGGCATGATTTTGTCTCAACTTTTCCTTTGAAAAAAGGAGGAATAATGACTTTTGAGGATGCCTATTTTAAGAAGAAACGGTTAAACCCTGAGAGCCTGGAGGCCTTCGGATTTAGGACCACTGATAAAGGATGGGAATTAAGAAAGCCCCTCATTGACCAAGAACTTGAAGCTAGACTACTCATTGATGAAGAAGGTAATCTAAGAGGACAGGTTCTAGACATTGACCTTAATGAGCCTTATGATACCTTTCGTAGTCCCCAAGCAAGGGGAACCTATGTGGGTCAAGTCAGACAAGCCTATGGAGCACTCCTTTCGCAAGTGGCTGAATCCTGCTATGAGGATCAATTGTTCTCATCCCCACAGGCTAATCGTCTGGCAAACTTCTTGACTCAAGAATTTTCAGACCAGGCAGATCATCCATTTGAGAAATATCCAGACTATCTTTCATATCGAATTGTTGGTAAGTGGTACGCCTTGCTATTTCCTCTCAAAGGAGGGAAACTAGGGCTTGATAGTGAAAAGGC